>NZ_AUFG01000027.1 GCF_000426385.1 Arsenicicoccus bolidensis DSM 15745
ATGACCGCCGCGGACCTGACCAACGATTCCGGGCCCGCCCTGCAATTAAGCGCAATGCGAGTCGTTGAGGACCTGATCGCCAGCGACTCGGAGACCGGGCAAATCTTGACGGCTCGAGGGAGCGGGAAGTGGGGCGTGATCCAACTGGCGCATGCCCGCATCGGTGGCCGCCTCGTCCTGACTGGCGCCCAGATCGAGCACACCGCCCCGGTCTCAACTGAGGATGGGGTGGCCGGCCCGGGCCTGAACGCGCCCAGCCTGGTCACGGGGGCAAACATGCTGCTCGACAAGTGCCACATCACCGGCTCCGGGCCCCAGGGCGCGGTCCGGCTGGCCGGCGCTCACATCGGCGGCATGCTCTCCCTGGCTGGCACAAGCGTAGAGAGTGTAAGTGGGCCTGCCTTGTCGGCCCCCCGCATCACCACCGATCGTGGCCTACGACTGGACGGCGCCACTCTCACCTCCCCGCCCGGCATCCCCGCGGAAGGTGACATCAAGGGCACTGAGAGCGAGGAGAAGGGAGCTGACGGAGTGGCCAAGGGCACGGTGCGATTTATCGGTGCCACCATCCGCGGAAACCTGGTCCTGGACCTCGACCTCATCAACGCTGCGATCGATCCCGAGCGTCGTCAATTGTGGGCTGTTGAAGATCTCACCTATACCAACACGCCGACCGGCCCAGCGGGCCTTCCCCTGCACTCACGGCACTGGCTGGGGCTGCTGCGCAAGGGTACGACCGGGTACCGAGCACAGCCCTACCAACACCTCGCCGCCGCGACTAGGGCGGCGGGCCACGACGAGGAAACGCGCACCGTCCTGATCACTCAGCGTGAACACCAGATCGCCGCCGGCGGCCTGACCCGCGGCTCACGCGCGTGGGCCCGGTTCACCGGCCTGACATTGAAATACGGCTACCAGCCCTGGCGAGCCCTCATCTGGGCCAGCGGCGCCACCTTCCTTGCCATACTCCTTGCCCTCACCCTCGGCGGCCAGGGCGGACTCGCTCACACCACCGCGGGTGGCGGCGGACCATGCGGCGCCGCAGAACGCATCAGCTACGCCCTCGACGGCTTCCTCCCCCTCGTCCGCACCGGCGCCCGCGACACCTGCCGACCCGTCCTCGACACCTGGCCAGGAACCATCATCCAATTTGGGGGCTGGACCCTCGGTCTCATCACCTGGGCCTTCATCACCCTCTTCATCGCCGGCTTCACCAACATCATCCGCAAGACCTGACGCACCAGGACGCTCCTGAGACGGGCTCGTGCTTGTCCAGCACCAATAACACGCACCGTCCTGATTCGAAACCCCGGCCCACTGAAACACCTCCTCCAGCAGCCTGTGATAGCGGCCCTCGATTCCGAGCCGCCCCGACGGCGTGTCAACCGCGCCGAAAACGACCGTTTTTGGGAAGGGACTAGCGGTGATTGTTCGGGTGTGAATGTCCGAAGTCGTCTGCACAGGTGACCTGCACGTTCGAGGCAGTGTGCACAGAAGTTTGATCGCCCGGCGTGTCCGTACCCGTGTGCACGATCGGCTTGTTATTCCATAGTGCTGTGCACGACGAAACGGTCGATGAGGACCGAGTTCCTGAGCTTGGTCTACTGACCGTCCCCGAAGAGGTGTGGGCGCTGGCGGTGCGCCGGGCGGAGGTGATCGGCCCGCTGGCCGAGGCCGGGACGGCCGGTGCGGAGGCAATGGAGGCGGCCGTCGAGCAGCTGGGCATCTCGCGTAGGCAGGTCTATGTCTTGCTGCGTCGGTGGCGCGAGGGACAAGGTGTGGTCTCCGATCTGCTCCCGGGTCGCTCCAGCGGTGGCCGCGGCGGTCAGCGGCTGTCGGCCGAGGTCGAGGCGGTCATTCGGGAGGTCCTGCGCAAGCACTACCTGACACGGCAGCGCAAGACGACCGCCGCGGTGCACCGCGAGATCACGCGGGTGTGCCGCACCCGCGGCCTGCCAGTGCCTTCACTCGGCGCGATTACGCGCCGCATCGCGGTCCTTGACCCACACGCCGAGACAACAGCGCGTCGGGGAGCAGGCGCGGCCTGAGCGCTGGAGTCGGCCGGTGGGCAGGTGCCACCGGTGTCCGGGGTGCTGGAGCAGGTACAGATCGATCACACCGTGGTGGACCTGATCGTGGTCGATGAGCACCACCGTTTGCCGATCGGGCGGCCGTACGTGACGGTCGCGATCGACGTCTTCTCCCGGTGCATCGTGGGCCTGGTAATCACCCTGGAGGCACCCTCGGCGCTGTCGGTGGGGTTGTGCCTGGCGCACATGGTCACCGACAAGCGGGCATGGCTGGAGCACCTGGACATCGAGGCGGGCTGGCCGATGGCGGGCAAGCCCGGCGAGTTGTACTTGGACAACGCGGCGGAGTTCAAGAGCGAGGCCCTGCGGCGGGGCTGTGAGCAACACGGGATCACGCTGCGCTACCGGCCACCTGGACGCCCGCACTACGGCGGCATCATCGAGCGGGTCATCGGCACGCTGATGGAGATGGTCCACGAGCTGCCCGGCACGACGTTCTCCAACCCAGCCCAGCGCGGCAGCTACGACTCCGAGGCCAAGGCCGCCTTGACGGTCGCGGAGCTGGAGAAGTGGCTGGCCCTCGCGGTGGCGAGCTACCACGGCAAGATCCACGGCACGATCGCGCAGACGCCACAGGCCCGCTGGGCCGCTGGCACGGCCCAGACGCCTGCGGTGACGGTGGCCAACGAGACCGCCTTCTTGGTGGACTTCCTGCCGGTGATCCGCAGGACGCTGACGCGCACCGGGTTCGTCATCGACCACGTGCGCTATTTCAGCGACGCGCTCAAGCCGTGGATCGCCCGCCGCGGTCAGCTGGACCGGTTCGTGATCCGCCGCGATCCGCGCGACATCAGCCGTATCTGGGTGCTCGACCCCGAGGGCGGGTCCTACCTGACGGTTCCCTACCGCACGCAATCCCATCCGGCGGTGAGTGTGTGGGAGCACCGCGCCGCGGTGGAACGGCTCCGGGCAGAGGGCCGGGCGCAGGTCGATGAGGAGGCGCTGTTCCGGATGGTCGAACAGATGCGCACCATTGCCGACACCGCCAAATCGACCACACGCAAGGCCCGCCGAGACGCTGAACGCCGCAGCAAAGCGGGTGCCGCAGGCCCACGGGACAAGCCCGCCGTGGCGGTCCCGCCCGAGGACATCCCGGCTGGTGACGCCGGCAGGGCCAGTGCCACTGATGCGGGGTCCGTGGCGCCGTTCGAGGTGATCGAGCAGTGGTGAGCCAGGACCGGACAGTCGAGGACGTCGCGGATGGCGACCTTGGTCATCTGCACGCCAGTGCCCGGGCCGTGGCCCGGCTGCCGGCGGATGAGCGGCTGCGGCACGTGCGCGCCGACCGGTGGATCGGCTACTCCCGCGCCACCGCGGCGCTGGAGCGACTGGAGACGCTGTACGCGTGGCCCGGCAACCAGCGCATGCCCAACCTGTTGCTGATCGGCCCGACGAACAACGGTAAGTCGATGATCATCGAGAAGTTCCGCCGCCTCCACCCGGCCACGTCCCACGCCGATCGTGAGCAGATGCCGGTGCTCGCGGTGCAGATGCCTTCAGAGCCCTCGGTGATCCGCTTCTACGTCGCGCTGCTGGCCGCGATGGGAGCACCGCTACGTCCGCGCCAGCGGCTGGCCGAGCTGGAGCAGGTCACCTTGGCGCTCCTGCGCGCGGTCGGGGTGCGGGTCCTGGTCATCGACGAACTGCATAACCTCCTGGCTGGGCGCGGTGAGACTCGGCGCGAGTTCCTCAACCTCATCCGGTTCTTGGGCAACGAGCTGCGCATCCCGCTCGTGGGGGTCGGGACCCGCGAGGCCTATCTGGCGATCCGCTCCGATGATCAGCTGGAGAACCGCTTCGAGCCGTTCACCCTGCCCCGCTGGGAATCGAACGAGGAGACCCGCACGCTGTTGGCCAGCTTCGCTGCGGCCTTCCCGCTACGCCGCCCCTCGACGATCGCCACTGAGGACATGGCCCGCTACCTGGTCTCCCGCAGTGAGGGCACCATTGACTGTGACAGGTTGATCTGGCCCCATCGTGACGGCCTGATCTGGCCCCACTGGCGACTCGCCGGGGTGGTTGTGACGGTTTGATCTGGCCCCACCCCAGCCTTGCTCAAATCAGAGCACTCGAGGGATCGGGGTTGGGATGGGATCACGTGTGGAGTTGTTCGCTGCGATACGTCGGGACGCGCGGGTCGAGGAGATCTCGATCCGCGAACTGGCCCGCCGTCACGGGGTGCACCGGCGCACCGTAAGGCACGCGCTGGCATCAGCGGAGCCGGCACCACGGAAGGCACCGACACGGTCGGCACCGCGGTTGGACCCGTTCAAGGACGCCATCGACGGCATGCTCCGCGCGGATCTGGACGCGCCGAGGAAGCAACGGCATACCGCGACCCGGATCCTCGCTCGCCTCGTCGACGAGCAGGCCGCGACCGGTCTGTCGTACTCGACCGTGCGGGACTACGTGCGGGTCCGGCGGGCACAGATCGACCTCGAGGGCGGACGCCGCCTTGAGGCGTTCATCGCCCAACACCACGGCCCGGGTGGGGAGGCCGAGGTCGACTTCGGTGAGGTCTGGGTCGTCTTGGGCGGGGTGAGGACCAAGTGCTACATGTTCGTCCTGTGGCTCTCCCACTCCGGGAAGGCGATCCACCGTGTGTACCCCACCCAGGCGCAGGAAGCGTTCCTCCAAGGGCATATTGAGGCGTTCGACGCGATCGGCGGGATCCCCACGAAGCACATCAAGTACGACAACCTCACCTCCGCAGTCACGGCCGTCATCCACGGACCGGGCCGTGCCCGCAACGAGAACGACCGGTGGGTGCTGTTCCGGTCGCACTACGGCTTTGACGCGTTCTACTGCCAGTCCGGCATCGAGGGCGCCCATGAGAAGGGCGGCGTCGAGGGCGCGGTCGGGTGGTTCCGCCGCAACCACCTGGTCCCCATGCCTGAGGTCGATTCGCTTGACCAGCTGAACGAGCAGATCAAGGCGTGGGAGGCCGCCGACGAGGACCGGCGGATCAGTGGTCGCCTGAACACGATCGGGCACGACTTCACCGCCGAACAACCCCTGCTCAGGCCGCTGCCGATGGAGGTGTTCGAACCGGGACTGGTGCTGAACCCTCGCGTGGACCGGTCCTCGATGATCAGTGTGCGGATGGTGAAGTACTCCGTCCCGGCGCACCTGATCGGTCGCCGCGTGCGCGTCAGCCTGCGCGCGACCGAGGTGGTCGTGTTCGAGGGCCGCACCGTGGTGGCTATGCACCCACGGGTCGTGGCCCGGGGCACCAGCCGGGTCGTCCTGGATCACTACCTAGAGGTGTTGCGGTTCAAGCCCGGCGCCCTTCCCGGATCTACTGCTCTGGCGCAAGCCCGCGCTGCAGGGGTGTTCACCTCGGCGCATGAGGCGTTCTGGGCGGCCAGCCGGAAGGTCAACGGCGACGCTGACGGCACGCGTGAGCTCGTCGACGTCCTGCTGCTCCACCGCTCCCTCACAGCCGAGCAGGTCACCGCCGGGATCGCCGCCGCCCTGACCGTGGGCGCGGTGTCCGCGGACGTCGTCGCGGTCGAAGCCCGCCGACACACCCCCGACACCACCACGGCGACGGGTGGGGCCAGCTCTGACCGTCATCACGTTGCTCGAGGCGATACGCGCGAGCAACGCGTTGTCAGTCTGACCCAACGCCGCCTGACCGACCCTGCCGCAGTGATCGCCGGTCTCCCACCCGATACCCGGCCGATCCCGTCCGTGGTCGCCTACGACGAACTGCTCCCACGACGACGCACCACCACCCCTCCCACCCCTGATGTGAAAGCGAGCACCAGCTGATGAGCCCGACACCGGTGGCCACCCCGGTCAGTCCAACGTTGCGCCGCCGGCGTGGGATGACCGAAGAGGCCGCGATCGCCGCGGTCGACCAGGCCTGCCGCCGACTTCGGTTACCCACGATCCGGGCCCTGGTCGACGAGGCCCTGTCGGTGGCGAAGAAGGAGCAGCTGACCTACCAAGGCTTCCTGGCCGAGCTGCTGCTGGCCGAGGTCGACGACCGGGACCGACGCTCGTCGGTGCGCCGGGTCAAGGCGGCCGGGTTCCCGCGGGACAAGTGGCTCGGGGACTTCGACTTCGACGCCAACACCGCGATCAACCCCGCGACCGTGCACGAACTCGCCAAGGGCGACTGGATCCGCCGAGGCGACCCGCTGTGCCTGATCGGGGACTCCGGCACCGGCAAGTCCCACTTGCTCATCGCCCTGGGGACGGCGGCCGCCGAGCAGGGGTACCGGGTTCGGTACACACTGGCCACCAAGCTCGTGAACGAGCTCGTCGAAGCCGCCGACGACAAACAGCTCGCCAAGACCATCGCCCGCTATGGCCGGGTCGACCTGCTCATGATCGACGAGCTCGGCTACATGGAACTCGACCGCCGCGGCGCCGAACTTCTCTTCCAGGTCCTCACCGAACGCGAAGAGAAGAACTCCATCGCGATCGCCTCGAACCAGTCGTTCTCCGGGTGGACCGACACCTTCACCGACCCCCGCCTGTGCGCCGCGATCGTGGACCGGCTCACCTACAACGGCACCATCATCGAAACCGGCACCCACTCCTACCGGCTCGCCCACGCCCGGGCCAACGTTGTCGTATGACCGTGCGGCTCTATGGGCGGGCATCGCTCGATGCTTCTCCTCGCGGACTTGACCCTGGCGGCTCATTCCCTATTATCTGATCATGCGCTCAGATGACATGGTTGTTGGGTTGGATGGCTGTTCGGTCCACTGCGTTCACCCGGAGAAGGTCCAGCTCGTGCTGGATGCCACGCTCCCGGCAGATGAGCTGGCGCGGGCGGCGAGCATGTTCAAGCTCCTCGGCGACCCGACCCGGGCGCGGTTGCTGTTCGCGCTTCTCGAGGCCGGTGAGCTGTGCGTGTGCGACCTGGCCGCCGCGACCGGTGTGCAGGAGGCGACGGTGTCGCAGTCGTTGCGGATGCTGCGCGCCTCCGCGGTGGTGACCGGTCGCCGGCAGGGCAGGTTGGTGTTCTACCGGCTCGCGGACGCCCACGTGCGGATGCTGCTGGACCTGACCAGGGAGCACATCGCCCACGACCAAGCAGCCGGCATCGCGTCAGCCCAGGCGATCCGGTGAGCGACGGACACGGCCACGGAAGCGCGGGCGGGGCGCATCGGTGGCGGCTGCGGTTGGCGTTCATCCTCGTCGCCGGCTACTTCGTCGTCGAGCTGGTGGCAGGTCTGCTGTCAGGGTCATTGGCGCTGCTCTCCGATGCCGGGCACATGGCCGCCGACGTGGTCGCGCTCGGTGCGGCGTTGGTGGCCACCCGGATCGCCTCTCGCCCGGACAGCACCGGTCGTCGCACGTTCGGGTCCTACCGTGCCGAGGTGTTCGCCTCCGGCCTGGCTGTCCTGTTGATGCTCGGGGTCTCGGTCTACATCGCGGTGGAGGCCATCGGGCGCATCGGCGCCACGGCGGAGATCGCCTCGGGGCCGATGCTGATCGTCGGCGGCATCGGCCTGGTGGTCAACATCATCGCCCTGCTGCTGTTGCGCGGCGGGGCCAGCGACAGCCTGAACGTCAAGGGCGCCTACCTCGAGGTCGTCGCCGACACCGTCGGCTCTGTTGGCGTCATCGTCGCCGGGGTCATGGTGGCCGCGACCGGAAACGCGTGGTGGGACACCGGCATCGCCTTGGCCATCGCCATCTTCGTCGCCGTCCGCGCGATCATCCTGGGCCGGGAGGTCCTCACGGTCCTGGGGCAGCACGCGCCCGCGGACATGGCACCGGACGACGTCGAAGCCGCCTTGGCAGCCGTCCCGGGTGTGAGCAACGTGCATGACCTGCACGTGTGGACCCTCACCTCGGGGATGAACGTGGCCACCGCCCACCTGATGACCAGTGAGGGCGCGGACGCGCACGCCGTCCTGGACAGCGCCCGAACGGTCATGCTCACCAGCTTCGGCGTCGAGCACGCCACCCTCCAGGTCGAACCCAACACCCACACCGGATGCAAGGAGGTCACCTGGTGACCACATGGACCGCCCTGACCACCCCCGAACGGCGCGCGACCCTGATGCGCCGCGCCCAGCTGCTCGCCGCTGCCTCCGTTGCCTACAACACCGTCGAGGCCGTCATCGCGATCACCGCCGGGAATATCGCCGGCTCCTCCGCGCTGGTCGGGTTCGGCCTGGACTCCCTGGTCGAGGTGTCCTCCGGGCTGGTGATCCTGTGGCAGTTCCGCCACCGCCTGCCAGAGAGCCGGGAACGCGCGGCGCAGCGCCTCATCGCCATCTCGTTCTTCGCCCTGGCCGCCTACCTCACCGTCGAGGCCGGGCACGCCCTGATCACCGGCGCCCGCCCTGACTCCAGCCCCGTCGGGATCGGCCTGGCCCTCGCCTCCCTGGCGGTGATGCCCTTCCTCAGCGTGTGGCAGCGCCGCACCGGTCGCGAGCTTGGCTCGGCCGCTGTCGAGGGCGACGGCACCCAGACCCTGCTGTGCACCTACCTGTCCGCGGTGCTGCTGGTCGGCCTGGTGCTCAACGCCACCCTCGGCTGGTTCTGGGCCGACCCGCTCGCTGCCCTGATCATCGCGGCCGTCGCGGCCCGCGAGGGCTGGCAGAACTGGCAGGGTGACGACTGCTGCGCCCCGGCGGCGCTCTCTGCCATGGGGGCCGGTGCTGACACCGACACCACGACCTCAGCCTCGCAATGCGCCGCGGATGACTGCTGCACCACCTCGACGAGCGGCGTCGACCAGGCAGCGGACCGACAGGCGGCACCCACCCCCGTGACCCTCGCCCGGCGCGAGGACCACTCGTGAGCCGCCGCATGCCAGCCCAGATCCGTGCGGCGTTCGACGCCGAGCTGCGCCACGCCCGCACGGCCACCACGAGCGGGCAACGGTGGGCGGCGCTGGAACGGGCGCACATCCTGTCCCAACCCTGGGCCTGGCCGCACACCCGCGCCCACGCGGTCATGTTCGCTCTGGCGTGGAGCGAGCACGACCGCCGCGAAGCCGCCGGGCAGGTCCTGCGGCTGCTAGTCGCCGCACCCGGATCCGCGCTCGGGCGCTACCCCGAGGGCAACACCGGCCGCGCCACCGTCCCGCTGACCCAGCCGATGCCCGTCCCGCAAGATCTCGCCGAACTCCTCACCCACCGCTGACGCGGCTTCCTCCCACCCCGGGGAACCTGACCGGGCCCCCGACCCGTTCGCCCCACGAGCCCCCTGCCCTTCCTGACTTACCTGGAGCTGACCCCTGTGACACCCGTGAAACGCAACGCCCTCGTCTCCGCCGCCGTCGTCGCCCTGCTCGTGGCCTTCATCGCTGGAGCCCTGGCACTGTCACCCAAGAAGGCCGACCCCGCCGACGCCGCCGGTGCGGCCACCGGAGCCGGGGCGGGGACGGGCAAGCTGGTGCGCGACGACAGCCACCGGCTCGGAGCCGCAGGGACGGGCAAGGTGACGCTGGTCGAGTTCCTCGACTTCGAGTGCGAGTCCTGCCGTGCGGCCTACCCCGTCGTGGAGGAGCTGCGCACCACGTACGCCGGCAAGGTCGACTTCGTCGTGCGCTACTTCCCGATCCCCAGCCACGCCAACGCAGTCAACTCCGCTCTGGCTGTTGAGGCCGCTGCCCAGCAGGGCAAGTTCGAGGACATGTACAAGCGCATGTACGACACGCAGGAGACGTGGGGTGAGCAGCAGGACTCCAAGGCGTCCCTGTTCCGCGGGTTCGCCCAAGAACTCGGTTTGGACATGGCCGCCTACGACAAGGCCGTCGCCGCCAAGGCCACCCAGGAGCGGGTGGAACGGGACCGGCAGGACGGCCTCGACCTCGGCGTGGAAGGCACCCCCACGTTCTTCCTCAACGGCAAGAAGCTGCAGCCGTCCTCGGTCCAGGACTTCCGCGACCAGATCGACGCCGCCCTCAATGGCTGAACCGGCACCAGGCCGAGCAGACGCACCAGCAACGACCCAGCAGGACCGAATCGTGGGTCGGGGCACGGCTTGGGTCCTGACGCTCGCCAGCGTGGTCGGCTTGGTCGCCGCGTTCGTCCTGCTCCTCGAGAAGATCGCCCTGCTCACGGACCCGGCCTACGTGCCCTCCTGCAGCATCAACCCGGTGCTGTCCTGCGGGTCGGTCATGAACACCGACCAGGCCGCCGCGTTCGGGTTCCCCAACCCCATCCTCGGCGTCGCCGGGTTCACGGCCCTGCTGACCATCGGCGTGGTCCTGCTCACCCGGGCGGCACTGCCGGGATGGTTCTGGTGGGGCATCCAGGCCGGCACCACCCTCGGGGTCGTGTTCGTGCACTGGCTGATCCTCCAGAGCCTGTACCGCATCGGCGCCCTGTGCCCCTACTGCATGATCGTCTGGGTCGCGGCCATCACCGCGTTCGTCACGACCACCGCCCAGAACGTCAGAACCGGTCGGATTCCGTTCCCGGCGCGCCTTCGGCAGGTCGCGTCCTACAGTCCCAGCGTGATCACGGTATGGCTCGTGGTCATCGCCGCACTCATCGCTGTCCGGTTCTGGGACTACTGGGTGACGCTCGGCAGCTGAACGCTGCTCGCGGCCTTGGTCGCGATCCGACCGCCATGGTCGCCAGATGCCTCAGATCGGCACCTGGAAGCCCGACACGAGCTCGGCCTGGAGCCATCGGGTGAGGTCTTCCCAGACACCGGTGGGTAGCAGCACGCCCACGACGACGAGCAGCCCGCCCCCGACGAACTGGACGAGGCGATGGCGGTCGCGCACCCAACCCGACACGCGTGCGAAGCGTTCGATCCCGGCCGCCGCGAGGATGAACGGCACCCCCCAGTCCGAGGGCGTGACAAGCCATCACGCCCGTACCACCACCGGCCGGGGCCAGATCAAGCCGTCACCATGGGGCCACTTCGAGTTGACATAGTCACACCATCGGAGAACTCACCCACCTGCTCACCGACGCCGCGGTGGCAGCGATCGAGTCCGGCGAGGAGGCGATCAACCAACGAACCTTGCTCATGGCGCCCTACGTCGGCCCCACCGAACGGCGCCGAATGTTCGAGCGCGAGCTGGCATGACGGGCCGCTGGCCCCTGCACCCACCACCAGGTGAGGGCGAGGCGCTGACGTCCTGGCTCAGCCGGCTGGCCGAGGTCTACGGCTTCAGCGCTGAGGAGCTCATCCGGCACAACCTCGGCCCACCGGGAGGCTTCGGTCTTCCTGAAGACCACACCAGCGCTTTGGACCTAACCCCACCCGCAGGGGTGCTTCCTACGCTGGCCGCCCGCACCGGCGTCCCGCTGGACCAGCTGCGCCACATGACGGTCGCCGGGCAGGCGCCCTGGCTCCTGGACACCCTCGACCCCGAGCCAGTTCCCGGGGCGGCGTTCGATACCTACGTCCACCAGAACTCGGTGCTCCTGACCGCCAAGGAACGACCCCGGCGGCAGGTGCCCGGCTGGCGTGCCTGGTTACCGACCAGCACCAAGCACGGGGCGCTGCGCCGGGCCTGCCCGACCTGCCAGAGCACCGCCGCGGCTGGCACCTTCGGATTCACCCTGATCTCCCAGCTGCCGCTCACGCTCAGCTGCCCGCACCACGGCTGCCACCTCGACCCTGCCTTCGGCGGCCTTGGCGCCTTCGTCGCCTGGGAGAAGCAGGACACCGGCGCCCGCGCGGCACCGGCTGCGGTCGTCGCCATGGACGACGCACCCACCAGGCCCTGCGCACCGGCACGGTGACCTTGCCGCGCCGGTCCGTGCACGTGGGCGTGTGGTGTCGGCTGCTGCGCACCCTCATCGACGAGCTCTGCGCCCCCGTCTCGGCGCTGCGCACCCGCTCCCACCGAAGCGTCCGGCACATCTGGCACGTGGCCGGTCACCCCGTCCGCGCCGGCATGGTCGCTCCCTGGCGTCCCTACGAAGCGTTGCCCTGGCCCAAGCAGCAGATGCTCCTCGAAGCCGCTGCCGCCGCCCTTGACCTCATCGAGACCGGCGAGATCACCGCCCACGGCACCCTCGCGTCTCTGCTGACTCCAGAGCCCCACCGGCCCGTACCCGACGGCACCCCACCAGATCGTCACTACTGGCAGCAGGCCGAGGACGCACTCAGCACGGCAGTAGCCCTTGCCCAGCATGATCCCGCCCCGGCCCGGCAACTGCTGGCAACCCTCACCGCCCTGACTCGCAGCGAGGTGACCTTCCAACGCATTCGCGATGACCTGATCGTCCTCGGCATCCCGGACGACCACCTCCCACGGACGCTGGCAGAGCAGCGTGCACGCCAGACGCCGGCCGGGCCGACAACGACTGTCACATCTTGCGAGTTGGGGACCCTTCGTAGGACATAGAATAGGTGACGGGTTACGTGACAGAGACGCCGTGGGCAGCCGTTCCGCTGCGGACTGTCACGCAAACGGTCGTATACGTGATGAACGGAGAGCGCGATGCTTGTCGGGTACATGCGGGTCTCGAAAGCTGACGGGTCCCAGACCACCGACCTGCAACACGACGCCCTCATCGCCGCCGGCGTCGGTCCCGAACGGGTGTATGAGGATCGGGCATCCGGGAAGAGGGACGACCGCCCCGAGCTGGCCGCGTGTCTGAAGGGGCTGCGCGATGGGGACACTCTGGTGGTGTGGAAGCTGGATCGGCTCGGCCGGGACCTGCGCCACCTGGTCAATATCGTCCACGACCTCACCGAGCACGGGATCGGGTTGAAGGTCCTAACCGGCCAGGGCGCGGCCATCGACACCACCACAGCCTCCGGCAAGCTCATCTTCGGCATCTTCGCCGCCCTGGCCGAGTTCGAACGCGAACTGATCTCCGAACGCACCACCGCCGGCCTGGTCGCCGCCCGTGCCCGCGGTCGCACCGGTGGGCGGCCGTTCAAGATGACGCCCGCCAAGGTTCGCCTCGCCATGGCCTCCATGGGCAAGCCCGACACCCACGTCGGGGACCTCTGTGCCGAGCTCGGCGTCACCCGGCAGACTCTCTACCGCCATGTCTCACCCGCCGGGGAGCTCCGAGACGATGGCAAGAAAGTCCTCTCTCGACGGTAGAACGAACCGAACCCCGTCGGTGCCGTATACCGGCCCCGTCCCGGTGACGAGCACCGGACGGACCTACCGGGACGGCCGCTTCCTCGCAAGCGTAGTAACGGGTGTTGATGCGCATCGTGTCCGTAGCTGGTTCGGCTTGCGGAACGGGTCGCCCTCCCCACGTCGAATGGCCCAGCGGCAACCGGGTCGCTGCCGAGTCGAACCACGAGAGTCGGCACTCGTTTACCGGATCTGGCGATGAGCGAAAGTCCTCTGTCTTGATCAGGCGCGTGTCGTTGGGGAAAGACCCTGCACAGGCCGGCACACTTGCGCCCCGAGGAAACGGGAGTCGACTGTCAGTATCCGTCTTCGTGATGTGTGCCTTTAGCTCGTCGATCTTGGCTCTGAGGTCCCATGAGTTGAGGTCGGGGTCGTAGAACACGGTGTTGACGCTGTTGGTGTCGAAGGGGAGGCGTGTGCCGTGCTCCGCGACGATGACGAGCGGCTTGCCGATGGCTGTTCGGATGCCGGCCTCGAAGAGGACGTTTGGGTTGAGGGTGGAGAAGTCCGCAACAACAAGTTCGCAGTCATGAAGGTGGCCGATGATGGCTGCGTGGATGACGGTTGACCCGGCAGCAGTAGGGGGGACGACCTCGTAGCCGGCTGCGCCGATGGCCGGGGCAAGGAGCTCGTCGTGGACGTGCTGCCAGTGCTCGTCCCTATCACGGTAGTCGTGGTCTTTGGCGGGGCTGATGGGTCGGGCGACGAAGCACCGCGGGCATGGGTGCGCTGCGTTCACTGAGGGTCGCCTTCAGCATAAGACGCGGCGTCCGACGGGCTGGACTGTCGCTGTGTTTGTGGGCGGCGGCGGGTGCGGCGCTTCTTGTCGGGCTCGTCGAGTCCGAGGCGGCGAAGTTCGTCGGCCGACCAGCCATCGGAGAGGGCGTCGCGGTAGGCCTTGAGATCGTCGTCCTCGGCGGCCGCAATCTGCTCGCGCAGGTCGGTCAGTGCCTGACGACTGGCGACGAGCTTGCGCACGGAGCTGATGCGGTTGTCCAGGAGCTCCCGCGCCTTAGCTTCGGTGGTCTGTACGTCGAGTGACTTTGCCATGTTCTCAGCGTATCGGTGAGTGACCGTGTGGGCAGGCTATGCGCGGTGTCGGTGCCCGTCCCGGCCGTTGGAACGAGCCGGCCCTTCGCGTTGCTTCGCCCAACAGGTCTGATCTCTGGACGGAGCAAGCTATATGATCCGGTGCCCGGATCGGCTTTCACCGCTACACTGAGGTGTGGACGATCCCGCAGGAGGCGGGTCGCTGCGCTGGCAGGGAGGTGAGACGCTCATGAGCGATGACGTCGAGCGCGTCGGTGCCGAGCGCAAGCCGTCGCGGCGTCGCCGCGTGGAGGGTGGACGCCAGCACCGCCACGTCGTGCGCGTCACCCCCGAGGAGGAGGCGCAGTTGCTGCGCCTGGCTCTGCGATACCGCGTGAGCGTGCCCAAGCTGCTCGTCGACTCGGCCCTTGCCGGTGGCAGTGAGGCGGCAGCTGAGAGCGCGACGACGCGCGCGGCGCTTCTCACGGAGTTGTTCGGCGTGCACCGTCTGCTCGCCAATATCGCCAACAACGTGAACCAGATCGCCAAGGCCGCGAACTCGACTGGCGACATGCCCACACAGACGCCCGAGGTGCTGGCTGCCGTGCGCCGCGTCGCGGAGCGCATCGACGCCCTGGTGGACAGGCTGTCGTCGTGATCCCCAACATCACCAAGGGCGACCGGATGGCCGGTCTGATGGTCTACCTGACGGGTCCGGGCAAGCGCAATGAGCACACCGAGCCGCACCTCGTCGCGGGCGACCCCGCGATGATGGCGTGGCACGATGACAACGAGCTTGGTCGCAACGACGCCCTGGCGATTGCACGACACCTGGACCGCCCCCGACGCGCCTTCGGCGTCGAGGTCGCGGGCGGCCATGTGTGGCACTGCTCGCTGTCGTTGCGCGCGGAAGAGGGGCAACTCAGCGACGATCGGTGGAGAGAGATCTGCGAGGCGTTCGTGCGCAAGATGGGTCTCGACGACCACGAGGGCACGAAGGCGCCGACGCGATGGGTCGCCGTGCGGCACGGCGTCTCCCAGGCGGGCAACGACCATGTGCACCTCGTCGTGAACCTTGTGCGCGAGGACGGCACCAAGGCGGACGTGTGGGGGGACTACGGCGCGGCTCAGAAGGCGTGCCGCGAGCTGGAGGCCGAGTTCGGGTTGCAGCGCTTGGAGAGCGCGCAGCGCGACCGCGCGAGTCGCGGCTACCACCCCGCCGAGATCGAGGCTGACGCCCGCCGTCGAGCCCGTGGGAAGTTCGAGGCAGCACGCCGCCAGGGCAGCGAGTCGCGCACCTGGTGGAGCCTGCCGAAGGACGAACGCGACGGCCTGGTAGCCGCCCAGCGCACCGCCGACCAGCCCCGGTGGGCGCTCGCCCGGACGGTGCGTGCGTGCGCCACCGCGTCAGCCGACGAGGCCGAGTTCGTGCGCCGGATGCGGCGTCAAGGTGTGCTCGTGCGCGCCCGCTACGCCGAGGGCACGCACGACGTCGTGACCGGCTACAGCGTGGCGGCGAAGCCCGAGCCCGGCCAGCGTCCGATTTGGTACGGCGGCGGCAACCTGGCGCGTGATCTGACGTTGCCGCGTCTGCGCGCCGAGTGGCCGGACACCCCGCAAGGGGCGAGCGCGGCGGCGGCCGAGTGGGGCGCAGCTCGTCGAGGCCGTCGACCCGTCGCTCCAGGCCGCGAGGTGCACGAGCCGGACCCGATGGTGTGGAGCGAGGTCGGTGCCGATTTGGAGCGGCTGCGGGAGCAGCTGCGGTCGATCCCGATCGAGGACCGGGATACGTGGGCGAGGGTCGCCCGTCAGACGTCGGGGGCGTTCGCAGCATGGTCGGCGCGCGTCGAGGGCACGCCCGGGCCGTTGGCGGCGACCGCGGACGCGCTGGCGAAGACGGCGGAGCTGCGCCGGCACCCCGTGCGTCCGGAGCGGGTGCCGAAGGCGTCAGCCGCGGGGGCAGCGATGCTGCTTATCGCAGCGTCGAAGGGCGGGCGTGGGACGGTGGCCCAGGCGGCGATGCTGCGCCAGCTGGCGAACTTGGCCAAGGCAGTCCATGACATGCACCGGGCGGACCAGGACGCGCGGCGGGCAGCGGAGATCGAGCGGGCGATTCGGGGGGAGCTCGCGACGGTCTCGGCGCGGCTGCCCGATCCCGGCCCGGTGGGTCATGCGGCCACGAAGGCGGTCGTGGCCGTGCGTACCGCGCGCCAGGGCCAGGCAGGTCCGCAAACCCCGATGGGGTCGCCGATCCCGAACCGGATCGAGCCGCAGCGCCCGGCTACGGCGGCGACGACGTCGACGAAGCGGGATCCCGATCCCGGTATCAACCGGTAGATGAAGGAGTGGTGAGGATGAGCACGCACGACAGTGACGGCATTGACGAGGCTCTGCAGGGGGTTACCCACCTCGCCCTGTCGACCGCGGCGCGGGTGGGTGAGCAGATGGCCCGCAGGTTGGCGCAGGAGTCTCGCGATGCGCAGGCCCGCAGCGAGCAGGCTGCGCGGGAGAGCGCTGCGCGGCTGCAGGCGGAGCGTGAAGCGGCTCGAGCCGCGCTCGCCCCGGTTCATCACGATCGGTGGTGGGACACGGCCGCGGCCGAGGACGTGACCGAGGCCTACACGACGGCGATGGCCTGGCGAGACCTCGACCCTCTGGCGGCTCGAGCCGCCGAGCGGATCGTGGAGCAGGCCCGGACCCGCCATGGCGTCGACCTCGACGTGCGTCCGGCGGGGTTGACCGAGCTGAGGGCCGAAGCGGACGCCCGCGAGGAGCGGACTCGTGCCGGCGCTGAGCGGGCCGAGGCCGTCGAGCTGCTGGCCGGAGCGGATGCTCTGGACTCCTACGCTGAGCTGGAACGGGAACGCCGGGCCGGCGCCGAAGGGGACCAGGACCCACTAGAGGTCGGCAGCGGCCGCGAGGAGACCGAGGAGCAGACGGCTCGCGAGCAGCGAGCCCAAGCGGGCCTCGCGTACGACAGCGCTAAGCGCCGTGAGGCGCTGGCTCACGACATCGACGGTATCGAGAACCCCGTCGCGGTGGACGCGCGGGTGCGCGCTGATGTGGCCCAGGGACGTCCGGCGACGGACGCGGTCGCTGGCCATCCTGGGCGGGCACCGAAGGCGCGCAGGACCAAGACCAAGTCCCAGGCCGCCCGTGCCGCGGGCCGGGGGGCGCAGAGCCGGTAGCGGGCCTGCGCAGCGGGGCGGGGGCAGGACGGGTTCCTGCTGCGGTAGTAAATCTGATGCGAGGCTAGGCGGCCGCAGGAGGTTGCGCTGACGCGGGGGGTGCGGGATACTAGTAAGTGAGCAGAGACCGGCCCTTCCTAACGGAACAGTCGGCTTACCCCCTGGATATATGCTGCGGCACCCAGGGGGTCGCTCTTTGTTCCGGGCATGTCGATGGTGATGGTCTGGGCGTCTAGTTGGGTGACGAGGTCTTCGCCGTGGGTGATGTAGCGACGATAGATGTGGCTGACTAGGTCGGGTAGCCAGAGAAGGTGCTCGACGGTTGGAGAGACGTGGCGCACCGGATAGTGACGGCCGATCAGCCCCCTCCTGCGGGCCTCCGTGACTGTGTGCAGGTCCCGGGCTGTGTCCTCACGGCGGCGCTGCCTCTCCAGGACCATCATGTGGGTCGCCGGGAGCTTGAGCATTGATGGCTGAGCGCCTATGCGGTGCGGGTCGGCTGTGATCTGGTCGGCGGCCAGTCCACCCAAAGCGGCGAGCAGCGCGGTGAGGCTGGTCGCTCGCATACCGACCGCTTCCTCCTCGTCGTGAGGGGTATGCCGGACAGCGACCACGCACGGGTCGGCGTAGCTGGCCAGGTAGTCCGTCATCTTCTCGATTTGGGCGCGACCCTGGGTACTCTGCTGGAGGTCGACGGTGTGCCAGAAGGTGCCAGCGGCAATGTCGCGCAGGCTGTCGCGGACGGCTTGGTGACTGGTCACAGGCAGCACGATGGCGGCGATTGCGTAGAACGGTTGCTCGCCGGGGCGACAGTCTTTGCGCAGCCGGTAGGACTCGTCGAGGAAGGCCACGTTTGCCTCAACGGGCAGTCCTCGGTAGGTGTCGTTGAGCAGCTTCAGGTCGCCGGCGTTGCGCGGATCCACTGGGTCACCGTTCGAGGGACGGAGATGAAAGCGCCGAGCGCCCAGCAGGGTCACTCTTCCGGGAACCACCACCGCGCGAGCCCGGGTGGGTGGCGGCGTCGGCGATGGCTTGCAGATCGCCCACCTCGAGTCGGTAACGCTCCGGACCAAACCCCGAGCGTGCGCTAATGATGGCGTGGTGCTTGTCGACCATGCGCTGGTAGATGCTAGCCATCGGCATGTGGGAGTTGCCGTGCTCGTGCTCGGCGGAGAAGCGGTCCAGGAGCTCGGCCCAGCGGGCCGGCGTCACCAAGAAGCGGGCGTACTCAGCCAGGGCGCTCTCGCGGTTGTCGTTGAAGTCGAAACCGCTAAAGGTCAGGCGCCCTTCGAGGTCCTCGTCGATCGCGGTGCCCCCCTGGCGCAGTCGACGAATGTGCCAGTTGGCGTACTGAAAGAGGCTGAGCACGTCAACCACGAACCGACAGTCTTCGGCGGACAGCTCGGGGTTGACGCTGGCGAAGACATCGTCGTACTCCGTCACGTACCCGCTCTCCAGGATGCGGGCCTTCCCGCGCTGATGCTCGGGATCACCCTCCACTTGGGCGGCATTCTCGTCGATCGCGTTCAGCTCCTGGTAGGTCGCGGGCATCACGTGCGCAAGGATGCGGTGCTGTAGGGCGAGCATCTGCCGCTCGTAGGCGCTCAGGCTGCGGGGAGCCACGCTGTCCGGGCGGGGCTCCTGCGTGGTCTTGGGTAAGGCCAGGCCTTCCAGCAGGCTGCGGACAAGGACTGAAAGAGATGTGCCCCGAGACCGGGCCAGCTCTTCCAGCTCAGCCCGGGTCTCGTCATCGACACGGACGGTGATGGTCGCCATGTCCTACCTCCATGATCGCAATCTGTGTACGTATACAGTAATCAAAATGTACTCTCGTGCACAAGCGACATTTCAGGCCCCTGCAGCCCCCTGGCAGGCCCACGTCGAAGGGGTCGACCTCACTAGGGTCGACCCCTTTGCCCTTGTTCCTGGGCCGTACTGAAGGGAGTGTGACGAAGGGTTAGCTGTCGCGTACGTCTGGGAACAGGCATGCGGGGGGCGCCTCGTAGGGAAGCGGTTCGTCGGCGCCGGCGGTGTCGCGGGAGAGTGCCCACGGCCCGACTGGGCTCATTAGCACCCCGAGGTGGTGGTCGGCGTGGTCACGCAGCCACACCGACATTCCCGTGGCGGGGTCGAGACGCAGGTGCTCCCACGCCCGCCACATCGCTTCCAACCGGATGATGGCCTCGGCCGATTCCCACCAGCGGGCCGACCAGCGGTAGTCGGCACGGCCCTCCTCACCGACGTTGCGCCGGAAGGTGGGGCAGACGAACTCGCGCACGAACTCGTCGACGGATCCGTAGTAGAGGCGCGGGTCGCCGGGCTCCTCGTCGACGTCAGCAACGGGCGCATCGCCCAGGTCGTAGACCGGCGCGTCGTCGTCCCACTCGCCCAGGCCGCTCATGACTGCACCGGGGGTGGGCAGGCGGCCAGGGACTGCTGGACGGCGGCGAGTTCGCGCTCGGCCTGTCCGATGGTTGCGACCGCGCTCGGATCGTGCGCCGCGATCGACGCCTTGACGGCCTCGGCGTGCGGGCCCGTCATCCAGGGTTGCGTCTCGATCAAGGTGGGCCGGTTGCCAGAGGCCAGGACGACCGCCCGACCCTTGGGCAACGCCTGCAGGTCAGCGACGTCCAGGATCCGCTCACGGGTGAGTTGCTCGCTGACGCTGCGTTGCCCGCGGCTGGTGGAGATCGAGGAGACCTTCTTGTCGTAGTCACCGATCAGCGCTGACAGCATCTCGAGGAACTCTTTCTCCTTGACGCCGCCGCCGTACACGGCGACGTTGCTGGCAGACCAGAGCTTGCGCATCCCCGACTCGCCCCATACGTCGACGCCCTGCGACCACGATTGCAGGATCGTCATCAGGACGATCCCGCGTGACCCGTAGTGGCTGTAGAGGTTCGGTAGCTCCCTCCATCTGCACACGTTGGCGGCCTCGTCGAGGACGCCGAGCATCGGGCGCGCCAGACGGCCGCCAGGAGAGGCAGCCGCCAGAGCTTCGGCCGCCTCGACGACGGCGACGGTCAACGCGGTCACGAGGGGGCCGGCGGTGCCGCGGCCCTCCTTGGACAGCGAGTAGAGCGTGCCGCCGTCCCGGACGAAGGTCACCGGGTCGAACTGCGCGCGGCGATCACCTGCCGAGGCGGGCATCACCCATCGGGCCACCTGCCGGTTCGTCAGGCACGAGGCCATCTGCTGGGCGGTGCCGTAGACGCCGCCGCGCTGCTTCTCGGGAGCGAAGAGGACCCCGGCGACCTGGTCGGCGGTCAGGTCGTAGCCGCTGGCTTGGAGGATGCCTAGCGGCTCCTTGTCCGTGGGGCGGGTGAGCCATCGGTACACGTCCGTGATGGGACGCTCGTCGAGTGCCGCCGCCAGGAGCAACCCGGCGAGCAGGTCTTGCGCGGATGGATCGAAGAACGCGTCGGTGCGGGCGCCGGGGTCACGTGACCCGGACGCGAAGTGCTCGGCCATCTTGGCCGCGCGAACCTCGTCGGTGACGTAGGAGAGCGGATTCCACCACCACTGGGTCGGCTCCTCGCGGGCCACCGACTGCGGGTCGAACACCCACACCGGCCCCGCGGTGGCGCGGGGGTCTCGGGTTGCGTCGAGAACGTCGCGCTTATTCGAGGTGATCAGCACCGCTCCGGGCGCGTCGAGGATCGCGGGCACCGCACGGGCCGTCGTCTTTCCCGTACGGGGACCCCACACGTCGATGTGCATGTCCTCCCACGACCCGTACAACGCTGTTGAGGTGCCCACGGTGCGCCCGATGGGTACCCCTGGCGACCCGTGCACCCCGAGTCGCTGTGCGGTGGCAGCAGCGGCCTTGTGGGTGAGTGACTCGACGTCGCGGCCGCGGCCCATGTACCGAGCCGCCGGGTCGACGCGCGAGGACCGCGCCTGTCGGCGGGCGATCAGCCGCCAGCCGAGGGCGACCAGGACGAGGGCGATCACCAGGATGCCGCTGGCGACCACCGTGGAGGCCGTCGGCCAGGCGACGGTGCCCTTGAAGACGCCGAACAGGACCTCCCAGGGGTCGGCCGGCGCCGGCGGCAGGCCGGCGAGCTGGTGGCCGACCTTCACCGCCAGGTAGACCGTGCCGAGGGCGACCACGACGACGCCGATGAGCACGAACATGGCGATGGTCTCGGTGGTCAGATGCCCAGGCTGGGAGCGACGGTTGTTGGGCGTGCTCATCGTCAACGGCTCCCTTCAGGGTCGACGATGGTTGCGCCGACGCGGCTCTGCTCGTGCCACAGCTTGTTGGTGTCGTTGATGCTCCGTTCGGCGTCGGTGAGGTGCACCTGCACCGGGATGCCGGGGCGGCCTCCGACCTTCACGAGGAACTTTCCCCGCCCTGGCGGGGCGGCCTCTCGGCCGGTGTGTGGGTCCCAGGCTGGTGGGTCCTGCCAGCCGATGAGCATCTGCTGCTCGGCGCGGCTCAGCGGCACCGCGGAGGTGAGCAGCGGCATCTCGGCTCCGGGCAGGCCCCCGCAGATCACCATGCCCGCCCGCTCGACGAACCCCTTGGCCTTCATGCGGTCCTCCTCGGAGGGCAGGGCGAGCAGGTCGCTCATCGTGTGGCTGACCATGGCCATCCCGACGCCTCGCTGGCGGTTGAGCCGGGTCAGAGCGTCCACCCGGTCGACCATGCCGCGCCCGGCACGCAGAGCGCGCCACAGCTCGTCCATGATCACGAAGTAGTGCCGTCGGGGCTCCAAACCTGCGTCGGCGAGAGCGTTGGCGACGTTCACGGCGCCGAACCCGGCGGACCAGCACGCGAGCAGGGTCGCGGCCTGCAGGTCCATCTCGGAGTCGTCGATCGCGGACACGTCGAACACGACGGGCCGGTCCCTGCGCATGGGATTCGACGTGGGGCGCGAAAACGTCTCCCCCAATCGGCCGCCGGTGGTCAGGCCGATCAGGGACGCTTCCAGGTTCTCGGTGATGTCCCGGTAGCGGTTGTCGTCGCCTCGATCCAAGGCCACGATGCGCAGCTCCTCGGGGGCCTCCCGCACGACCTGCAGCAGGTCGCCCAGAACGGGCACCCCGGCGTGCTTGTCGTCGAGGATGCGCAGCGCCCGGTCAAGGATGGTCTCTTCACGGTCCGTGGGCTGCGCGGAACGCAGGATCGTGATCAACGCCGACACCATGGTCAGCCGGCGCCCGTGAGCATCGGCCAAGACCGCTGCTCGGGCCGATCCGGTGAGCCGCTGCGCCGCTGCGGTGGCCTCACCGGGGTCGAGCACGTTCAGGTATCCCCGACCGCGGCCGAGGCGGATCACCTGGCCCCCGAGCGCTTCGACCATGTCGACGTAGTCGGGCTTGAGATCACCCAAGACCAACGGCATCACTCCGAAGCCGGCCAATCCGGTGGCCATCCGGCGGACGCCGGTGGACTTACCCAGCCCCGGCTTGCCGAGGACGAAGGCGCTCGGGTTGGAAATGAGCTTGGCGCGCTGGAACCAGCTGATCGGGTCACAGCACAGCGTGGCTCCGCTGGTGATGTGCCGCCCGAAGGGAACGCCCACCATAGGGGTGCCTGATCCCGCGACCCACGGCCACAGCCCGCACACCTGCATCGTCGTGCCGCGGTACTCCGGCGGAGCGTCGACCAGCACGTCCTCGCCGCGGCCCCGCCCGAGCCAGCCACGCGGGCCGGGCCGGACGGGAACAGTGATAGCCGTGGCACCGCCCTTACCTCGCCGCAAGAGCCGTCCGATTCTGCGGGGGTTGGCGCTCAGCTGCGACGGCTCGACGCTCATAGCCGGTCCTTCAACGACGAGGGAACCTTGAGGTGCTTGGGAAGGACCAGGCCCAGGGGCAGCGCTGCCGCGAACGCGGCCGCCTGCCCGCCGTACACCGGCCGCAACCTCAACCGCGCCGTGGCGGCCAGGTTGTCGACGGCGGCTTTGGCCTCAGCGACCCGGTGCTCGCCCACAGTGGTGGCGGTGACCAGCATGCCGAAGTTCACCAGTCCCGCGCCGGCGGCCTCTTCCTGGGCGGTGGCTGCTGCTGATCTGGTGGCCAGGACCTCACGAGCCGAAGGACGGGTCGTGGACGTAGCCACGAACTGTGCAGCGCGAAGATCCGCCTCGACGATCGCCGCGGCCTTAGCAGCGTCGATCGGGCGGTACAGCAGCGTCACCCGCTTGCGGGCCACGTCCCGGTGCGGGGCCAGCAGCCGCGCCAGGATGGCGGACTGCACGTTCCCGCGGGGCGCAGTCGTCATCGACCACGTGACGCTGTAGGCATCGTCGTGGCGGTAGCCAGCCCACTCGGCCTCGGCCGCGACTGGTCCCACATCGACCCAGTCGAAGTCCGTACGACCCTCCTCGGCGTGTGCCTCGTCGATCAGCGGGGCAATGCCAGGGTTGTAGGCCACCCGCACCACGTCGCACACCTCGCCAGCCGAAAGGGGACGAGCAGCCCCTGCCCCCGTCGACGACAGCCCTCCGGTCAGCCCCGGCAGTCGTGAGGCGAGGTCCCGGCCCATCTCGACGTCGCTGCGCCTCTTGCCGGTCGCCGCGCTCACGGCGGAGAAGGTCAACGTCACGTAGGCCTTGATCACGCTCGAGCCAGCCGGGTAGAGGTCGACCACCTCGCGCAGCATTGCTCGAGCGAAATCGGGGGCGTCTGGATCCACATTGGCCTCGACCTCGCGCCGGAGCCGGTGCCCGGTGTCCGGAGCCGTCTCGATCGTGACCGCACACGCCTCAATACCCGGCTCGTCGGCCAGGTTGGCGAGCCAGTGGCCCCAGTCGGCCACCCACACGTCGACCTGCTCGGGGTCGACGAGGCCAGCCCCGTCCGGCTCCGTCGCGATGACCGCGGTGTACGTGCGCGTCGTCGGGGCATAGATCAGGGCGAACCGACGCCCGTAGGAATCGGTGTGCTCGCTGAGGCGCAACTGCGCGGCGATGCCCGGCAACTGGTGAGTCCCCCACAACGCGAAACCCAACGGGCCCGAGCGATACAGATGCGCGCCCTTGCGGGTCGCGGCCCCCCACGCCACGCGCGCGAGGCCGCGGTCGAGCAGGTTCTTCCCATGGCCATCACGCACGAGGATGGTCGCCAGGCACAGCACCAGCAGCAGGAACGTAACCAGCCCCCGCACCAGGCCACCGACCATCGTCACCAGCACGGTCAAGATCAGACCGACGAGCATGATGCCCGTGCCGAGGGAGCCGAGGCCGAACAGGCCCGACGTCGTCGGCCTGCGCCAATTCCCGTACGTGCGCGGTCCCGCGCTCTGTGCACTACCTGCGGCTGCCATCTGGTCCTCCCGAGCTCTCTTCCGCGGCGGACTCGACAGCCCCGGTCGCCGCCTTAACCGTTCCTGACACTGCCTGCAGGGCCACACCGGCGGCTGCCCCCACGGGACCAGCCGCCGCGCCAGCCGCGGCCGCTGCCCCGGTGCCAGCCGCTGAACCTCCGCTAGTGCCAGCGGTCCCCGCAGCGCTGGCAGAGCCAGCGGGGTCGGCACCGGTCGCGCCGCCCGAGCCCGTTGCGCCCGACGCGCCGTCGGCACCCGCCCGGCCCGACCCGCCGGAAGGTCCGGCGTCGCCGGTGGGCCCAGCACCCGTGGCGCCCCCGGTAGGACCGCCAGCGGCACCGGTCGAGCCGGTCGGTGAGGACCCCCCAGCGTCATGGCCTCCCCCTCCGCCGCCGTGCCCGCCTGCCAGTCGACCTGCGGCGATGGCACCTGACGGCAGCATGGCGGCCCCCGCCATGGCCGCCGTCGTCATCCCCCCGCCCGAGGCGACCGACGAGACCGCCGGCACGATCAGACTCATCAGGGCCGGAAGGGCGACCAGGGCCACCGCCATGAGGGTCAGCCCGACCACCACGCTGATGAGCCCGGAACCGTCGTCCTTAAAGATGTTCGTGCCGGCCAGTTTGAAAGCAGTCGCATAGACGATCGCGGCCGCCGGCTTGTAGAGGATGAACCCGAGCAGCCACCCCACCGTCTTGCGGAACATCGTGCGGCCGGTGTCGGTGTTCGTAGCGGCCGCGGACATGGGGAGTACCCCGGCCAGCACGACGAGCATCCCCGCCCGCACGACCATGAGGAGGATCTGCACGATCGAGCCGATCACCGCCAGCAGGCCCAGGATGATGATCATGATCGCGCCGAGACCGCCGGTGGTTGGGTTGGTCGTCAAGGCCAGGAGCTTGCCCATGTTCCCGCCGAAGCACGTCCCGCCGGTGCCCTCGACTGAGCACCCGAGCGCACCGTCTAGCAGCCACACCGAGAACGCGTCGCCAGCCTTCACCAGCAACGAGACCGTCGTCAGGCCGGCACCGCTGACCACAACCAGGGTCATCAGAGACTGCACCAGCTGCTTGCCGGGCTCAGCGCGCTGCTCCCACGCCATGCGGACGGCCCCGACGATCACGCCCATGACTGCGAACGCGATCATGTACCACCACAACGAGTTCTGGATGAACGCCACCGCCGGCGACCCGATCGATCCTGCGGCAGGGGCGATCGCCGTCACCAAGCCCACCGATGCGGAGATGATGATCGTCGCGATCAAGATGACGCCGAGCCGGTCGACATGCCTGTGACCCTCGTGACGATGACCCAACCCCATCCGAACACCGGCAGCCATCAGCGAGCACACGCAGATTCCGAACGCGATCCACGTCGCCCACCCCAGCACGGTGTCGATCCCCTCAGCGCCCGCGGCATGGCTCCCAGCGGCGACGCCACTGTCACCGCCGCCGCCCGTCAAGGTCGGGGTGCCGATATTTACCCACATCGCGCCCAATGACCCGAGCGCCTTACCCACTGCCTGCAGGACCGCATCAGCCGTCTTGGTCAGAGCATCACCAATGGTCGAGGCAGCGAACTCCTTACTCTTACAGACGGGGTCGTACCACTTGCACCCGGACATCTCAGGCCCCCGACCACATGATGTAGCCCGCCAAGGAAGGCAGCTGCGTCATCGGCGCCGGAAGGTCGCCGGTAGGTGCCAGCTGAATCTTCCAATCGCCGTCTACCCACCTGAGAGTGAGCGCCTGCGCGGCGACGGCCCCGTTGGACGTCCTCATCGCAACGTCGATCTCCGCGGAGAGTCCGTCGTACTTGAGAACGCGATATCCCGCGATTTGGATGCGGACTCCTGACGAGTCTGCCGACGCAGGGGGCTGGTTCAGGGCCGCATCCCGGCCCGGGCCAGGGACAGTCGAGCGTTCAGTCATCTTCTGACCGAGCAAAGCAGCTTGGCTGCCCATGGCTAGAAGATTCGCCGCAGCCACCAGCGCGCCGGTGGGCGTGCGGGCGTAGCAGCTGCGGTAGCCATCCTCGTCGATCTTGCCGGGGCCCTGCCCCTCAATGGCTGGCGCAGCGGTCGTTCCGACGAGCGTCCAGGTCGCGACGGGCGGTGAGGCGACCGTCCCCGACGTTTGCACCTGCTTGAGACCGCACACGCTTCCCGCCGCTGCGGCGGTGGTCGGCGGTGGCGGGGCCGTCGGAGAGGGCGGCGCCGCAGGCGTGTCCGGCTTGCCGCCGAGCATATTCGTGAGGGTGAGTACCAGCCCCAGGATGACGATGGTCGCGATGACCACCGTGGCCCCCAGGACCTTCCTCGAGGGGCCGGACTGTTGGCTGGAGTTCTGGACCGCATTGCTGGTCATCGCGTCGGCTCCTCTCGTCGTCGGTCGGGATCAGGTGGCCAGGAACCCGACGATGGCGAACGCGGCGGAGACGACCAGGACGCCGCCCAGCACCCAACCGATGCCGGCGGCGTGCTCCCCGCCCTCACCGCGGCGGTTGCCGATCGCCATCTTCACGCCAGCGAAGATGAGGGCCATCACCAAGATCCCCAGGGCGATCCACTTGCCCCAGCCCATGATCGTGGTGAAGTTCTGGAAGCCAGGCGGAGCGGAACCGCCACCGGGGTCAGGCACGTCCATGGGGGCCAGCGCCACGATGCTGAACAGGCTCATGACTTCTCCTCAGAGATGGATGGGACAGCGCCGCCGTGCGACGGTGCTGCGAGTGAGCGCAGAGCGCTCACAAGATTGGAGACGGGTCGAGGGACGTGCTCCCCTACGGGAGCACCTAGCCGCCAGGCCTCGACCCACGGCACGTGCCAGACACGGGGCGCGCCACCGCCGACCACCTTGGCCAGGTCGCGGATCGGCGCCGGGAGCTTCCCGGGGGCGTCGGCCACCAGGACCAAACCCAGCAGCTCGACGGAATCACCAGCCCCCGATGCGGCCCACTGCGTCAGGGCGGACCGTGCCGCCAGCAAGCCACGCACGCTGGTGCGGGCGACTATGACGCACGCGGCGGACTGGCCAGGGTCCAGCTCGGGCCAGCTATGCTCGGCGGCTGCCCATCCCTCGTCGAGGTCGGCCAGCGTGGACTCTCCCGCGCCACCGTGCGCGCCGACCACCCACAGTGCGACTGATGCATCCTTGCGGGTGATCGGCAGCGGGTCCTCGGGCATCGAGACATGCGGCTGCGGCGCTAGCGGCCCAGTGGGCCTCTCCGTGGGCACTGGGGCCTCATCGGGCACCGGCGCAGATCCTGCCGGGTCGGACGGCAGCCAGTCGCGCCAGTCCTCGCCAACGCTCGGCTGCTCACGCACGCCACTCGGCGACGCGTCCACCCATGCGTTCCCCTGCGTCATCTCTGCGCCTCCTAGGCCGATAATCAGGTCTCGATCGACCGCTTAGCCCCTTGTGCGCACCACGATACACCACCGTGCACTAGCGACCCTGTTAATCCCACGAAAGGCCTATCCATGTACTTGCGCCCCTCATCGGCTACCATCGCCCCATGTCGAATCGTTCGCGGAGGTGGGTCGCTGTGACCTCGCGCCTCGAGGAACTCTTCGACGACCTTCCGAAGAAGCTCGACGTCCCCCAGGTGGCAGAGCTGCTCGGGATGACCAAGAAGGGGGTCTATCAGTGGATTCACCAAGGCGTGATTCCCGCCTACAAACTAGGCGCGACGTGGATCATTCTCCGAGACGAGCTCCGAGACGCGATCGCCTCGGGCTCGAACGTAACCCATCGCACAGGTCTCGACGCGGCCGAAAGCGGCCATTCAGAGGACGGCGATTAGGTGCTTCTGCGGCAGCCGTTACAAGTGTGACATTGGCTGTCGTGATCTTTCTCTCTTCCTGCAACACCTCGGCTCCGGCCCCCTCTGACGCGCCCTCTACCAGTGCAGACGGCGGCATCGTAGTCCCTATCGGCGTGTCGAGCGCGCGTCCTGGGGTGGAGGTGCAGAACGACGATGGGACGGTCCAGAACCCAGCGACAGAGACGCCGCTGGTTCTGGATCTGGCCGATAAAGACAATGCGGAACAAACTGCGCTTAAGGTCATGCGTTTTTTCGCCCGTCGAAATGTCTCGGCGGAGCAGTGGTGGGCCGACCTGGCGCCATTGATGACGGTTCAGGCTCAGCAGGCGTACCGCGACACCGATCCCCGGAACGTCCCTCCGACCAAGGTCACCGGGGCTGCGAAGGTCACGCCGTCGTCGAGGCCTCAGGTGGCTCGGGTCAGCGTGCCGACCGACGTCGGGTCCTACTTGGTCATCTTGGGTCGCACACCGCAGGACCCGACCTGGCGGGCTGACCGGATCCTGCCCCCTGAGAACATCGAGCAGCAGTGATGAGCGGCGACAGCCGCCAGCACGGTGTCCGCAACCTTCTTCTGGTCCTCGCGCTGGTCCCGTGCTTGTTCCTCGTGGTGCTGCTAGGGACGGTCACGACGAGCGAAACTGTGAACCAGAAGGTTTGCGACCCCACCGGCGCGGCCGTCGCAGTCGACACCACGAGCGTCCCTCAGGGGCCGATCGCGGGGTACCGCCGCGAGCAGCTCGTCAACGCGGCCCACGTCATGGCCGCCGCGCAGAAGCTCGGTCTGACCGTCCGGGACCAGCAGATCGGTGTCATGACCGCCATGGGTGAGTCGTCCCTGGCCGTGCTCGACCGGGGCGACAGCGTGGGTCCTGACTCGCGCGGGCTGTTCCAGCAGCGCGACAACGGCGCCTGGGGAAGCTACTCCGACCGGATGAACCCGTTCATCTCCGCGACGAACTTCTTCAAGAAGGAGATGACCGTCCAGGGTCGGGAGTCCATGGAGCCGACGCTGGTCGCGCACAAGGTCCAATCAAACGCGGACCCCTACCACTACAGCCGGTTCTGGCCAGCGGCCCAAGCCGTCGTGCAAGCCCTCGGCGCGGTGAAGACCGGACCACCTGGCACGGCCGCCGGCGCACCCAGCCAGCCCGCCCAGACCGGCGGCAGCCGGTACAACCTCGGTCCCGTCAAGCCCGGCACGATCACCGTGGCCAACACCGTCGGCCCGAAGTTCGGGATCAAGACCGTGGGCGGCTACCGCCCACCCAGCGCGGAGAAGTACGACCAGTCGGGGCACCCCGCCGGCCTCGCGCTCGACTTCATGACCAACGACATCCCCGATGGCAAAGCCACCGGCGACCGCCTGGCCGCCTATCTGCAGGCAAATGCCGCCGCTCTCGACGTCAAGTACGTCATGTGGTACTCGCGCATCTGGAGCGTCGCCCGCGCCGACGAGGGTTGGCGCACCCTGCCAGATCGCGGGGCCCCCACCCAGAACCACGAGGACCACGTCCACCTGTCCCTCAGTGGCACTGGCGGGTCAGGAGTCCCGACAGATGCGACGACCTCCCCCGCGGGATGCCCGCCTGACGGCGCCGCCGCGGGTCCCGGGCAGGCCGGGCCCGTCGGGTTGAAAGGCTGGGCCGCACCCGCGAAGGGCCCGATCACCAGCCCCTTCGGCATGCGCACCCACCCGGTGACCGGCGTTCACAAACTGCACAGCGGCACCGACTTCGGCGCCCCCTGCAACGCCCCGATCTACGCGGCCAACGCCGGCACCGTCATCCAAGCCGGCCCGGCCCAGGGCTACGGCAACCTACTCGCCATCGACCACGGCCAAGGCGTGGTCTCGCGCTACGCGCACATGCCCAACGACGGTCGCCTCGTGCACATCGGAGACCACGTCACCGCGGGCCAGCACATCGCCAAGGTCGGCACCACGGGCTACTCCACCGGCTGCCACCTGCACTTCGAGATCAAGCAGAACGGTGCATTCGTCGACCCGGGCGGCTTCCTCAAGAAGGTCGGCGTCAACACCAACTAGGGAGGGACCCCCATGCAGAACATCGCGATCGTCAACCGCGACGGCACCGGCACGGTGACCATCGACGGCCAGGAGCCAGTGCACGTCCAGGCCGACAGCGTCGAGAGCGCACGACGCCAGCTGCTGAGTGCGGTCATGTTCCAGGCCCGCCGCGCCGGTCGCCCCATCGACGTGATCGCCCGCGACCCCGAGTCGAAGACGGGGCACGAGCTCCGCGTCCACCCCGACGGCACCGTCCACCCCCTGACGGAAGCACCGGCCGAGCCCGACCACCCGACGCCGCCGACGGAGCTGCCAGCACCGGCCTCGATCGACCCGGCCAGCACCCAGAGGCCACCCATGACCCGACGCGAAGCCCGCGAGCGATCGTTCTTGGCTGAGGCGCGCATGAGCCCCCCGCCCGCCACCGGCTGGAAGGCCTTCCTCGCCCGGCTCGGCTTCACCTCCGGGCCCTCGGCCGAGGAGATCGCCCGCTGGGAAGACGAGCGCGCCATCTCCCAGCACTGGCCCGGGCCGCGCACCATCGCCGTTCTCAACGGCAAGGGCGGCGCCGGCAAGACCCCAGCGACCGCCCTGCTCAGCGCGATGTTCGCTCGAGCCGGTGGCTCCGGCGTCCTCGCCTGGGATAGCAACGTGACCCGAGGCACGCTCGGGTGGCGCACCGAGAGCGGACCTCACGACGCGACCGTGCTCGACCTGCTCCCCCGCACCGACGAGCTGCTCACCCCGGGCGCCCGCGTTGCAGACCTGGCCGCAGCCGTGCACCACCAGACCCTCGATAAGTACGACGTGCTGCGCTCGAACCCTCTCCTGCTCTCCACGGAGCAGAAGCTCACCCCCGACCAGCTCGACGCCGTGCACGCCGTCGCGGCCAAGTACTACCGCCTCATCTTCATGGACTCCGGCAATGACGAGGGCGACGCCCTCTGGTTGAGGATGATCGATCACGCCGACCAAATCGTCGTGGCCACGACCACCCGAGCAGATCACGCCGAAGCCGGCAGGCTGCTGCTCAACGCCCTCGCCGACCGCGACGCCCGCTCCGCCCGGCTCGCCGACCAGGCCGTAGTCCTGGTCTCCCAGGCAGACCGTGAAGAGGCCGACGCGTCCTCGATCGCTCAGGGCTTCGACGCCCTCGCGCGCGCCGTCGTCACCATCCCTTACGACCCCGCCATGCGTCAGCAGTGGCTGCGTGTCGACAACCTTGCCGCCCCGACCCAGCGCGCCTACCTGCGCGCGGCCGCCGCCGTCGCTGCGGGCCTGTGATGACCTCGCTCCGCGACACGCGCGCCACGTGCGAGGTATCTGATACGAGCGTGACTAGGGTGCATGGCATGCCACGCCCAAGCAAAGGTGACCGCGACATCATGGTGACGCGCCCCGCGCGCGCTGTTGGCGACGCCGTTCGCGCACGCGCGGCCGCCAGGGGGGTCAGCATCAGCGAGTACATCGCCGCTGTTCTAGCGAGCGACGCGGGCCTGGCCCACCTCGCTCCCCTCCCTGCCCCCCGAGACGAGTCGGAGCTGCCGATGACGGGCTGATACCCGCGCGGGGGAAGCCCCTGCATGACGAGAGCCGCCGTTGGCGCGGCGGCTCTCGTTGAAGTCAAGGCCAGTGGACAGCTGGCCCCGTTGTGAATCCCTCGGACAAGGGAGGCTTTGTGCTACCCACTTTAACACCCGACGCCTCGACCCCCAAGCCCTCGGCGCGCCCAGAATCACCCACTTGGGCCCAGGACGGGCACCAGCGGCGGGGCCGCGCCCGGCGCCACACGAGCTCGTCGCTGGCCTCGCTACGGCGCGCTACCAGCGCCCACCAGCGCCGGAACGGGCTGTCCGCGCCTCCTCCCCCGCGTGACCTGGTGGCCGCGGTCCCGGTCTGGCACTCGCGCGCCACCATGCAGCGCGTCATCCGGGTTCTGGCCGCACAGCCCTATGTGCAGCGGCTCTGCCGAGCCCAGCACATCGCGGTAGACACCTGGGCCGCGATCGCGCTCAACGACGCCGTCGACGCCGACACGTCCACCGGTCGGGGCATGCGCACCTCACAGACCGTCGCGGCCGCCCGCGTGGGCCGCTCGGAGCGCGTCGTACGCCGCGCTCGAGCGATCAGCGTTCGGCTGGGCATCCTCGTCGAGCTGTACCGCGGCCGCGAGCTGTCCGGCGACGAGCGTCGCCACCTGCTCGCTGACAGCCCTGGCCACACGCAGCGGGGCATCCCCAACCAGTACGCGATGACGGTGTGCCCGCCGCGCCAGCGGGCCCGTGTGAGCATCCCCCGCGCCGGCGAGCATGCACAGGTTCTTCCCCATATAGACGGCTTCGGCCACCTTCCCCCCGAAGGGGGGCTAAGCCTTTCCACTCACCTTCTAGAACTACTCACCTTGGCGGGCGCTGACGCGCCCGATCAGACGGAGCCGCCTCCGGCGGCCCAACAGCGACGACGGAGGTCCCCCGGCCTGGCCCTGGCGGTCGGCATTCACCACCACCCCGCCACCGGATGGCTCACCCACGACACCCGACCCGGACGCCTCGCCGCTCAGCTGACCCCCTACGCTCACGGCGGGTGGAGCAGCCACGACCTCGCCACCGAGCTCCACCACCAGGCCCGGACTGCAGGCATCCCCACCTGGCAGCCACCCCGCTCCCCCTACGGCCTGTTCAAGACCCTCCTGCAGCGCATCGACCCCCACGCAGACGTGCACCTCGGCACCGGCCCCGCCTACCCCAACGCCGCGCCATCGCCGGGAACTCGCGTCGAGCCATGCGGACGCCCCGAGTGCGACGGCCACGGCTGGATCACCCACCACGACCACACCGGCCGCGCGACCAGCGCCGCCCCCTGCCCTCACTGCCCACCCGCTGCCCGCACCGCCCGCGGTGACGAGCTCGTCGACCAGGCGCCGGCCTTTTGACAGCAAGCACCAACGCCCGGCGCCCTTCGACGGTCCCCACCGTGGGCGGTAGCGTCCTGAGCCATGAGCGACACCTCGGCCCTGTGGGCAATGGGCGGCACGGTTCTCGGATTCGCGGGCAACTATCTCGTGGCTCGTCAGACCGCCGAGCGCGCTGAGAAGACTGCTCAACGCGGCCGCGTTCACGCCGCCAAGCATCAGGCCATCGTCACTCTCCTGCATGCCGGTGACGCCCAGAACCGAAAGACAACCGACAGGGAGCTCGCGGATCCTTACGGTGTCCGTCCTGAGGACTACGCCGACCCCTGGGAGAAGGACCTCGGTTTTGTCGACCTGCGCGCTGCGCTAGCTGACGTGGAGCTCACATGCACCAGCGTGACCACTGCGGCCGCCACACGTTGGATATCAGAGGTCATCGAGTACGCCTGGACCGGGGCTGAGCCGAGCAACTCCTGGGAGTCACGCGCCGCCTTCGTCGCCGCTGCCCACATCGAGCTCGGCATCAGCTGACGACAGCGGCCGGTCGTGCCGTCAACGGCCTGAGCTCTCTCCCCCGGACTCCACCCGCCCACCGCACGCCCTTCGGCGCAGCGACGCTGGCGCCGAGGAGCCGGCCTTCTGAGCGCGTATGTCACTGGGGGTGCCTACCGTGGGGAACATGAGCATCGACAACCTCACCACGCACGACGCGGCCATGCTCCTGGATGGCCTGGCCGACGTCTTGGACCTGCTCCCCGCTCGCGGCGGCCACTGAGGCCAGCGAACGCGAGGAGGTCACCCACGCCGCGCGGCGTGCTGCTCAGCTCGTCGCGGCCAGCAGCGATGCCCCGCAGAGCTACGCAGCGGCCAAGGCCTACGGGGGCGAGGAGTGGCGCAACGCGCTGCTGCGCGCCCTCGTGGGATGGGACCAGGCTCACGACATCATGACCACCCGTTAATGGGTGCCCTACCCCGGCGCACCCTCGCGGACTGGCATCCCGCCCTCGAGATGCCGCTCGAGGTCTGGCTCGACGACCTCGGGCAGCAGGGATGGCGGCCGGAGTACACCCACGGGGGCGTGGAGGTGACTATCAACGGCCGCCGCGTCGTGCGGTACGCGCTCATCGAGCACGACCCGGCCGACCTGGCGTTGACTGAGCCCGGCGTGTGACCGCCACCGGTCGTCCACAGGTCACCACGGCGCCTGCATTCGAGTGCTCCTCATCCACAACCCAGGACCCGGCCCGGGAACGCCGATACCAGCGCAGTTAGCCTGCGGATCATGACGACCGAAACTACGCAAGACGTCCTCGACCAAGTCCTGGAACTCATCGATAGCGCCATCGAGCGTGTCGCGGGCGATATCGGCGCTGGCGCCGAGGGTGCCGAGATCTACCTGCTCGCTCTGGGCAAACTGCACGACGTCGGGGGACTCATGCTCCACGCCGGCGCCCGCCCCATGCAGGGGAGGGAGCATGCAGGCTCGCCGCTGGACTGGCTGCGCGAGGCGGAAACCCGCCTCGACGCCATCGACCCGGCCGACCGGCCCGTGGGTCTGGGGCCGGCCCGCGTGGAGCTGCGCTGGGCCGTCGACGAGATGGCCACGGCGCACTGATGGCCGCCCGGGTCGGAGACCTCGTCGACGACGCCCAGGCGCAGGCGTGGGGTCTGATCCAGCCCTTCCCTGAAGACCACAACGCCCGCGGCGCCGCGGCCGAGGCGCAGGCCCACGCCCAGATCGCCGCGTGGCCCGGCCTGGCCAAGGCCTCCATCCTCGCGCTGCGGACCGTGCCGCTAGCCGAGCAGGACAAGCGCGGGCGCCTGGCCGTGCTCGAAGCACTGACCGGGATCGCTCGGCGCGAGGGCGCCGCCTCGCCCGCCGAGCCGGCTCACCCCCGACTGGACCGGATGACCCACATCCTGGGCGCCGTCGCCGACCTCCTGCACGGCGAGACCGAGCAGGTCAGCGACCGGGCCCACGACGCGGTCGCCCTGTTCGACCGCCTCTCGGCGGCCATCGAGACGGCCGCCACCAACACCATCGCGTACTGCGACGTCGCTCACGCCTACGCTGCGACGCCGGAAGCACCGGAGGCGCTGACCTACCTCGCCGCCACCCTGCGCGCGCGCAGGACCACCCCGCCGGCCGAGCGAGTGAGCAGCCTCGACGACGTCGCCCTCACCGGGCCCGGCGACACCGGCCTGGCAGCAGCCGTGGCGGCCTGGCAGCAGCAAGCACGGGCGACGCTCGTCCCCACCGAGGCAGCGCGGTCCAGCGACGCCGTAAGGCGGCTCGCCGGCGACCTGGCACTGCTCAGCCGGACCACTGCGACGACCCTGCAAGCCGGCGCGGCCGCGGGCGTCATCGACAAGGGCGCGGCCGAGGCGGCCGCACGCAGCCTCGCCCAGGCCGTCCAGGCCTGGGCGATCGCCGACACCAGCTGGCGACAGAACCCCCGCGCCGTCTCTGGCGCCGGGCCCTCCCCGGCTCAGGACGTGGCACACCGCGCCCTACACGCGGCCGTCACCGTCGAGTTCCGCGCCGAGGGAGCCTGGCTCACCGTCGACGAGCTCGGCCAGCGACCAAACATCACGCGCATGGCCCAGGACGCGCGCCGTACCGCAAGATCCCTTGCACAGATCGGTGATCAGTACGCGCACACCGTCGCCACACTTGGGGTGGCTTGTGAAAAAGTGAATTATCCGACGCTAAGGTTTCGCTGGGCGCCGTAGCGGCCTGTATTTGCCGGGTTTGATGTGGTTGGCGCGGGGCCAGGTGTAGTCGCCGGTGAGGTTGATGTGTTCCCATCCCAGGGGTGAGAGGTACCGCAGTAGTTCAGGGTCTGTGGTGTTCTCGTCTTTGTTGAGGGTGGTGATGGTGCGGTCGAGGTAGACGGTGTTCCAGAGCACGATGGCGGCGGTGAGGAGGTTCAGCCCGCTGGCGCGGTAGCGCTGCTGCTCGAAGGACCGGTCGCGGATTTCGCCGAGCCGGTTGAAGAAGACGGCCCGGGCGAGGGTGTTCCGGGCTTCGCCTTTGTTCAGGCCGGCGGTGACTTTGCGGCGCAGGTTGGGGTCTTGGAGCCAGTCGAGCAGGAAGAGGGTCCGTTCCAGTCTGCCCAGTTCCCGCAGAGCGGTGGCGAGCCCGTTCTGGCGGGGGTAGGCGCCGAGTTTTCGCATCATCAGGGACGCGGTCACGGTGCCGGTTTTGATGGACGCGGCGAGGCGGAGGATCTCGTCCCAGTGCGCGGTGATCGTTTTGGTGTTGAGGGTCCCGCCGATCAGCGGCGTCAACGTGGCGTGCCCCGGATCGTTGGTGGGTGTGTAGAGGCGGGTATCGCCGATGTTGCGGATTCGGGGTGCGAACCGGTATCCGAGCAGGTGCATGAGAGCGAAGAGGTGATCGGTGTATCCGGCCGTGTCGGTGTAGTGTTCCTGAATCGCGAGGTCGGACTCGTGGTAGAGCAGCCCGTCCAGGACGTAGGTTGCGTCGCGGTCTCCGACGTTGATGAGTTTGCTGTGGAAGGGCGAGTACTGGTCGGAGACGTGCGTGTAGATCAGTCGTCCGGGCTCGGCACCGTATTTGGGGTTCACGTGCCCGGTGGATTCGGCTTTGCTGCCGGCACGGAAGCGCTGCCCGTCCGAGGACGAGGTGGTGCCGTCGCCCCAGTGCGTGGCGAAGGGGTGGACGTGCTGGGTGTTCACCAGCTCCGACAGGGCGGCACTATATGTTTCGTCCCGAATGTATGAGGCTTGGTGGCGGTCCAGTTGGGCGTAGGTGACGCCGGTGCAGGACTCGGCCATCTTCGTCAGGCCCAGGTTGATTCCGTCGGCCAGGATGGCGGTGAGGAGAAGTTGTTTGTCCTTGGACGGCTGGCCGGATTTGAGGTTGGTGAAGTGGCGGGTGAATCCGGTCCAACTATCGACTTCCATCAGCAGATCGGTGATCCGGATGCGTGGGAACATGGCACTGGCCTGGTCGATCAGGGGCTGGGCGTGCGCGGGGACGATCGTTTCCAGCGGGGTGATTCTCACGCCCTTGCCGGTGATCAGCACCCCGGGTAGTTCATCGCGGGAGGCCAGCTTGTTGACTTCCTTCAGTCGTTCCTGAAGGAGGGCCAGCCGGTCCTGGAGGTATCGGGTGTTTCCGTCGGCCGTGACCAGAGGCAGTTTCCCGGTGGTTTTCATGCCGGTGTAGGCGGCGCCGGTGAGAAGGTAGTCATCGAAGTCGCGGAACTGGCGGGATCCGGTGACCCACATGTCTCCGGAGCGCAGCGCGTTCTTCAGTTCCGCGAGGGCACAGAACTCGTAGAAGCCCCGGTCCAGGCCGGTGTGGGTGAAGACCAGCGGTTTCCACCGGGGCCGGATGAACGAGGTGGGCGCATCGTCCGGGATTTTCCTGGCGCCGGTGCTGTTCAGGGTTCGGATGACGTTGATCGCGGCCAGCAGGTCGTGTGCTGCGGGCGCTGCGTGGAGGTCAAGGACGGCAAGAAACGCCGGGGTGTAGCGGCGCAGCGTGGTGAAGTGGGTGCTGACGAGAGCCAAGTGGTCTTCGAGGCCTGGCCGGGTGAGTTCCTTGGCGTGGGCGATGCTTGTTGCCAGGGATTCCCAGCCGATGGCCGTTTCGATCGCGGCGAAGGGATCTTCGCCGTTTTCCTTGGCCTCAAAGAGGGCATCCCCGAGCTTCGAGTGCAGGCGCATCATGGCTGTGACGGTGGAACGGGATGCCAGGGTGGTCTGGTTGTGCTTGTTCTGCGCGGTTCGGATGAGCCGGCCGATGATCCGGTCGTGCAGCTCGATGATTTCGTCGGTGACGGTTGCCATGCTTTCGGTGGCCAGGGCGAAGAGGGTCGCGTATCGGCGTGCGGGTTCGAATTTGGACAGATCGGCCGCGGTCATGGAGGCACCTTCACGGGCAAGCTTGAGCAGCCTGTTCCGGTGCACCAGCCGGCTTGCCGCCCAGGGCAGGTCCAGCGCACGCCAGGTAGTGAGCCGGTCGATGTGCTCATTCATCGACCGTGCGTTCGGTCGTAACGGCGCCTGGCGCAGCCAGCCGATTTCCGTTAGGGAACTGTCGGGGCGGCGGCGCAGCAGCCCGTCGAGCCGTTGCCGGTGGTCCACGGACAGTTGCTCACCCAAGGTGGCGTAGATTCGCCGATTCGCTCTGGTCAGCGCTTGTGCACAGGCCCTTTCAATAATCCCGATCCCGGGCAGCGCGATCTTCTGTGCCTGGAGGAAGTCCATGGCGCTCTTCACCAGGAGCAGGCCCTTGTCCGTGTGTGCGGCCACATCACTGACGTGCTCCACGAGCTGGCGGAAGTCCGCGATGCCGAACGCGGATATGCCCAGATACGCGCGGATCTCGCGTCCGTGTTCCTGCCGCGTTTCCTCACGTGTTCCGTACTCGTCCCACGCCTCAATGGAAACGGCCAGCCGGGAGGCCATCCATGAAATCAGCTCAGGAGCCACCTCAGTGTCCTCGGCCAGCGCGATTCCCGGGTGGCGCAGCAGGCACAGCTGGATGGCAAAGCCCAACCTGTTCGCGTCCCCGCGGCGTTGCCGGATCAGCGACATGTCCCCATCGCTGGGTGTGTAGTGGGCTTCAAGGTCCTCCGTCCCGGTGGGCAGTGCCAGGATCTGGCCGCGCTCGGCCACCGTGAGCAGGGAACGCAAGGCCACCTCAGATTTCCTGTGCCGCTACGTTGCCGCCCCACGGGGACACCATCTCTACCTGCAGCGGATTTACCTGCAGCGCACGGGCACCGCTCATGGTTTCGCCAGATGCCGGTAGATGGTGGGCCGGGTGACGCCGAATTCCTGGGCAATGTGCTCTACCGTGTGGGTCCGTTTCCCATCGGGGCCCTTCTCGTCATACATTTCGCGGGCCAGCCTGACTTGGCGCGGGCCGAGTTTTGGTTTCTGCCCGCCGGTCCGGCCCCGCGCACGGGCCGCGGCCAGCCCGTCACGGGTCCGTTCGGACATCAGAGCGTGTTCGAACTCGGCGATCGAGCCCAGGATCTGGAAGAACATCCGACCGATCGCTGTGGAGGTATCGATGCCCTGGTCCAGGACGACCAAATCCACACCGCGTTCCTGCAGCGTCTTGGACAACTCGATGAGGTTCTCCAGCGACCGGCCGAGCCGGTCGAGCTTGGTGACGACAAGCTGATCCCCTGCCCTGTTGGCCGAGAGCAGGGCCTTGTCCAGTTCGGGCCTGCGTGCCAGTTTCCCTGAGGCCATGTCGAGGAAGATCTGCTCGCAGCCGGCCGCAGTCAGGGCGTCGTGCTGGGCTTCGGGGTGCTGATCGCGGGTGGAGACCCGTCCGTATCCGACTCGCATCACCAAAACGTATCACCAAGGCGGGTTCCCGTTACATTGGCGCGTACACGGGAACCGTTACATATAAGACCCCGGATTTTCGCGCAGCCTCGAACGTCAGTGGGAGTGTCTCGCAAACGATCGTTACCGGTCAGTTCGGGCGATGACATCCAGGAAGTCCCGTACATGAGGCGGCGGAGCCGTCCCCGCCCAGATGGCGGTGAGCGGGCGGGTGATCTGGAGATTGTTGATCCGAACTCGGACGAGTCGGCCGGCACGGGTGTCCTCGGACACTGCGAGGGAGCTCAGCGCGCCGGGGGCGATGCCGGCCATAATCGCGCTGCGAACGCCGAGCGTGGTCGTCAGCACGGCTGCGGGCTCGGCTGCGAGTGGAAAGCCCGCCACGGCGAGGGCGTTCTCGAGCGCTCGTCGGGTGCCGCTGCCGGTCTCGCGGAGCACCAACCCAGTGGCCGCCAGTTCACGAACGGACACCTGGCGGGTCTTCGCCCACCGGTGACCGTGCTGCACAACGACTTCGATGGTGTCGTAAGCAACAGTGACTGACCGGAGGCCGGCGGGAACGACAGGGGTCTCGATGAGCCCGAGGTCTGCGGTTCCCTCGCGTATGGCCTCGACGACCGTGCTGCTGTTGGCGGCTGTGAGCTGAACGACCGGGCCGTCATCGCCGTGAGAGATGCGCCACCGGGCGATCCATTCCGGTAGGAGGTGTTCTGCGATCGTGAGGCTCGCGGCGATGCGCATCATCTTCCCGCGATCCGTGCGGAGCGAATCGACAGCATCCGAGAACTCATCGGCCGCCGTCAGCAGCGTTGTTCCCCAGCCGACAATCAGCTCGCCCGCCGGAGTCAATCGCGAACCCCGTGCAGAACGCACCAGGAGTCGCACGCGCAAATCTTTTTCCAGTTTCCGGATGCGCAGAGACACCGCCTGCTGACTCACGCCCAACTGCGTGCTTGCCGCCGACATGCTGCTTTCCTTCACGACGAGCGCCAAGGCTCGCAGTGCCTCCAAGTCCGGCCCGTTGCGCATCTTCCGCCTCCCAAGCACAAGCATAACTTGTATGGCGGACGGTATCTGCCTCTACTCGCACGAGCGGTCCGAGGAAATGATGGATGCATGACCCATGCCCAGGACGTTGCGACCGCCCGACCGGAACACACGCTGCTTGCCCGAGTCCGCGCGCTGCTGCCCGGGCTTGTCCTCTGCCTCGCCGCGGCCGGAGCATCGTACGGGGTCAGCCTGCTGCTGCCGGGAGTCAGCCCGCTCATTATCGCGATCGTGCTTGGCGTACTCCTGGCCAACGTCGTCCGGCTGCCAGCGGCAGCCTCCGACGGCATAGACTTCTCCGCGAAAAAGCTCCTGCGCGCCGGCATCGTCTTCCTCGGACTCCAACTGGTACTGACAGACATCCTCGAACTCGGAGCCCCGATGCTGGTCGTCATCGTGTGCATTGTCGCCGGCGGACTGTTCGGCACCGTTCTCCTGGGGAAGCTGCTACGGGTTCCATCCGGGCTCTCGCTGCTAATCGCCTGCGGATTCTCCATCTGCGGCGCGGCAGCCGTGGCGGGCGCGGCAGGGGTCACCGATCCGGACGACGAGGCCGAGGAAGACACCATCACCGCGGTCGCCCTCGTGGTGATCTTCGGAACGCTGATGATTCCCCTCGTCCCACTGATCACGGACCTGCTTGGCCTGGGCTCCGAGACGGCCGGGATGTGGGCAGGGGGTTCCATCCATGAAATCGCGCAAGTCGTCGCCGCTGGAGGCATCATCGGTGGCGGAGCGCTCACGGTCGCGGTCATCGTCAAACTCGCCCGAGTGCTGCTGCTCGCCCCTGTCGTGGCCATCCTTAGCATCCGGCAGCGCCGTCTCAGCCGTACGGCAGGCGAACCCGGTCAACAGATGTCGCATTCGAAGCTGCCGCCCGTCGTCCCGCTGTTCATCATCGGGTTCATCGCGATGGTGTTCGTGCGTTCCTTCATCCCTCTGCCGGGCACCGTGCTGATGGCCGGTGGGCTGCTGCAGACAGGACTGCTGGCTGCAGCGATGTTCGGACTCGGCTGCGGCGTCAAGGTTCGGAACCTCGTCAAGGTGGGCCTCAAGCCCTTCGCCCTAGCCGCACTCTCCACCGTTCTCGTCGCAACGATCGCCTACTGCGGAGTCACCTTCGCAGGCTGAACATGGCCAGCACCAGGGCGTCATTATCACCCCTGGGATGGGAACACATCAACCTCACCGGTGACTACACCTGGCCCCGCGCCAACCACATCAAACCCGGCAAATACAGGCCGCTACGGCGCCAGGCAAAACCTTAGCGTCGGATAATTCACTTTTTCACAAGCCACCCCCACTTGTGCGCTCCGAAGTCCTTCTCACCCCCGCGCGGGGCCTCGCCAGCGAGCTCGAGCAAACACCGGCCCCACTTTTGCGCGCCATCAGCCAGGGACGCTGGGTCCCCCTACCAGCCAACGCGCCCGGCGCCCATCGACTCGTCTCGACTGCGGCCGACGCCGGCCGAGCGAGTGCTGCGGCAGCCAGACTGGCTGACGTGGCCGTCCGACCTCCTCACACCGCCGTGGGCGTGACGCACGAACACGCACGCGGCACGTCGAGGCACCCCGGCCGCCCGGGCCATGATCGTCGCGTAGGCCACGAACGGTGAATGCGCCCGCGTGCACGCTCACGCGGGCAGTCACGGGGGGAGGGGGGGCGACCGGATCTGACAGTCCCGCGGGATGTGCCAAAAGCAGCCCCGTAGCCCTCGACTCATCGAATCGGCTCACCTCACGCCCTCCCCCTGACGTCCCACTCTGCGGCCACGGGCCCCCACGTCAAGCGGCTCCGCCGCCGGCTCCTCCAAGGACTTTCGGCACGCGCTCCGGTCGTACCTCCCTGCGCTTATTTCGCACCGAAACTCCTCTCCCCCACCGCCCTTCGGGTTGACGTGGGGACCCTTGTGCGGCCGCGACGGGGACAAACGTCAGGGGGCGGGACGAAACAGTGGTCAGCGGCCAAGGCCCAGAACACAGGGACAGTTAGTCCCTTCGACCTAGGGTGACTAAACAGACTATTCAGACTGTCCAGCAATGGGAGACATCATGACCACCACAACCCGAACCCACGGCCGCTGCGCCGTCGACGAGTGCACGAACCCGAGGTCGAGGTCGCCGACGGCGCGGGATCCCGTCCTGGCAAGGCGCTCGCCAAGCCCCCGGTCCGCAAGTACGCCAAGGACAAGGGCGTGGACCTCACGGCCGTCACGGGCACGGGTGACGGCGGCGTGGTCACGCGCGCCGACGTCGACGCCTACCTCGCGGGAAGCCACCGGGCCCTGATCAGGGCAGACGCCGGACGCTGGCACCTTGTGCACGGACAGATCTACTCCCAGGAGCGCCAAACGTTCGTCGTCGCCTCTTGGGCCGAGGCCTGCAACGAGCACCGCGACACCGTCGCCGCTGCGGTGTGCGCCGACGTCGACGACTGGCGCGACCGCTGGGAGGTCCAGATAGCGACCTATGACTACGCCTCCCCCGAGGCCGGCGGGACCACCCGGACCGCCCACGGAGCCGGCACCTTCCAAGACCGGCTGTTCTGACGCGCACCCGACAGGCCACACCGCATCGAAAAGGAGGCCACGACCGTGATGCAGCACGAGCAGCAGCGGGAGGCCGCCGCAAGGCGGAACCGGACCGACGCTGCCGACGAGCTCGAGCAGGCCCTGCGGCAGGAGCGCGATCTCGGCCTGGACGTCAACGGCATCCATGACGCGGCCCGAGCCGCCCCCCCCCTCAGCAGTCCTCGCGCGGCTAGACCGCATGGACCAACTACACACCATTGACATGGTCGCGGCGCTTGCCCAATCGCCGGAGGCCAAGCCACCGGCCATACCGACCGTAGCCGGCTGGGGAAAGACGGGCTGGTGAGGACGGGGGGTGGAGTGCCCTCCCGCGCGGGCGTCAAGCCCCCCAGGCGTCACCAGCGAACCGGGAGACCCCCCGAAAAGGGCTGCGGGCGGGGGCGCCCGTAGCCGGTCCGGTCACGCGTCGCGACTACTCACCAACTCACACGATCGACGAAAAGAACCATCTAGACATGCTAGACCATTTTGACTAACTAGACATACTAGCAGTATCAACACGACAGACTACTCGGGCTAACCACCCGACCAGTGGAGGGAGCGCCATGTGCAGGATTCAGGACTCGATGGGGCAGGCCGAGCGGGAGTTGCATGCCGCTCAGGAACTTGTGCGCGGCGGAGACACGCTGCGGGGCCACGACGCCCTCGTGCGAGCCGCGGAGGCCGCGACGGACGCCGCGCAGTTGCTGGGGGAGAAGGTGCTACGCGGGGGGCCGGGCTTCGAGCACCGCACCGGCTCGAGCCGGCCGCCGAGGCGGCTCGCCTGACACACGCCACCGCCCCTCGGCGCACGGGCTGCGCCGAGGGGCGGTGATCAACACGACGACCGGTAACCAGCCGGATCCGCCACCACAAGGATATCGATGCCGAGAGTATCGAGGGGGAACGAGCCATGACCATGACGACTGAGGATGCGCTGACGCTGGCGCTCCTGGCCCTCGATGCGTGCGTGCGCCCGGAGGCCGCCGACCAGGTGCCCGCGAGGATGAAGCCGCGACAGGCCAGTGAGGCGATGTACCGGCTGAGCGAAGCCCGGCGCACCCTGCGGCGGTCCCACCCGCCCCGATGCGCGTCCTGCGGGGACCCGTTAGCTGCCGTCCACGGCCCGGCCTACTGCGCAGACGAGCTCGAGGGATCGCTGCACCGGATCGCGGACCTGGCCACCTGCTCAGACTGCCCGGGCGTACTCTCCCGCGGAGCGATCGCCCTCGCGCGCTCCCGAGGATGGACCTACGCCGCAGCGGAGTGACGCTAAAAGACCTGCACAGACCTGCTAGACCTTATTGACCAACTAGACCATACTGAATCCATCAACACGACAGACCACACCCTCACATCACCAGGAGGTAACCATGAGCACGATCGTCTTCGCCGGCAACCTCGCCGCAGACCCCGACCTTCGCGTCACCTCGAGCGGGCGTCCCGTCGCCCGGTTCACCGTCATTGAGAACCGGCGCCGCCGCACCGAAGGCGGCGACGGGTGGGAGGACGCCGAGCCCAACGTCTACCGCGTCCAGGCCTGGGGTGGATTCGCCGAGAACATCGTCGAGTCCTGCGGCAAGGGCGACCGCGTGCACGTCACGGGCAGCATCGTCACGGATCGGTGGACCGACAAGGAGACCGGTGAGGACCGGATCGCTCAGCACGTCAAGGCCGACGAGGTGGCGTTCAGCCTGCGCTACCACACCGTGCGCGCCACCAAGGCGACCCGGGCCAGCGAGGCGTCGGACGGATCGCACCCGACGTGCCGCATCTGCGGCCAGACGGACGTGGAGGACGCCGGAGCGCACGCGGAGGAAACCGGGCACTGGCCGAAGGCCGTCGAGGCCTGAAACAGTCACCGGACCGGGGGAGTCGCGCGCAGCGGCCCCCCGGTCGTCGCGCAAGACCGCACACCTAAGGAGATTGACCGAGATGACTGTGTACGCGGTCGCCCTGTCCAAAGGCGGCTCGACGAAGACCACGACGGCCGCTGAGCTGGTCGCAGCGCTGGCACGGCGCGGCCGCCGAGTGCTGGCCGTCGACCTGGACCAGCAGGGCAACTTCACGACCCGGCTGGGCGTGACCGAGGACACCGAGGTGTCTGCGGTAGCGGTGGACGTGCTCACCGCGGAGGCGTCGGCGCCCGAGGCTGCGGTGGCGGCTCCAAGTGTGCCGGGAGCCAGCGTGCTTGCGGGAACGCACGACCTCGCCGACCTGGACCACCGGCCCGAGGTGATCACGGCACTCCGCGATCACCTGCCTGAGGTGGCGGGGGAGTGGGACGACGTGGTGATCGACACACCGCCGGCGCTCGGGCTGGTCACCCTGGCCGCCCTCGCGGCCGCGGACGTGGTGGTGGCCGCCGTGGCGTGCGAGACCGAGGCCTACGACCAGCTGGATCGGCTCGTGCAGGTCATCGCCCAGCGGATCGCACCCCGGATGAAACCAGGCCAGCAAGTGCACTGGATCGTCCCTACACGCTATGACGCGCGTCGTCTGCTCGACCGGGACGTGGTCGACCTGCTCAGCGAGCAGCACCCCGGCCGCGTGACCTCACCGGTGCGCGAGGCGGTCGCGGCCCGCGACGCCTACACGTCCGCAATGCCGGTCAGCGTGTACGCCCCAGCTTCGGGGATCGCTGATGACTACGAGGCGGCGCTGAGGCCCATCATCGGCGGCGATGTGCTGACTACCGCAGACGCCCAACGGACGCGCCAGGAGTACGCCGAGCCGGTGCACGCCGCACGCGAGCAGCGATAGAACGCACAGACTAACTAGACGTAGGAGGCACCATGGCCACTCGCCGCAGCTTGCGCGACCGCAACCGCGCAGCCATCGCACACGATCCCGGCGCGACCAACACCGATCCGCCCACACCCCCTCGCGACTCGTTGCCGGCCGCCGACGAAAGCAAGCTGGCGACCGCGGGCGCACGAAAGGAGCCGCCGGCGGCCAAGAGCCCGGCCACGCGCGCCGCGGCTGCCGGAGAAACCGTGCGCCTGGGCATCTACCTCACACCCGACGAGTTCAACCAGGCGAAGGCCGGCTATCTGGCTGACTGGACCAACGGCGGCCAGGCCGACTCGTTCGCACGGTGGATCGCCGCTGCGATCAGCGCCTACGCAGCCAAGACCCCCGAGCAGCGGGCCGAGCACGCGACGCCCAAGGGGCGAGCCCAGGAGCGCACGGGCGCCGCCCGGTCCTTCAGCATCCCCACGGCCACGGTGGAACGAATGCGCGCCGCTATCACCGCCGACCGCCAGGCCGGCCGTTGGCCCTCCGATAGCGCCTGGTGCGGCGAAGCGCTGCAGGAGGCGGTCGCGGCCGCACTTAGCAGGAACGGCGGCACGCTGCCCACACCCCCTCCGCGCCTGCCCAACCGACTCGTGCGTTGACTTGATAGACCATATAGGCAGCATTGACCAATGATGAAGGGGGGCAGGCTATGGGCGGCGTCGATCCTCAGCGCCAGGCGGTGCGGGAAACGGCTCAGCGGCTGCACGCGACGCGTCGCGGGGGCCGAAGCAACGGAAGGCAGGCGGCCTACCTCGAGGACGTGGGCGGCCTGGTGCGCGAGGTGGCCTTTATCCTGGGCCAGTCCGGCATCAGCTGGGGCGACGTCGCCCGGCAAGTCGACCAGGCCGACGACGTCATGGCGCGGCTACTGCTGATGGACCCGGCAGGGACGCTCGAATACGCCTTGTGCTCCGCCGTCGAGGAAGCCCGTAGGCGGTTCTAGACGTACCGGCTGCGAATAGCCCCGTCATCCACCACAAGTAGTCGCGACGTGTGGCCGGGCCGGCTACGGGTGTCCCCGCCCTGGCTTCTTTCGGTGGTCTCTCGGGTCGGTGGTGACGCCTGGGGGCTTGACGCCCTGGCGGTAGGGCGCTCCACCCCCGTCCTCACCAGCCCGTCTTTCCTCAGCCGGCTACGGCCGGTGTGGCTGTCAGGAACGCGCCTGTGGGCTGACGCGGGTGGGCCAGGGGCCTAAGAGTCTGATGGGGGGTTGGTGTTGTCCGGAGTGTCATCGGTGGTGCCCGGGGGGGTGGGTAGCGGAAGGTGACGGCGTTCGCGAAGCTGGCGGACGTCGACGTGCTGGGTGACGGGGGTGACGTCGAGGACTTGGTGAATCATGGCGTCGAGGAACTGGTCTGGTCGCAGTGATGGGGGAACGTCGTCGACGTTCACGATGACCTCCTGCTCGGAGAGGGGGAGGTCATCGTCCCAGTGGACGAGCGCGAGCCCGGTAGCGGTGTAGCCGCCCCGGCCGTCGGTGTCACGGAGCTTGCTCATCATGTCTTTGGTGCGTTCCCAGGCTTCTTTCTCCGTGGTCAGGATGGTGTCGCGTTGGAGGAAGAAGAAACCGGTAGCGGCTAGGGGGTATCGGCCGCGCAGGTTCGCGGCGTCGCCGTAGGCCTCCTCGAACCTGTTGGGCAGGTTCTTGCCGAAAGAGGAGACTTGCGCCTTGGTACTCAGCAGCAGCTCGGGCCCGCGGTCCCAGCGGGCGATGCAGACGTCGATCTGCTTGTAGTAGGCCCGCCCCAGCACGCGGGCGTCAGCCGGTGCAACGGAGGTGACGCGTTCCAGGTGGGGTCGTACCTGGTCGGCGAGGCGCCGGGGGAGCTTGTCGATGAAGAGGACGACGTCGCGGGGTAGGACCCGGGGGCGGGTAGCTCGAGGCCAGACTTCGTCGGCGAGGAAGCCGCCGCGGCGGAGCTCGTGGGCGAGCCAGGCGTCGATGCCCTTGGCGAAGCGTCCTGACTCGGACACGCTGCCGCTGCGAATCGGGTAGGTCAGGAGCCGGCCGAGCAGGTCATAGTCCGGCCCGTACCGGGGTGGTTCGCCTTCTTGGTGCAGCCATGGGTCATTGGCAGGGGTGGCGGCGAGTTCCGCGTCGAAGGCGGTGAGTGCGTCTTCCTTGCTCACGCGTCACCCTGTCCGCGTCCGGCTACGACCATTGCGTGCGGGGAGATGCGGTCCTTGGCGTTGGTGCCGCGGGCCCGGCGACGTGCGGCGAGCATCGCGTAGGCCTGCTCGAGGTCGCTGACGTTGGCGGCCGGCATCGACAGGCCCTCGCGCAAGACTGCCTGGTCGACGAGGCGGACCGCGTCGAGGAGGTGGCCTCCCCGTAGGTGGTCGCGGACACGGGGCCGGATCGCGCGAAGATCCTCGGCGCACCTGATGACGCCGGCGGGCGCGGGCACCGGGAGGTCGTCCGCCTCGCGCGGCTCGAGTTTAAGCATCCCGCCGCCGTAGGCACGTCCGACGATCTCGGCGCCGACGAGTGTGACCGAGTTCAGGGAGGCCAGGGGCAGGAGCTCACGACCGAGTTCGCGGTGTTCTTCGGTGAGGTAGACCCCGTGGACGCTGTTGAGGTGGCGTGCGCCAGCGGCGTTCGTGGTCAGTCGCGGGGTGTCGGCGTTCATGTACGTCAGGAGAAGATCGGCGGGAGCGACGAGCGGCACCCGCCACCAGGGCGTACGTACGCGGCACTTATAGGCGTTGGGGACGCCCTGCTTCTCGCCTTCTCGAATGTAGGCCTGGGCGGCGGGGCTTGGATCACCACTCGGTCGGAACAGCAGTGTGGCGGAGCCGGTGCGGCCGAGCTCGGCGCGCATCTGTGTGGTGAACGACAGGCCGCGCAGGTGGCGGCTACCGGGCGGGCTCAGGGGTAGCAGCTCTTCAGTAGTGAGGCCACGCGCGGCGGCCTGCTCGGGGGAGAGGGTGAAGAACTTGTTGGCGCCGGTGACCATGCCCAGTGTGGTCTCGCCCCAGGTGTGCAAAGTCGTGGTGTCCGCGCTGGCCAGCGCGGATGCGTACGCGCTGGCGCTGGCTGTCGGAAGCAGGGCGGAGGTCCATTTCCCGCTGGCCGTGGTCGGGGTCCAGAGGGCTGCGGTATCGGGGTCGAGCTGGTCGAGTGCATCAGCGTCCTGGACCTGTAGCAGCTCGCAGTGGTCGGTGCCTCCGGTGCCTTCGGCGAGGAGCAGCACAACGTCTTCGAGGACGCCGGGGAAGACGCGCTCGTTGAACAGGACGAGGCGGACGCGGGCGAAGCGTCGCATCAAGAACTCACGTACTTGTGCGGCGTAGTTGACCGACAGCAGTTCGGCGGGAAGCACGAGCCCGAGCCGGCCCCCGGGCTTGAGGAACAAGGCGGAGTGCACGGTGAACGCTGCCCACGAGGAGGCCAGGTTGGTCAGAGCCACGCCGGCCCGCAGCGCGGCTTGACGTGAGGCCGTACGGCCGGGGCCGGCGAAGTCCTGGTAGCGGACGTACGGCGGGTTGCCGATCACCGCGTCATAGGAGGGCGTCGGCTCGACCGCGAAGAAATCGTTGACGCGGACCCGTGCCTGCGCGCCGGCCTGACGCAGGATCGTGCGGGCGGCCCGGGCGGATGCGTCGTGCAGCTCGACGCCATCGAGGGTTCCCTCCCCATCGTCGGTGGGCAGGGCCGTGAGCCGCTGGTGGGCGGCGAGCAGGAACGCCGCCTCGCCACATGACGGCTCGAGTACCCGGTCGGTGCTCGCGCGCACAGCCCACCGCGCGACGTAGTCCGCGACTGTAGGGGGGGTAAAGAAGGCCCCTCGGGCCTTCCTCAATGCGGCGGTGTCGATCTGCTCAGCGGCGTTCACCGTCCCAGTTTGGCCTATGCAACGACAGGGCGATGACGTAGCGGCCCGCGCGGGTCGCCTCGGTTACTCGGCCGGAGGGAACGCTCAGGACCCGAGATAGCGACCTCGAACATCTTTAGGACGTAGTGTTCTTCGAGGGGGCGACCTTCTCGGGCGGCAGAGTGACCGTCGACTTGGCGACGTTCTCGGAGGGCCTGGCGCCCTTCTTCAACGCGGTGTTCTCGATGGGCGAAGTCACTTGCGGCGGAGAGCAGTTCCGTGGCTGGCCACCTCCACCCGCTCGGTGAGGATCGGATGTGGATCGCTTCTCTCCCGTTGTGGAGTGTCCACAAATTCCTTGGACCTCCCCGCTTGGGCCGGGCGTCGACGCCGTCGCGGCGCATGGGATGCCATGATCCTTGGGTGGAGGAGGTCGAGACACGGCATGCCTGGGTCGAGCAGCTTCGAGCAGCCCTGAGCGACGGCAGCGAGGTCGATGTCACGTCATGGGTCGCTGCTGGTTCAGTTCGCCTCGGCTCGGTCCAGGACGGCCCAGGTCGAGCCCTCGTGCCGGCCTCGGCTGTTCGTGAGGTTCTACTTCGACCACCCGAGAACACGGATCCCCGTGGCCTCGTAGTCGTCGGGGCACGGATTGCGGGGCCTCTCGACTTGGAGTACGTCCAGGTGGGCATCCCGGTGACCTTTCGCAGATGTCATTTTCCCGATGGCATCTATGCGAAGGGTTGCTCTCTCGTTCAGCTCACCCTTTCCGATAGCGCGCTCGCACACTTGGACTTGGATAAATCTCACGTTCGTCTCGACGTCTCCCTAACCGGCACGGAAGTGGCCGCTCAGGTCCGTATCATTCGGGCGCACATCGGCGGTCAGCTGGCCATGAACCGGGCGAGCGTGACCAACGACTCCGGGCCCGCCCTGCACGCCGAC
>NZ_AUFG01000028.1 GCF_000426385.1 Arsenicicoccus bolidensis DSM 15745
AGGCCCGGGACGGCGCCTACGCCTCGGGCATGGCGGACGGCATGGACGTGAGCTTCGCCCGGCTGGACGAGGCCGCCTGACCGTCCGGCATACAGACCGCATGTCGCTCCGCCGCCTCCACGCCCAACGGCGCGAGGCGGCGGAGCTGCGGTCTGGGCGGCCACGGACCAGACCCGCCGGGGGCAGAGGCATCAGCCTGGCGAACGAAGGCCGGTCGATGCCTTTACCGGGGGCAGAGGCATCAGCCTGGCGAACGAAGGCCGGTCGATGCCTTTACCGGGGGCCGAGGCATCAGCCTGGCGAACGAAGGCCGGTCGATGCCTTTACCCGCGGTAGGTCTAGAGCTGGGGGGAGAGGAAGGCCGCGAGGGCTCCGGCATACATCGCCGGGTCCTCGGCACCCATCAGCTCGCGCGCCGAGTGCATCGACAGCATCGGCGCCCCGAAGTCGATGGTGGAGACGCCGAGCTGGGCCGAGGTCATCGGGCCGATGGTCGAGCCGCACGGCATGTCCCCCCGCGCCCCGAACTCCTGCATCGGCACCCCCGCCTGGTCGCACGCCAGCCGGAACCAGCCGGCCGAGACGGCGTCCGTGGCGTAGCGGCCCTTGACGTTGACCTTGAGCACCGGTCCGCCGTTGAGGGCGACCTGGTGGTTGGGCTCGTGCTTCTCGGGATAGTTGGGGTGCGTGGCGTGGGCCATGTCGCCCGACGCGACGACCGTCGAGGCGAGCGCCCGCTGGTAGTCGTCACGGTCGCCCCCGAGCGACCGGGTGATGCGCTCCATGATCTGCGGCAGCATCGAGGAGAAGCCGCCGCGGTCGGTCATCGACCCGATCTCCTCGTGGTCGAACAGGACCAGGACCTGCACGAACGGCGTCGACGGCCCGTCGCCGTCCACCGCGTCGACGAACGCCCGCGTGCCGCAGTAGCTCGTGCCGAGGTTGTCCAGGCGCGGGGCCGCGAGCAGCGAGCTGTCGTGGCCGAGCAGGGTCGAGGGGGTGAGGTCGTGCGTCATCAGGTCCCAGGCGAGGACGTCGTCGACGTCGCAGCCGACCTCGCGGGACAGGAACTCGCGCATGGAGGGGGCGGTTCCGCCATACCCCCAGACGGGGACGAGGTGGGTCTGCGGGTTGAGGGTGAGCCCGTCGTTGACGCCGCGGTCGAGGTGCACGGCGAGCTGCGGCACGCGCAGGGTGGGGGTGTCGACGAGCACCAGGTGCGTCTCGACGCCCGCCCGTCCGCGCACGGACACCCGCCCGGACAGGCCCAGGTCACGGTCGAGCCAGGAGTTGAGCAGCGGCCCGCCGTAGACCTCGCAGACCAGCTGGTCCCAGCCGTGCCGGTGCAGGTCGGGGTTGGGGCGGATGCGCAGGTTGGGCGAGTCGGTGTGCGCGCCCACCACCCGGAACGGCGTGGCCGCCCCGTCCGCGTGCTCGGTGGACCAGGCGGCCAGGGACCCGGCACGGATGGTGTAGAAGCGCCCGGCCTGCTGCGGCCAGGCGTCACCCTCGGCGAGCTCCACGAACCCGGCGGCGTCGAGCAGGGCGCCGGCCGACTGCACCGCGTGGAAGGGGGACGGGGACGAGTCGACGAACTGGCACAGACCGCGGGCCTCGACCTCGGGGTCGAACGAGTGGCTCATGCGGCCAGTATGCCGTCAGCCGTCGTCACGTCCGACGTCGGGCGCGCGCGCTCCGAAAGTTGCCCACAGCCCTCTCACCGCACGTCGCGCGCTTCCCTAGGATCAGGAACACGAGTCCCACCGCCGTGGTCCCGACGTGGCTCGTGGTCCTGCTGTCCGTGGGTACGTGGGTACACCCCTCTTGACCTTCGTAGCGGCGCTGCTGGCCAACGCCGTGTCCCGCAAAGGTGCCGTCGAGCTTGAGCGACGCTCCCGCCGAGAGGAGTCGATGCGCCACCTCAAGTGGGCGGCGGAGCTGGCAGTTTCCGACGATGACCGCAGGGCTCGGCGGTCCTTCGCGAGACCACGTCGAAGGTCGAGGATGCCGAGGAGCGGGGCGAAGGGGTGGTCGTCGTGCTTCGCCCGTCTCCAGAGGGCTCGGGCCCCCGGACGGATGGCCCTGGAGCCCCGTCACGCCCGTCGGTGCACGGACTACCCTGGCGATGGAGGAGGCACCATGACGAAGTACATCGCGGTGACGCGTACGCAGCGCGACGCCGCCCGCTGGATGGCAGACTGAGCCGCGGCTCAGGGTCAGCCCGTGCCGCCCTCGACCCGGCTGATCGCCGAGGCCGAACCGTCGTCACGTCCGACGTCGGGCGCGCGCTCCGCGACCAGCGGGACGACGTCGGCGATCGAGTCGACGACCCGCGTGGGGCGGTAGGGGAACAGCTCGACCTGGTGCGGGCGCGTCGACCCGGTCATGACGAGGATCGTGCGCAGCCCCGCCTCGAGCCCGGACACCACGTCGGTGTCCATGCGGTCGCCGATCATGACGGTGTGCTCGGAGTGCGCCTCGATCCGGTTGAGGGCGGTGCGCATCATCAGCGGGTTGGGCTTGCCGACGTAGTACGGCGTGCGCCCGGTGGCGGCGGTGACCAGCGCGGCCACCGAGCCGGTGGCGGGCAGGGTGCCCTCGACCGACGGGCCGCTGACGTCGGGGTTGGTCGCGATGAACCTCGCGCCGCCCTCGAGCAGCCGGATGGCCCGCGTGATGGCCTCGAAGGAGTAGGTCCGCGTCTCCCCCAGCACCACGTAGTCGGGGTCGCGCTGGGTCATCGTGTAGCCCGCCTCGGAGAGCGCGGTCGTCAGGCCGGCCTCGCCGATCACGTAGGCCGAGCCGCCCGGCCGTTGCTCGGCGAGGAAGCTGGCGGTGGCGAGGGCGGAGGTCCAGATGCAGTCCTCAGGGACGTCGATGCCGCTGGCGAGCAACCGCGCCCGCAGGTCGCGCGGGGTGTAGATCGAGTTGTTGGTCAGCACCTGGAAGCGCAGCCCGCGCTCCTGCAGCGCGGCGAGGAACTCGGCGGCGCCGGGGATGGCCTGCTCCTCGTGGACGAGCACCCCGTCCATGTCGGTGAGCCAGGACTCGATGTGGGCGTGGGTCGTCATACGGCCAGTATGGCGACCCGCCCACGACCCGTCGCCCCCGCAGGAGCCTCGTCAAGCAAGGGCTCCCAGGGGGTTGACGGGCCGCGGACATACTCGGTATACCTGTCCTAGCCAGGGGACATACTGAGTATGTCGTCTGCGGTCGGCCGGTCACCAGGGGGATGACCGGCCGGCCCCACCTCGACAGGAGACGCGATGCCGGTCCTCGAGCTCGACGACGTCCACCGCACCCACGGCACCGGCGACACCGCCGTCCACGCCCTGCAGGGGGTGACGCTGACGATCGAGCCCGGTGAGCTGGTGGCCGTCATGGGCCCCTCGGGGTCCGGCAAGTCGACCCTGCTCAACCTCGCCGGCGCCCTGGACCGCCCGACGACCGGGCGCGTGGTCATCGAGGGGCAGGAGGTCACCGCCCTGCGGCCCGACGCCCTGGCCCGGCTGCGTCGCCGCAGCGTCGGCTTCGTCTTCCAGGACTTCAACCTCATCTCGTCGCTCACCGCCGCCGAGAACGTCGCGCTGCCGCTCGAGCTCGACGGCGCCCGTCCCCGCGCCGCTCGCCGGCAGGCGCACGCGGCGCTGGAGGAGGTCGGCATCCGCGACCTCGCCGACCGCTTCCCCGACCAGATGTCCGGCGGCCAGCAGCAGCGGGTGGCCATCTGCCGCGCGCTGGTCGGCGAGCGCCGCCTGGTCCTCGCCGACGAGCCCACGGGCGCCCTGGACTCGGTCACCGGCGAGGCGATCCTGCAGGTCCTGCGGCGCCGCTGCGACCAGGGCGCGGCCGGCCTGCTCGTCACCCACGAGGCCCGGCACGCGGCCTGGGCCGACCGGGTCGTCTTCCTGCGTGACGGGGTGGTCGTCGACACGACCGGGCCGGCGGCCACGCCCGAGTCCCTGCTCGAGACGTCGGGCGCGTGAGCCGGATGACGACCCTGGCCGACCATCCCCGCACCGCCGCACGCACGCCGCAGCCACCCGGCGCGACCCGCCGCAGCCGCCTCGGCGAGTGGTGGGCCGGCTGGCGCGTCGCGCTGCGCCTGGCCCGCCGGGACACCCGCGCGCACGGCGGCCGCAGCGCCCTCGTGCTCGTGATGATCGCCCTGCCGGTCGCCCTGATGGTCGCGGCGCTGACGGGCTACGCCACCAAGGACGTCCACGGCGCCGAGGCCATCCCCGCGCAGATGGGCTCGGCGGCGGGCGCGGTGGTCGCGGCCCAGGACGGGCAGTACCCACCGAGCCCGCTCGGCGAGCAGGTCGTGACCTGCACCGGCAACGGCCCCTGCACCCCGCCGAAGCCCCTGCTGCTGCCGGGCGTCTCCGGTCCCGTCACCACGGCGCCCGTCGCGCAGGTCCACGCCGGCATCGCCACGCTCCTCGGCGCGCGCCTCCTGCCGATGGGCGACGAGCAGCTCCACGTCACCCTGGACGGGCGCCGGGTGCTCCTCGGGACCGTGCTCGTCGACGCCCGCGATCCTCTCGTCCGCGGCAAGGCCGACCTGGTCTCCGGACGCTGGCCGCAGAACCGCGACGAGGTCGTCGTCACGCAGACGGCCGTGGCCCGCGGGCTGCCCACCAGCGGGACCCTCGAGGGCCGGGTCGTGACCTATGACGACCGCGGCGACGAGACCGTCACCTCAGCGCGGCTCGCCGTCGTCGGCGTGGCCGACGCACCGGGCGCACCCAACCTAGGCCTGCCGGACCTCGTGCGCCTGCCCGGCACCCTGGCGGCCGGCCGGCCGATCGCCCTGATCGACCGCGCCACCCCGATCACGTGGGACGACGTCGCCCTGCTCGGCCGCCACGGCATCGGCGTGGTCAGCCGCTCCGTCCTGCAGGGCGGGGCGGACGGCAGCTTCGAGAGCGACTCGGGCGGGCAGCAGGACACCCTGCTCGCCATCGCCCTGCTCGCGGCGGGGCTGTTGATCGAGTCGACGCTGCTCGCCGGTCCGGCGTTCGCCGTGATCGCCCAGCGGCAGCGGCGCACCCTGGCCCTCGCCGCGGCCAACGGCGCCACCCGCGCCCAGCTGGGCCGCACCGTCCTCGCCCAGGCCCTCGTCCTCGGCGTCGTGTCCACGCTCGTCGCGACCGTGGTCGGCATCGGGCTCGGCTGGGCCGGGCTGCGCGCCTACCTGCGCTGGAACCCCCTGACGATCGTCGGCCCCTTCGACGTCCCGTGGTGGCAGCTCGCCATCGTCGTGGGGTGCGCGATCCTCGCCGCGGTGGTCGCCGCGCTGCGCCCGGCCCGCGGCCTCGGACGCATCGATGTGGTCTCGGCCCTGCGCGGCGAGGTGGCGCCCAAGCGGGCCCGCCGCTGGGTGCCCGTCGTCGGTGTCGCGCTCGCGGCGCTGGGCGGGGCCGGCATCTTCGTCACGATCGCCCTCAGCCGCACGACCCTCCTCCAGCAGCCCCGGGTCGTGGCCGGCGCCGTGGTCGCCTCGGCCGTCGTGCTGGTGGTCGGCGCCCTCCTGACGGTGCCCGCGGTCCTGGTCCTCGTCGGTCGCCTGGGCGGAGCCTTCCCGGTCCCGGTCCGTATGGCGACGCGCGACGCCTCCCGGCAGCGGGGACGCGCCACCCCCACCGTCGCCGCCATCATGGCGGGCACGATCCTGCTCGGTGCCACGACCATCGCGTTCGCGTCCATCACCGAGCGCCAGCGGATCGACTACGTGCCCTCCGCGCCGGCCGGCTGGCTCTACGGCCAGGTCTTCGGCGACGAGGCCGACCCCGGCGTCGCCGCCGCGCAGACGATCCCCGGCAGCCGGGCCTACACGATCAGCTCGGTCGCGCCGCCCGAGCGCCCGCGTGACTCTCCGGGCTCCCCGAGCTCGCCGAACGCCCCGACCCGCGCGATCGCCGCGGCGACCCCCGGCTGCACGCTCGCCGAGATCTCCTCCGACCAGACCCAGCCTCCACGGTGCCCGTCCCTCGGCTTGGGCCTGATGTACTCCTCGGCCAACCTGCAGTCCTTCGACGAGGTCGGGCTGCGCGACCTGCTCCGGCCGACGCCCGAGCAACGACGCGTCCTCGACCAGGGTGGGCTGCTCACGTCTCAGCCCGAGATCGCCCGGGCCGGGCGTCTCACGTGGCTGTCGACGGACCTCACGACCCAGCCCGACGGCACCCAGACCCCCGGGCCCGTGACCACGCTGGGGTCGATCCCGGTGGCTCTGCTGACCCCCGGGCAGGCGAGGCTCGCCGACGCCGGCAACAACGTCGACACGGCCGTCCTCGGCCCGTCCGGGATCACCCGCATCGGCGCGACGACCCATCCGCAGCACGTCCTGGTGCGGCCCGCCGACGGGACGACCATCACCGACGCCCAGCGCGACGCCTTCGCCAAGGCGGTGGCCGACCCCTCCATGGCCGAGGAGATCTCTGGCGAGGTCGTCCACGTGGAACGGGGATTCGTCGACACCTATGCCCGGCTGCGCTGGCTCATGGTCGACACCGTCGCGCTGCTGATCCTCGTGGCCACCCTCACCGCGACCGCCCTGTCGATGGGCGAGGCGCAGCGCGACCTCGCGACGCTGGCCGCCATCGGGTCGACGGGGCGCCTGCGGCGAGCCATCGCCGCCGCGCAGTCCGGCGCCCTGGCCGTGGTCGGCACCCTCGTCGGCCTCGCCGTGGGAGCCGTGCCCGGCATCGCCTTCGCCCGGGCCGCCACCGGCGGGTACGACGACGGCGGCGCCCTCGTCAAGGCCCCCACCGTCGTCGTCCCGTGGGACGTCCTCGCGGTGGCCGCGGTCGGCATACCGATCCTGGCCGCCCTGCTCGCCGCGCTCGTCGTGCGCGGCAACCCGACCCTGACCCGCCGCACCACCTGATGCCCCGACCCGGGAGAGACTGGAGACCTCATGTCGATCCGCCAAGGGCTGCTCGCCCTCCTCGCCGACCAGCCCATGTATGGCGCGCAGCTGCGCTCCGAGTTCGAGGCCCGCACCGGCGGCACCTGGCCGCTCAACGTGGGCCAGGTCTATCAGACCCTCGCCCGCCTCGACCGCGACGGCCTGGTCGTCGAGCTCGGTGACGACGACGAGGGGCGCACGACCTACGGCCTCACCGACGCCGGCCGCGCCGAGGTCGACCGGTGGTGGACGCAGCCCGTCGACCGGGAGTCCACGCCGCGCAACGAGCTGGCCATCAAGCTCGCGCTGGCCGTCACCGTGCCCGGCGTCGACGTCACCCGCATCGTGCAGGCCCAGCGCACGGCGACCATGCGCCAGCTGCGCGACCTCACCCGCATCAAGTCGTCGACCACGGGCGATCCCGACCGCACCCAGCTGGCCTGGCTGCTCGTCGTCGAGAACCTCATCTTCGGCGCCGAGTCGGAGGTCCGCTGGCTCGACCACGTGGAGGCGCGGGTGGCCCGGGCGGCGCGGGGGACGTCCGGACCCTCGACGTCACCTGGGCGCTCGTCGCACCGGGATCCGCGCGCGAATGCGCACGAATCAGCCCGAAGACAGTCATTTCGGGCGGTGGCGCGACCCCTGAATGGCGTATTGGAGGGAAGCGCAGGCAACGACGTCTGCACGACCCACGTCTCGCCAGGGGGAGCCATGTCCCGCACCATCCGTCTGATCGCCGCCTCCGCGCTGGCGGCCGCCACCGTCGCCGCCCCGGCAGTCGCCCACGCCCGACCCACCGGGCCGACGGCCCCGGCGGCCAAGACACCTGCCGCCTCCGGATTCACCCCGGTCCGCACCACGTCCTACGCCGCCACCACCCTGGCGGCCACGGCCAAGGACGGCGTGGTCGTCGTCGGCATCCGCCGCAGCACCCCCGGCGCCGCCGGCGCGGTCGTGGTGGAGGAGCAGCGCAACGGGCGCTGGACCACGCAGACCCTCCCGGGCGTCACCGCGACGGACGCCCAGGTCGTGAACGCGACCGACAAGCAGCAGTGGATCCTCACCACCGGGGCGACGCCGACCTTGTGGCGCAGCCAGGGCAACCACTACGTCAAGGTCGCCCAGCCCGCGATGCCCGCGGGCCTCGGGCAGTGGAACCCGCGCAGCCTGGCCGCCGAGGGCGGCACCGTGGCCCTGTGGGGCAGCACGCGGAGCGCAGACGGTGGGGCTTCCGCCACGGCCGCACGCCTCGTCGGCGGGTGCTGGACGGTCCTGCCCTACACCTCCCCCCAGCGCGAGCTCACCGGGCCCGCACCCGTCCCCCTGGTCGCGGTCGCCCAGGGCCGGATCGTGGGCAACCTGGGCCGCGCCGGCCTGGCCCGCGCCACCGAGGCCTTCGACGTGACCGTCACGCCCTCACGGTTCCTCGGCACGACCAGCCTCGCCGGGCCGACGGGCGAGGGCTGGTGGATCAACGACTGGGTGGTCCGGTCCGCCCGTGACATCACGACCTGGGGGACGCAGCGCTTCTTCACCGACGCGACCTACACGCGGCAGGCGATCACGGGCAGCTGCCGGCACCTGGTGGACGCGGTCCGCACCACCTGCGCCGCACCAGCCTGGGGCGTGACGGCCGCCACCGCCCTGCCCGACGGACGCCAAATCATCGGTGGCGAGGACACGACCTCGTGGGTGAGCGGGACCGGCTCGGGCCCGGTCGTCCAGGGCGGCTTCGCGGTCGTGAGCGGACAGTCCACCCCCGTGCCGGTGGCCGGCAACCCCGGTGACGCCGTCGTGGACCTTGCGGCCCGCTCGACAGTCACGTGGGCCATCACCCGCACGGGCGCGACCACGACGATCCAGCGGGCCGTGCTGCCGGCGGCGAGCAAGGCCAAGGTCGTGGCGCCCCGCCGCTGACCGCACCCCTCCCCCGCTCCCAGTCCCCAAGATCGTGAGGGTCTGGTCCACCTTTCTTGGACCAGACCCTCACGATCCTGGTGGCGCCGAGGTGGGATGTCGAGCAGCGCGAGCGGCCTAAGGGATTGTCCGCTCATCCGACCGAAAGTGACCGGGCGGGGCAGCGAACGCCGGCCTGCGCGGCTCTTGATCGTTCACCGTGCCCCGCCGGGTCACTTTGTGCCGCGTGTGGGCGCATCCAGCCGCCCTCGTGCGGTCGACCGCCGTCAGCAGGTCCGTGCAGCTAGACCGTGACCGTCTCGCTGGCGAGATGGGCGAGCGCCGGGCAGCCGGGCGCGACGACGACCTCGGCCCACGGCATCTGGCTGGCGTCCACGAACGCCTCTCCCAGCAGGTCCAGCAGCTCGGGGTGGCGCGTCCGCACCGACGACGCCATGGTCAGGTGGCGCAGCTCGACGCGGCCCGGCGTCACGACGCCGGCGACGAAGCCGACGAGCAGACCATCCATGCTCAGCGTGACGAGCCGGAATCCTTCCTCGACCGCGCAGCTCTCGATCCAGCGCGAGGCGCCGCCGGCGGCGCCGTGGGCATCTGCGCCGAAGGGCACGCGGGCGCCCACCAGCTCAAGCTGCTGCAAGACGTCGGTGATGTGGAGGGCCTCGTGGTCCGGATAGAGCGTGAGGCGCAGGCCAGGTCGGGTGGTGGGCAGGGGCTGGGCGTTCATGGATCGACCTCCCGGTGAAGGAAACCCGAGGGTGCACCGGGGACGCCACCACCGACGGGTCCAGGCCTGCCAGGCGGGGTGACCCCGCCTTCCCTCGAGGCGATGGACACGGGCGCACCGCTGCTGCGGTGCACTGGCAGGTCTTCGGACTCGTGGGCGTGGAGCCTTGCGGCTCAGCGCGACTCGCGTCGCGCGCTCCTTCACCGTCGCTTCCCAGGTGGTCGGACCCAGTGCGTATGACGATGTCGTTCCCACTCACCGCTGCGGGGCAGTCCCGGACTCTCACCGGGTTCCCTCTTGCCCCTCCCACCGAGGCGGGAGGACCAGCACCCCCAACCTAGCCGATCCCCGCCCGCTGCCCGGCGGGGAGGGGATGCGTGACAGCGAGGACGACGCGGGATGTCGCGAAAGCTGCCGCCGGGCGAGGGCGATGCGTGACAGCGCGGAGAGGTGGAGGGCCGGACCGTCCCTGCTGCCCAGGAGCGAGGACGACGCGGGATGTCGCAGAGGCTGCCGCCGGACCGGGCCGTGGGGGGCCTGGCGGGAGGCCGAGCTTGCGAGGCCGGATGGTAGGCCCGGCCCGGCGGCAGCGTAGCGACCACAGGTGACGCCATACGGCTCAGATCGCGACCCGCTCCGCCTCCGCGAGCTTGTCGGCGATGACCTCCGCGATCGCGAGCGACGCGGTAGCCGCGGGCGAGGGCGCGTTGAGCACGTGGAGCACGCGCGGGTGCTCGTGCAGGAAGTCGAAGTCCTCGACGAGCGTCCCGTCCGGGCGCATGGCCTGGGCGCGGACGCCGGCGCCGGCGCGGACGACGTCCTCGACCTGCACCTCGGGCATCATCTTCTGCGTCGCCTTGACGAAGGCCTCCTTGGAGAAGGACCGCTGGACCTCGCCGATGGAGTACTTCCAGTACTTCTGCGCGAGGCGCCAGATCCCCGGGAAGGCCGCGAGCTGGGCCATGTCCTTGGGGTTGATCTGGGTCCAGGAGTAGCCCTCTCGAGCCAGCGCGATGACGGCGTTGGGCCCGAGGTGGACGTGCCCGTCGATGCCCTTGGTGGCGTGCACCCCGAGGAACGGGAAGCGCGGGTCCGGGACGGGATAGATGAGCGCGTTGCACAGGTAGGACTTCTCGGGCGTGAGCTCGTAGTACTCGCCGCGGAACCCGACGATGCGGGTCTCGGGGCGGGCGCCCATGGCGCGGGCGACGAGGTCGGCGTTGAGGCCGCCGCAGGTGACGACCTGCTTGGCGACGATCGTGCCCTGGGTCGTCTCCACGGTGACGTCGTTGAGGCCCGGACGTCCCGACACGAGCGCGGTGCCGGTGCGGATCTCGCCGCCGGCGGCGCGGATGTCGTCCGCATAGCTCTGGCAGACGGCCTTGTAGTCGACGACGCCGGTGACCTTGACCTGCAGCGCGGCGACGCCCTCGGCGTGCGGCTCGACCTCGCGGAACTCCTCGCGGGTCATCCACTGGGTCGGCACGTCGTTGGCCTCGCAGCGCCGCTGGATCTCCTTCATCTTGTCGACCTCGTCGGCGTTGGTCGCCACGACGAGCTTGCCGTCGATCCGGTGCGGGATCCCCTTGTCCTGCAGGTACTCCACCAGGCGCACGCGCCCGTCGAAGCACAGCCGGGCCTTGTAGGACCCCGGCTTGTAGTAGACGCCGGCGTGGATCACGCCGGAGTTGTTGCCGGTCTGGTGCCGCGCGATGTCGGCTTCCTTGTCGATGACCACCACGTGGGCACCGGGCTTGCGCAGCTGCAGGGCACGGGCCGTCGCCAGCCCCACGATGCCCCCACCGACGACGAGGACGTCAGCCTCGGTCTTCATGAATTCCCCTTTCGACCCCTCTAGTCTGGCCCCGTGACCCCTGCCACGTCAGACGAGTCCCGGGAGTCGTCCGGTGGTGTCCGCTTTGCCCGCCCGAGTCGGCGCTCCTGGCCACGCTGGGTGACGGGAGCCTGGCGGAGCGTGGTCGTCCTGCTGGGTCTTGCGACGCTCACCCTCGCGTCCGGCCTGGTCGGGATCGCGGTCACCAGCGTCTGGCCCACCCAGGTCAGCACCCAGTCGTATGCCGCCACGGTCCGTCTCTCCGCGGAGCCCGACCAGCTGTCGACGCTGCACGCGCCGACGCTCTTCGGCGACCTCGACCTGCGCTTCGACGGGGTGCTGCCGGCGCCCGGCGTCAACGCGGTGGCCCGCGTCCAGGACCGCATCACCTCCGTCCTCGCCACCCGCGACCTGTCGGTGTCGGCGCTCAAGCCGACGCCCGCCGAGATCGACGACGCCGTCGCCACGACCATCACCCAGGTGGGTGGCAAGTTCGCCGGCGGCGTGCTCCTCACCTGCGTGCTCGTGGCGTTCGCCACGCGCCACTGGCGCTCGCGCGACGAGCCGTTGCGCCCGTGGCGGCGGGCGGTCGCCATACCGGCCCTGTCCCTCCTGCTCGCGCTCACCGGCACGGCAGGCGCCGCCTGGTCGACCTTCCGACCCGACCGGCTCGAGTCCGTGGGGGCGGACGGCCTGCTCGGCTATGTGCGCTCCAACACCGCGATCCTCGCCGACGTCGAGGCGCGGTCCGCGCAGGCCCAGCCCTATGTCAAGAACATGCTGGCGCTCTCGGCGGCCCTGCAGGACAAGTTCGTCCCAGCGGAGCTGGCCACCCCCGCCTCGGTCAAGATCCTGCTCGTCTCGGACATCCACGGCGCCAACGCCTATCCCCTGATGAAGCAGATCGTCGAGACCGAGGGCATCACCGCCGTCGTCGACACCGGGGACCTCGTCAACTTCGGGCGCGTGCAGGAGGCCGAGGCGGCGGGGCTGTTCACCGGCATCCGGTCGCTCGGCGTGCCCTATCTCTTCGTGCGGGGCAACCACGACGCGGCCTCCCCCACGGACGACGCCCTGGTCGAGCGGATGACGCAGGTGCCCGGCGTCGTCGTGCTCGAGCCCCGCCGCCACGCCTACACCCTCGCGACCGTCGGCGGGCTGCGGATCGGCGGCTTCAACGACCCGCGATGGTTCGGCGACACCGGTGGCGGACCGGCCACGCAGGTGCCCGCGGCCGAGGCGTTCGGCGAGGCGATGCGTGAGCTGCGCGCCGGGCGCGCCACCACCGCCCAGGAGTCCTCGACGCGTGGGGCGACGGCCTCGCCCAGCGGTGGCACGCCGGCGCCGTCGACCTCGAGCGCCGTGCCGGGGAGCACCGGTGCCTCCTCGTCGGGGGCGCCGCCGGACTCGTCGTCGGTGGCCGCTGCGGCCTCCTCGGCCGCCGCCGCGGACGCCGAGCGCGGCCTGGACGTCCTCGTCACCCACGAGCCCGCGGCGGCCGAGGTGTCGGGCGACGCCGGCATCCGGCTCCACGGCCACATGCACTCGACCGCCTTGCAGGGCAACCGGATCCAGATCGGGACCTTCACCGGCGGCGGGGTCGTCTCGCACTACATCCAGGGCGCCGACGGTGCCGAGCTCGCCGGCCAGCCCTACGCCTTCGACGTGCTCAGCTTCGGCGGCGACTGCCGCCTGCAGACGCTCACCCGCTACAGCTACCGCGACCTGCTCGAGGGGCGGCCCGTCTATGACGACGTACGCGCGATCAACGGTCGCGCGATCCAGTCACCCCTCCCGTCGACAGGGCGCGTATGCCGGGCCGACGCCCCCGTCACGCTGCAGGACGTCAGGGCGACCACCCCGGACACCTCGGCGACGCCCACCCCGTAGCCACCACGCTCGTCCAGGACCGGACGCGGGCTCGGCCCGCGCTCCCAGCGCACACTTCGCACGGTGACGACTCCTCGAGCGTGCGTCCCCCGCGCTCCCCGCGCACACCTTGCACGGTCAGCTCGGGATCGTCGTGAGCCCTTCGAGCAGCGCGTCCAGCCGCATCGCGGAGCCTCGGGCGAACCGCTCCGACACCGCGCGGAGACGGTCGCCCTCGGCATCCCCGCCCAGGACGCGGACCAGGCGATCCCGACTCCCTGGTTCGAGCGCCTCGGCTAGGTGGCGTCCGACCCTGAAGGGCCCGACCTGGTGCGGGTCCCAGTCGAATCGCTCCCCAGCGGGGTCGGCATAGCAGGCATCGAGGTAGTGACCCTGCTGGTGCGTCGCCTGAAGGAGCCTGCTGAAGTCCTGGGCATCCTTGTCCGTGCCTGGGGACCGGACGTCCCAGGCAACGAGCTTGAGCGCCACCATCAGGGGCAAGGACGCCGTGCGGATGACGACGTCGTCCCCGACGTGCAGCCGGTCGGCGTGCCTCCAGGCCTCCGCCATGCACGTCACGTCCAGCTGCGAGTCCGCCGACGTCTGCACGATGCCGTCACTGGCGAGCCCGCCATAGGGGAGGACATCGACGCCGACTCCCTCGACGTAGATCCGCACACCGTGACCTCCCCGAGGGCCGAGCTCCCCGAGCCGTTCGTCGAGCTCCCTCAGCGACGAGGTGGCCACGGCGACGTCGAGGTCATCCGTCATGCGTCCGGGATCCAGCCAGACGTCCAGCACCAGGCAGACGTCACGCGCCCAGGACCCGACGAGCATCACGTCACCCAGACGTCGGCTCAGCGTCGCCAGAGCGACCCTGACCTCGACGGGGAAGGCGTGCTCGCCGGCGTCAGAACAGGCGTCGAAGGTCCGCATGCTTCTCCCTCATGTCGGTGGCCAGCTCGCGCAGACGGGGGTCCTCGGCCGTTGCGGCATCGGCATACAGCAGGAGGGGTGGAACCGCAGGGCCCTCCCAGACCAGAGCCGGCTCCCAGAAGCGCTCCCGCAGCGTGACATTGGGCTCGCCGTCCGAGGTCAGACGGGCCAGCCGTCGCAGGTCACCCCACGGCTGGTCGGCGTAGACGATCGTGGTGAGGGGATTGCGCAGCCCGAGCCCGGCCTCCACGAGCCCCGCGTCGCCACCCCACTGGGCCGGGAGCCCACCGAGCGCCTGGTCGCGCCACCACTGCGGCCCGGGCCCCGCGAGGTCCACGCTCTTGAGCTTGGGCCTCAGCCGGGTGGCATATCCGCCGACCCAGAGCGAGGCGAGCCCTTGCGCGCCGGACAGGTGCAGCCCTCGCGGCCCCTGGAGCAGGTGGCCCTCCGCGAGCAGGTCGGCACGGGCCTGCTGCGCCGCCCCCAGGGAGATGTGACTGGCCTCGGCCAACGTCCGCAGCGGCGCGTCCGCCAGGTCCGGGCGGACCAGGATCGCGAAGACAGCACGCAGCCCCGAGGGTCGGAACGCGTGCGACGCTCGGTCACGCCCGGCGTGCTCGGTCAGGCGTCGGGGTCGTCCCTCGACCAGCAGATGCACCCCCGGCCCAGTGATCCAGCAGTTGCCCGAGGCGTCGACGTACGAGACCCCCATGGCCCGGTAGCGCTCCCCCGCCGCCCGCGATACGTAGGCCTGGGCCCGGACAAAGCCCTCGGACGGCGACGTCGTCTCGAGCTGGTTCGCTGTCGCCGGCGGTCCGGGGACGTGGCGCACCAACCATCGGGCCCCGCTCTCAGCGGTCACCTCGAGGTCGGCCGCCGCACCATCCGCAGAAGGGTTCGCCACACCGAGGCCGAGCTCCCGCAGACGATCGGCTACGGCGTCGATGACCTCATCGGGCCCGTTCACGCTCGTCATACGTTCACGATAAATGAACGATCGGCCAAAGTGAACGAATCTGCTGCGAACTCGCACGCACAACAGGCCGTATCCGCAGGCGGGGCGCGCCAGAGGGGGCGTTGTGCGTGCCAGTTCCGAGTGGCGAGGGTCGGCTGCCGTCCGCAGAGCCGTCGCGCGCCCATCACGGGCACAATCTGCGGGGTCGAAGCAGCAACCGCACGCCCACACCCCATCCACGGGCACAATCTGCGGGCGCGACGCACCAACGCCGCGTCAGGGGGTGGGGGTGACCCAGCGCTGCTGGTAGGGCTCGAGCGTCAGCTCCCACCACAGGTCGTCGCCCGTGATCGCGTCGCGCAGCCCCGACAGGGGCCCGAACCGGTCGAAGCCGTGCAACGACACGTGCTGCGGCGACGCCGTGAGGTTGGCGAGCGCCAGCACGTGCCCGCGCGGGCCGGTCCGCAGCAGCGCGAACACCGCGTCGTTGCCGAGCGAGAGCGCCTCGGTGGAGGTCTGGGCGTGCAGCTGGGGCAGCGCCTGACGGGTGCGGACGAGCCGCTGCAGCCCACCGAACACCTGCCCCTCGACGGTGGTCGGGTCGTGGCGCCGCTCGGCCGCGACCCAGTCCATCGCGGGCCGGTGGATCCACCGGTTGTCCTCGGCCAGAGCGGGGTCCGCGAGGTAGGAGTGGTCGTTGAGCAGGCCGATCTCGTCGCCCATGTAGATCAGCGGGACGCCGCCGAGCACGAGCACCAGCCCCTGCACCAGCAGGATGCGTCGTATGGCGAGCTCGACCGCCGCCTCGTCCCCCTCCGCCTGGGCTCGCTCCAGCCCGCACAGCGACGCGAGCGTGCCGGAGATCCGGCGGTCGCGGGTGACGGGGTTCTCCTGGAATACCTCGCCGACCGCCCACGAGCCGGGGTGCGCGCCGGAGTAGAAGTCGGACAGGAAGGACCGGTGCCAGAAGCCGTCGAGCCCCACGGCGGCGGCGTTGTCGTCGGTGACGGCCCAACCGATGTCGTCGTGCAGGCGGGCATAGGTCAGCCAGGCGACGCTGGGCGGGATCTGGGGCATGGCCCGCAGGGTGTGGGTGAGCAGCCGGGCGTCGCCCTCGGCGAGCGCCGACCACAGGGCGACCATGTAGACGTTGTGGTAGGCGAGCTCGCACTCCTTGGCGGTGGCGGCGCCCTGCCCGAGGTAGGGGACGAGGTCCTCGGGCGACACGATCGCCTCGGCGAGCAGGATGACGCCGGGCATGGCGAGGCGCGTGAGGGCGCGGAACGCCTGCAGGATCAGGTGCGCCTCGGGCTGGTTCTGGCAGGTGGTGCCGAGCCGCTTCCACATGAACGCCACGGCGTCGAGGCGGACGACCTCGACGCCCGCGTTGCCGAGGTAGCAGATGACGTCGAGCATCTCCTCGAGCACCCGGGGGTTCGCGTAGTTGAGGTCCCACTGGTAGTCGTTGAAGGTGGTCCAGACCCACTGGCGGATCTCGGGGACCCAGGTGAAGTTGCCGGGCGCGAAGTCGGGGAAGACCTCGGGCAGCGACGCCTCCCACCGGTCGGGCTGCTCGCGGTCGGGGTAGAAGAAGTAGTAGTCGCGGTAGGCCAGGTCCTCGGGCGTCGTGCCCGTCACGGCCCGGCGGGCCCACTCGTGCTCCCGCGCCGTGTGGTTGCAGACCAGGTCCACGACCAGCGAGACGCCGCGACCGCGCAGGGTGGTGGCGAGCGCGCGGAGCTCGTCCATCGAGCCGAGACGGGGGTCGGTCGCGCGGTAGTCGCGGACGGCATACCCCCCGTCGTTGGCACCCTCGCGGGGCTCGAGCACCGGCATCAGGTGCAGGTAGCCGACCCCGAGCTCACCGAGGTAGTCCAGCCGCCCGGGCAGCGTCGCGAAGGACCCGCTGAACCGGTCGGTGTAGCAGACGTAGCCCACGAGCTCGGAGCGCTGGAACCAGTCGGGCTGCGAGAGGCGCCGCTCGTCGAGCACCCGCAGCTCCTGCGAGCGCGTCGCGTAGGCCCGCGCGGCGACCGTCACCAGCCGCTCGAGCACCTGGCCGAGGTCGTGCTCGCCGTACAGCTCGGCGACGGGTCGCAGCACGTCCGCCCACAGCGCCTCCAGGCGCACGTCGAAGATCTGCTGCTCCAGCGGGCTCAGGTCGAGCCACTCGGGCAGGTCGTGGTGGGCGCGGGGGATGGCAGGCACGTGAACTCCGGGTGACGGGCGGTCGAGCGGGGGACCAAGGGGCATCGTTCCACGAGGGGGCGGGTGGCGCACCAGGGGTCCGGGTCGGCGATGATGGGCGGGTGAGTGCGACGGAGCATCGTGAGATCGAGCGCAAGTACGACGTCGAGGCGGGGGCGGCGCTGCCCTCGCTCGTGACCCTGCCGGGCGTGGACCGGGTCGAGCAACGGCCACCGGTCGAGCTCGACGCGATCTATCTCGACACCGACGACCTGGCGCTGGCGCGGGCCCGCATCACGCTGCGCCGCCGCACCGGTGGTGGCGACGAGGGCTGGCACCTCAAGCTCCCCGCGCGCAAGGACGTGCGCCGCGAGCTGCACGCCCCGCTCGGCGACCCGCCGACCGGCGAGGACGGTCAGGAGGACCTCACCCGCCTCGAGGTCCCCGCCGACCTGCTCCCCCACGTCCTGGCCCACACCCGGGGACGAGCCCTCACCCCGGTCGTGCGGCTCACCAACCAGAGAGTCACCACCGAGCTGTATGCCGGAGACGAGGCGCGGACCTTCCTCGCCGAGGTGTGCTCCGACACCGTCACCGCCACGCCCCTGCGCGCGGGCGTCGACCCGTCCGCGTGGAGCGAGTGGGAGGTCGAGCTGGTCGACGGGCCCGTGCCGCTGCTGGACGCCGTGGAGCGGGTCCTGCTGGCGGGCGGCGCCCACCCCGCCGCGGGCCCCTCCAAGCTGGCCCGCGCCCTCGGCCCCCTCGCCCCGCCGCCGCCGGCCGTGCACACCGTCCCCAAGAAGCCCACCGCCGGCCAGGTCATGATGGCGGCCCTGCAGACCACCGTCGAGCGGCTCAAGGCCGAGGACGCGGGTGCCCGCACCGGCGCGCCTGACGCCGTCCACCAGATGCGCGTCGCGACCAGGCGGCTGCGCACGCTGCTGTCGACATACGGCCCCCTGCTCGACGACGAGCTGACCACCCACCTGCGCACCGAGCTCAAGGTGCTGGCCGACACCCTCGGTGGCGCCCGCGACGCCGAGGTGCTGCGCGAGCGGCTGCTCGCCCTGGTCGAGACCCAGCCGTCCCAGGCGGTGCTCGGCCCGGTCGCCGACCGCATCGACACCGAGCTCGGCAAGGACTACGAGCGCGCCATGACGCGGCTGCGCCGAGGGCTGGAGCACGAGCGCTACTACGCGCTGCTCGACGAGCTCGACGCCCTGGTCACCGCTCCCCAGACGACGCCGCTCGCCGACGACCCGGCCCGCCTGGTCGTGCCCCGCCTGCTCGGCCGCGACTGGCGCCGGATGCGCCGCGCCGTCCGTCAGGCCTCGGCGATCGACGACCCGGCCCGCGCCGAGACCGCGCTGCACGAGGTGCGCAAGGCGGCCAAGCGGCTGCGCTACGCCGCCGAGTCGACCACCGTGGTCCTGGGTCTGCGCGGCAAGCAGCTCGGGAAGTCCAGCGAGAACCTCGCCGAGGTGCTCGGTGAGCACCAGGACAGCGCCATCACGCAGGAGGCGCTGCGCGACCTCGGCCTGCGGGCCCAGCGGCACGGCGAGAACGCCTTCACCTACGGCCGCCTGCAGGGCATCGAGGAGGCGCTGCAGGGCGAGCTCGCGTCCAAGGACTACCGCAAGGCGGTCGGCAAGGTCGCCAAGCGTCGCCTCAAGGGCTGGAAGCAGGTCTAGCGGCCGTGCTGACCGCGCTCCCGGCAGCCGTGCTGGCCGGGGTGCTCATCGGTGTCGTCATGGGTGCCCTCGGGGGTGGCGGCGCCGTGCTGCTGGTGCCCGTGCTGGCCTTCGGCTTCGGCGTCGACGCGGTCCCGGCCACCACGATGTCGCTGGTGGCCGTCGGCCTCTCCTCCCTCGTCTCGGCCTGGTCCTCCGGCCGCCGGAGCCTGGTCGATGCCCGTATGGCGGGGGCCTTCGTCCTGTGCGGGGTGCTCGGATCGGCCCTGGGGACCCGGCTGTCGCACCTGGTGGACGGGGACCTGCTGCTGGCGATGTTCGGCGGGCTGCTGCTGGTCATCGCGGCGCTGATGGTGCGCCGCGGGCGGGACGCCGGGGCCTCCGACCCGGGGGTACCCGTCCACCGGGGCCAGCCTGACGTGATGCTGGTCGGCGCGGCTGCTCCGGCGGGGTCGCACCGGGTGGCGCACCGCACCCGGTGGGGGCGTCTGGTGGGCGCGGCGACCGGGGTGAGCCTGCTGACCGGGTTCTTCGGCGTGGGCGGAGGCTTCGCGATCGTGCCGGCGCTGACGCTGCTGCTGCGGGTGCCGATGCGCGTGGCGGTGGGCACGTCCCTGCTGGTCATCGCGGGGAACTGCCTCACGTCCCTGGTCTGGCGGTGGCCCACCCTCGCGCGGCTGGACTGGCCGCTGACCGTCGCGCTGACGGTGTCGATGGTCGTGGGCGGCCTGCTCGGTGGGCGGGTGGGACGCCGCGTGCCCGCACCCCGGCTGCAGCTGGCGTTCGGCATACTCCTCGTGCTCGTCGCCGCGGTCACCCTGGTGCAGACCCTGCGCACCTAGCGTTATGAGGTTTAGGTCGGTTTATTTGATCTGGATAAACCGCTATAACTCTTGTAAAGTACGTCGATGAAGGCGCTCACGAACCCTTACACACCCAATGCTGGGGCTAAGCGCAGGCTGTGGTCGGCCGCGACGACCAGCTGGAGTCGTTCACCTTGCTGCTGGCCCGCATCGAGGCCGGTCGGACCGAACAATCCATGATCATCACCGGGCTCCGCGGCGTCGGGAAGACGGTACTCCTCGGTCAGTTCAGGACGAAGGCACTCGAGCGGGACTGGGTCGTGGTGGAGCTCGAGGTCAGCAAGAACGATGAGTCCGAGTTCCGGCGAGACATGGCCTCACGCCTACGCACTGCGCTCTTCGAACTCTCCCCGAGGGCGAGGTGGACCGAGCGATTTCGTCACGCTGCTGCTGTTCTGCAGTCCTTCACCCTCAGCGTGGATGCCAAGGGCACGTGGTCCGCGGGCCTTGACGTGGACGCGGTCGAGGGATTTGCGGACCACCAGAACCTGGCCCTGGATCTTACGGACGTCTTCCTCGCCATCGGTCAGGCCGCGTCAGAGGGTGGGCGGGGCGTCGTACTGCTGTTCGACGAGATCCAGTTCCTCAACAAGCAACAGCTCGAGGCGGTCATCGAGGCACTCCACAAGATGGTTCAGCGCAAACTGCCTATCACGCTGGTCGGCGCCGGCCTGCCGCAGATCGCCGAGCTGGCGGGTGACGCGAAGTCCTATGCGGAGCGGTTGTTCACGTTCCCTGCCATCGACGTCCTTGCGCCAGAGGACGCTCGCACTGCTCTATCCCGCCCTGCGCAGGACGAAGGAGCGCGATACACGGATGAGGCGTTGAGCGAAGCCGTCACCATCACCGGCGGCTATCCGTACTTCCTGCAGGAGCTGGGCTACGCAGTGTGGACGGTGGCCGAAGGTCCCGTCATCAGCCGAGACGACGTCCTGGCAGCCGTGCCCGGCTACGAAGCAAAACTGGACGAGTCCTTCTTTCGCGTCAGACTCGACCGCGCTACAGCCTTGCAGCGCTCTTACTTGCGGGCGATGGCCCAGCTCGGGCCTCAGCCCCACAAGGCGTCCGATGTTGCTGAGGTCATGCGGAGAACGTCGCAGAACCTCGCACCGACACGCGCCGAGCTCATCAACATGGGTCTGCTGTACACCCCCGAGCACGGCTATGCGGCCTTCACGGTTCCTCACTTCGATCGATTCATCATGCGCGCGGTGCCAGTTCTCGATGTTCCGCCGTTGCGGCGGCACAGCAGGCGCTAGTGGCCGAGTCGCGCGAAGGACTCGGCGTTGGATCCCAGGCCCGTTGGCGCAGGAGTCTCAGACGTGGCCCGGCCATGAGCGTCTTGAACGTGGGTGATAGGACTGGAGACCACCCCTCAGGAGGAGACGCCATGTCCGAGCACAGTCGCACCATCACCGTCCACGCGCCCGCCGACGTCACCTTCGGGTACCTCAGCGACGCACGGCACCTGCCGGACTTCATGCCGCGGATGCGTCGCGTGGAGCCGCACGACGACGGCACCGTGACGGTCACCGCGGTCGTGACCCCCGACGGCACGCGCGAGCTCGAGGTGCAGGGGACGGCCTGGCTCGAGGTCGACCAGGAGGCGCGGGCGATGCGCTGGGGCTCGGAGCGGCACAGCTATCGCGGCTCCCTGACCGTCGAGGGCGACGTGGAGAGCGACGTCGAGGGCGACATCGAGGGCGACGCGGAGTCGACGGTCGAGATCAGCCTGAGCACCGAGCACGGCGACCCCGCCACCATCGACGCCGGGCTGGACCGGGCGCTCGAGGCGATCGCCGCGCGCATCGAGGCGCGCGCCTGACTACTCGGGGTAGCCCTCGAGCGGGAGCTGCCCCGCGGTCACCTTGGCCTGTTCCTCGCGTTCCTCCTCGGTGGGCGGGAGGGGCAGGTGCACCGCCCGCAGCGTGGCGTTGGCGAAGGCCACGATCGGCACGGCGAACAACGCGCCGGCCACCCCCGCGACCGACGTCCCCGCGAGGACGGCCAGGGCCACCCCGAGCGGGTGGACCTCGACGTTGCGGCTCATGATGAGCGGCTGCAGCAGGTGCGCCTCGAGCTGCACGAGGACGACGATCGTGATGGCGACGACCGTGGCCGCGGCAGGTCCGTGCTCGATGAGGCTGACGATGATGCAGAAGATCCCGGTCACCGTCATGCCGATCAGCGGGATGAACGACCCGACGAAGATCAGGACCGACAGCGCCAGCGCCAGGGGCACCTCGAGGACGTGCAGGACGACGTAGATCGTGGTCGCGTGCAGCGTCGCGATGATCGTCACGCCGCGCATGTAGCCGCCGAGCGTGTGCCACCCGACGCGACCGACCTGGTCGATGCGGCGGCGCGAGCTCGTCGGCAGCAGGCCGAGCACCCAGCGCCAGATGACCTCGCCGTCACGCAGCAGGAAGAACGTGCTCAGCAGGAGCAGCAACCCGCCCGCGATGACGTGCGAGAGCGTGGACAAGGTGGTGATCGCGCCGGTCACGAGCGTGCCCTGGTTCTTGGAGATGGTGTCCGAGAGCTCCTGGATGTACTTCTCGACCTGGGAGTCGCTCAGGCGCAGCGGCCCCTCGCGCAGCCACCGGCTCGCGTCGTCGAGGAACTGGGTGAACTGCTCCGTCATACGAGGCGCGTTGGCGGAGATCTGCAGCGCCACGAACGTCCCGATCGCCCCGATCACCGCGATGCCGAGCAGCAGCGCCAGGAAGGCCGCCAGCGAGTGTGGGACGTGCGCCCCGCGGTGCAGCCGCCGCTGGACGGGGCCGAGCACGGCCGTGAGCAGCAGGGCGACGACGAAGGGGATCGTGACGATGGGGACGGCCGCCAGCGCCTGGGCGACGAGATAGACCGCCGCGACGATCAGCAGCAGCCGCCAGCTCCAGGCCGCCGCGACCCGCACCCCACGGGGGACCGGGTCGGACTCGGGGCGCGTGGGCTCGGGCATGGTGACGTGCACGGTCGTGGACATCGGCTCGTGCTGGCCGGCGGCCGTGCTCCCCCACTGCGAGGGTGGCGGCGCGTCGAGCCGGGCTCGGACGGTGCGCGTGATCGAGCCCACCGCGCCGCGCAACCGGCCCGCCTCGCCGCTCGGAGGGGTGCCTCCGCCATCGGCCTCGCGGCCACCGTCGCGCGGCTGCGCGTCGTCGTGCTCCATGTCAGTCCTCTCGTCCCCCGCCTGGCCTTCGCCAGTCATTGTGCCCGGCCCAGCCTGTGAGTCCCCTGCCGGATCTACCTGAGGTCGTCACAGGCGCCTGGCGGGCGAACCCAGGCCGATGTGCCTACCTCAGGTGGTCACATCAGCCTGGCGTGCTAACCCAGGCCGATGTGACGACCTGAGGTAGGTCTAGAAGCGGCCGGCGAGGCGCAACGGCTTGGGCCGGCCGTCCGGGTCGTGCACGAGCTCGTAGACCACCCGGGCCCACGCCTTGGTGAACGACGACTGCTCCACCGGGGGGATGCGGCGCAACCGACCCGGAGGCCGCTCACCGACGCGCCCGCCGCCGTGCCAGTCCTCGAGGCGCCGGGCGCAGTCGGCATACGCGGCGAACATCCCCTCGGCGGTGAGGCAGTCCGCCATCACCGCGGCGATCTCGGCGTCGGTCGCGTCCGTCGGCAGCTCGCGACCCAGGTGCTCCGCCGCGAGCCGCAGCCGCAGGCGCCGGGCATAGGCGTTGTGGTCCTCGCCCTCGTCGTCCCACACCACCGCGGACAGCTCGGAGTCGTGCGTCCACGAGCGCCGGTTGAAGTTGTCGGACCCGATCGTGGCCCAGCGGTCGTCCATGACGCAGACCTTGGCGTGGACGTAGACGGGTGTGCCGGCGAGGTTCTCGATGCCGTAGAGCGCGAACCGGTCGCCGCCGGCCTCCTCGATCAGCCGCACCGCCTGGTCGCGGCCGTAGAGCTGCGGCGTGCGCGACATCGGGCTGCTCTGGTCGGGCACCTGCGGCAGGATCGCGATCACGTGCAGGCCCGGGCTGGACTGCAGGGTCTCGATGAACTGCTCGGCGACGTCCTTGGACCAGAGGTACTGGTCCTCGATGTAGATGAGGTGCTCGGCGCGCTCCAGCGCCTTGGAGTAGCCGCGGGCCACGCTGCGCTCGCCGCCCCGCGCATAGGGGTAGTCGCGGCCGTGCCGCAGGTCGGGATAGGTGCGCAACAGCTGGACGTGGTGGGTCGCGCCGGAGATGGCGGGCGGTGGGGGCGTCTGCTCGGGGAGCGGGTCCGGGTCCGTGTCGTCGCCGCGCAGCTTGTCGCCCATCATGCGGATCGGGCTGCGAGACAAGGGGGTCGGATCGTTCCAGCGCTCGCGGAACACCGTCTCGACGTCGTGCACGGCCGGCCCCTCCAGGCGCACCTGCACGTCGTGCCAGGGCGGGCTGTCGCCGAACTCCTCGGCCATGCTCTGCGCCTGCGGGTCGCCGTGGTGGTCGTCGTCGTCGCGCCGCGAGTGGCACAGGTCGATGCCGCCGACGTAGGCGACGTCCCGCGTCGGGTCGTCGCGGTGCCGGATGACGACGAACTTCTGGTGGTGGCTGCCGCCGGTGCGCACCCGCATGTCGAGCAGCACCTCGGCCCCGGCGCTCTGCAGCTGCTCGCCGAAGCGGCGGTTCTCGGCGCCGGAGAACGCCAGCTTGTCCCAGTGCGAACGCCACACGAGACCGCGCACGTCCACGCCGCGACGGGCCGCGCGCGACAGCACCGAGGCGATCTCGGAGTTGGGGTCGTCGGCCACCAGCCGCTCGTCGGGGTCCCCGCGCCAGTCGGTGAACCACAGCAGGTCGCCCGGCCCGGCCGCCTCGATCCGGGGATACAGGTCCGCGAAGTACTGCCGCCCGTGGATCAGCGGCGTCGCCACGTTGCCGTCGCTCCACGCCTGGTCGCCGGGGTGCTGGTCGTCGATCGTGGTGCGCGGGTTGGCGCGCTCGGACCGGGTGATCAACCATTCACGGATCGACATGGCCCCCATACTGACGCGCATGACGCCCTCCGGGCCACCGACCGACCACATCTGCCGTGGTCTCCGGGCAGATGCGCAGCCGCCGCCCAGGTGGTCCGGAGACCTCAGCCGGCCGCGATGAGGGCCACGGCGACCGCGCACGCGACCAGACCCGCGACCTGGGCCCGCGAGGCCCGCTCACCGAGCAGGGCCATCGCCAGCAGCACCGTGAACGCCGGGTAGAGGGAGGCCACGACGGGGACGACGGTGAGCTGCCCGGCAGCCTCGCCTGCCTGCCCGGCGGCCTGGCCGGAAGCCTCGCCACCGGACTGCCCGGCCAGGAAGTAGGTCAACGACCCCAGGGCGCCGGTGACCCCGACGATCCACGCGGGCAGCGCCGCCCGCACCGACCCCTCCGGCCGCTGCTGCGCCACGATCCCCCACATCACGACCAGCGACACCAGCTGGCACACCGCCACCGGCCAGGACCCCGACCCCGGAGCGGCCTGCGCCAGCGCGATGAAGAACACCGCGAAGCCGACCCCCGCCAGCAGCCCGTCGCGCACCCCGGCCCGCCTCGCCGGGGGCGGCGCGGACGGCATACGGCCATGGTCGGGCTCGACCAGGTGGGTCTCGCCGGGGGCCGACCCAGGGTCGCTCTCACCCGCGGCCACCGCCCACACGGCCGGGAGGGCCAGGACGATGCCGACGACCGCGAGGGGCGAGGGCCGCTCGCCCAGGGCGACCCCGAGGATCACCGGCAGACCCGCCGCGCACACGGCCGACAGCGGGCCGGCGACGTGCATCGAGCCACGGGCCAGCCCGCGCATGAGCATGAGGGTGCCCGAGCAGTGCCCGATCGACGCGGCGGCGCCCCAGAGGAGGGCGTCCTGGGTGAGCGGCTGACGCTGGGCGAGGGCGACGAGCGTGATCCCCGTCGCGGAGAAGGTCTGCGCCACCGCACCGACGATCAGGAAGTGCCGCCGCCGCGACTGCACGCCGGACAGGAAGTCAGAGACGCCGTAGAGGACGGCCGACGCGAGGGCGAGCGGGATGGCGAGCACCCCTTGAACCTACCGGGGGCAGGATCATCAGCCTGGCGAACGAAGGCCGGTCGATGCCTCTGCCCCCGGCGGGTCAGACGCGGAAGGGGACGCCCGTCAGCTCCTCGCACAGCTGCCACAGCTGCGCGGCCTTGCGACGGTCGTGCGACGCCGCGGTCGAGCCGACGGTGCGCGGGTGCCCGTGAGCCTCCATGAACCCGTCGGGCCCGACGAACGAGCCGCCCGGCAGGTCGTCGACCGTCGCCGCGTAGAGGGACGGCAGCGCGCCCATCGCGGCCGGCTGCGCGACCGTGCTGACCTTGTTGAGCTGCAGCATCGCCCGGTCGGACCACGCCGAGCCGGTGCGGCCCTGCAGGTTGGTCGAGGAGTAGCCCGGGTGCGCGGCCACCGACCGCAGCGGCGAGCGGGCGCCCGTCAGCCGACGCTCCAGCTCGTAGGCCAGCATCAGGTCGGCGAGCTTGCTCTGGCCGTAGGCGACCCAGGCGTTGTAGCGGCGCCGCTCGAAGTTCGGGTCGGCGAGGTCGATCCGGCCCATGCGGTGCATCAGCGAGGACAGCCACACGACGCGGTCAGTCAGGCGCGGCAGGAGCTGGGCGGTCAGCGCGAAGTGACCCAGCACGTTGGTGCCGAATTGCGTCTCGAAGCCGTCGGCGGTGCGCGAGAACGGCACGGCCATCAGGCCGGCGTTGTTGATCAGGGTCTCGATGCGCCAGTCCGAGACGCCCTCGGCGAACTCCCGCACGGAGTCCAGCGACGCGAGGTCCAGGCGGCGCACCTCGGCCCCGCCGGGTCCGGCGAGGTCGAGGGAGGACCGGGCCGCCTCGCCCTTGTCGGTGTCACGGCAGGCCATGACGACGTACGCGCCCTTGTCGACGAGCGCTCGCGTGGTCTCGAGGCCCAGCCCCGAGTTGGCTCCGGTGACGACGAAGACGCGGCCGGTCTGGTCGGGGATGTCCTTGGTGGTCCAGGTGCTCATGGCACCAGTCTGCGGGATGGGTATGACGCTGTGCCGTCCCGCACGTGAACCTCTCGCCCTCGGCAGACCCTTTGAGGTGATCCGAGTGACCGCGGGGATCCGGGCGGTCAGATGGCCATCTGACCGCGCGCGACCTCCTTGACGATGCCGCCGAGCGAGACCTGGCCGTCGGCGTCGATGTCGAGGTGGATCATCGAGGGGCGCTCGATGTCCTCGCCCTGGTAGACGCGGTAGTGCTTGTCGCGCTCGCCCCGGGAGACGAGGACCTCGCCGAGCCGTCCGGCGCCGGACGCGGTCGCGGCGACCTCGAGGACACCGCCCTGCGGGCCGTAGAACATGCGGGAGGCGACGTCGCCGTCCTCGCGCCAGGCCCAGACGTAGATCTGCGGCTCGACGTGCAGGAGCATGGCGTACTGGTGGAGCAGCCGGGCGTCGATCTTGGCCTCGCGCACGTCCTGCTCGGTGGCCAGCTGGAGCACGATGGTCGCGCGGGTGAACGTGACCTTGACGGTGGGGTCGACGATCGCGGGGATCTTGCGACCGACCAGACCGGCGAGGAACCGCTTCTCGGTGCGGATCTCCTCGATGACCGAGCTGCGGCCGAGCATGGTCCACCGGTTGCCGGAGTCGATCACGTGGATCAGCTGCTTCCTGCCGGCGAGGTGGATGTCGCCCTCGCCGCCGTCGAGCTCGCGCACGACGTGCGCGGTCGCCATCGACGCGCTGCCGGCGAAGCCCGAGGCGCCCTCGGGCTGGAAGAAGCGGACCGTGGCGTGACCCTCGTCGTCACGGCCGGTGATGAACGAGCACTCGGTCCCCAGCTGCCGAGCGGTGCGCCGCATGGTCTCCTCGTCGAGACCCTTGGCGTCGGTGAACACGGCGACCGCGTTGCCGGAGAACAGGTCGTCCGGCGTCGTGAACACGTTGAGGATTCGGTAGTCGGAAGGCATGGGCTCAGGGTATAGGCCGAGCCCGCGCCCGTCCTCGGGAGGACGGGAGGAGCCGTTGTGAGACGGGTCGCACCCCCGTTCACCCCCTGTCGGTCCCGTGGTCCACAATCGACCGTATGACGGATCAGAGCCGACCCCTCGCGCCCCAGCCCAGCGACCTCACCGGACCGGCGGCCGTCGCCGCCGTCGCCGAGGAGGCCGTCCAGGTCGCCCGCCGGTGGGAACGCGCCACGGCGGAGGGCGCGACGCGGTCCGAGCGCGCCACGTCCGACCAGCTGGGCGCCCTGCTCCGCGACGAGACGGGGCTGGACCTGGCGGTGACCTTCGTCGACGAGGTGGCCCGCCCGGAGGACCCCTACGTCGCCGCCAAGGTGCTCTCGACGCTGACCGCCGGTGACGCCGGCGCGTTCCTCGGCCGGGTCGACCGCTCGCTGCTGGGGCTCGGCGCCAAGGTCGCCAAGCTCGCTCCTCCGGTCGTCGTGCCGATCGCCCGCGCCCGGCTGCGCCAGATCGTCGGCCACCTCGTCGTGGACGCGAACGACCCGGCCCTGGGCCGCCACCTGGCCAAGGCCCGGGCCGAGGGCTTCCGGCTCAACGTCAACCTCCTGGGCGAGGCCGTCCTCGGCGAGCACGAGGCCGCGAGCCGGGCCGAGCGCACCCGCCAGATCCTGGCCCGCCCCGACGTGGACTACGTCTCGATCAAGGTGTCGTCCCTGGTCAGCCAGATCTCGACGTGGGACGAGGAGGGCACGGTCGAGCGGGTCCTCGAGCGCCTGCGCCCGCTCTACCGCACCGCCGTGGCCAAGAGCCCGCACGCCTTCGTCAACCTCGACATGGAGGAGTACAAGGACCTCGACCTCACGATGGCGGTCTTCGAGCGGCTGCTGGCCGAGGAGGAGTTCCACGACCTCGAGGCCGGGATCGTGCTGCAGGCCTACCTCCCCGACGCACTGCCCGCCCTGGAGCGCATGCTCGAGCTGGCCCGCCGCCGCCGAGCCGCCGGGCACGCCAGCATCAAGGTCCGCGTCGTCAAGGGCGCCAACCTAGCGATGGAGCAGGTCGAGGCCGAGCTGCACGACTGGGTGCAGGCCCCCTACCCGACCAAGGAGGACGTCGACGCCAACTACCTCGCCTTCGTGGAGCGCGCGCTGCGGCCCGACGCCACCGAGGTCATGCGCATCGGCGTCGCCTCGCACAACCTCTTCGACACGGCCGTGGCCTATCTCCTGGCCCAGCAGCGCGGCTGCCTGGACGCCCTGGACATCGAGATGCTGCAGGGTATGGCGCCCAGCCAGGCCCGCGCCGTCAAGGCTGACGTGGGGTCGGTCCTGCTCTACACCCCCGTCGTCGCCCCCAAGGACTTCGACGTCGCGGTGAGTTATCTCATCCGCCGCCTGGAGGAGAACGCCCAGAAGCAGAACTTCCTGCACGCCATGTTCTCCGCGGACCCGGGGTCCGGAGCCTCGCCGGACGGCCGCCCCGGCGCCGCGGCCCGTCCGCACGACGCGATGGCCGACCAGGAGCGCCGCTTCCGCGAGTCGGTCGCCGCCATGCCGACGACGCCCGTAGGACCGCGCCGCTCGTCCGAGCGCGCCCGCATCGGCGACCGCTTCGCCAACACCCCCGACTCCGACCCGTCCCTGCCCGCCACCCGTGTCTGGGCCCGGGAGGCGCTCGCGGCCGACCCCCACCGCCTCTCCTCCCCCGTCCTGTCGACCCCGGACGACGTCGACGAGGTGGTCGCCCGCGCCGTGTCGGCGGCCCCGGGCTGGGCCGGGCGGTCGGCATACGACCGGGCGCAGGTGCTGCGCGACGCCGCCCGTGAGCTGGAGGCCCGGCGCGGCGAACTGGTCACGATCATGGCCGCCGAGGGCGGCAAGACCGTCGCCGAGGCCGACCCCGAGATCTCCGAGGCGATCGACTTCGCGCGCTACTACGCCGAGCGCGGGCTCGAGCTCGAGGCCGGCGCGAGCGCGCACACCGACGGGTCGCGCTTCACGCCCGACCGCGTCGTGCTGGTCACCCCGCCGTGGAACTTCCCCGTCGCCATCCCGATCGGCGGCGTGCTCGCCGCGCTCGCCGCGGGGTCGGCCGTCGTCATCAAGCCCGCGCACCCCACGCCAGGCTGCGTCGAGGTCGCCGCCGAGGCGCTGTGGGAGGCCGGTGTCCCCCGCGAGGTGCTGCAGGTCGTCCGCACCGACGAGCGCGAGGCCGGACGCGCCCTGGTCTCGCACCGCGACGTCGACACCGTCGTGCTGACCGGCGCCTCCGAGACCGCCCGCATGTTCGCCGGCTGGCGGACCGAGCACCCCGCCGGGCCCCGCGTCTACGGCGAGACCTCCGGCAAGAACGCCCTGGTCGTCACCCCGGCCGCGGACCTCGACCTGGCCGCCGCCGACCTGGTCCGCAGCGCCTTCGGCCACGCCGGCCAGAAGTGCTCGGCCGCCTCCCTCGGCATCCTCGTGGGCTCGGTCGCGCGCTCCGAGCGCTTCCGGCGCCAGCTCGTCGACGCCGTGCGCTCGCTGCGCGTCGGCTGGCCGCACGACCTCGGCACCACGATGGGCCCGATCATCGAGGTGCCCGAGGACAAGCTCCGCCGCGCCCTCACGACCCTGGAGCCCGGCGAGTCCTGGCTGGTCGAGCCCGAGCAGCTCGACGACTCGGGCCGCCTCTGGTCGCCCGGCCTCAAGGAGGGCGTCCGTCCCGGGTCGTTCTTCCACCTCACCGAGGTGTTCGGCCCGGTCCTCGGCCTCATGACCGCCCGCACGCTCGAGGAGGCCGTCGAGCTGCAGAACGCCACGGCCTTCGGCCTCACCGGTGGCCTGCACAGCCTCGACCCGGACGAGATCGCCTGGTGGACGGAGCACGTCGACGTGGGCAATGCCTACGTCAACCGCCACATCACCGGGGCGATCGTGCAGCGGCAGAGCTTCGGCGGGTGGAAGGACTCGGTGGTCGGCCCCGGTGCCAAGGCCGGCGGCCCCAACTACGTCGCCCTGCTCGGGTCGTGGAGCGAGGACGGGCTGCCGCAGCGCGGCGCCGAGCCGTCACCCCGCGTGCGCCGGCTGGTCGACCGCCTCTCGCCGCTGGTCGTGGGCGCCGGTGGCGCGGGCGACGACGGGGACCTGCAGGACGCCCGCGGCTGGCTCGACGCGGCCCTGCGCTCCGACGCCAAGGCCTGGCGCGACGAGCTCGGCGTGGAGATCGACGAGACCGGTCTCGCGGTCGAGGCCAACGTGTTCCGCTACCGCCCTCACCCCGAGGTGACCGTCCGGCTCGAGCCCGGTGCCCGTCCGGTCGAGCTGGTGCGCCTGCTGGCGGCGGCCGAGCTCGCCGGGTCGGCCGTGCGCATCAGCGCCGACCCGCAGGCCACCGGCCCGCTCGAGGCCCTGCGCACAGGTGACGGCGAGGCCCGCCAGGCCGCCGACGACCTGCGCGGCCTGCTGACGATCGAGGACCTCGCGACCTTCGCCCAGCGGCTGCGTGACGCCGAGACGTCGACGCGGGTGCGCGCGATCGGTCAGGAGTCCGAGGTCAGGGACCTGGTCCACGCCCTCTCGGGCTCGTCCGCGACCGTCCTCGCCGACCCCGTGCTGGCCAACGGCCGTCGCGAGCTGCTGACCTTCCTGCGCGAGCAGGCGATCAGCCGCACCCTGCACCGCTTCGGCCACGTGGCGCCGGACCTCGCCCGATGACGGGACGCACCCCCGCCCCGGCGCCCGAGCCTGCGGCGGGGGCAAGGGCAAGATCGTGGGGGTCGCGCCTCGGCGAGGGCCTGGTCATGACCGTCACCTTCCTGATCTTTCGGCTGGTAATGATCCGGCTCGGGCTGTTCCACGGCGAGCCGTTCCTGGCGACCGCCTCGGCCGCGTTGCTGTTCGGCGTGTTCTGGGTGCTGGTGGGCCTGGCGTGGGACGTCTGGCGGCGTCGACAGGGCGAGCGTCGACGGGGCGAGCGCCGGTGACGGGCGGTCGCCCCGTCGTCCGCGCGCTCACCGTCGACGACGCCCGCGCCTCCTGGGACCTCGGCGTCGAGTCCTTCGGCCACGCCGAGCCCGCCCCGGACCCGCTGCCCGACCCCACCCGGCGTGGTCGGGTCATGCTGGGCGCCTTCGTCGACGACACCCTCGTCGGTCGGGTCGGCGCCCTGTCGCTGTCGTCCTGGTGGGGCGGGCGCGAGGTGCCCACCGCGGGCATCGCCAGCGTCGCCGTGCGCCTCGAGGAGCGCGGCTCGGGGAGCCTCGGCCTGCTGATGCCCGCCCTGCACGACCGCGCCCGCGAGCGCGGGGACGTCCTCGCCACGCTCTACGCCACGGCGCAGGGCATCTACCGGCGGTTCGGCTACGAGACGGTGACGTCCTTCGACCAGGTCGAGCTGCCGACGCGGCTGCTCCTCGACGTCCCGGTCGACGAGCCCGCCGATGCGCAGGACGGCACGCGCGAGGTGCGGCTGCGCCGGGGCACGGCCGACGACCTGGACGCCATGCAGGCCGCCTACACCCGCTGGGCCCGCGAGCACGACGGACCGCTCACCCGGTCCGGACCGCAGTTCCCGCCCGACGTGACGGCCTTCCTGCAGGCGCTGGACGGCGCGCACGTCACCCTCGTCGAGGAGGACGGCGCGGTCACGGGCTACGCCACCTGGCGGCGCACCGACGGCTACCACCAGGGCGTCACGGCGGTGGACGACCTCGTCGTGACCACCCCGTCGGCCGCGCGCGCCCTGCTCCACCAGCTCGGCACCAGCCACGCCGTCGCCCCCACCACCACGCTGTGGACCAGCGGCGCCGATCCCCTGCGCCTGCACCTGCCCGGCAACGCCTGGCGCCCGGTCGACCAGCGCCCCTACGCCCTCGCGGTGCTCGACGTCCCCGCGGCGTTCGAGGCCCGCGGCTACCCCGGCCACCTCGACGCCGACCTGACGTTCGCCGTCTCCCCCGGCCACGGCGGCGACCCGGTGGCCGGCACCTACCGCCTGCGCGTGACGGCGGGGAGGGCCACCTGCGAGCGGCTCGCCGACGACCCGGCCCCCGGCATACGGCTCCTGCACCCGCGCGCACTGAGCCTCGCGTATGCCGGCGCCCAGCCGAGCAGCGCGCAGCGCCAGGCGGGCCTGCTGACGGGTCCCGCCGATGACGACGCGGTGTGGGACACCCTCACCGGCGGGCGTCAGGTGCACGTGCGCGACTACTTCTGAGTGGCGACCTGGCGCAGGACGACGTCGGCGATCTCGGCCGCGTGCTCGACCGGCAGGCCGTGGCGGGCGCCGCGCAGCACGACGAGCTCGGCGCCCGGGATGCGCTCGGCCAGCAGCTCGCCGTTGCGCAGCGGGTTGACGCGATCGGCGTCGCCGTGGACCACGACCGTGGGCGCGACGATGCGGGGCAGCGAGTCCCACGCGTCGTGCCCGTGCGAGGCGCGGTAGTGCAGGCCGCGCTGCGCGGACCGCGTCGTGGTCGCGGCGTCGGCCGTCTCGGCCAGCTCGTGGTGCGAGCCCAGCCACGCGGGCGTGTAGCTCAGCAGCGCCATCTCCATCGGGTCGCAGCGCGCGATCGTGGCGTCGACGTCGTCGGCGCGCGGGACGCGGTGCCGGTCACCGGGCGAGGTGCACAGCAGGGTCAGGCTCGCGACGCGCTCCGGGTGTCGGATCGCGAGCCACTGCGCGATTCGGCCGCCCATGGAGTGGCCGACCACGTGCGCCCGCTCGACCTCGAGCCGCTCGAGCACCCAGGCCGCGTCGTCGGCGAAGGATCCTGTGGTCGGCGGGTCCCGGCGATCCATGTCGTCGCTGTCGCCGGTGCCCCGCTGGTCGATCGCGATCGTCTCCACCTGGCCGTCCAGCACGCCGCGCGCCGCGAGCTCGGCCACGAGCACGTCGTAGAGCCAGTGGTCCTGGCTCATGCCTGGCAGCAGCAGCACCGGGGTCCCGCCGGCGCCTGACCGCCACACCGCGAGACGCGACCCGTCGGCGAGCTCCACCACCTGCTTCGGCATACGGCCCGATCCTCCCTGGCGACCCACGACTGATGCCGGACGACCGACGGACGACCGACGACCGGCGGGGACGACCCACGACGGTCGTCCCCGCCAACCTAGCGCCCGGTGACCAGCGTGGTCGGCGGGGCCTCGGGAGCAGGCCGCACGGTGACCCGTCCGGAGTCCATCTGCCAGGTGAGCTCGTGCGCCGACTGCGTCCCCTTGATGGTGACGCCCTCGGTGGCCCAGCCGACGATCTCGCCCTGCCACTCCTCCGGGACGATGTATGACGCCCGCTCGCCGAGCTGTCCGACGCGATAGGCCTCGAGGCGCTCGCCGCCGTCGTCGTGGATCGCGACGACGACGAACCGGCCGTTGGGGCTGGTGGCGAAGCTGTGGGCGGACCCGTTGCCGGCCGAGGCGAGGACGATCGCGGTGCCGTCGCTCGCCACGCTCATGAGGCGAGCCCGGTTGGGCGGCGCCGAGTCGGTCTGGTCGTCGTTGGAGCCCACGAGCGCGAGATAGCGGTCCCCGGCACGCGTGCCCGCGATCTTGACGCTGGTGCCGGTGGGGAACGCGACCGGGCCGAAGGGTGTCTCGAAGGACGACCCGGGCTCGGGCGCGAGGGTCCCGCTCGCGGTGGGCGTGCTCGTCGGGGCGGTGCGCGTCGCCGTGGCCGTGGCCGACGGGACGTCCGTCGGGGACGTCGCCGTCGACCGGGGGACCGACGGCGGCTCCGAGGTGGGCTCGGGCGCGCTGGTGCCCGTGCTGGTGGGCGTGGGCGAGGGGATCGCGGGCGCCGTCGTGACCTGCGACGTCGGGGGTGTCGCAGGGACGACCTTGTCCTCGGGATCCTGGCCGTCCGCGAGCCGCGGCACGAGGACCGCCGCCCCCACCACCAGCGCCAGCGTCGTGCCGGCCCCGGCCATGGCGGTCACCCGGCGGCGACGGCGCACGACCTTGCCGCGCTCGACGACCCACTCGCCGAGGTTGGGCGAGGGCCGCACGTCGTCGGCGTGCCCCTCCAGCGAACGCCTCACCAGGCGTCCGAGCTCGTCATCCCGCATGACCCAACCCCCTCTCCCACACCTGGTCACGGGCAGGCACGACCTTGCGAAGGTTGGCCAGGCCGCGTGAGATCTGGCTCTTCACCGTGCCCAAGGAGCACCCCATGATGTCTGCTATCTCCGCCTCCGGGAGGTCCTCGTAGAACCGGAGCACGAGCGCCGTGCGCTGACGGGACCCGAGCGTCTGCAGCAGCGCCCACATCCCGTCCCGCTCGTCGATGTCGTGCCGATCCTCGACGGCCTCGTCGGGTGTCGTCTCCGTTGCGTACTCACGCCGCCCCACCTTGCGCCACACCGAGATGTTGGTGCGCGTCATGGCCGTGCGGGTGTAGGCATCGACGGACCGGTGGTCCGCGATCTTGTGCCACGACAGGTAGACCTTGACCAGAGTGCTCTGGAGCAGGTCCTCCGCCGAGGCGTGATCACCCGTCAGCAGGTACGCGTAGCGGAGCAACGGTCCGGAGCGTGTTGCCACGAAAGCAGTGAACTCCTCGTCGCGCTCGTCCATGCGGTTCCCTTCCCTCCCCAAGAGGTGCTGACACCCGAATGACGCGGGCGCCGTCTCTCAGGTTGCACGTCATGGTCACGATCTGCCAACCGTTCGCGTACCTAAGGTGCTCGGGGGGAGACCCTGTCGGACGCTGGGGCTACTCTCCCCTCCATGAGCACCGCCGCCACCCCGCCCTCGGGCGACCGCCGTCCCCTCGTGGTGATGGAGGAGGTCAACAAGCACTTCGGAGACCTCCACGTCCTCCGCGACATCGACCTGACGGTCCACGAGGGGGAGGTCGTCGTCCTGATCGGCCCCTCCGGCTCGGGCAAGTCGACCCTGTGCCGCACCATCAACCGGCTCGAGACCATCGAGTCCGGCTCCATCTCCATCGACGGCCGACCCCTCCCCGAGGAGGGCAAGGCGCTGGCCCAGCTGCGGTCCGACGTGGGCATGGTCTTCCAGTCGTTCAACCTCTTCGCCCACAAGACGATCCTCGACAACGTCACCCTGGGCCCGATGAAGGTCCGCGGGCTCGGCAAGAAGGACGCCGAGGCTCGTGCCCGCCAGCTCCTCGACCGCGTCGGCGTCGGCCACCAGGCCGACAAGTACCCCGCCCAGCTCTCCGGCGGCCAGCAGCAGCGCGTCGCGATCGCCCGGTCCCTCGCCATGGACCCCAAGGTCATGCTGTTCGACGAGCCGACGTCGGCCCTCGACCCGGAGATGATCAACGAGGTCCTCGACGTCATGACCCAGCTCGCCCGCACCGGCATGACGATGATCGTCGTCACCCACGAGATGGGCTTCGCCCGCAAGGCCGCGGACCGCGTCGTCTTCATGTCGGACGGGCAGATCGTCGAGCAGGCCACCCCCGAGCAGTTCTTCACCAACCCGCAGTCGGATCGCGCCAAGGACTTCCTCGGCAAGATCCTCACCCACTGAGCCGGCCCACCGGCCACCACCCGAGGAGATCTCATGACGATCCGTCGCACCACCACCGCCGCGGCAGCCATCGCGCTCGCCGCCACGTCCCTCGCCGCCTGCGGCAGCTCCGGAGGCAGCTCCGGCTCCGGCTCGTCCGGCACCGCCTCCGGTGCGGCCGGCGGGGAGACCATCAAGGTCGGCATCAAGTTCGACCAGCCCGGCCTGGGCCTCAAGGAGGGCTCGAGCTACTCCGGCTTCGACGTCGACCTGGCCAAGTACATCGCCAAGGAGATGGGCAAGACGCCGGAGTTCGTCGAGGCCGTCAGCGCCCAGCGCGAGGCCACGCTGCAGGCGGGCAAGGTCGCCTACATCGTCGGCACCTACTCGATCACCGACAAGCGCAAGGAGAAGGTCTCCTTCGCCGGGCCGTACTTCGTCGCCGGCCAGGACCTGCTGGTCCGCGCCGACGACACCTCGATCACCGGCCCCGACGCCCTGTCCGGCAAGAAGCTCTGCTCGGTCAAGGGCTCCACCTCGGCCACCAAGATCAAGGACCAGTACCCCAACGTGCAGCTCCAGGAGTACGACACCTACTCCAAGTGCGTCGAGGCCCTGTCCAGCGGCTCCATCGACGCCCTGAGCACCGACAACACGATCCTCGCGGGCTACGCCGGCCAGTCGCAGTACCAAGGCAAGCTCAAGGTCGTCGGCAAGACCTTCAGCACCGAGAACTACGGCGTCGGCGTCAAGAAGGGCGACACCGCCACCTGCCAGAAGGTCACCGACGCGATCAACAAGTACATCTCGTCCGGCGAGTGGCAGAAGGCCGTCGACAAGAACCTCGGCACCGGCGGGTTCAAGGTCGACACCAGCAAGAACCCCCCGAAGCCCGCCGCCTGCGCCTGACCTCGGCCGGTCCGCGCCCTCCCCTCCTCGCGGCGGGGAGGCGCGCCGCACGGTGAGCACGTATGCCGGGAGCGCCCCGGCATACGTGCTCACCGCCACCCCGCCGGTCCCCTCACCCCCAAGGAGTGCGGATGCAAGAGCTCTTCAGCGAGTTCGACATCCTCGGCGCGTTCTGGATGACCATCAAGCTCACGGTCCTGTCCGGCATCGGCGCCCTCGTCATCGGGACGATCCTCGCGATCTTCCGCCTGTCCCCCGTCCCGATGCTGCGCTTCCTCGGCGCGCTCTACGTCAACATCGTCCGCAACACCCCGCTGACGCTGATCGTCGTCTTCTGCTCCCTCGGCCTGGTCGCGCAGCTCAACCTGCGCCTCGCCAGCGCGCAGTCGCCGACCTTCATCAGCGACAACAACTTCCGGTTCGCCGTCGCGGCGCTGTCGATCTACACCGCGGCCTTCGTCTGCGAGGCGCTGCGGTCCGGCGTCAACACCGTGCCCGTCGGGCAGGCCGAGGCGGCGCGCTCCCTCGGCCTCGGCTTCCGCCAGACGCTGACCCAGATCGTGCTGCCCCAGGCCTTCCGCGCGGCGATCGTGCCGCTGGGCAACACCCTCATCGCCCTGACCAAGAACACCACGGTCGTGTCGGTGATCGGCGTCGCGGAGATCTCCTACCTGCAGGCGCAGGTCATCGAGGACCGGCCCGACGCGATCATGACCTTCTTCCTGATCGTCGCCCTCGGCTTCGTGATCCTCACCCTGCCGACCGGCCTGTTCTTCACCCGGCTCGCCACCCGCATGGAGGTCAAGCGATGAGCTCCGACGCGTCCGTCCTGTTCGACGCCCCCGGGCCGCGGACCCGGCGCAACCAGCGCATCGTCGCCGGGATCCTGCTGCTGGTCGCGATCGCCATCGGGGTCTGGATCCTGATGCAGTTCGCCGCCAAGGGGCAGCTGGACGCCGCCAAGTGGCGCCCCCTCCTGTGGACCGACGTCTGGTCGGAGTACCTCCTGCCCGGCATCCTCGGCACCCTGCGCGCGGCAGCCATCTCCATCGCCGCGGCCGGCGTGATCGGCCTGCTGCTCGGCGTCGGGCGCCTGTCGTCCGTGCGGCCGGTGCGGTGGCTGTGCAGCGCGGTCGTCGAGGTCTTCCGCGCGATCCCGGTGCTCGTCATGATGCTGGGCAGCTACGCCCTCTTCGTCAACCGCGGGATGTTCCCGGGCTACGAGTCCCTCGCGGGCGTCGTCACCGGGCTCACCTTCTACAACGGCGCCGTCATCGCCGAGCTCATCCGCTCCGGCGTCAACAACCTGCCCAAGGGACAGGCCGAGGCCGGGCTGTCCATCGGCCTGCGCCCCGGCCAGGTGATGCGCTCGGTGCAGCTGCCCCAGGCCCTCACCGCGATGCTTCCGTCGCTGGTCAGCCAGCTCGTCGTCGTCCTCAAGGACACGGCGCTCGGCTACGTCATCCTCTACGAGGAGCTCCTGCGCAAGGCCGACCAGATCGGGTCCTGGCAGGGCAACGTCGTGCCCGCCCTGATCTTCGTCGCCGTCCTCTACATCGCGATGAACTACACCCTCACCACGCTGGCCGGGCTGATCGAGCGGCGGACCCGTCGACGCGGCCACACCGCAGCCCTCCCGGCGACGCCCAGCGCGGACGAGGGCCTGCCCGCCGCCCCCTAGCCCCGGCCACCTCCGCCGAGCCGTCACTTCCCGCCGACTGGTCACCTCCCGACGAGCGCCCGACCCCGCCGAGCGATCACTTCCCCACGCGCGACGCCGTCGGCAGGTGACCGCTCGGCGAGGGGGTGGGGTCCGTGACCGGCACGATGCACCAGGGCATCAGGTGCTGCACGATCGGGCCGATGCCCACGGCATACAGCACGGTGCCGAGGCCCACGCCGCCGCCGAGCAGCCAGCCGATCGCGAGCACGGCGACCTCCAGCGAGGTCCGCACGAGCCGCAGCGACAGGCCGGTGCGGTGGGCGAGGCCGGTCATCAGGCCGTCGCGGGGGCCGGGCCCGAGCTGCGCGCCGATGTAGAGCGCGCCCGCCAGGCCGTTGAGCACGATCCCCGCGACGAGGAAGACCGCCCGCACCCACAGCGAGGAGGGCGCGTCGAGCCAGCTCAGGGTCCAGTCGGTGGCGACGCCGATCCAGATGGCGTTGGCGACGGTGCCGAGACCGGGCCACTGCCGCAACGGGATCCACGCCAGCAGCACGGCCACCCCGACGACGATCACGGTGACGCCGATCGACATGGGCAGGTGCAGGGCGACGCCGACGTGGAACACGTCCCACGGGTCGAGCCCCAGCGCCGCCTGGATGATCATGCTCATCGAGATGCCATACAGCGTGAGCCCCACCATGAGCTGCACCAGCCGTCGCGGCAGGCGGCCGGCGCGCAGCTGCTGCATCGGGGTCATCGGCTGGAGGGAGCGGGTGGGGCGCGTCATACGACCATCATCCCCCACAAGTGGACTGGTCCGACATAGCCACTTGAGTCATAGTGGACCGTATGACGCCCCGCCGCCTCACTCCGCACCGCCTGGCGCAGCAGCTGGGGCCGGCCGGCCCCGGCGTCCCGGCCTATCGCTGGCTCGCGGACGGCATCCGGCTGCTCGTCGCCGACGGACGTGTCCTCCCCGACACGACCCTGCCGGGCGAGCGAGCCCTGACGGCCCAGCTGGGGGTTAGCCGGACGACCGTGGCGCGGGCCTACGCCGACCTCGTGGAGCGGGGCTACGCCGAGGCGCGGCAGGGGTCCGGCACCCGCACGCGCCTGCCGGGACCGCCCGCTCCTGCCGGCGAGGAGCCCTTCGGGCTGCAGGGGCGGACCCTGAGCGGGGACGCGCCGCCCACCGTCGCCGACCTCACCGCCACCGTGCCGCCGGCGGTGCCCGGGCTCGTGGCGGCGTTCGAGCGGGCCATCGCCCAGCTGCCCCGATATCTCGCGGGCAGCGGCTACCACCCGGCCGGGCTCCCCGTGCTCCGGGAGGCGGTGGCCGAGCACTATGCCGCGCGCGGGGTGCCGACCACGCCTGACCAGGTGATCATCACCAGCGGCGCGCTGGCCGGGGTCGCCGCCGTGCTCCGCGCCCTGGCCTCGCCGGGCGACCGGGTGGTCCTGGAGTCCCCGAGCTATCCCAACTCGATCGCCGCACTGCAGCGGCAGGGATCGCGGCCGGTGGCGGTGCCCATGATCGAGGACGGGTTCGACGTCGAGGGGATCGTGACGGCGGCGGCGGCCTCGCGGGCCAGGGCGGCCCTGCTGATCCCGGACTTCCACAACCCGACGGGTCACCTGCTGGACGACGACGGTCGCGCGCTCCTGGTCCGCGGCCTCGCGCGCGCCGGCGTGCCGCTGGTGGTCGACGAGACGCCGATCGACATGGCTCTGGACGCCCCCGTGCTGCCCCGCCCCGTGGCAGCCCACGGCCCGGCCATCAGCGTCGGCTCGTGCAGCAAGTCGCACTGGGGCGGCCTGCGGCTCGGGTGGGTCCGCACCGAGGGGCCGCTCCTGGCGGCCGTGCAGCAGGCGCGGCTCTCCCTCGACCTCGGCGCCCCGGTCCTCGAGCAGATCGCCCTGGCCGACCTGCTGCGCCACCCCCAGCCGGACACCGAGCGGCGCGCCGCCCTGGTCCACCAGCGCGACAGCCTGCACGCCCTCGTCACCGCGACCCTGCCGGGCTGGGAGGCCCAGGTCCCCCGCGGTGGGCTCAGCCTGTGGTGGCGCCTGCCGCAGCCACGATCGTCCGCCCTGGTCACGGCCGCTGCGCGGCGCGGAGTGCGGCTGGCACCGGGCGCGGCGTTCAGCCCTGACCGCAGCGGCCTGGAGGGCTACCTGCGGACGCCGTTCACGCAGCCGGTGGAGACGCTGGAGCGAGCCGTGGCCGCGATCGCCGCGGCGTGGGCCGAGATCACCTGAGGCTGCCCTGCACCCGGCCCGCTAGAGCGGGAGCACCTCGATCTCGTAGCGCAGCGTGTGCGAGTCCCCCGGCGCCAGGGTGATCTCGTCGGCGAGCACGTTGCCGCCCTCGACGCAGACCATCCCGGTCCACTCGTCGTCGCCCATGTCGGGGAGGCCGGCGGCCTTGTCCGCCCAGGGGTTCCACACCACGGTGCTGGCCGAGCCGGACGTCGTGATGCGCAGCCGCCGCCCGAGCACCGGGTCGACGACGGTGACGGGGCAGGCCGACCGATAGACGCGGTCCGTCTCGCCCCGCAGGGTCACCGGGCCCTCCTGGCGCCGCGTCGCGCCCTTGTCGGTCTTGTCGACGTAGGACGCACGGTCGAGCCCCTCGAGCGACACCTGCCGCACGTCGCCCACGGCGAGGTAGGTGTGCAGCGCCTCCTCGTAGGTCTCCTCCTGCGACCCGACGTTGGTGACGCGCAGCGCGAGCTCGAGGTGGCGGCCGGCGCGGACGGCATACGTCGCGCGGAGCGCACCCAGGGTGAGGGTCAGCTCGGCCCGTCCCTCCTCGATCACGACGGGCTCCCAGCGCGTGGTGCGCGCGGGTCCGTGGGAGGGCTTGCGGTCGCCGGAGCGGCCGGGGCCGAACCACGGGAAGCAGATCGGCACCCCGCCCCGGATCGCCGTCCCCTCCTCGAGGAGGGTGTCGCGGCTGACCCACAGCACCGGCTGCCCGCCGGTGGGGGTCCAGGTGACGAGGTGCGCGCCCTGCTCGTGGATCGCGGCGGTCGCCTCGGGGCCGGAGATGTCGCGCGGTGCGGGGAGAGTGCCCATGACCAGACCGTATGCCGTGCCCGCGGCGGACGTCACCCGGGGTGACCCCTTCGGGGCAGGCTCGCGGGTCAGACCGACTCGGACGCGCCGGCGCGGCGCAAGACCCGGCTCCGCGGCAGGCCGGCCGCGACGAGCTGGGCCCGGGAGCCCCCGGCGACGACGCGCAGGTCGGCGGGGGTGGCCAGGTGCTTGGCCACGACACCCGCCACCGCCATCACCGCGGCCGGCCCGAGATAGCCCACCCCCGACAGGTCGAGGACGTGGGGCTGGGTCGGCCGGGACAGGGCGGCCAGCTCGTCCCGCAGCTGCGGGACCACCTCGGCGGCCCGCGCGGCGTCGACGTCACCCGTCACCGCGATGACCGGGACGCCGCGGTGACGGCGCACGGTCACGACCGGCGGCATGCGCGCGGCGGCCCAGTTCTGCGCACCTCCCCCCTCGGGGGCGTCACGCAGCGCCGCGCAGCGTGGGTCGAGCAAGACCGACAGGATCCGGTCCAGGTCGGCCGGGTCGCCGACGCGGGAGGTGGCCCCGTCGACCAGACGCGCGGCGATGGCCCGCACCCGGGTGTTGGTGCGCTGGGAGTACCACCCGAGCAGGGCGAAGGCATGGTCCGCGGTGATCCCGTAGGCCACGACGAGGACCCCCTTGGCCTGCTCGATGATCGCGCGGGCCTCGACGACCTCACCCAGCTGACCGGTCATCTCCTCCGCGACCGCCCGCTGCACCATGCGTCCCACGTCGAGCAGGTAGCCGGACGCCCCGACCAGGGTGCCGGCGGCGTCATACTCCCCGAGGCCCACGGCGAGCACGTCGCGCGACTGGCCGTCGGGTCGGACGAGGCGCCGGCGGTGGGCGAAGGCCTCGCCCCGCCGGAGAGCCGCCGAGGCCTTCTCGGCCAGATCGGCGTCGTCCGGATGGATGTGAGCGATGAACAGGTCCAGGCCGTCCGGCCCGCGACCGGGCTCGAGACCGTGGAGGGCGTACAGCTCGGGAGAGATCGACCAGTCCAGGTCCCGAGGGCTGTGCACCTCGACCCGCCACGACGCCGGGCGGATCGTGGTTCGGTCGTCATGCAGGTCGCTCACGTCGCTCCAGAACCATGGGGGTGGGCACCGAGACGGCGCACGGTCTGTCGCTGGGGCTGAACGACGCGCTGGCTCCCGCGCGCGGGGCAGCGGACGTATTTTAATCCTTCCTCCGGTCTGGTCCCAACTGCCGACCGGCGCCCACGGCGCTGCTCCCCCGGACGGGCTGCCCACCGTGCCAGAGTGACCGTGCGAGCCGCCTCCGTCGGAGGCGCGTGCCCACGTGGAGGTGGACCCATGCGGACCGCTGCGACCGACCGGATCCGGGTCGGTGCCCTGACCTGTGCCGTGATCCTGGTGCTGGGCGTCGCGGCGCACGCGTTCGTCGGGTGGGCCCGGCACCGAGGACCCGGCCAGCCCCCGGCCGTCAACCCCACCGTCGTCGTGGTCGGTCTCGTCGCCGCCGCCCTGCTGGCGGGCTGGGCCCTGCTGGGCCGGGCGCGCGACCGCGTCACCGAGCGCATCCGCGCCCACCACCCCGAGCGTCGGGTCGTGCTGGCGACGGCCGACCTGCCTGGCGGCGTGGACGGGGCAGACGGCGCAGCTGGCTCGGAGCCCGTCGGCGTGGCCTGGGACGACCCCGAGACGGCTCCGGCCTGGCAACGAGCGTGTCGCCGTCGGCTGGTCCCGCCGCTCGCCCTCGCCGCGGTGGCCCTCCTGCTCCTGCTGGGCACGGGACTGATGACCCGTATGGCGGCCGCGGAGCTGCACGACGGCGGGATCCGCACGCCCGCGCAGGTGACGGGCTCGGGCTGGGCCTTCACGGGGCTCGGCCACTCGCCGTGGGTGCGGGTGACGCACGTGGAGGGCGGCCGGACCTATGCGTCGGTCGTGCACGGCGTGGACCCCCAGGTGGTGCCGGTCGGCACGCAGCTGACGGTGGTCGTGGACCCGGACGACCCCGAGACGGTGGGCGCGGTCGACGGATCCACCCCGTCCGCCGCCACGCAGCGGTGGCAGAACCTCCTGCGCCTCGCCCTGCTGGTCGGTGCCGGCTGGGCGCTCGTGACCGGCGGTCGCATGCTCGCGTGGCGGTCGGCGCTGCGGCGCGCGCCCTGGCAGCCGTGGCGCCTGGTGGGCGACTCGCCATACGGTCATGGTCATGCTCGCGGTCCCGGCAGCGGCCGCGGGCTCGATCTCGGTGGAGGCCGAGGTCGCGACACCGTGCTGGAGCTGCAGGACTGGACCGGCGAGGTGTCGGTCGTGGCGCGATCGAGCGGCGCTGGTCTGCCACCGCCCGATGACGACGTCGAGGTCGAGGGGTCCGACGAGGGTTCCGACGAGGTGGCCGTGCTGCCCGGGCCGCCGGGTCATCCGCTGCTCGGTCGGCGACTGCTCGTCGGCACGTCCGCCGGGGTCGTGGAGGCCACGCTCCCCCGGACCGTGGCCGAGGAGACGCGCCTGCGTCAGCGCTCGAGCACCGCCACGAGGAACCCGCTGCCCTGACGGAACGGCCGCAGATCCCACGACGACAGCATCAGCGACTCGGTGAGCCCCGCCACGCGCGCGTCCATCCGGAACGCCCCGAAGTCGTAGCCGCGCCCGCTGCCGAACCCCACGACCAGGCGTCCGCCGTCGGCCAGGTGCGACCCCATCCGGCGCAGCACCTCCACCCGCGTGCTCGCGGCCAGGAAGGTCATGACGTTGCCGCCGCACACCACGACGTCGAACCCTTCGTCGATCCCCCGCGCCGGCAGGTCCAGCTCGGCGAGGTCACCCACCAGCCAGGTCGGGCCGGGGTGGTCGGCCTCGGCGGCCTCGATCAGCACCGGGTCGACGTCGACCCCGACGACCGTGTGCCCGAGCTCGTGCAGGAAGGCCCCGACCCGGCCGGGTCCGCACCCGGCGTCGAGGATCCGCGAGCCGCGCCCGAGCATGGCGTCGACCATCCGCGCCTCGCCGGCCAGGTCGTGCCCCTCGCGCGCCATCCGACGGAACCGCTCGACGTAGCGCTCGGAGTGGGTGGGGTCGGCGGCGACGATCTGCTCCCAGTCGCTGGGCACGCGGGCCACGGGGCCTCCTCGGGTGGGGTGTGTCAGAGCCTGAGTCTAGGGTGGAGGGACCACAGCACCCGAGCCAGAGGAGTGGACATGGCCGACCAGGGCCCTGCACCGTTCGTGACCGACATCGAGCGAGCGACGCTCGACAACACCATGTTTCGCGACACCCTGTGGACCGGGCAGCACCTGCAGCTGACGGTCATGGCCATCCCGCCGGGGGGCGAGATCGGCCTCGAGATGCACGACGACACCGACCAGTTCCTGCGGGTCGAGGCCGGCCGGGGCCGCGTGATGATGGGCAAGGCCAGCAACGACCTGCAGTTCCAGGAGGTCGTGTCGGACGACGACATCGTGATGGTCCCCGCCGGCTCCTGGCACAACGTCGTCAACATCGGCGACACGGTGCTCAAGGTCTACTCGCTCTACGGCCCGCCGGACCACGTGCACGGCACGCGTCACGCGACCAAGCAGGACGCCGACGAGGACCCCAACGAGCAGCACTGAGGGCGGCCTGATCGAGCCGGGGTCGTATGCCGGGCGCCGGTCGCCGGTCGCCGGTCGGGCGTACGTGGGCGACCGGGATCAGCGGCGTCAGCGCCGGGCCGCCGCCAGGCGGGCGCGCCCGCGCGACAGGGCGGCCTCGACCGCGCTACCGTCACCGGCCTGCTCGAGCAGGTCGGTGACGCGCGGCCCGATCGCGTCCACCGCGGCGGTGAGCCGCGCGTCGTCCCACCCTTGGGCGCGGGCGTGCTCGTGGATCACTCCCCCGGCGTTGGCGACGAAGTCGGGGACGAAGGTGATCCCCCGCTCCGACAGCGCCTGCTCGCAGGACGGCTCGTCGAGGATGTCGTTGGCGGCGCCGGCGATGACCCGGCACCGCAGCCGCGGCACGACGTCCATCGTCACCACCCGCGCGACGGCGGACGGGGCGAGCACGTCGCACTCGCAGGTCACGACCTCCGCGACGTCCACGACCTCGCCACCGCACTCAGCGGCGACCGACGCCGCGCGCTCGGCGTCCACGTCGGCCACGAGCACCCGGGCGCCGTCGCGTGCCGCCAGCCGGGCGAGCTCGCCCCCGACGTTGCCCGCACCCTGGACGGCCACGGTGAGGCCGGCCAGCGTCGGGACGTCATACGCCCGCTGCACCCCGGCCCGCATGGCGACGTAGGCACCGCGCGCGGTCCACGGCGAGGGGTCGGCGTCCGCGCAGTAGACGCGGGCGCCGCGGGAGCGGATGACGTCCATGTCCGCGAGCGTGGTGCCCATGTCGACCCCGGGGATGTAGAGACCGTGCGTGCGGGCCACGGCGTCCCCGAACGCCTCGAACAACGCCCGCCGCGCCGGCTCGTCGCGCGTGACCCCGTCCGCCATGATCACGGACTTGGCTCCGCCGTACGGCAGCTCGGCCAGGGCGTGCTTGAAGGTCATGGCCCGGGCGAGCCGCTGCGCCTCGCGGATGGCCGCCGCGGTCGAGGGATAGGGCCGCCACCGCACGCCGCCGAAGCCCGGACCGAGTGTCGTGTCGTCGATCGCGATGACCGCCCGTAGCCCCGTGGTCTCGTCGGCATAGGTGATGACCTGCTCGCTGGTCCAGGGGTCCACCGGGTCCACGAGGTCACGTCGGCCCGCGGCGTCGCTGTCGCTCATGGCCCCGACTCTGCCACCAGCGACGCCCGTCTCCAACGCCGAGTGGTCAGTTCCCGACGTCGGGAACTGACCACTCGGCGTTGCAGGGTGCCGTCGGGTGCCGTCAGTCGTCGGTGCGGGTCGACCCGTCGGCGTGACGCGCGTGCGCGGCATACTCGTCCAGGTTGACCTGCGGCGTCGGCTGCAGGCGGTCGGCGGGGTTGACGGGGTGGGGCACCCGGCCCGGTCGCACCTCGGTGGCGTGCGGGTCCTCGTCCAGCGTGGCGTAGTCGAAGGGGTCGTGGCCCCCGAGGACGGCGTCGGCCTGCGCCTTGTCGAGCGTGCCGGTCCACCGACCGATGACCATGGTCGCGACGGCGTTGCCAGCGAAGTTGGTGACGGCGCGCGCCTCCGACATGAAGCGGTCGATGCCGACGATCACGCCGACGCCGTCGAGCAGCTCGGGGCGGTGGGCCTGCAGGCCCCCGGCGAGGGTAGCGAGGCCGGCGCCCGTGACGCCGGCGGCGCCCTTGGACGCGATGATCATGAACACCAGGAGACCGATCTGCTCGCCCATGCTCATGGGCTTGCCCATCGCGTCGGCGATGAAGATCGACGCCATGGTGAGGTAGATCGCCGTGCCGTCGAGGTTGAACGAGTAGCCGGTGGGGACGACCACGCCGACGGTGGAGCGGTCGACGCCTGCGTGCGTCATCTTGGCCATGAGGTGCGGCAGCGCCGACTCCGAGGACGAGGTGGCGACGATGAGCAGGAACTCGCGGCCGAGGTACTTCAGCAGCTTGAAGATGTTGACCCGGGCGACCAGCCACAGGACGGTGCCCAGGATGACGACGACGAAGAGCAGGCAGGTGACGTAGAAGCCGAACATCAGCTTGAGCATCTCGCCCACGGCCTTGGGGCCAGAGGTGCCGACGACGGCGGCGATGGCGCCGAACGCGCCGATCGGGGCGAGCCACAGGACCATCGTCAGGATGCGGAAGACGACCTTCTGCAGGAGGGCGATGGCGGCGAGGGCAGGCTCGCCCTGCTTGCCCATCTTCTGGATCGCGAAGCCGACGAGCAGCGCCACGAAGAGCGTCTGCAGCACGGAGCCCGAGATCAGCGAGCTGAAGAGGGTCTCGGGGATGATCCCGCGGATGAACTCGACGGTTCCACCGGCGTGCTCGGCGTCCGCGGCGAGCTTGGCTCCGGAGCCGGGGATCACCGTGATGCCGTGACCGGGCTGGATGAGGTTGCCGACGACGAGGCCGATCGCCAGGGCGAAGGTCGACATGGTGAGGAAGTAGACGAGCGCCATCGAGCCGGCCTTGCCGACGGTCGCTGCGGCCCGCACGGACCCGATGCCGAGGACGATCGTGCAGAAGATGACGGGGCTGATCATCATCTTGATGAGGTCGACGAACGCATCGCCGACCCACTTCCAGCCCTTGGCCGCGTCGGGCGCGACGATGCCGAAGGTGATGCCGGCGAGCACCGCGATGATCACCGCGATGTAGAGCCAGTGGGACCGATCCCGCGGTCGTTCCTTGGGCTCGGGGATGGTCGGGCTCGTGGTGTAGGCCATGTCAGCGTTCCTGTCACGTCGTTGGGCAGCGCGCAACAGTATGCAAGGAGGCGGGGCGGCATACGACATCAGATGTCTGAACGTCACCTGATCGAGATCGAGTGGCACAGTTGCGGGCATGCGTTCCCTGTGCGTCTTCTGCGGCTCCTCGCCCGGCCGGTCCCCGTCGTATGCCGCCGCGGTGGCCCAGCTCGGGGCCACCCTCGCCGCGCGCGGGACCCGCGTCGTCTATGGCGGGGCCCGCGTGGGCACCATGGGGATGCTGGCCGAGGCCACCCTCGCGGCAGGTGGTGAGGTGGTGGGCGTCATCCCGCAGCACCTCATGGACTACGAGGTCGGCCACGACGGGCTGACCGAGCTGCACGTCGTGGGCTCGATGCACGAGCGCAAGGCGCTGATGGCCGACCTGGCGGACGGTTTCGTGGCCCTGCCCGGCGGGATGGGCACGCTCGAGGAGCTCGCCGAGATCTTGACGTGGGCCCAGCTCGGGCTGCACCGCAAGCCCGTCGGCACTCTCGACGTGGACGGCTACTGGCAGCCGCTGCTGACCTTCCTCGACCACGCGCGCGACGAGGAGTTCCTGCGCCCGTCCCATCGCGAGCTGCTGATCGCGCGCCCCACGGCGGAGGAGCTGCTCGACGCCCTGGACGCGCACACGCCCGCCGACGGCGACGCGACGGACAAGTGGGTCGACCACTGACCCCACCCCGCGACGCCGCGACGCCGGAAGCGCCCCTCCACCTCCGACATCGTGAGTGTTTGGTCCAAGAATGTTGGAGAAAGCACTCACGATCTTGGGGTCAGGGGGCGCTGGGCCTGGGAGCCCGTCGGAGCGAGCCGGTCGTATGGCGACACGCCCGCCATTCGTCCGCCAGACGACCCGAACTGAGCTCCCAGCTCACGACGCGCCGCCCACAGCCCTCGAAACGCCTTCCGGGATAGAGCCCCGTTGAGTGGTGGGCTTTGAGGTGATGCTCGTTGCCTACCGGTCGCTCTTTTCGAGGGCGACGGTCTCAGTATCGCGGGTTGG
>NZ_AUFG01000029.1 GCF_000426385.1 Arsenicicoccus bolidensis DSM 15745
ACTTCCCGACCACCGCCGACTGGTCACTTCCCGACGACCGGGGACGTCCCTCACTGACCAGTCGGCAAGATGGGTGCGAGCGGGGACAACGAGAGGCCCGGCGCCATGACCCCGATCGGGGTGGCGCCGGGCCTCTCGGCATACGGCTGGTGAATCAGCCTGGGTTGGTCACATCAGCCTGGCGAACGAAGGCCGGTCGATGCCTCTACCCCCGGTAAAGGCATCAGCCTGGCGAACGAAGGCCGGTCGATGCCTCTACCCCCGGTAAAGGCATCAGCCTGGCGAACGAAGGCCGGTCGATGCCTCTACCCCCAGTAGGTCACTTGGCGGCGACGACGTCCAGCTTGACGTTGGCCGTGACGTCCGCGTGCAGACGCACGGTCGCCTCGTAGGCGCCGAGGGTGCGGATCGCGCCCTTGACCTCGAGCTTGCGACGGTCGACCTTGGGGCCACCGGCGGAGACGATCGCCTCGACGATCTGCGCGGTGTGGACCGAGCCGTAGAGGCGGCCGGCCTCGCCGGACTTGACCGGCACCTTGTAGGCCTTGACCTCGAGACGCTGCTTGGCGTCCTTGGCCTCCTCGATCGTCTTGTGCTCGCGCGCGGCGCGGGCCTTCTGGATCGCCTCGACCTGCTTCTCGCCACCCTTGGTCCACTGGGTCGCGAGACCGCGGGGCATCAGGTAGTTGCGGGCGTAGCCGTCCTTGACCTCGACGATGTCGCCGGGGGTGCCGAGGCCGGTGACCTCGTTGGTGAGGATGAGCTTCATGTCAGTTCGTCCTTTCCCGGGCTCAGCGAGCGGAGCTCGAGTAGGGAAGCAGCGCGACCTCGCGGGCGTTCTTGACGGCCCGCGCGATGAGGCGCTGCTCCTGGACGGAGACACCGGTCACCCGGCGAGCGCGGATCTTGCCGCGGTCGGAGATGAACTTGCGCAGCAGCGCGGTGTCCTTGTAGTCGATCGTCTCGATCTTGGCGGCCTTGAGCGGGTTCGCCTTCTTCTTGGGCTTGCGCACAACGGGCTTGGCCATTGTGGGACTCCTTGGGTTTGCGATGCGTGGTGCCGCTGGCCTGGGGCAGCGGCTCAGAGTGTGTTGTCGGTATGACGGGCGCGGGGCGCCGTCACCGACGGACGTGCTCGATCCGAGCGTGGTGCGAGGTGTCCGGGCCGATCAGAACGGGGGCTCGTCGTAGGACGGCGCTCCGCCGCCCCAGCCACCCTGACCGCCAGCCGCGGGCTGACCGCCGGAGGGCTGGCCCGAGGGAGCGGCGTTGCCGCCGCCACCGGAGCCACCGCCGGTCGACCAGGGGTCGTCGCCGGAGCCGGCGTTGCCGCCGCCCCAGCCACCGCCGGAACCGGCCGCGCCACCGGCGCCACCAGCCCCGCCCTGACCGCCGCCGAAGCCGCCACCCTGACCGCCGCCACCGCGCTGGGTGCGCGTGACCTTGGCCGTGGCGTAGCGCAGCGACGGGCCGACCTCGTCGACCTGCATCTCCATGACGGAGCGCTTCTGGCCGGACTCCTTGTCCTCCCACGAGCGGGAGACCAGGCGACCGGTCACGACGACGCGCATGCCGCGCTGGAGGGACTCGGCGACGTTCTCGGCTGCCTCACGCCACACGGAGCAGCGCATGAACAGCGTCTCGCCGTCCTTCCACTCGTTGGACTGGCGGTCGAACGTGCGCGGCGTGGACGCCACGGTGAAGTTGGCGACAGCCGCACCGGACGGCGTGAACCGCAGCTCCGGGTCCTGGGTGAGGTTGCCGATGATCGTCAGCGTGGTCTCTCCGGCCATGGATCTCTCCTCGTCGAGCGGGTGGTGGATCGAGCTGTGCGAGAACGACTCAGGCGCCGGGGCGCAGGAGCTTGGTCCGCAGGATGGACTCGTTCAGACCGAGCTGGCGGTCCAGCTCCTTGGCCGTGGCGGGCTCGGCCGTGAAGTTCACGACGGCGTAGTAGGCCTCGGCGTTCTTGTTGATCTCGTAGGCCAGGCGGCGCTTGCCCCACAGGTCGACGTTGTCGACGGTGCCCTTGTCCTTGGTGATGACGGTGAGGAACTTGTCCAGCGACGGCTGGATGGTGCGCTCCTCGAGAGCGGGGTCCAGGATGATCATCAGTTCGTACTGACGCATGCGTTAACCCACCTCCTCTGGTCTCGGCGGTCACGGAGTCTCCGTGACAGGAGGGTGTGCATGACGAACGTCCGGGCGCCCGCGACAGGCGTCACGAGCACACAGACGAGCCGTCCCAGCCTACACGACCTTGAGGAGGACCTGGTCGGGGGCGTTGCCGGCGACCCCCGCCACGGGGTCGCGCTCAGGACGGCCGGGTGCCTCGCGGTCCGGCGGCTCGTCGCGGGCCCGCCGGGTGACGACCCACGCCAGCCAGAGCCAGGCGGCGATGCGGGCCACGACCAGCACCGCGAACCAGCCTGCGGGCAGGCCCCGGTCGGGGTTGGTGCGGGCCGCGATGTGCAGCCACACCCCCACGAAGTAGGTCACCTCCACGGCGGCCCAGACGAGGTGGTCGCGCCACCGCACGCCGATCAGCGCCAGCAGCGGGCAGATCCAGAGGGCGGCCTGCAGGGGCAGGCTCTTGCCCGTGACGGCGACGAGCACGACCAGCAGGAGCGCCACCTCGGCGACGGTGGGCCGCCGGGCCGTGCCCAGGGCGAAGAACGCGGCGACCACGACGGCGACCACCCAGCCGAGCCCGGCGAGCACGGACGCCAGACCGGACGGGACCGCGACGCCGAGCGACGTGATGACGTGGGTGAGGGAGCCGTAGCCCGGCGCGGCCGACGCCCACCCGGTGTAGACGTCCAGCGCCTGGGGGCCGGACAGCGCGACCACGGTGCCCACCACCGCGACGAGGGTCAGCAGGGCCACGCCCGCGGTGAGACCCCAGTCGACGACGCGCCCGGCGCGCAGGCACACCAGACCGATCGCCAGGACGAGCAGGACGGCCGTGGAGCGGCAGCTGATCGCCAGACCCAGCAGGATGCCGGCCTGCACCGCGTGCCGTCGCCCCCACGCCACGAGACCGGCCACGCCCAGCGTCACCGCGAGCAGGTCGAAGCTGACCAGGCCGGCCGTCACCACGACCGGCGACAGGGCGAGGTGCGCCACCGCCCAGCGGGTGCGGGGCTGGATCCGGACGAGGAGGCCGACGAGCAGCACGAGCAGGATGGTGAGCAGCCCGGCCCAGGCCGCGACGTAGACCTGCGCGGCGGCCAGCGTGCGCCCCTGCTCGGGGCCGCCGGGGACGAGCAGCGACAGCGCCCACATCACGACGCCGGTGCCGGCCGGCTGACCCACACCGGACCCGTGGCCGTAGGCGAAGCCCCCGTCCGCCAGGCCGCTGCTCTGGTAGACGACGGGGATGTCGGAGTAGCAGGCGTGCCAGAACTGGTCCGCCGCGCGCCAGCCCCGCGTGAGGCAGTGGCCACGCACGAGGACGGACAGGGCCATCAGCACGGTCGCCGTGCAGGACAGCACGACCACGGCGGGACGCAGACCACGGCGACCGATGGCGGCATACCGCCCGACCGGACCACCCAGCCACTCGCTGGCGGCCCGGGCCACCGGGTCCTCGCGGGTGGGCGCGACGGTGCGGGTGGGGTCGCTCAGCTGCATGCGCCCATCATGCCCGGTCCGCGTCCGGTCAGCCGGTGCCCGCGGCGGTGGTCGCCCGGCCCGCCTGGCTCGGCGAGGGCGGAGCCGGCACCGACGGCTGCTGGCGCGCCGTCCGCGTGGGGACGGACGGCTGCGTGGGCTCGCTCGGCACCGTCGGGGTGCCCTGCGTCGGGGCGTCCGACGGCTCGGGTGCCGACGAGGTGGCGGTCGCGCTCGGGCGGCTGGTCTCGCCCGTGCCGGAGGTGCTGGGCGAGTCGGAGGAGCCGTCCGGGGTCGCGGTGGACGTCGACCGCGGGCGGGTGCCGATGTTCTTGCGGCTGTCGTCGTTGACGCCGACCCGCTCGGGGAAGTCCTTCTCCTCGACGCCGTCCATCACGGTGCGCATGAACTGCGTCCAGATCGGCACGCAGTACTTGTAGCCACCGACGTTGCGCCCCAGCGGGACGTTGGTCCTGCCGTCCTCGGACGGCTTGTAGATCGCGCACCCGGCGGCCAGCTGCGGCACGTAGCCGATGAACCAGACCTCCTTGTGGTCCTCGGCGGTGCCCGTCTTGCCGGCGGCCGGACGACGCACCCGCTGGGCGTATGACGCAGTGCCCTCGGTGATCGGGTGGGTCAGGGCCTCGGTGACGTCGACCGCGACGTCCCGGTCGATGGCCTGCGTGGTGCTCGTGGACGCCGTGTAGTCGACCTCCCCGTCGGTGCTCTTGACCGAGGCGATGATGTGGGGCGTCGCGCGCTTGCCCTCGGCCGCGATCGTCGCGTAGCCGTTGGTGTTGTCCAGCACGCTCGGCGTGGCGGTGCCGAGGGTGTTGGTGAGGTTCTCCTCGACGTTGACCTTGGTGTTGTCGGGGATCCCGGCGTCGACGGCGGCCTTCTTGGTCGCGGCGGGCGTGATGGCGTTGTTGAGGCGCACGAACGCCGTGTTGACGGAGTCGGCCGCGGCCTGGCGCAGGTCGATCCAGCCGTACTGCTGGTTGAACTCGTTCTCGATCTCGTCAGAGCTGCCCGGCACCTGGTAGGGCGAGGAGCCGCTCACGCGGGACCGCGTGGAGTAGCCGTTCTGCAGGGCACCCACCAGCGTGTAGGCCTTGAACGTCGAGCCGGCCGACAGGTGCGCGTCCACCGCGTTGTTGTAGGGACGCTTGGCGAAGTCGGTGCCGCCATACAACGCCTTGATGGCCCCCGTGCCGGGCTCGATCGCCGACATGCCGGTCTGCGCACCCTCGATGTCCTCGGCGGCGCCCCGGTCGGCGATCGCCTGGATCATCGCCTCCTGGTACTTCTGGTCGACCGTCGTGACGATGCGCAGGCCGCCCTTGGCGATGTCGTCCTCGTCCAGCTTGGCCCGGGAGACGAGCTCCTTCTTGGCCAGGTCGACCAGGTAGCCGTTGGTGCCGCCGGTGATCTCGATCGGCTTGGCCTTGGCCACGGTCGGATAGACGGCCTGGGACCGCTGCTGCGTGGTGAGCCAGCCCAGCTCGACCATCGCGTCGAGGATCCACGAGACGCGCTCCTTGCTGCGCGTCAGGTTGGTCGCCGAGCGGGAGGGGTCGTAGATGGAGGGCCCGCGGATGACCGAGGCGAGCAGGGCGCCCTCGGCCGGGGTCAGCTGCGAGACGTCCTTGCCGAAGTAGGCCTTGGACGCCGTCTGGATGCCGCTCGCGCTGCGCCCGAAGTAGATGGTGTTGAGGTAGTCCTCGAGGATCTGGTCCTTGCTCCGCTGCTCGTCCAGCTTGACGGAGATGATGATCTCCTTGAGCTTGCGCTGGATGGTCTGGTCGCTGGTCAGGAAGGTGTTCTTGACGTACTGCTGCGTGATGGTCGACCCGCCCTGGGTCGCACCGCCCTCCAGCGAGACCTTGATCGCGCGGGCGATGCCGCTCGGGCTGACGCCGTTGTTGGAGTAGAAGGAGCGGTCCTCGGCGGCGAGGAAGGCCTTCTGCACGTGGTCGGGGACCTTGGACAGCGGGACGTTCTCGCGGTTGGTGCCGCCGGTCAGCCGACCCATCTCGGTCTTGCCGTCGGCGAAGTAGACGGTCGAGATCTGCGCCTGCGACGCCGGGTTGGGCTCGGGGATGTCGATCGTCGCGTAGAGGTAGGCGACGCCCGCGGCGCCGAGCGCCAGCAGCGCGACGACCGCGAGGCCGAACCAGATCAGGAAGCGAGCCCATCCGCTGCGGCGGCGACGGGGCTTGCGCACCTTGCTCGGCGGGTTGCCCCCGGGGCCGACGCCGGCTCCGGCGCCCTGGGTCGTGGCTGGGCTCACGCGATCTCCTTGAGGGTCCGAGGTGGTCGATCCCACCTCCGGTCTGCCCTCCAGTATGACGACCCATCCTGGTCCTGGCCTGGAGCATCGCCGGGACCGGGCGTGCGGTGATGGGTCCGTGCGGACGCGCGGGTCGGGGTGACAACCTGCTCACCGACATGACAAAGTGCGTCTTTGTCATGTCGGTGACGGGCGGACGGCATACGAGCTGCTCCGGCCACGTGCCCCCGGCACCCAGCCATCCCCACGAGGAGCTCCCATGCCCGAAGTGCGCGTCGCCATCGTCGGCGTCGGCAACTGCGCGACGTCCCTGATCCAGGGCGTCCACTACTACGAGGACGCCAGCCCCGAGGACACCGTCCCGGGTCTGATGCACGTCATGCTCGGCGACTACCACGTGCGCGACGTGGCGTTCGTGGCGGCGTTCGACGTCGACGACAAGAAGGTCGGCAAGGACCTGTCGGAGGCGATCAACGCCTCGGAGAACAACACGATCAAGATCTGCGACGTCCCGACGCTGGGCGTCGAGGTGCAGCGCGGGCACACGCTCGACGGGCTGGGCAAGTACTACCGCCAGACCATCGACGAGTCGACGGCCGAGCCCGTGGACGTCGTCCAGGCGCTCAAGGACGCGCGCGTCGACGTCCTCGTGTCCTACCTGCCCGTGGGGTCGGAGGACGCCGACAAGTTCTACGCCCAGTGCGCGATCGACGCGGGCGTGGCCTTCGTCAACGCGCTGCCGGTGTTCATCGCCAGCGACCCGGAGTGGGCGGCGAAGTTCGAGGCGGCCGGGGTCCCGATCATCGGCGACGACATCAAGTCGCAGGTCGGCGCCACCATCACCCACCGCGTCATGGCCAAGCTGTTCGAGGACCGCGGCGTCGCCCTCGACCGCACCTACCAGCTCAACGTCGGCGGCAACATGGACTTCAAGAACATGCTCGAGCGCGAGCGCCTGGAGTCCAAGAAGGTCAGCAAGACCCAGGCCGTCACCTCCAACCTGCACGGCTCCCTGGCGGGCAAGACGAACGACCGCAACGTCCACATCGGGCCGTCGGACTACGTCGCGTGGCTGGACGACCGCAAGTGGGCCTACGTCCGCCTCGAGGGTCGCGCGTTCGGCGACGTGCCGCTCAACCTGGAGTACAAGCTCGAGGTCTGGGACTCCCCCAACTCCGCCGGCATCATCATCGACGCCATCCGCGCCGCCAAGATCGCCCTCGACCGGGGGATCGGGGGACCGCTGCTGTCGCCGGCGGCCTACCTGATGAAGTCGCCGCCCGAGCAGCGTCCCGACGACGAGGGGCGGGAGAAGCTCGAGGCCTTCATCGCCGGGTCCGAGCCGCGCTGACGACAGGGCCCGCGTGGCGCGTCAGCGACACGCGACCATGAGGAAGCGCGGCAGTCCGGTTCCGCCGCGCTGACCACAGGGCCCGCGTGGCGCGCGTCGGGCGACCGCGGAAACCTGGGCACCGAGGACGGTGCCCAGGTTTCCGCGATCACGGTGCCCAGGTCTCCGCAGCGTCCTGTGGCGGTCGTCTCGTTCGTCGCGTGGCACCGTCGCGAGGGGTCGCGCGGTGACCAGCTGGGGTCTACGGTCGAGCCATGCAGCTGGCCGAGGAACTCCTGCTCCTGCTCACCGACGACGAGACGGGCCGGATGAGCGTGCCCGAGCGCGTGCTGGACCTGGCCGTGGCCGGGGGGGCACTCAGCGAGCTGGGGGCGATCGAGCGCGTGCGCGTCGTCGATGAGGACGAGCACGTGGTCGGGTCGTTGGGCGAACCGATCCAGGCCGGCCGCCTCGTCATCGACGACGAGCTGACCCACGACGCCGATCCGGTGCTGGACGGAGCGCTCGAGACCTTCCGCGGGATGCAGGGGCGCAAGCTCACCAACGTCCTGCCGATCATGGGTCGCTCGCTGTACCCCGTCTTGCACCGTGACCTCGAGGCCAAGGGCGTGCTGCGGCGCGAGGCACCCACCCGGCGGTCCATGATCCCCAGCACGACCTGGGTGGCCGTCGACAGCAGCCACGAGGACTCCGTGCGCACGCACCTGGCGGACGTGCTGCTGCACGACGCCGAGCCCGACGACCGCGCGCGGCACCTCATCGGTCTGCTCCACGCGATCGGCGCCCTGACCGTGGCCATGCCCGAGCTCGAGGACGACCGCGAGCGCGCGCTGCAGACGGCGCTGGAGGTGCGGTCGCTGACGGACGTGCACGGGCCGTGCGGTCGCGTCCTCGCCGCTATCGACGAGCTGACGAAAGGGCGCGCGTGACGACGGAGTCGGCACGCGACCATGAGGAAGCTCGTCCACCAGCACAGCGCTGACACGAGAGGGCGCGCGTGACGACGGAGTCGGCACGCGACCATGCGCGGAGCTAGTCGGACGGGCCTGACTCGGGCTGGGTGGTCCACCACTCCTTGAGGCGCATCGCCGCCTCCTCGCGCCCGATCATCCCCTCGTCGAGGCGGACGGCGAGCAGGTGCTTGTAGGCCCGTCCGAGCACAGGTCCGGGCCGGATCCCCAGCACCTCGGCGATCTCGTTGCCGTCGAGCTCGGGGCGGACGGCGGCGAGCTCCTCCTGCTCCTGCAGCCGCTCGATGCGCTGCTCGAGGCTGTCATAGCTGCGTCGCAACCGGGCGGCCTTGCGGACGTTGCGCGTCGTGCAGTCGGCGCGGGTGAGCAGGTGCAGGCGCGAGAGCAGCGGCCCGGCGTCGGTGACATAGCGCCGCACCGCCGAGTCAGTCCACTCGCCGTCGCCGTACCCGTGGAAGCGCAGGTGCAGCTCGATCAGCCGTGACACGGCCTTGGTCGTGTCCTTGTCTAAGCGCAGTGCCTTGAGCCGCTTGGTCGCCATACGGGCGCCCACGAGCTCGTGGTGGTTGAAGGACACGCCCCCGTCCGGCTCGAACCGGCGCGTGGCGGGCTTGCCGATGTCGTGCAGCAGCGCTGCGAGTCGCAGGACCAGGTCGGGCCGTATGACGGGCCCGCCGTCGGCCGGGGCCGCCGACCCCGGCTGCTCCGACGTCTCGCTCGCCGACGCCTCGCTCGGCGACGACTCGTCCCCAGCCGACGGCAGCGGCCGCGAGGGGAGCTCGAGGTCGATGGCCTGCGCCAGCACGGTCAGCGAGTGCTCGTAGACGTCCTTGTGCCGGTTGTGCTCGTCGACCGTGAGGCGCATCCCGGACAGCTCGGGCAGCATCACGTCGGCGAGGCCGGTGTCGGTGAGAACCTCGAGACCGGGGCGGGGGTCGGGGGTGAGCATCAGCTTGACCAGCTCGTCGCGGATCCGCTCGGCCGAGATCATCTCGAGGGACCCGGCCCGCTCGCGCAGGGCGGCCTCGACCGCGGGGTCGAGGGTCAGGCCCAGCTGGGACACGAAGCGCGCCGCCCGCATCATCCGCAACGGGTCGTCGCCGAAGGACTCGGCCGGCGTCCCCGGCGTGCGCAGCAGGCCACGCGCGAGGTCGCCGAGGCCGTCGTGCGGGTCGACGAAGGTCAGGTCGGGCAGCCGCAGCGCCATCGCGTTGACGGTGAAGTCGCGACGGACGAGGTCGTCCTCGAGCCGGTCGCCGTAGGACACCTCGGGCTTGCGGCTGGTGCGGTCGTAGGCGTCCTTGCGGTAGGTCGTGATCTCGACCTGCCAGCCGTCCTTGCGCGCCCCGATGGTGCCGAACGCCCGCCCGACGTCCCACAGGGCGTCGCCCCAGCCCCGGAGCAGCCGCTCGGTCTCCTCGGGGCGGGCGTCGGTGGTGAGGTCGAGGTCCACGGAGTCGCGGCCGAGGAGCGCGTCGCGCACCGGGCCGCCGACGAGGGCCAGCTCGTGCCCGGCGCCCCCGAACCTCTCGCCCAGCTCGGTCAGGAGGCCGGTGACGGGCGCGAGCCGACGCGCCGCGGCGGCGAGCAGCTCGTCGGTGGTGGGGTGGGTGGTTCCAGGCACAGTTCCCCACCTTAGAAGACCGAGGGGGCCGACGTGGCACCGCGACCGACCGCAGCAGGTCTCGTTAGAGTGCTCAGGTGACCACTCCCCATCCGACCAGCCCGGCAGCGCGCTTCCCGCGTCGACTGCCTGCGGTGGAGGAGGTCTCGGCGGGTGGTGTGATCGTGCGGGTCGAGCGAGGTCTGGCGGAGCTGGCGATCATCGCGCGCCGCAACCGGGCCGGCCGCGTCGAGTGGTGCCTGCCCAAGGGCCACATCGAGGGCACCGAGACGCTCGAGGAGACCGCGGTCCGCGAGGTGGCGGAGGAGACCGGCATCGAGGGGCGGGTCATCGCCTCCCTGGGGTCCATCGACTACTGGTTCACCACCTCGGCCTCCCGCGTCCACAAGGTCGTCCACCACTATCTCCTCGAGGCGCTCGGTGGGCACCTGACGATCGAGAACGACCCCGACGCCGAGGCGATCGACGTCGCCTGGGTGCGCCTGGGCGACAACACGACCGAGCTGACCTTTCCCAACGAGAGGCGCATCGCCGCGGCAGCCTGGCAGCGCCTCGCGGGGGACCGGTGACCGGTCGGCTGGCTCGCGCCGGCGCGGCGGCTGTCGCCGCCTTCTCCCTGCTCGGCGGTATGCCGGGGGCGGCCGCCGCAACGCCGGATCGCTCTGTCGCCGCAGCCCCCGCACCCGCAGCCCGCCCCGGCGCGGGGGTACCGGACATCGCCGTGGCTGCGGCGCCGGAGGCTGCCGCGCCAGACGCCACGGTGCCTGGGCTCACCGTGCGGCTCGACGAGCTGTCGCCGGCCGTCGTCCGCCCCGACCAGGACGTCACGGTCCGGGTGACCGTCTCGTCCACGAGCTCTGGGGCGAGCGGGCCGCTGTCCGCCCGCGTGCTGCTGGGCGGCACGCCCTTCTCCCAACGACAGGCGCTGTCCGCGTGGCTGCACGACGCCCAGCCCCGCTCCCTGACCACGCGCGAGGTGGTGAGCCAGCCCATCGCCGCAGGGGTCGCCGCCCAGGGCACGACGTCGGTCACGCTGACCGTGCCCCGCGCAGCCCTGCGGCGCGGCACGCCGTTCGGGACCTACCCGCTGGCCGTCGAGGTGCGCAGCGGCAGCGACCGCGTGGCCCTGGCCCGCTCCGTGCTGCCCTGGGTCGGCGCCGACCAGGAGTACGAACCCCTCCGCCTCGCCTGGATCGCTCCCCTCACCCTCCCGGCCCGGCGCGACCTGTTCGCCGGCAGCGTCGACGAGGTGGGGCAGGCCTGGTCGCAGACCGTCGGCACGGGTGGCCTCCTGCGGCAGCGCCTGGACGCCGCGGTCGGCACACCCGTGACCTGGATGGTCGACCCGGCCGTCCTGACGCCCCCGAGCGCCACCGGTGGCCCCGTGACCGCGACCCCGCAGACGCCTGCGGCCACGACCTCCCCGAGCACGTCCCCCACGGCCTCGGGCGCCGCGTCAGCAGCCACGACCCCTGCTGCCACGACCCCTGCTGGGGGAGGCTCGACCTCCCCCGCGAGCCCGCCCACCGGCAGCTCCACGGCGTCGGCGGCGTCGTCGGCGTCGTCGGCATCCCCGTCGTCCACGCCCGCGAACCCTTCCGCTCCCGCGCAGACCCCCACCGCGCCGAGCGATCCGTTGGCCGCCGCCAGGACCGACGCGGACGCGCTCACCGCCCGCCTCGAGGCGCTCGGGGACGACCAGCCCGTCTGGTCGCTGCCCACCGGGGACCCCGACACCGCCGCGCTGCTCCGCGCCGGGCCCGATCCCGCGCTCAGTGCCGTCGTCTGGCCTGCGGGCACCAATCCCCTCACCAGGGCCGTCGGGCGCTCCGTCACCGACTCGATCGCCTGGCCGGCCGACGGCTCCTGGGCCGAGGGTCGGACCACCGCGTGGACCCGCACCACCGGTGGCTCGGCCCCCACGGCCGCCGTGGTGTCCACCGACGCGGTGGCCCCGCAGCGTCAGACCACGCCGGGAGCCGCGCAGCGCAGCCCGGACGGCACGCCGCTGCTCGCCTACGACGAGCGCCTCAGCGAGGTCACCGCGGGCGACCCCTCGTCCTCGGACACCCAGATGGTGCAGGAGTTCCTCGGCCAGTCGCTCACGCTGCTCGGCGAGCTCCCCGGCACGCGCCGCACGGCGCTGGTGGCCGTCCCGCGCCGCACCGCCCTGTCCGGACCGGCGCTGCGGCGGCTCTGGTCGGCCACGGCCTCGGCGCCGTGGCTGCGGCAGGTCGACGTGAGCAGCATCCTGGGGCAGGGCGCTCAGGCCAGGCAGGGGATCCAGGGCAGCCAGAGTGTCGCCACGACCACCGAGCCCTCGCGCCCCGCCTCTCCGCTGGACGGCCCGGCGGTGGACGAGCTCGAGTCGGACCTCGCGACGGTCAACGGGTTGCGCCGCATCCTGCCGGCCGACGCCCCCGGCGCCCGGGCCTGGACCGCCGCGATCCAGCAGCTGACCTCGGCCCGGTGGCGGGGTGGTTCGCAGGCCTGGACGCAGCTGCGAGGGGCGGTCGACGGATCCATCGACGCCGCGGCCCACGGGGTGCAGGTTCGCCCGAGCACGATCAACTTCCTGGCGGACTCCGGCACCATCCAGATCACCGTCAACAACACCCTCCCGTATGCCGTCCACGACGTCCGTCTCGAGCTGGTCCCCGGCAGTCCCAAGCTGCGGGTCACGCAGAGCACCAAGACGCTCACCATCGCCGCGGGCAGCCGCACGACCATCCAGGTCGAGGTCACGGCGCTCGGCGCCGGCACCGTCCCCCTGGAGGCGCGCCTGTCCACACCGGACGGCGTGGCCCTGGGCTCGGCGACCACCGTGGACATGAACGTCCGCCCGACCAGCGTGTGGGTGTTCGCCCTCGTCGCCGGTATCGTCGGCCTGATCCTCGTGCTCGGCCTCGCCCGCTCCCTGCGCCGTGGCCCCACCCGCGCCGAGCGCGAGCTCGGCGACCACGACGCGGTGGCCGACGCCGTGCTCGGCGCCACCCGCCCTGCCGGGGGCGACCGACCTGGCGGCGCTGACCGACCCGACAGCAGCGACAAGGACTCCTGATGAGCAGCACACGGCACGGCGCACCCCCACCCGGGGACGGCGTGGTCCAGGAGCAGAGCGTCCGGCGGGCCAGCGCCCTCATGGCCGCGGGCTCGATCGTCTCGCGCCCCCTCGGCCTCGTCCGGCAGCTCATGCTGGTGGCCTGCCTGGGCGTGACCGGCGCGACGGCCGACGCGTTCAACACCGCCAACCAGCTGCCCAACATCATCTACATGCTGCTGTCCGGCGGCCTGCTCACCGCGGTGCTCATCCCCCAGATCACCAAGGCGATGAAGCGGGAGGACGGCGGGCAGGAGGTCATCGACCGCCTGCTGACCATCTGCATCGGCGCCATCCTGGTCGTCACGGTGCTGGCGACGCTGCTCGCCTCCCCGCTCGTCACGATCTACCGCATCTCTCCCGCCACGCGCGAGCTCGCGACGGCGTTCGCGATCATCTGCCTGCCGCAGATCTTCTTCTACGGCCTGTATGCCGTCCTCGGCCAGGTCCTCAACGCGCGGGGGCGCTACGCGTCGTTCATGTGGACGCCCGTGCTCGCCAACCTCGTGCAGATCGCGGGCATGGCCGTCTTCCTCCAGCGCTACGCGCACGCGGCACCCCCTGACGCCTGGACCCCCGAGATGGTCTGGCTGCTGGCGGGCACGAGCACCGCCGGCATCGCGCTGCAGGCCCTCGCGCTGGTCCCCGACCTGCGGGCGAGCGGCTTCCGCTGGCGTCCCCGCTGGGGCTTCCGCGGCTACGGCTTCCGGTCGGCCTCCACGATGGCGGGCTGGGCGTTCGCCGCCCTCGTCGTGGCGCAGCTCGGCGGCTACGCGTGCGCCGCCGTCATGAACACCGTCGCCGGCTGGGCCCAGCACGACGGCCGGCAGGTCGCCGGCATCACCGTCTACCAGCTCGCCTTCCTCGTCTTCATGCTCCCGCACGGGATCATCACCACGTCGATCCTGACGGCCATCTACCCGCGGATGTCGCGCGCGGCCCACGACAGCGCGACCGGCGACCTGCGCCGCCTGCTGACCCGTGGTCTGACCCTGCCGTCCGTGGCCCTCGTCCCCATCACGGCCGCGGCGATCCCGCTGGCGGTGCCGGGCATGGCGATGGTGCCCCGGGTCAGCGGGGACGCCCTCAGCGAGACGGCCCTCGTCTTCGCGATCATGATCCTGGGCCTGATCCCGTTCGGCTGGACCACCCTGCAGCAGCGCTTCTTCTTCGCCCTCGAGGACGGTCGCACCAACCTGCACCTCCAGATCCTGCTCACCGCGATCCAGATCACGCTCGCGCTGCTGGCGCTCGTCGGACCCCGTGACCACGTCGTCGCCCTGATCGCGGCCGGCCAGACCCTGGGCAACCTCGCGGCAGCGGTGGCCTTCGTGGTGATCGCCCAGCGCCGCGTCGGCGGCCTGCCCCTGCGGCACGTGCTGCGCCTGCACGTCCGACTGGTGCTCGTCTCCGCCCTCGCCGCCCTCGCCACGTGGGGTGCGGTGGTGGGGCTGTCCGAGCTGCTCGGCACCTCCCGCCTCGACCACCTCGTGCAGCTGCTCGTCGGCGGCGTCCTGTTCGTCCTGGCCTTCCTCGGCCTCGCCCGCGTCTTTCACATCCGCGAGGTGGACGACCTGCTCGGACCGGTCGCCGCGCGGCTGCGTCGCCGGACCGGAGCCGCCCTCAGCGCCTAGGATGCGATGAGCACGACCGGCCAGCCCCAGGGGGACGCGATGCGGGTCACGCAGGACGACGAGAGGGAGTGACGGATGCCGGCAGTCGGACCGGGCACGTCGATCGGGGGGCGCTACCACCTGCGGCAGCGCCTCGAGCGCACGGACCGCGTGGAGCGGTGGGAGGCCGACGACACGACCTTCGGTCGCCGCGTCGTCGTGACCGTGCTCGACGCCGACGACCCAGCCGCCGAGGCCGCTCTGGACGCCGCCCGCCGCGCGTCCGCGCTCACCGACCCGCGCCTCCTGCCGATCCTCGACGCCGGTCGCGAGGGCGACCTGGTCCACGTCGTCGAGGCGGAGGTCCAGGGCAGCACCCTCACCGAGCTGCTGCGGGACGGCGGCCTCCCGGCCCCCGAGGCGCGTCGGATCGTGCTCGAGGTGGCCGAGGTCCTCGACCGGGCCCGCGGCCGTGGCCTGCACCACCTCGCCCTGACCCCCGACGACGTGCTCCGCGGCCGCGACGGAAGCGTCCGGCTGCGGGGGCTGGCCGTCCAGGCCGCGCTCCTCGGCCGCGACGGCGACAGCGACCAGGCCGCGTCCCGCACCGACGCGCTCGGCCTCGCGGCCCTCCTGCACGCGGCGACCACCGCCACCTGGCCCGGCAAGGACGCGACCTCGCTGCAGGCGACCCCCGTCGTGGCCGGCGCACCGGCCCCGCCGTCCGAGCTCGTCGCCGCCGTCCCGGACGACATCGAGGACCTGGTCCGGCGTGCCCTCGGCCGCGCTCGCGGGACGGACGACCAGCCTCAGGACCCCGGTGCCGTCGCCGATGCGCTGCGCCCGGCCACGCTCCCCGCGCCGTCACCCGGCTCCACCGGCACCTCCGACCGCTTTCCCGCGGATCCACCCACCTCGGACCCGTCCGCCGGCGACCGCTCCGGCCCGGTCACCGCAGCCACGAGCGACACCTCAGGCACCACGAGCCCCGCCGACGCCGCGAGCAGCTCAGGGGTCGCGAGCACGGCCGGGGTGATGGGCGGTGCTGGAGGCGCAGGGGCGGCCACCGGCAGCACGCCCCACCGCCTCGCGGACGACCTGCGCAAGGACGTCGAGCACGTGCCCTCCCGCGCCGAGGCCGCCGCGATCGCCGCCGCCGGGGCCACCGCGGCCGGGGCCAAGGCGGCTGCCCGGCGGGTCGGCGACCTGGTCGACGGCGCCTCCCGGCGGGCCGAGGACCGTCGCCGCGAGCGTGAGACGCGGCGCCTCGAGACCCAGCCCGCCCGCGTGCCCCTGTCGACGCTGGCGGACGAGCGCCCCCGCCGCGCCGAGCCCGTCGCCCCGATCTTCGTCAACGACGTGCCCACCGGCACCCCCTCGCGACGTCAGGCCAACTTCGTCCTGGCCCTGCTCGCCGCCCTCGTGGTGCTGGGCCTGGTGCTCGGCGTCGTCGGCGTCATGTCCATGGTCAACAACATCCAGCGCCAGCTCGACGCACCTCCGGTCGGCCGCACCTACACCGTGACGGCGCCGGCGGTCACCATCACCAAGGGCGCCGACGGCACCGTGACGACCAAGCCGGCGGCCCCCACCCGAGCACCGGGCGCCCCGATTGCCGTGGTGGGCGTGACGGCATACGACCCCGAGGGCCAGGACCACGCGGAGAACAACGACACGGTCGGCAACGTCCACGACGGGGACACGGCGACCTACTGGCGCAGCCAGCGCTACAAGACCGACGCGTTCGGCAACCTCAAGTCGGGGGTCGGCCTCGCGGTCTACCTCGGGGACGCCCACTCGGACGTCTCCCAGATCAAGCTCACGCTGCCCGACTCGGCCGGCGAGGACCTGACCGTCTACGGCAGCGACACCCCGACCAAGGACGGGGCGGCCGTGCTGGGCACCGCCAAGGGCGCCAGGGGCGAGGTCACGATCACGGTGCCGGCGGGCCAGGGCAAGCGCCCCTACATCGTCGTCTGGTTCACCAACAGCCCGAGGATGTTCGGCGGCAACTACGCCGCGCTCTCCGAGATCAGCCTGTCCTGACATGATCGCCGTCCTCGACCTCGCCGCGGCCGACGACCGTGCGCTCATGGCGGCGCACAACGACGGGGACCCCCACGCCTTCGGCGAGCTCTACCGCCGGCACCGCGACCGCATGTGGGCCGTGGCCATGCGCACCTGCTCCGACCGGGAGCTGGCGGCCGACGCCGTGCAGGACGCCTTCATCGCCGCGTTCCGTCGGTCGGCGTCCTACCGCGGCGAGGCCGCCGTCACCACCTGGCTGCACCGCATCGTGGTCAACGCCTGCCTCGACCGGCTGCGACGCGTCCGGCCGACCTCCGAGCTGCCGGAGTACGACCTCGCGGACGGTCGCGACGAGCATGCCTCTCTCGAGGTCCAGCTCGACGTCCGGCAGGCCCTCGCCAAGCTCCCCGAGGGACAGCGGCTGGCGCTGGTCCTGGTCGACATGCAGGGACTCAGCGTCGCCGAGGCCGCCCAGGTCCTCGACGTCGCGGAGGGCACCATCAAGTCCCGGTGCGCCCGTGGCCGGGCCGCCATGGCCGAGATCCTCGGGCTGCGACGAGCGGGCACATGACCGCCCCCACGTCCGCGGTCCGCCTGCGTGACCGCCGGGAACCAACGCCACGCACGGCACGTCCTACACATGGTGAAGGTACGCCCGGGCTCCTGAGGGTCCGCGCGTCCCGGCACCCGCACCAGGCCGTGGCACCCGACGGGTCGGACCACGACGCAGCCCCCTCGACCGCCCCGGGAGGTGTCCGGAGATGACCGCGACCCGATCGTCGCACGCATCCGGTGACGGCGACCACGACCCCACGGGTGTGCGCGACCTGCTCGGCTCCCTGCCCGACCCCGGTCCCATGCCCGGCGACCTCGTGGCCCGCATCACCGCCTCGCTCGAGGCCGAGTCGCGCGCCCGCCTCACGGCCTCCGGGCACGACCCCGCTCCCATCCCGCGTGCCGACGAGCACGGCCCGATCGCGGTCGTCGTCCCGCTGCACCCGGCCACCCGGCGGCCCTCCGGCCGGCGGATGTTCGGCCTCGTCGCCTCTGCTGCCGCGGCCGTCACCGTGTTCGGGATCGCGGCGACCTCCTTCATCCAGGCCTCCGGGGGTGACCTGAGCACCGCCGTCGCCAACCTCGGCTCGGGGCCCAACAGCTCCGCCTCCAGCGCCGTGGGCAGCGCGAGCGCGGCGTCGTCCGCCCCCGGCCAGCAGGGCGAGCAGCAGGGGCAGCAGCAGCAGAGCGGTCAGGGCACCGGTGACGTCGCTGACCCGGACGTCCAGATCCGCCTCGCCGCCGGTCCCCTCGCGGTCGGTGGGGCCGGGCTGGCGTCATACGGCCAGGACCTCCTCCGGCAGCGCTGGAGCCCGGCCACCCCGCACACCGTCGAGCAGCCCACGGTCGGCCCCATCGGCACCCCCGCCGGGGTCCGCGAGTGCCTCGGCGCCCTCGGCGGCACCACCACCGGCCGGGTCGCGGCCGAGATCACCACGTATGACGGCCGCCCCGCCGTCGTGATCGCCGCCCAGCAGGGCGCTGACCGGCGTCAGGTCGGGGTCTACGTCGCGGCGATGCCCTGCGGCCCGACGGGCGCGACGCTCCTCACCCAGGCGAGCAGCACCAGCACCCCCTGAGCGCCGCACGTTCCACGTGAAACGTCCACGTGTCGGGCGGGTGGAATGAACACGCCGCCCGCACGGTTTCCGCCCGTGCGCCCTGCGATGGGACAGTGGGTCTCGCACCCACCGCGTCTCGTCGCCCGGGCGCCGAGTCGGCTCGGCCGACGTCCACACCACCCAGGGATGAAGGACCTCATGACCAGCGACGTCCGCAACGTCATCATCGTCGGCTCCGGCCCGGCGGGCTACACCGCCGCAGTCTACGCAGCCCGCGCCAACCTCGAGCCGCTCGTCTTCGAGGGCTCGGTCACCGCCGGCGGCGCCCTGATGAACACCACCGACGTCGAGAACTTCCCCGGGTTCCGCGACGGCATCATGGGCCCGGACCTCATGGACAACATGCGGGCGCAGGCCGAGCGCTTCGGCGCCGAGCTGGTCCGCGACGACGTCACCGCCGTGGACCTGACCGGCGACATCAAGGTCGTCACGGACGGCGAGGGCAACGAGCACCGCGCCCACGCCGTCATCCTGGCCATGGGGTCGGCCTACCGCGAGCTGGGTCTGCCGGACGAGAAGCGACTGTCCGGCCGCGGCGTCTCCTGGTGCGCCACCTGCGACGGCGCGTTCTTCCGCAACAAGCCGATCGTGGTCGTCGGTGGCGGCGACTCGGCCATCGAGGAGGCGACCTTCCTCACGCGGTTCGGCGAGAGCGTCACGATCGTGCACCGCCGCGACGAGCTGCGCGCCTCCAAGATCATGGCCGACCGCGCCATGGCCAACGACAAGATCAGCTTCGCCTGGAACTCCGGGGTCGCCTCCATCAACGGCGACACCAAGGTCGAGTCCGTGACCCTGCGCGACACCGTCACCGGCGAGGAGCGCGTGCTCGAGACCTCGGCCGTGTTCGTGGCGATCGGCCACGAGCCGCGCAACGAGCTCGTCAAGGGCGTCGTCGACCTGGACGACGAGGGCTATGTCCTCACGCAGGCGGGCACGGCCACCAACCTGCCCGGCGTCTTCGCCTGCGGCGACCTCGTCGACCACACCTACCGCCAGGCGATCACCGCCGCCGGCTCCGGGTGCGCCGCGGCCCTCGACGCCGAGCGCTACCTCGCGGCCCGCGACGAGGCCGGCGCCCCGGCGACCGACGCGTCGCTGACCGCCGAGCCGCAGGCCACCGCGATGGCCCGCTGACCCACCTGCTCGTCTGCACACCTGCTCGTCTGCTTGCCTGCACCACCACCACCTCGACCATCCCGACCAAGGAGGAGCCCTCATGGGTGCCAACACCAAGGACACGACCGACGCGACGTTCGACCAGGACGTCCTGCAGAACCCCAAGCCCGTCCTCGTGGACTTCTGGGCGTCCTGGTGCGGCCCGTGCCGCCAGATCTCGCCGGTCCTCGACGAGATCGCCGGCACCTATGCCGACAAGATCGACGTCGTGAAGCTCAACGCCGACGAGAACCCCCAGACCACCGCGAAGTACGGCGTCACCGGTCTGCCGACCATCAACGTCTACGTCGGTGGCGAGGTCGTGAAGTCGATCGTCGGCGCCCAGCCGAAGCCCCGCATCCTCAAGGAGCTCGCGGACTACATCGGCTGAGCCGGCACACCCGCACACCCGCTGGAGCAGCACGCCAGCCACCAGCACATCACGGCGCCCGCCCGACCTCAGGTCGTGGCGGGCGTCGTCGTGCACGGCCGCCTCACGTGGCGGCCGGGGCCGTGGCGCGGTCCAACAACCACGACCGCACCGCAGCGGTGACGTCCTCGCGCACCGTGGCGACGGAGCGCAGGTCCAGCCGGAGCCGGGGGCACGTCGGGTGCTCGCGCACGACCGTGAAGCCCACACCGGTCAGCAGCGTGGTCGGCACCCGGCACACGTCCGGCGGCGGCCACGGCAGGTCGCTCTGGGTCACCGCGGCTGGTGACAGGCACCCCGGGACGACGGCGGGCCCGCCATACGCCTCGACCGCCCGGACCCGTCGCCGCAGGAGCTCCCGGCCGAGCGACTGGACGGCGACCTTGGTGAAGGCTCTGCTGCTCGACGACAGGGACAGGAGCAGCACGGCGTCGTCCGAGACGGGGGCCGTCGCCGGCAGACCCGCGCGCGGCACCAGCGAGGGGGGCGCCACGACGACGTGAGCGACCGTGCGACCGTCCTGGCGCACGAGCAGGCCGGGCGGCCCCCACTCGCGGGTCACCGTCTCGGCCCACGACCGCAGCCGCGGGCCCGAGTGTCGCGGCGACTCCTCGTGCGCCTCGACCGGGTCGCGCAGCCAGCGCACGCAGCCGCGACAGGACGGACGCAGCAGGTCCGTGGTCGCGGCCGTCAGCGGGACCACCTGACGACCGGTCATGGCTGAGATCCTCCCTGCTCGGGGCCCGGCGCGCCCGGACACTGCGACGCCGCCTCGGGTGGTCGTGCGAGGATGCAGACCTCACCCTGGTCCCAGGCTACGGGCCGATGCCGCTCGCCGTGCCCGGCCCACGACGAAGGAGCGCGCATGACCGACCAGCATCCCGTTGGCTCACGGCTGGATCCCTGGATCGAGTCCTATGCCGCACGCACCGCCGGGATGAAGGTCTCCGAGATCCGCGCCCTGTTCGCCGTCGCCTCCCGCCCCGAGGTGGTCTCCCTGGCCGGGGGTATGCCGAACATCGGCGCCCTGCCCATGAACCTGGTCGGGGACACGGTGCAGCGGCTGCTGCACGACCAGGGGCTCACAGCGCTGCAGTACTCCTCGGGCCAGGGCGACGAGCGGCTGCGCGACCAGCTGCTGGAGGTCATGGCGCTCGAGGGGATCGACGCCCACCCCGACGACATCGTCATGACGACCGGGTCCCAGCAGGCGCTCGACCTCGTGGCCCGCGTGTTCCTCGACCCGCGCGACGTCGTGATCGCCGAGTCCCCTTCCTACGTCGGCGCTCTCGGGGTCTTCGCGGCCTACGAGGCGGACGTGGTGCACGTGCCCTGCGACGCCGACGGTCTCGTCCCCGAGGCGCTCGAGGAGCACATCACCCGGCTCGAGACCGAGGGCCGCCGGATCAAGTTCCTCTACACCGTCCCGACCTTCCAGAACCCCGCTGGCACGGCGCTGTCCGACGAGCGTCGACCGCGGGTGCTCGAGATCTGTCGCCGGCACGGCATCCTCGTGGTCGAGGACAACCCCTACGGCCTGCTCGGGTTCGAGGGGCGGACCTACCCCGCGCTGAAGTCCATGGACGAGGACGGCGTCATCTATCTCGGGACCTTCTCCAAGATCTTTGCTGCGGGCCTGCGCGTCGGTTGGGCCGTGGCTCCGCACGCCGTCCGCGAGAAGCTCGTCCTCGCCAACGAGGCCGCGATCCTGTGCCCGAGCGCGTTCACCCAGGCGGTGGCGTCGCGCTACCTGTCCGAGATCGACTGGCAGGCCCAGACCGCGAGCTATCGCGCGCTCTACCAGGAGCGTCGCGACGCGATGGCGGACGCGCTGAGATCGCTGCTGCCGCAGGCCCGCTGGAACCTCCCCAGGGGCGGCCTCTTCTTCTGGATCGAGCTGCCCGAGGGTCTCGACACCAAGGCCATGCTGCCGCTGGCGGTCAAGGAGCTCGTCGCCTACGCACCGGGGACCGGCTTCTACGCCGACGGGACGGGACGCCGCAACGCCCGCCTCAACTTCTCCTACCCCACCTCCGAGCGGATCCACGAGGGTGTGCGCCGCTTCGCGACCGTCGTCGAGCGCGAGCAGGAGCTGCTCGACACCTTCGGGCCGTATGACGATTCCACCCGCTCCGGGGCTCGCCGAGTCCTCCTCCCCTCACCGGATGTGTCATGACCTCTGTCCTCGTCCTCGCAGGTGGCCTCTCGCACGAGCGCGAGGTGTCCGTCCGATCGGGACGCCGCCTCGCAGAAGCGTTGCGCTCCAAGGGCTTCCAGGTCACGATCGCCGATCTCGACCGAAACCTGCTGGGCACCATCGATTCTCTGCAGCCCGACCTCGTGTGGCCGACGCTCCACGGATCGCCCGGTGAGAACGGGTCGTTGCGAGATGTGCTGCAGCACCTGGGTTTTGCCTTCGTCGGGCCGCGAGGTCCGTCCTCGCGCATGGCGTGGGACAAGCCCATCGCCAAGGGCCTGGTGGCGCGGGCCGGCGTCGCGACCCCCGCGCACGTGACGGTCGCCCACAGCACCTTCCGCCAGATCGGCGCCGGGGCCGTCCTCGAGCGCCTGGCCCGCGACCTGGGCCTGCCGCTCGCGGTCAAGCCCGCTCGTGGTGGCTCGGCCCTCGGGTTCCACGTGGCCCGGACGGCGACGGACCTGGGCGCGGCTCTGGTGGACGCCTATGCCTATGACGACCTCGCGCTCGTCGAGCACGTCGTGGAGGGCACGGAGGTGTCGGTGACGGTCATCGAGCAGACGGACGGCGAGCTGTGGGCCCTGCCGCCGGTCGAGATCTGCCCGGTCGACGGGGTCTTCGACTACGACCACATGTACAACGCGGGCGAGACGGAGTACTTCACCCCCGCCCGGCTCTCCCCGGAGGCCACCGAGGCGTCGTTGCAGGCGGCCCTCACCGCGCACCGGGTGCTCGACCACCGGCACCTGTCCCGCACCGACCTGATCGTCGACGCCGACGGCATCCCGTGGTTCTTGGAGTGCAGCGTCTCTCCCGGCCTCACCGAGACCAGCCAGGTCCCCTTGGCCATCGCGGGCGCCGGCCTGGAGGCCGCGGACGTGTATGCCGACCTCGCCGAGCGTGTCATCGCGGAGTATCGCGCGGCCCGCGACGACGCTTAGGATCGCTCTCACACAATCCTAGACATGGCTAGATCAACTTAGCGCCCGCTAGCCCGGACTAGAGCGCCCGCCGTCGCGCACCTGGTGCGAGACGGCGGGCGTTCGGCCCACCGACGCTCATGCATCCCCACGGCGGGGCCGCTTGGGGGTGTGGGCCGGCGGGTCAGACCCCGGACGAGTCCAGCCCGCCCTCCTGACCCATCAGGGCAAGGATCCGCTGGAGGTCGTCGACCGAGGCGAACTCGACCGTGAGCTTGCCCTTGCGGCGCCCCATGGTGACCTGGACGCGGGTGTCGAAGCGGTCGGACAGGGACGTGGCGACCTCGTCGAGCTCGGGCTGCGGCTCGTGGGTGCGCGGCGCCCGCGGCGTGGGCTCGGACGACCCGTCGCCGCCGAGCGAGACGATCTCCTCGACCGAGCGCACCGACAGGCCCTCGGCGACGATGCGCTGGGCCAGCCGCTCCATCGCAGCGGCGTCGTCGAGGCCCAGCAGCGCCCGTGCGTGACCGGCGCTGAGGACGCCCGCGGCGACGCGGCGGGCGACCAGGGGCGGGAGCCGGAGCAGGCGGATCGTGTTGGAGATCTGGGGACGTGAACGCCCCAGCTTGCCCGCCAGCTCGTCGTGCGTGCAGCCGAAGTCCTCGAGCAGCTGCTGGTAGGCGGCGGCCTCCTCGAGGGGGTTGAGCTCGGAGCGGTGGAGATTCTCCAGCAGGGCGTGCCGGAGCATCTCGTCGTCGTCGGTGTTGCGGACGATCGCGGGCACGGTGGCGAGCCCCGCCCGCTGCGTCGCCCGCCAGCGACGCTCGCCCATGATCAGCTCGTACTCGGCCTGCGGGTGGTCTGCCGAGGGTGCCCCGCGCAGGGGACGCACGACGATGGGCTGCAGGACGCCCAGCTCGGTGACGCTGTGCACCAGCTCGGCCATGTCGTCCTCGTCGAAGACGGTGCGCGGCTGCTTGGCGTTGGGCTGGATCGCGTCGACCGGCACCTCGGCGTAGGTCGCGCCGGGGACCTGCTGGAGCCCGCCCTCGGACGCCATCGCCCGCTCGGAGGTGACCGAGGCGATGAGCCCCGCGTCGAGCGGTCGTCGACCGTAGCCGAGGCCGCGCAGGTCGTCACCGAGGGGGCTGGGGGGCTGCTGCTCCGGCGTCACCGAGTCGGCGGTGGCCACGTCCGTGGCGGGCTTCGCCGGCTCGGCATCGCGGAAGAAGACGTCGATCGGGCGGTCCCCGGCAGGAGCCTGCGGGATCAGCGCCCCGAGGCCGCGTCCGAGGCCGCGTCGCTTCTCACTCATCGGATACCTCCCTCGCCGGCACCCTGCCGTGCGATCTCGACCGCCGCGGCGGCATAGGACAGAGCACCACTGCTCGTCGGGTCATAGGTCATGACGGTCTGCCCGTGGCTGGGTGCCTCCGAGATCCGCACCGAGCGCGGGACCGTCGACCGGATGACCTGCTGCCCGAAGTGGCGGCGCACCTCGTCGGCGACCTGCGCCGAGAGCCGGGTGCGCCCGTCATACATCGTCAGCAGGATCGTCGAGACGTGCAGCGACGGGTTGAGGTGCGCCTTGATCAGCTCGATGTTCTTGAGCAGCTGCGACAGCCCCTCAAGCGCGTAGTACTCGCACTGGATCGGGATGAAGACCTCCTCGGCCGCCACGAAGGCGTTGATCGTGAGGAGCCCCAGGCTGGGCGGGCAGTCGATGAGCACGTAGTCGATCCGCTCGTCGCGGTCCTCCTGGTCCCGCAGGTAGGCGGTCAGGGCGCGACCGAGGCGCATCTCGCGCGCGACGAGGGAGACGAGCTCGATCTCGGCGCCGGCGAGGTCGATCGTGGCGGGAGCGCACAGCAGGTTGGGCACGTCGGGGCACGACTGGACGACGTCGCGCATCGGCGCACCGTCGACGAGGACGTCGTAGACGCTGGGTACCTCGGCATGGTGCGGGATGCCGAGCGCGGTCGAGGCATTGCCCTGGGGGTCCAGGTCCAGGACCAGCACACGGAGGCCAGCCTTGGCGAGGGCTGCGGCGACGTTGACCGTGGTCGTCGTCTTGCCGACGCCACCCTTCTGGTTGGCCACGGTCATCACGCGGGTGCGCCGCGGTGCCGGGAGGGCCTCGCCCTCGGTCTGCGCGCGGCCGGCGGGCGTGGTCGCCGGGGCCGGCGCGCTCGCGCGAGCGGCTGCGTCTGGGGCTGCCGTGGCGGGGGCAGCGGAGGGCACCGGGGTGACAGCGGGGGCCGGCGCGCCGACGGATGCCGTCATGGGCGTGGCCTGAAGGTCGGTCATGGCGTCCTGGTCCTTGTCTTCCTGCTGACGGAAGGTCTCCACGACGTCGACATCGCCGCTCTCGTTGCCCGTTTCACGTGAAACAGGGTCGTCGCTCGTGACGGCGGCGGCCACCTCGGCGAGCTCGTCCCGAGCAGCCACAGCCGTGTTGCCGAAGAGGGCGGCATCCGCCACCTGCCGGCTCGCCGGCTCCTCCCACGCCGACGCGAGGCGGCTCTTTCGGTCGTCGTGGGGGGCGGCCCCCAGGAAGCGGCTCTGCACGTCGGCGTTCGCGGCGGCCTCGGCGCCCCTTGCGCGGCTGGCCCGCAAGCGCTGCTCGGGCTGGTAGTCCTTGCCCGGGAGGTCCTGGCTCCAGGTCTGCGCCACCGACCCCAGGCCATCACCGAGCCCCTCGCCAGGCGGGGCCGACGGCCTCGAGGGTGCGGTCTCGACCCCGTTCAGCTCCCCCTCGGAGCTCTCCATGCCGTGGGCGCGGGCCTCCTCGGTGGCCGCCATCGCCCCGAGCGCCTCCCCGGCATCGGTCGAGCGGTCAGAGCCGGCGGGTACGAGCGACGGCTCGTCCGGCGCGGCCTCGGCCATCTCCCCGCCCTCAACACCATCGCCATCGACGTCAGCCCCGACAGCCGGATCGGCGCCCTCGTTGGCCGGCCCCGTGGACCGCACCCCCTCGGTCGCCTCGCGGACCTCAGTGCCGGCCAGCTCAGTGCCGGTGCGCACGGCGCCGGGCAGCACGGCGCCGGGCAGCACGGCGCCGGCCAGCACGGCGCCGCTCAGCTCAGCGCCGCTCAGCGCGGTGCCGGCGGAGTCAGCGCCGACGGGCTCAGTACCGACGAACTCAGTGCCGCGGACCCCAGAACCCAGGCCGTCACCTATGCCCTCATCAGGCCCGGCTTCAGCCTCGGGGACCCCTCTGGCCGAAAGGATCTCCGTGACGTCGGCGCCGTCATCCCCCGCCACGGCCAGCTCGCGGAGCCCGACGTTCGCGGGATCGTGCGCCTCGACGCGCGCCGTTTCACGTGAAACAGGTGACGGCCAACCCAGCCCCGAACCACCACCTGCCAACAGCTGCAGGTCAGGCCAACCCAACCCGGTCGTGACGCTCACACCTACTCCTCATGCCGCTCGACGATGCCAAGCGCCCACTCTAGACGTCCCCTCGGACGAGCCTCGCCAGGCGTCACCGCGCGGCGCCGTGCCCTTTGTCCGGATCGGTGGGAGGACGGTTTCACGTGAAACAGGCACGAACGTGTGGGCCAGTCCTCTACCGGTCCCTCAGACCCCAGTCGTCCACCAGCCCGTGTCCCACGCGGACGACGTCTGTTTCACGCGAAACAGGATCCGCGGCAACCCCCTGGATTCCAGCGAGGGCCTCGCGGTTCAATGTTCCGTCTGGTGTGCCAGTGACGGTATGGGCTGCCATGCCCCGTCTGGATCTGCACCTCGAGACGGGGATCGCACGACGAGACGGGGAACGGACGACCAGACCGTGCGGCCAAACCACCGAGGTGCAAGGCCGACGCCGCGGCGCCGTTCGTGACCGGCGGGCCGATCCCGGGCTAGGAGCCGGACCTCCGGCGACGTCCCTTGCCGGCCCGCCCACGCCGCGGGCCGGAGCCCTCGGGCACGATCGCGATCCCCGGCTCGTGGTCGTCCGCCAGGTACAGGCGGGCGACGGTCGTGGGCGTCTCGAGGATCTCGGCACCGCAGCTCACGATCTCGTGGTCGACCACGTGCGCCGCTCGCAGCGCCGCAGAGTCCTCCTCGAGCTCGGTGACCACGCTCACGCCCTTCAGCGCCAGCAGGGTCCCGCCGGCCGACGTGAGTGGGGCGCACCACTGCGCCAGCTGGCCGATGCGGGTCACCGCGCGGGCCGTCGCGACCGGGGCGACGACGGTGCCGACGACGTCCTGGGCCCGGCCCTGGTGGACGACGACGTTGTCGAGACCGACGGCGGAGGCGGTGGCCGTGAGCCAGTCGGTCGCCCGACGCCGTGGCTCGACGAGGTGCACCTCGCTGGCCGGGCAGGCGAGCGCCAGGGCGAGCCCCGGCAGCCCGGCACCCGACCCCACGTCGACGATCGAGGCGCCCCGGGGGACGAGCTCTGCCACGACAGCGCAGTTGAGCACGTGCCGCTCCCACAGCCGGGGGATCTCACGGGGGCCGATGAGGCCGTGGGCCACCCCGGTGGTGGCCAGGGCCTCGACGAACACCTGCGCCAGCGGGAGGCGGTCGCCGAAGACGACCTCGGCCGCGGCCGGCACATGCGGCAGCGCCGCCCCCGGGTCGGGAGCGGCGCCGTCGTGGTCAGTCTGGTCGTGCTGGTCGCGCTGGGGCGTCATCAGGCCGGAAGGACCACGACGTGACGCCGGGGCTCCGTGCCCTCGGACTCCGAGCTCAGCCCGGCCGCGAGGACCTCGTCGTGGACGACCTTGCGCTCGAACGCGGTCATCGGCTCCAGGGCCTTCTCCTCGCCGGACTCCTTGACCTCGCGCACAGCGTCACGGGCGAGCTCGACGAGCTCGTCACGACGCGAGGCGCGGTGCCCCGCCACGTCCAGCATCAGGCGGCTGCGCTCGCCCGTCTCGGCCTGCACCGCGAGGCGCGTGAGCTCCTGCAGTGCCTCGAGGACCTTGCCCTGGTCGCCGACCAGGCGGCGCGGGACACGGCCCTCGTCGGAGTCCACGATCGCCACGGACGCACGGTCGCCGTCCACGTCGACGTCGATGTCGCCGTCCAGGTCAGCGATGTCCAGCAGCGTCTCGAGGAAGTCGGCTGCGACCTCGCCCTCGCGCTCCAGCAGGGCGACCCGGCCCCCGGACCGGCGCCCGGGCTCGCGGCCCTGGTCCTCGGTCCGGTCCGTGTCCGTGTCCGCGTCCTGGCCCTGCTCCTGGTCCGAGCCCTGGCCCTGGTCCTGCTCCTGCTCCCGCTGCTCGGCCTGCTCGGTCTGGGTGCCAGAGACAGACTGGGCCTTCTGGTCAGGGGTGCCGTCCGTCTGTGGCTCGACGCCCTCGGTGGTGCTCGTGTTCATTGCGGTCAGCCTTTCTCATCGTGGCCGGCGGTAGGACGAGGGTCGTCCCGGAGGCGCCGGTCGGTGCTGGTGGGTGCGCTGGCGGCCGGTGACCTCGCGGTCAGTCCGTGCCCTCCGAGGTGGCCCGGGAGGCTCCTCCGGCGGTCCCGCCTGCAGGACCGGTGCCCTTGCGTCCCTTGCGCTTGGGCTGCACGCGCTGCCCGCTCGGTCGGGGAGAGGTGACCTCGCCCTCCACGGTGTCGGTGGCGGCGGCGCTGGTGCCACGGGTCATGCTGCTGGCGCCCGGCATGGGCTTGCCCTGGGCCTTGCGCTTGGCCTCGAGACGCTCGTAGGCCGGGGAGCCGGGGGTCGGCATACGACCGATGGTGTAGAACTGCTGGCCCATCGACCACAGGTTGGTGACCAGCCAGTAGATGAGGACACCGATGGGGAAGTTGATGCCCGAGACGGCGAAGATGACCGGCATGATGTAGAGCAGGATCTTCTGCTGCTTGAACATCGGGTTGTCCATGGCGGACGCCGGCATGTTCTTGGTCATCGCCTGGTGCTGCGAGGTGAACTGCGTGATCGACATCAGGACGATCAGCGCCACCGTGATGGCCTTGGCCGCCAGGTCCTCGCTGCCGACGAACTTGTCCGACAGCTGCACGCCGGCAAAGGTCGACAGCTCGGCCTGCTGGGCGACGGACGCCGTGATCGGCCCGACCGCGTCCCGTGCCCCGCTCGCGATCGACCCCAGCCCGTTGAGCACGTTGAACAGCGCGAAGAAGATCGGCATCTGCAGCAGGATGGGCATGCAGGACGAGAAGGGGTTGGTGCCCGAGTCCTTGTAGAGCGCCATCGTCTCTTCCGTCATCTTCTGACGGGACTCAGGGTCGGTCTTGCCCTTGTACTTCGCCTGGATCTTCTGCAGCTCGGGCTGGATCAGCGTCATCTTGCGCGAGGCGTGCAGCTGCTTGATGAACAGCGGCGTGATCAGGATCCGGATGACCACCACGAGCCCGACGATGGACAGCCCCCACGTGAGACCGCCCTCGGGGTCCATGCCGATGGTCGTGAACAGCTGGTGGAAGCCGTACATGATCCAGGCGACGGCGATCTCGATCGGCCGCAGCAAGATGTTGATGAAGTCCATCTCGTCCTCTGTGCTCAGGCGGTCGTCCGCCATGGGTGGTGCAGGTCTGGGTCCAGTCTGCCCTGTCGTCGGCCGGCCGCGGTCACGCGCGAGGCGACATCAGAGGGTGGCTGGAGGGGGGTCCTTCTCGGGAACGTGGTCGACGCCGCCCGGGTTCCACGGATGGCACCGCCCGAGCCGCCGCGCGGCGAGCCAGCTGCCCTTGATCGGGCCGAAGCGCTGGACCGCGGTCATGGCGTAGGCGGAGCAGCTGGGATAGAACCGGCACGACGGCGGGGTCAGCGGCGAGATCCACAGCTGGTAGAAGCGGATGAGACCGAGGGCCAGGGCCTTGAGCGGGCGCCGCCGCCACTCGGAGTGCCACGCCGGGGCCATCAGGGACGCACCTTGGCCAGGCAGCGGGCGAGGAGCCGGTCGAGCTCGGCGGCCAGCCGGGCGTGGTCCGCCTCGGCAGCCGGGGGGTTGGCCCGGACGACCACGTCCAGGCCGCGGGGCAGTGTCTCCACCCGGTCACGCATCGCGTGCCGCAGCCGACGCTTGGTGCGGTTGCGCACGACGGCGCCGCCGACGGCCTTGGACACGACGAGACCGACCCGCGGCGGCTGGGCCGCACGCGAGTCGGTCAGGTGGGTGTGCACCACGAGCAGCGGGCTGCCCGATCGCACGGACGTCCGTCCGCGCACCGTCGAGGCGAAGTCCGCGCTGTCGCGCAGGCGGTGCTGCTCCGACAGCACGGGAGGTCGGCTCTCAGGCGGACAGCTCGGAGCGGCCCTTGCGACGGCGGGCAGCCAGGATGGCGCGGCCGGCGCGGGTGCGCATGCGGAGGCGGAAGCCGTGCGTCTTGGCGCGACGACGGTTGTTCGGCTGGAAGGTGCGCTTGCTCACGGGACAACTCCGTTGACGGTGTCGGGCGGTCCACTCGTGGTGGACCCGTTGGGCGGGTGGTCTGCACGCCTGACGGGTCGCGGCCCCGCGATGACGAGACGGACGAGCGGGTGCCAACCGGCATGCAAAACGGGTCGGCGCGAACCGACCTTCCTCCAAGGTACGTCAGCCGGTCGAGGGCGGTCAAACCGCCGCGGCTGCACGTCCCCGGCGCGCACGACGGTGGGGCCCGAGGCGGGCAGCCGACGCCCCCAGCATGGGCGATGGCCTGGGACGGGATCCGTCGACACGCCGTGAGGGGGCGTCGGCATTCACCTTCTCGGCCCTCCGCTCCCTTTGTGGCGAGACACGGGGGTTGTTAGCGTGGTGGCACGGTCGGCGCGGCCCCGCTTGTCTATGCTCTTGTCCACAGCCTGTGGACAAAGGTGTGGACCACGGCGTCACCAGCGTCGATCCAGCGTCATCCACAGCCAGGACGCCCCGTCGTCCACAGGTCGTGCCAGCAGGCACGCAGCCGAGCAGCAGACCGTGAAACGAGGCACTTCGTGACCGACGCGCAGGTGGACGTCCCCCGCGTATGGCGAGACACGCTGCGCGCCCTCGAGTCCGGCGGCATCTCCGCCCAGCACCGCGGCTTCCTGCGGCTCAGCCGGCTCGTCGGTCTCCTCGAGGGCACCGCGCTGATCGCGGTCCCCAACGACTACACCCGCGACATCGTCGAGAAGCGCATCCGCACCGAGCTGGTCGCGGCGCTGCAGGAGCAGCTCGGCCGGGACGTGCGCCTCGCGGTCACCGTCGACAGCTCGCTGGAGCTGTCCGAGGCGGAGGACCGCGACGACAGCACCCAGCGCCCCGGCTCGCCCGGCGAGGTGCCGCACGTCGTGACGTCGTCCGACCCGGTGCGCCACGACGGCGAACGGGGTGGCTCGGACCCGCGCTCGACCTACGGACCCCGCCTGGTGCGCGACGAGCGCGTGCCGCGACCGGTGTCCACGGACGCCTCGTTCGGTGGGGAGCGGCCGTATGCCGACCCCGCCCGTCATGACGGCGGTCCGGGCCACGCCCCCGGCATACGGCCTGCTCAGGACGACGACGCGGACGACGACCGCGAGCTGCTCGCCGAGGGCGACGGGATCCGCGAGATGTTCCGCAAGCCGTTCGTGCCGGAGGACGGCCGCGACGCCAAGCTCAACCCCAAGTACACCTTCGACACCTTCGTCATCGGGTCCAGCAACAGGTTCGCCCACGCCGCCGCCATCGCGGTCGCCGAGGCGCCGGCCAAGGCCTACAACCCGCTGTTCATCTACGGCGGCTCGGGACTGGGCAAGACGCACCTGCTCCACGCGATCGGGCACTACGCCCAGCAGATCTATCCGAACGTCCGCGTGAAGTACGTGAACTCCGAGGAGTTCACCAACGACTTCATCAACTCGATCGGCGCCAACAAGGCGAGCGACTTCCAGCGGCGCTACCGCGACATCGACTTCCTGCTGATCGACGACATCCAGTTCCTGCAGGGCAAGGTGCAGACGCAGGAGGAGTTCTTCCACACCTTCAACACGCTGCACAACGCCAACAAGCAGGTCGTGATCACCAGCGACGTGGCGCCCAAGCTGCTGTCCGGCTTCGAGGAGCGCATGCGCAGCAGGTTCGAGTGGGGCCTGCTGACCGACGTGCAGCCCCCGGACCTCGAGACACGCATCGCGATCCTGCGCAAGAAGGCCGTCCAGGAGCGCATGACGGCTCCGGACGACGTGCTGGAGTTCATCGCCAGCAAGATCTCGACCAACATCCGCGAGCTCGAGGGCGCCCTGATCCGCGTCACCGCCTTCGCGAGCCTCAACCACCAGGGCGTCGACATGACCCTGGCCGAGGTCGTCCTCAAGGACCTGATCCCCGCGGACCAGACCAACCAGATCACGCCCGCGACGATCATGGCCCAGACCGCGTCCTACTTCGGTCTCACGGTCGACGACCTGTGCGGCACCTCCCGGTCGCGGGTGCTCGTGACGGCCCGCCAGATCGCGATGTACCTCTGCCGCGAGCTGACCGACCTGTCCCTGCCCAAGATCGGCCAGCAGTTCGGCGGCCGCGACCACACCACGGTCATGCACGCCGACCGCAAGATCCGTGAGCTCATGAGCGAGCGTCGCGCGATCTACAACCAGGTCACCGAGCTGACCAACCGGATCAAGTCCAACCCCAGCTGACACGGGCGTCCCGCCCGACGCCCTCTGCCCGCGAGGATCCCGCGGAGCTGGCTGTCCACAGGGTTGTCCACAGACCTGTGCATCGTGACGCATATAGCGACAAGTGTTACTCAGCGTCAATCCCCCCGGTCCCAGAAGATCACTCGCTCGGCCTATCCCCAGCTGTGGAAAACCCTGTGGATGATCGCTGGCCGTGTTGACCCGGGTGATGTCGGGCAGGTCCGGACGCCCTGTGGGCCGTCGGTGGATAACTCGGGCATAACCCCCCACCCCACCTGGGGACGAGCGGGCATCGTCGGTGGACGGGTTGTGGACGACCCGCCGTCGTCCCCAGGCAACGTTGTGTGTCCACCGATCGCTCCACAAGGAGTACACAGGCTCGTCCGGGCCCTGACGTGCGAGGACGGGAGTTGTCCACAGCGTCCACAGGCCCTATGACAACGATGAGACCTATTCACCTGGATCGATCCGCCCCGCGTACATCTGGGGACGAGGGTCGAGCGAGCGTCCGTCGAGCGATGCGAACGCCAGGCCAGGAGGGGCACGGGACAGGCTGGGGAGAACTACACGTCGCGGCGGTCGTTGCACTACTGTCGTGCGGGACTGGACGCGTGTGCGGTCCGAGTGGAGAGCAGGAGCAAGCGATGAGGAGTGACCGACGGTGAAGTTCCGACTCGAGCGTGAGGTCCTCACCGAGGCGGTCACCTGGGTGGCCCGCGCACTGCCCAACCGCCCGCCCACCCCGGTGCTGGCCGGTGTCCTGATCGAGGCCAAGGACGACGACACCGTCACGCTGTCGGCCTTCGACTACGAGATCTCCGCCCGGCTCACCATCGCGGCCGAGGTCACCGAGGCCGGGTCCGCCCTGGTCAACGGCCGCCTGCTCGCCGACATCTGCCGCAACCTGCCCGCCAAGCCGGCCGAGCTCGCCACCGACGGCTCCAAGGTCCAGCTCACCTGCGGCTCCAGCCGCTTCGCGCTCCTGCAGATGCCGGTCAGCGACTACCCCACCCTGCCCAGCAGCCCGGAGCCCAGCGGCTCGATCGACGGCACGACCTTCACCCAGGCCGTGGCCCAGGTGCACGTGGCGGCCGACCGCGGCGACACCCTGCCGATCCTCACCGGCGTCCGCGTCGAGATCGACGACGACAAGATGACGCTGCTGGCGACCGACCGCTACCGCCTGGCGATGCGCGAGCTCACCTGGAGCCCGTCCGCGCCCGGCACCGCCCACGTCGCGCTGATCCCGGCGCGCCTGCTCTCCGACACCGCGAAATCCCTCGGTGCGTCCGGCTCGGTCGAGATCGCCTTGGGTGACGCGGCCGGCGGCGACGGCCTGGTCGGCTTCGAGGCCGGCACCCGCCGCACGACGACCCGCCTGCTCGACGGCGAGTACCCCAAGGTCACGTCGATCTTTCCGTCCTCGGTCGACAGCGAGGCCGTCGTCGAGACGGCGGCGCTGGTCGAGGCCGTCAAGCGCGTCGCCCTGGTCGCCGAGCGCAACACCCCGGTGCGGCTGCGCTTCACCGACGGACAGCTCGCCATCGAGGCCGGCGCCGGCGACGACGCGCAGGCCAGCGAGGCGGTGCCGTGCACGATGACCGGCCCGGAGCTCGAGATCGGCTTCAACCCGCACTTCCTGCTCGACGGCCTCGGAGCCCTCGGCACCTCGCACTGCCGCCTGCAGTTCACCCAGCCCAGCCGCCCGGCCGTGCTCGTCGGCCAGGCCGACGCCGACGCCGAGCCGGACATGAGCTATCGCTACGTCCTGATGCCGGTCCGCTTCCCCGCCTGACCTGCCACCCCTGACCTGCCACCCCTGACCGATCACCACCGCACCCCACCAGCCCCGACCTCCTCGTCGGCGCCCACCGCGCCAGGAAAGGTTCTCCCATGCAGCTCGGACTCATCGGCCTCGGCAAGATGGGCGGCAACATGCGCGACCGCATCCGTGCGGCCGGGCACGAGGTCGTCGGCTACGACCGCAACCCCGACGTCAGCGACGCCACCTCCCTCGAGGACCTGGTGGGCAGGCTCGAGGCACCGCGCACCGTGTGGGTCATGGTCCCCGCCGGTGACCCCACCCGCGAGACGATCAAGCAGCTGTCCGAGGTTCTCGACGAGGGCGACCTCGTGATCGACGGCGGCAACAGCAAGTTCACCGACGACGCCGTCAACGCCGAGCTGCTGGCCGGCCAGGGCATCGGCTACCTCGACTGCGGCGTCTCGGGCGGCATCTGGGGCAAGGACAACGGCTACGGCCTGATGTGCGGCGGCGGCGACGAGCTCGTCGAGCGCGCGATGCCGATCTTCGACGCGCTGCGCCCCGAGGGCCCGCGCGAGGAGGGCTTCGTCCACGCGGGCAAGGTCGGCGCCGGCCACTACGCCAAGATGGTGCACAACGGCATCGAGTACGGCCTGATGCACGCGTACGCCGAGGGCTTCGAGCTGCTCATGGCCAAGGACATCGTCGAGGACGTCGAGGGCTGCTTCAAGGCGTGGACCCGCGGCACCGTGGTGCGGTCCTGGCTGCTCGACCTCATGGTCAAGGCGCTCGAGGAGACCCCCGACCTCGAGGGCATCAGCGAGTTCACGACGGACTCCGGCGAGGGTCGCTGGACCCTCGAGGAGGCCATCGAGCTCGCCGTCCCCATGCCGGTGCTCGCCGCCTCGCTGTTCGCGCGCTTCCAGTCGCGCCAGGAGAACTCCCCCGCCATGCAGGCCGTCGCCGCGCTGCGCGGCCAGTTCGGCGGTCACGCCGTGCAGATGCTCGAGGGCACACCCAAGTCCGACGTCCACCACGGCGCCGAGGTGAAGGGCGACGACACGGGCGCCAAGGCCGAGGGCCGTCAGGGTGGCGGGGACGAGTCCGGCACCCAGGACCTGCAGCAGCACTGAGGTGTACGTCCGGCACCTGTCCCTCGGCAGCTTCCGCAGCTACGAGACCGCGGAGCTGCCGCTGGGACCGGGTGTCACGACCTTCGAGGGCCTGAACGGCCAGGGCAAGACCAACCTGGTCGAGGCCATCGGCTACCTCGCGACGCTGGGCTCGCACCGGGTCGCGCAGGACGCGCCCCTCGTGCGTCATGGCGCCGAGGAGGCGATCGTGCGCGGCGTGGTCGTGCGGGACGGCCGCGAGACGCTGATCGAGCTCGAGATCACCCCCGGCCGGGCCAACCGGGCCAAGCTCAACCGCTCCCCCGTGACCCGCACCCGGGAGGTGCTGGGGTCGCTGCGGACGGTGCTCTTCGCCCCCGAGGACCTCGCCCTGGTCAAGGGGGACCCCTCCGAGCGCCGGCGCTTCCTCGACGACCTGCTCGTCCAGCGCCAACCCCGCTGGGCCGGGGTCCGCGCCGACTACGACAAGGTCGTCAAGCAGCGCAACGCCCTGCTCAAGTCCGCCGCACCGGTCCTGCGCAAGGGCTCGCGCCGGCGATCGGCATACGACCAAGCACCGGTGGAGGACTCCCGTGCGAGCGCCCTGCACACCCTGGACGTGTGGGACCAGCACCTCGCGCAGGTCGGGTCGAGCCTGCTCTATGCCCGGCTGCGCCTGCTGCGCGACCTCGGCCCCTATCTGGCGCAGGCCTATGACGAGGTGAGCGCGGGACAGTCCGACGCACGGGTCACCTATCGCTCGTCCCTGCACGAGGAGGCGGCCGCTCGCCTCGCCGAGGGCGAGGTGCCCGAGATCCCCGAGCTCGCCGAGCTGATCGTGGACTCGCTGGCCCGGGTCCGGGACCAGGAGGTCGAGCGCGGGATCACGCTGGTCGGGCCGCACCGCGACGACCTCGTCCTGGGGCTCGGAGACCTGCCGGCCAAGGGCTACGCCTCCCACGGCGAGTCCTGGTCCTTCGCGCTCGGGCTGAGGCTCGCGGCCTTCCAGCTGCTCCGCACGGACCTGCGCGAGGACCCGGTCCTGATCCTCGACGACGTCTTCGCCGAGCTCGACGCCGGACGACGCTCGCGGCTCGCCGGTCTCGTGGCGGACTGCGAGCAGGTGCTCATCACCGCGGCAGTCGGTGACGACATCCCGTCCGAGCTCGGCGAGAGTGCGCGGTTCCACGTGAAACGCGGGGAGGTGAACCCCGTTGAGCAGCCAGCCTCCTGACCAGCCGTATGACGGGGCCCCGCCCGACGACGCCGCGGGCCGTGCGGCCGAGCGGGACGATCACGCCGACGAGCCGGACCCCCGCCTGGACCCGGACGCGGCCAGAACGGCAGCGTCCGCCGCGCTGCTGCGGGCCCGGACGGTGGCCAAGGGCAAGGGCCTGCGCCCCGGCTCGATGGCCAAGCGACGTCGCCGTCCGTCGGAGGTGATGCTGAGCGGCTCGGCCGCCGAGGTCGACGGACGAGACCCGCTCCTGCTCGGGGACACCCTCGAGCGCCTGGTGGCCGGCCGGGGCTGGCAGTCGGACGTCAAGGTCGGGTCGGTGATGGGGCGCTGGCCGCAGGTCGTGGGGTCCGACGTGGCGGAGCACAGCGAGCCGGTGACCTTCGACGAGGGGGTGCTGACGGTGCGGGCGTCGTCGACGGCGTGGGCCACCCAGCTGCGGCTCATGGCGTCGACGATCCTCGGGCGGTTGTCGGCCGAGGTGGGCGAGGGGGTCGTGGAGGAGCTGCGGGTCGTCGGGCCGAGCGCCCCGCGGTGGGGGCACGGGCGCCGACGCGCCACGGACGGGCGGGGCCCGCGGGACACCTACGGCTGAGCCACTGACCTCAGGGGGCGGTCGAGTAGGTCGCGACGACGACGTCCATGACCTTCTTGACCGTGGCGGCGTCGGCCGCGCCGATCGCGATCACGTCCTGCTGGCCCTGGCTGGTGACCGCGAGCTGGGAGCCGTGCAGGACGGTGCCGTCGACGGTGGCGTGGTAGTCGCCGCGCACGCCCGGCCCCACCGCGGTCTGCGGCTTGCTCTGGGCGTCGAGGGTGCCGGTCTCGCCGCGGGTGCCGGAGGTGAGCTGGTCGCCGTCCTCGAAGGTTCCCCCGCCGATGGCGCGGATCAGCAGGTTGGGCGCCGTCTCCCCGGTGTTGGGCCCCACCGCGATCGCGAACGCCCCGGACGACACGAGACTCGTGAGCTCCGTCTCGGTGTAGCCGAGGTCCGCCGCGGCCTTGGCGTAGGCAGGCGTCCCCTTCTGGTCGCGCAGGGTGGCGACGTCCAGGGCCTTCCAGGTCGTGGGGATGGCGAGGCGGGTGCCGAGCGCGGGCACCGTCAACCACTGGTGACCCTTGGGGAGGGCGACGGCTGCGGCGGGGGTGCTGGCGGTGCTGGCGGTGCTCGTCGCGCCGCTCGACGTCCCTGACCCCGACGCCGAGGCGGATGCGGAACTGGGAGAGGCGGTGGTGGAGGCGGTGGTGGAGGTCGTCGCGGCGCCGGAGCCGCCCGAGCAGGCGGTCACCAGGGCGATCGAGGAGGCGAGGGCTGCGAGGGCGAGACGACGATCCATGCCTTCACGGTAGACGACTAGTCAGACGACAGGACAGACGACAGGATGCGTCACCCGTGCTTGCGCACGTGCTCCGACCCCGCGACGAGCAGGCCCTGCAGTGGCAGCCGGCCGTAGGCGATGGCCTGCAGCTTGGCCGGCTTGCGCCGCCAGTTCCACGCCATCTGCACGTTGGCCGGGAACACCGCGACGAACAGCGCCGTCGCCGCCGCGCCACCCAGCCGGCGGGTCTGCGGCACCGCCAGCAGCGCCGCGGTGGCGAGCTCCGCCACGCCGGAGCCGTAGGTGTACCACCGAGCCGGCCCGGGCAGCGCCGGCGGCACGATCGAGTCGAAGGGGCGCGGCTTGCGGAAGTGCTGGACCCCCGCGACGGTCAGCAGGCCGACCAGGGCGAGCGTCGTTCGGGGGGCGTGGGAGGCGGCGTCGGGCGTCATACGGCAGACCCTAGGTCCTCGCCCGAGGTCTCAGGAGCCCTGGGCGGGGGCAAGTCACGAGAATGACCTTCCTCGACACTCTCGGCGTCACCGGCAGCGACCCCTCGGCCACGGACCGTCCCGGTGACGACGCCGGGCTGCGCGTCACGCCCACCGACGAGCACAGCAACGTCAACGGCGGCGTGCACGGCGGGCTGCTCGGCACCCTCCTCGACTCCGTCATGGGCGACGCCGTTCGCTCCGACCTGCCCGACGGCAAGAGCGCCGTGACCGTCTCGCTCACCGTGACCTTCCTCTCCGGGGCCAAGGTCGGCGAGGAGCTGCTCGCCAGCGCCGAGGTCCGCAAGCAGGGAGGATCGCTCGTCATGGTCGAGGGCGACGTGGTCCGCGCCGAGGACGACAAGGCCATCGCCCACGGCGTCGCCACGTTCTCGGTGATCGACGTGACCGACGGGGACTGACGCGCGGGATGATGGTGGCGATGAGCTCTCCCAGCCTGCGCCGCCACACGCGCACGATCCTGCGCCTCAACCCCTCACCGCCGCGATGGCCGGTCGCGGTCAAGGCCGCCGTGGCCATGGCGGTGCCCCTGTCCGTCGGGCAGCTGGCCGGGCACCTGTCCCTCGGTCTCGTGGCGAGCCTCGGGGTCTTCACCATCCTGTATGGCGCCACCGCGCCCGGCCGCTTCCGGGCCCGGGTCATGGCGCTGGCCGCCCTCGGCCTGACCGGGGCGGTGGCGCTGGGGGCGATGACGGCGGGCCACCCCGTCGTGACGGTCGCGGTGCTCGTGGTGGTGGCGATGGTCGCGGCGTTCGTGTGCGTGGCGCTCAAGGTCGGGCCACCCGGCTCCTACTTCTTCGTCCTGGTGCTGGGCGTGGGCAATCTCGCGGTCACCCACGGCGCGGCTCCCTGGAGCGTGGTGGCGCTGACCTTCGCCGGAGCGGTGTCGGCGTGGGTGATCGGCATGGCGGACCTGCTCGTGGCGCCGCACCGGGCCGAGCAGCGGGCGACCGAGGCGGCGGAGGGCGCCATACGGGCGTTTGCCGCCGGTGTCCCCCAGGACCCGGCTGACCCGGCCCCAGAGCCCGGCAAGGACGACGACGGCGACCTCGAGGCGCTGCGAGCGAGCGCCTCGGGCGCGCTGCACCGGGCCTGGACCGCCGTCACCGACGGTGGTCGGCCCCCACGGCTGGTGGAGCGCCTGGAGCGCGCCCAGCTCACCTATGCCGCCGCGAGCGCACGCCTGGCCGGGGCCCGGCTGGGCGTCGAGCCCCGACCGTGGGGATCGGTGGACGACGAGGCCGCCGATCACGACGTCCGGAGCGGCGAGCAGGAGCCACTCGTCGATGCGGCCGTCGACGCCGAGCAGCTGCGCGACACCGCCCTCGGTCGACCCGGTGCGGGCTACCTGCTGCGGGAGGCGGCGCGATGGCCGTCAGAGGTGCTGCTCATGGTGCTGCGCGTGGGTCTGGCCACCACGTTCGCCGGTCTGGTCGCGCACGTCCTGCACCAGGGCCACGTCTACTGGGCCGTCTGCTTCGCCGCGCTGGTCCTGCACCAGGGCGGCACCCGCGAGGTCCAGACCGTCCGCGGCGTGCATCGCACCCTCGGGACGCTGGTCGGGCTCCTGATCTTTGCGGGGCTGCTGGCGCTGGACCCGCAGGGCTGGTGGCTGGTGGTCGTCGTGGCCGGCATGCAGCTGGTCGTGGAGCTGCTCATCACGCGCAACTACGCGCTCGCCGTGGTCGTGATCACCCCGCTCGCCCTCACCATCGGTATGGCGTCCGCCCCGGGCGAGCCCGTGTCCTCGGTGGTGGCGGACCGCCTGGTCGACACGCTCGTCGGCGTGGCGTGCGCCCTGCTCGTGCTCTGGGCGACGGGTCGACGGGCGCCGGAGGTCGTGCTGCGAGCGCACGCCCGGCGGGTCGTCGTCGCGACCGAGCGCGTCATGGTGGACCTCGCCGCCGGCGCCCTCGAGACGCGGGACGCGCTGGACCACAGACGCAACCTCTACTACGAGCTGCTCGAGTCCGACGTCGTCGCCCGACGAGCGCTGGCCGACAGCCGCGACGCCGTCGGTCCCTATCACCGGATGGAGCGCTCGCTGGCCGCGCTCGGCTATCTCGTGCTCGGGGCGTGCTGGCACCCGGACATCCGCCGGGCGCACGCGGCCTTCGACCGGGCGCGGGGCCCGCTGGAGCGGATCATGGCCGACCCCGTCACCACGCCGCGCCCCGCCGAGGCCATCGAGCGCGACGTGCGTGAGGTCGAGGAGCTCGTGCTGAGCCTCCGCTGACGCCCCCCTGCCCCCACCCTCTCCCGCCCCGGCTCGCGCCATTGGTCACCAATGACGCTCCACGGGGATATGTGAACGATCCAAAGGATCATTGGTGACCAATGGCGGGCAGGGTGACGTGGGATCCGGGTGCCGTCGCTGACCAAGGCGAGGCGAGGCGAGAGCCGTGGGCGGGGCGGAGATGGCGGCCCACAGGGGCCTCTCGCGACCCCGTCCGTGAGGGGGACCATGCAGATGGCGCAAAATTTCCGCCGACATGGCTTCCAGGGCCTCAGGAGGCGTGTTTTACCTCCCGCGACCGATAGACTGACGGACGGTCAGCCAAGGTGGCGACCGGTGTCCGGCCTCATCACGGCACGCGCATGACGCGGCCGAGGGCGTGACCCTTCCCCGCATCGACGGGGCAGGGTCGTGCGGGAGGTTCCCGGCATACGCGCGATCGTTTGTGAGGAGCACTGTGGCCGACGTCGAGGAGCCCACCGGTCCCGAGGCCGTCGAGAAGCTCGCCGAGGACCTCGCCCAGCAGGCGCCGGCCCCCAGCGGCGACTACGACGCCAGCTCGATCCAGGTGCTGGAGGGGCTCGAGGCCGTCCGCAAGCGCCCGGGCATGTACATCGGGTCCACCGGTGAGCGCGGTCTGCACCACCTCGTGTGGGAGATCGTGGACAACGCCGTGGACGAGGCGATGGCGGGGTTCGCCGACCGCGTCGACGTGACCCTGCTCGCCGACGGAGGGGTGCGCGTCGTCGACAACGGGCGCGGCATCCCCACCGGCAAGAACGAGCAGTACGGCATGAGCACCGTCGAGCTCGTCCTCACCCAGCTGCACGCCGGCGGCAAGTTCGGCGGCGGTGGCTACAAGGTGTCCGGCGGTCTGCACGGCGTGGGCTCGTCGGTGGTCAACGCCCTGTCCACCCGGCTGGTCGCCGAGGTCCACCAGCTGGGCCACGCCTGGCGCGTCGAGTTCGACCACGGCGAGCCCGTCGCCCCCCTGGCCAAGGAGGAGGCGTCGGACCGCAACGGCACGACCATCACCTTCTGGGCCGACGACAAGATCTTCGAGACGACGACCTACGACTTCGAGACGATCCGGGCCCGCTTCCAGCAGATGGCCTTCCTCAACAAGGGCCTGACCATCGTGCTCACCGACGAGCGCCCCCAGGCGCAGGCCGACGCCGACGCGGACCTCGAGGCCGAGGAGATGGGCGCGGTCGACAGCGTCGAGACCGAGGCCGGCGAGGGCGCCGACGAGGGCGCGCAGGAGGAGGTCGCCAAGGACGGGGCCGGCAAGGCCGAGGGTCGCTCGGTCACCTACCGCTACGACAACGGCCTGCTCGACTACGTCAAGCACCTCAACACGTCCAAGCGTGCCGACGTCGTGCACGACGACATCATCGACTTCGAGCTCGAGGACCAGGGCAAGTCCCTGTCCGTCGAGATCGCCATGCAGTGGACCAACGCCTACTCCGAGTCGGTCCACACCTACGCCAACACCATCAACACCCACGAGGGCGGCACCCACGAGGAGGGCTTCCGAGCCGCGCTGACCCGCATGATCAACGACTTCGCGCGCAAGCAGAACCTCCTCAAGGACAAGGACGAGAACCTCACCGGCGACGACATCCGCGAGGGCCTCACCGCCGTCATCTCGGTCAAGCTCGGCGAGCCGCAGTTCGAGGGCCAGACCAAGACCAAGCTCGGCAACTCCGAGGTCAAGGGCTTCGTGCAGGGCGCGATGACCGACCGGTTCGGCGACTGGCTCGAGCGGCACCCCACCGAGGGTCGCGAGATCGTCCGCAAGGCCGTGCAGGCGTCCGCAGCGCGCATCGCCGCCCGCAAGGCCCGCGAGGCGACCCGCCGCAAGGGGCTCATGGAGTCCGGCGGCCTGCCCGGCAAGCTCAAGGACTGCCAGTCCAAGGACCCCTCGGTCTCCGAGGTCTACATCGTCGAGGGTGACTCCGCCGGCGGCTCCGCCGTCCAGGGCCGCAACCCCTTCAACCAGGCGATCCTCCCGATCCGCGGCAAGATCCTGAATGTCGAGAAGGCCCGCATCGACAAGGTCCTCGCCAACCAGGAGGTCCAGGCCCTCATCTCCGGCTTCGGCACCGGCGTCGGTGAGGACTTCGACATCACCCGGGCGCGCTACCACAAGATCGTGCTCATGGCCGACGCCGACGTCGACGGCATGCACATCCGCACGCTGCTGCTGACGCTGCTGTTCCGCTTCATGCGCCCGCTGATCGAGGCCGGCTACGTCTACCTCGCCCAGCCCCCGCTCTACCGCCTCAAGTGGTCCAACCGCGAGCACGAGTTCGCGTTCAGCGACCGCCAGCGCGACGAGATGGTCGCCGCCGGTCAGGCCAACGGTGGCCGGCTCCCCAAGGACGCCCCCATCCAGCGCTACAAGGGCCTCGGCGAGATGAACTACCAGGAGCTGTGGGAGACCACGATGGACCCCGACCACCGGGTGCTCCTGCAGGTCACCCTCGACGACGCGGCCGCCGCGGACGAGATCTTCTCCGTGCTGATGGGCGAGGACGTCGAGTCGCGGCGGTCGTTCATCCAGCGCAACGCGCGGGACGTGCGGTTCCTCGATGCGTGATCTCGCGCAGGACGACGGTGGAGCTTCACTGCTGGGCGGCGGGCCTACCATCCGCCGCTCGTTCCTCGCGGCTCCCGCCAAGCCCTCCACGGCCCGCCGCCCAGCCGTTCCGCTCCGGGCCGGTCTCCCTGCGGCTCGTGACCACCAGCACCCTTCTTGCACCTTCGCCCGACGAGAGGCCGTTGACGCATGAGTGAGCAGACTCCTCCTACTGTTGATCGGGTCGAGCCGGTCGACCTGAACTCCGAGATGCAGCGCAGCTACATCGAGTACGCCATGAGCGTCATCGTCAGCCGCGCGCTCCCGGACGTGCGGGACGGGCTCAAGCCCGTGCACCGTCGCATCGTCTACGGCATGTATGACGGGGGTTACCGCCCCGACCGGGGCTACAACAAGTGCTCCCGCGTCGTCGGTGACGTCATGGGTCACTACCACCCGCACGGCGACTCGGCGATCTACGACGCCATCGTGCGGCTGGTGCAGCCGTGGTCGCTGCGCTACCCGCTGATCGACGGGCAGGGCAACTTCGGGTCGCCGGGCAACGACGGCGCGGCCGCGCCGCGATACACCGAGTGCCGCATGATGCCGCTCGCCATGGAGATGGTGCGCGACATCCACGAGGAGACCGTCGACTTCAAGGACAACTACGACGGCAAGACCCGCGAGCCCGAGGTCCTGCCGGCGCGGTTCCCCAACCTGCTGGTCAACGGCTCGTCGGGCATCGCGGTCGGCATGGCCACCCAGATCCCGCCGCACAACCTGCGCGAGGTCGCGAGCGCGGTGGAGTGGCTGCTCGAGCACCCCGAGGCGTCTCGCGAGGACCTGCTCGAGGCGTGCATGCAGCGCATCAAGGGCCCGGACTTCCCCACGGGCGCGCTGATCCTGGGCCGTCGCGGCATCGAGGACGCCTACCGCACGGGTCGCGGGTCGGTCGTCATGCGGGCGGTCGTCAACGTCGAGGAGATCCAGGGCCGGCAGTGCCTGGTCGTCACGGAGCTCCCGTACCAGGTCAACCCGGACGCGCTGGCGCTCAAGATCGCCGAGCTCGCCAAGGAGGGCCGCCTGCAGGGCATCGCCGACATCCGTGACGAGACGTCCGGCCGCACCGGCCAGCGCCTCGTGATCGTGCTCAAGCGCGATGCCGTGGCCAAGGTCGTGCTCAACAACCTCTACAAGCACACGCAGCTGCAGCAGTCCTTCGGCGCCAACATGCTGGCGCTGGTCGACGGGGTGCCGCGCACGCTGCCGGTCGGCGCGTTCATCCGCTACTGGGTGGAGCACCAGGTCGAGGTCATCGTGCGCCGCACGAAGTACCGCCTGCGCAAGGCCGAGGAGCGCATCCACATCCTGCGCGGCCTGCTCAAGGCCCTCGACGCCCTCGACGAGGTCATCGCCCTGATCCGCGCCTCGCGCACGGTCGAGGTGGCGCGTGACGGGCTGATCGACCTGCTGGAGATCGACGAGATCCAGGCGATGGCGATCCTCGACATGCAGCTGCGTCGCCTCGCCGCCCTCGAGCGGCAGAAGATCATCGACGAGCACAACGAGCTCCAGGCCAAGATCGACGACTTCAACGACATCCTGGCCAAGCCCGAGCGGCAGCGGCAGATCATCAAGGACGAGCTCGGCGAGCTGGTCGACAAGTATGGCGACGCCCGCCGCACCGAGATCGTCCCCTACGACGGCGACATGTCCATGGAGGACCTGATCCCCGAGGAGGACGTGGTCGTCACCATCACGCGTGGCGGCTACGCCAAGCGCACCGTCACCCGTGAGTACCGCTCGCAGCACCGCGGTGGCAAGGGTGTGCGTGGCGCCTCGCTGCGGGGTGACGACATCGTGGAGCACTTCTTCACGACGACGACGCACCACTGGTTGCTGTTCTTCACCAACCTCGGTCGCGTCTACCGGGCCAAGGCCTACGAGCTGCCGGAGGGCTCGCGCGAGTCCAAGGGTCAGCACGTCGCCAACCTCATGGCCTTCCAGCCGGGGGAGAAGATCGCGCAGGTCCTGGCGATCCAGGACTACATCAACGTCCCCTACCTGGTCCTCGCGACCCGCAACGGCCTGGTCAAGAAGTCCCGCCTGGACGACTACGACTCCAACCGCTCCGGCGGCCTCATCGCGATCAACCTGCGCGACGGGGACGAGCTCGTGGGCGCCTCCCTGGCGTCGGCGGCTGACGACCTGCTGCTCGTGTCGGTCAAGGGTCAGTCGGTGCGGTTCACGGCGACCGACGACACGCTGCGGCCGATGGGTCGCTCGACCTCGGGCGTGACGGGCATGAAGTTCCGCGACGGCGACTCGCTGCTGGCGATGAACGTCATCGAGGACGGCACCGACCCGGACGTCTTCGTGGTGTTCGAGAACGGCCTGGCCAAGCGGACGCTCTCGTCGGAGTACCCCGTCAAGGGCCGCGCGACGCTCGGGGTGCTCGTGGCCAAGGCCTCCGACCGTGGCGGCGACCTCGTCGGCGCGCTGGTCGTGTCGCCGGAGGACGAGGTCATGCTCGTCATGGAGAAGGGCCGGATCGTGCGCTCCCGCGTGGACGAGGTCCGCTACACCGGGCGCAACACGCAGGGCGTGACCTTTGCCAACCCCGGCAAGAACGACGCCATCGTGGCCGTGGCCCGCAACGTCGAGCGCGCCGCGGAGGAGGAGCTCGAGGACGCGGGCGAGTCCGCCCCCGGGGGTGGTGACGACGCCGGTATGCCGGGCGCCGGCGCCTCGGACGGCACCGACACGGGCGCCGGCGACGGCGCTGCGAGCACGACGGAGCCGTCCGCAGGCACTAGCGTGGCCGGGGAGAGCGACGAGACGGACGTGTCCGGCGACGCGACCACAGCCGAGGACCCGCAGGAGGACGACCAGTGAGCAGCTCGAGCAGCTCGGCATCCGACCGCACCCAGGCGATGGACGCCGTGAACGACACGGCGGTGCGCGAGCCCGTCCGCACCACGTCGGGCGGTTCCGTCCCGGCGGCGGGCTCGGGCACGGGCAGCGGCCGGCAGGCCAAGCTCCGCGTGCAGCGGGTCGACCCGCTGTCGGTGCTCAAGCTGGCGTTCCTGCTGTCGGTGGCCGCGGGCATCGCGGGGGTCGTGCTGATCGCCGTGCTGTGGATGATCCTCAACGGCATGGGCGTCTTCTCGTCGATCAACGAGATGGTGCTCGGGCTCCTGCCGCAGGGCAAGGAGTTCGACCTCATGGACTACGTCGGCTTCAGCCGCGTGCTGTCCCTGTCGATCGTCATCGCGTTCATCAACATCCTGCTGCTGACGGCGCTGGCCACCCTGGCGGCGTTCCTCTACAACATCTGCGCCGGCCTGGTCGGCGGCGTGCGTCAGACGCTGACCGACGACTGACGAGCCGCGAGCCTGGCAGACGGCCGCCCGTTTTGGCCGCAGCACCGGGCATGCGGTAGCGTTACTCCTCGCGTCGAGCACCTTGTCAAGGGGTCCTCGAGGCGGGTGCGGGCCTATAGCTCAGACGGTTAGAGCGCTTCCCTGATAAGGAAGAGGTCACAGGTTCAAGTCCTGTTAGGCCCACCACGTGAGGAGCCACCAGTCCCCGAGACGGTGGCTCCTTTCGTCGTCCGAGCATGATCGCCAGGCACCGCCGCCGGCCCGCCCCGCCTGTCCGCCGCCCCGGATCGTCACGGTGGCTAGGCTGGAGCCCCCGACCCAGGAGGTAGTCATGCGCAAGATCATCGCCGGTCTGCTCGCCGTCGGCGCCGCCGTCGCCCTCACCGAGCGCGAGCGTCGCCGTCGGGCCGAGGACGAGCTGTGGGCCGAGGCCACCAAGCCGGTATAGTCGGCCGAGCGCCTCGCGGCGCATCCGGGGCCTTGGCGCAATTGGTAGCGCACCTGCTTTGCAAGCAGGGGGTTAGGGGTTCGAGTCCCCTAGGCTCCACCCCACGCACAAGGCTCGAACCCTTGCCAACGGAAACGTTGGTGGAGGTTCGGGCCTTGTGTGCGTCTGCGGCCCAGGTCAGAGCGTTGGCGTTGACCTGCGGATCGAGGAGCATTTCGAAGGGCCGGTTGTGCTCGACGCGCAGCTCGTTGTCCTCGTCGATGTAGACCTTCGTGAAGAACGCCTGGTTGCATAGCCGCCGGTTGGTGTCGTCGCAGCGGGCGTAGATGTCGGCGCAGTTGGCGAGCAGTCCGAGGGCGTCGTCGAGGTGGGCGCGGGCGTCGGCGTAGTCGCCGAAGTGGGCGTCGATACGTCGGGTCACCTTGTCGAGTTCGGCGACGATTCGGTCCTGCTCGCGCTTGAGCACGGTCAGTGAACCGCCCCGGGTTTGGTGGAGGGTTCTGACCTCTTCAGGGAGGCTGGAGTTATGCCCGCACCGAGGAAGTACAGCGATGAGCTGCGTGAGCGCGCCGTGCGCATGGTCGAGGAGACGTTGAAGGAGAGTCCTGGGTTGGCGCACAAGCGTGCCTGCACGCAGGTGGGTGACCAGCTGGGGATTCCGGGGGCGACGCTGCGGAACTGGTTCCGCAGCGGGGTCGCCGGGTCCCGCTCGCCTCAGGCGGTGGTCGTCACCGACGACCCGGTGGCCCGGATCGCTGAGCTGGAGAAGGAGAACCGGGAGCTGC
>NZ_AUFG01000030.1 GCF_000426385.1 Arsenicicoccus bolidensis DSM 15745
TCGGGGCCTGTGGGGCGCTCGTTGCGCTATCCCTTGGGGATGAGCAGGAAGCGAGATGTGGTCGTGCAGCTGTTGGACAACGCGTTGAGGATCGAGGTCGAGCACGGCACGAAGGCGGCGTTCCCGGAAGGGTTCGCCGCTTTCGTGCGCGCTCACGGCCTGTCTCGGGCCACGGCCTACCGGCACCGAGAACGCGTCAAGCGCGAGGGTCGCTGGCAGGCCAGGTCCCGAGCGCCCAGGACCAGACCGAACGCCACCGCCCAGCCGGTCCACGATCGGGTGATCGCGTTGCGCAAGGAGCTGAGCCCGGACAACGGCGCCGACCCGATCCGGGCCGCGCTGCTGACCGAAGCGACCGAGCAGGACTGGGCTTCGCGGGGCCTGGTGGTGCCGGCCCGGTCGACGATCAACGCGATCTTGGACCGGGCCGGGCTGGTCACCAAGGAGCCCCGCAAACGGCCCAGGTCCTCCTACCGGCGGTTCGTGTACGCCCGGCCGCGGGACTGCTACCAGATCGACGGGACCACCATCACCGGGCTCCCGCTGGGGCGGGTGTGCGTGATCGAGGTCCTGGACGACTGCACCCGCACCCTGGTCGCCACCCGCGCCTGCTGGGCCGAGACCACCGCCGACGCGATCGCCGCGGTCAACACCGCGATAGCCGACTACGGCGCGCCGGCGATCGTGCTCTCGGACAACGGGACCGCGTTCGCCACCATCGGCCGACGCGGCGGCACCCAACGGTCCCGGTTCGCTCAGAACCTCGACCGGCACGGCGTGCGGCTGATCCACTCCAGCCCCTACCACCCCCAGACCTGCGGGAAGGTCGAACGCCACCACCAGACCTTCACCAAGTGGCTCACCGCCAGCGGACACCAACCCGAGACGATGGAACAGATGCAAGCCGTCTGCGACGAGTACCAGGCCCGGTACAACACGCGACGCTGGCACTCCGCGATCCGCGCCACCCCCGCCGCCGCCTGGGCCGCCGCCCCGTCCCTCGGCGGCCCGGCCAGCCTGCCCGCCCAGGCCGACGCCAGCATCTACGCCGTCCGCGTCGACCAGAGCGGCCGGGTCTGGATGCACGGCACCAGCATCACCCTCGGCCGGGCCCGCACCGGACAGACGATGACCGTCGTGATCGACGGGCTGCACGCCAACGTCCACGACCACGACGGTCACCACCTAGGCCACCTCACCCTCGACCGAGACCGACGCAACCAAGGCCAGCTGATCGCCTAACCTGTCTCACATCTATCGAGACATCGCGTCCCACATGTACCGAGACACGACATCCAAGAAAGTTGGACGAAACCCTCACGATCTGGGGATCTGGGGATGTGGGTGGGTGCGTGGGACGTGGGGAGGTCAGAGGAGGCGGGTCATCCAGCCGTGGGTGTCCTCGGCCCGGCCGTACTGGATGTCGAGGAGCTGGTTGCGGATCGACAGGGCGATCTTGTCGTCGGTGGCCTCGGTGCGGTGGTTGACCGAGCCGCCCTCCCAACGCAGCTCGCCGACAGGGGTGATGACGGCGGCCGTGCCGCAGGCGAAGACCTCGGCCAGCTCGCCGGACGCGGCGGCGTCCTTCCACTCCTGGATCGGGATGCGGCGCTCCTCGGGCGTGAGGCCCAGCTCACCGGCGATCTGCAGGATGGAGCTGCGCGTGACGCCCTCGAGGATCGAGCCGGTGAGCTCGGGGGTCACGAGGCGCCCGTCCTTGTAGACGAGGAAGAGGTTCATGCCACCCAGCTCCTCGATGTGCTCGTGCGTCGCCGAGTCGAGGAACACCGCCTGGTCGCAGCCGTTCTCGATGCCCTCGAGCTGGCCGGCGAGGCTGGAGGCGTAGTTGCCGCCGCACTTGGCGGCGCCGGTGCCGCCGGCGCCCGCGCGGGCGTAGTCGGTGGAGATCCACAGCGTGACGGGCTCCAGCCCGCCGGAGAAGTACGCACCGGCCGGGGAGGCGATCACGGCATACGTGACCTCCTTGGCCGGCCGCACGCCGAGGAAGGCCTCGGAGGCGAACATGAACGGCCGCAGGTAGAGCGAGGTCTCCCCGGCGCCGGCCGCGGGGACCCACGCGTCGTCGACGGCCACGAGGGCCTTGATCGACTCGAGGAAGTCCTCGGTGGGGAGCTCGGGCAGGGCGAGCCGGCGGGCACTGCGCTGCATGCGGGCGGCGTTGGCCTCCGGGCGGAAGCACCAGACCGAGCCGTCGGCGTGACGGAACGCCTTGAGCCCCTCGAACACCTCCTGCGCGTAGTGCAGGACGGCGGCGGCGGGGTCCAGCTGGAAGGGGCCGTAGGGGCGGATCGCGTCGCCGTGCCACCCGGCGTCGGCGGTCCACGTGGCGACGGCCATGTGGTCGGTGAAGGTCTTGCCGAAGCCGGGGTTGGCGAGGATCTGCTCGCGCTCGGCGTCGGGCACCGGGGTGGTGGTGCGCTCCAGCGGGAAGGACAGGGACGGCGTCGTCATGGGGTGCTCCTTGTCGCACGGGGTTTCGCCTCGAAGGCTACCGCGCCCTCCGGGGCCGGGATCGACCGCGGTTCGACACATCGGCCTGGCGTGCGAACCTGGGCGGACGTGACGACCTGAGGTAGGTCAGAGGCGGGCGGCGATGGCCTCGCCGACCTCCTGGGTGGACCGAGGGGTGGAGCGCTGGGCGGAGCCACGCTCCGTGAGGTCCGCCAGCACCGCGGCCTCGACGCGCTCGGCGGCCGGGACCAGGCCCACGTGCCGCAGCAGCAGCGCGACCGAGAGGATCGCGGCGGTGGGGTCGGCCTTGCCCTGGCCGGCGATGTCGGGCGCCGAGCCGTGCACGGGCTCGAACATCGAGGGGTTGGTGCGGGAGGGGTCGATGTTGCCGCTGGCCGCGAGCCCGATCCCGCCGGACACCGCCGCCGCGAGGTCGGTCAGGATGTCGCCGAAGAGGTTGTCCGTCACGATGACGTCGAAGCGCGCGGGGTCGGTGGTCAGGAAGATCGTGGCCGCGTCGACGTGCAGGTAGTCCACCGACACCTCGGGGAACTCCGGCGCCACCGCCTCGACGGTCCGGCGCCACAGGTGACCGGCGTGGACGAGCACGTTGTGCTTGTGCACGAGCGTGAGCTTCTTGCGGGGGCGGGCCTGCGCCCGGGCGAAGGCGTCGCGCACGACCCGCTCCACGCCGAAGGCCGTGTTGACGCTGACCTCGGTGGCGATCTCGTGCGGCGTGCCGACGCGCAGGGCGCCGCCGTTGCCGACGTACGGCCCCTCGGTCCCCTCGCGCACCACGACGAAGTCGAAACCGTCAGGAGCCACGCGGGCCAGGTCGAGCGGGCTCTGCGCCCCGGGATAGAGCGTCGAGGGTCGCAGGTTGACGCAGTGGTCCAGGGCGAAGCGCAGCGGCAGCAGCACGCCTCGCTCGAGCACGCCGGACGGCACGCTGGGGTCACCGATGGCGCCGAGCAGGATCGCGTCGTGGCCGCGCAGCGCGTCCAGGTCGGCGTCGGTGAGCGTCTCGCCGGTCGCGTGCCAGCGCTTCGCCCCCAGGTCGTAGTCGGTCGTGCGCACCTCGACCCCGTCGGCCTCGGTCACGGCCCGCAGCACGCGCAGTCCCTCGGCGACGACCTCGGGGCCGATGCCGTCACCCCCGACGACGGCGAGGTCGAGGCTGGTGGGCGCGGTCGCGGGCTGGCTCGTCATACGCCCGAGGCTAGGGATCCATCTCAGCCCGCAAAACGTCGTCTCACGATCTGACGACGGGCGACGGGGCGCGGGCCACCGTGGCGGTCGTCAGCGCGCGACCTCGCGGTGGGTCGGGTCGACCCGGCGGGTCCACCCGCGCGCGTCCAGGTGCTCCAGCAGGGGTATGACGACCCGACGCGTCGTGCCGAGGGCCTGTCGCGCGGCGCTGGTGGTGAACGGCTGCTCCAGGGCCGACAGCTCGCGCATCGCGAGGGCGGGTCCGCGGGGCAGCAGGACGATGTCGTCGACCAGCCGCACGAGGCGACCCGCGGCCTCCGCGGCGGCGAGCTCGCGAGCGCCGAGACCCCACAGGTCGAGCTGGCCGCGCTCCGGTGCGGCGAAGGGGTTGGCGGCGAGCTGCTGCTCGAGCGCCTGCAGCCCCGCCTCGGCGGCACCCAGGCTGGGGCGCACCCCGGGCCGGGAGACCTTGCCCTGCCCGACCTCCAGGCCGGCGTCGCGGGCGACGGGGGTCACCGTGGCCACGTCGGGCATCCCGGCGATGCGGCGCGCCTCCTCGAGGCGGAGCCAGGGATCCATGGGGACGTCCTGGATGCGCCGGTCCACGGCCATGAGCAGCTCGGACCGCCACTGCTGCCAGGCGGACTCGGCGACGAGCCACTCCCCGACGTGGCGCACGCCGGGGACGTCCGCGAGCAGGTCCTGGGGCCGGACGCCGAGGACGGCGAGGTCGCGCGGGCGCATGGCCCCGCGACGCTCCACCTCGCGGGCGACGTCGACCCTCGTCGGCCCCAGAGGACTCTGGGACCTCTGGGAGCCCTCTGATCCCAGGGAGCTCTGTGGTCCCAGGGAGCTCTGTGAGCCCAGCGAGCCCTGGCCGCCCGACGACCCCGCGCCGGCCGACGAGGTCGCCGGGTCCAGCATGTCGGAGGACGCCACCTCGGCGAGCGCGCCCGCGCGCCGGGCCGCGGCGCCCCGGCGCTGCAGCTCGGGCGGGTCGACGTCGAGGACGGTGGCGCCGGCCAGCACGGCCCGTCGCCCCGGGTCGCGCAGGATGAACCGGTCGCCTGCCTGCAGCGGGAGCGGCTCCGGGGTCCGCAGCCGGACGAACTGCTCGCCGAGGGGCCGGACCCGCGCCGTCCAGGAGCCCGAGCCGATGTGGACGGTCAGCTCGCCCGGCAGGTCGGCGGCCACGCAGCCGTGCAGGGCCGCATCGACCTCGCGGGTCCAGTGCCAGGCGTGGGGCGTCACGAGCACGTCGCCGCGGCCCACCTCGTCGGCCGGGGTGGAGCGCAGGTTGACCGCGACCCGGGCCCGCGCAGGGACGGCGTCGTAGTCCTGCCCGAGCGACTGCAGACCGCGCACCCGCACGGGGCGACGGCCGAGCTCGAGGGCGTCACCGACGCACAACGACCCCTCGCCCAGCGTGCCGGTGACCACCGTCCCCGCGCCGGGGATCGTGAACGACCGATCGATCCACAGCCGCACCCGGGCGCCGTGGTCGGGCTCGGGCAACCGCGCCACGAGTCGCCGCAGGGCGGAACGGAGCTCGTCGATGCCCTCGCCGGTCTCGGCGGACACCGCCAGCGCCTCGCACTCCCCCAGGCTGGACCGGGCCACGCGCTCGCGCGCCTGCGCGAGGGCCGGGGCGGGGTCGGCAAGATCGCTGCGGGTCACCACGAGGACCCCGTGGCGCAGCCCGAGGGCATCGACCGCCTCGAGGTGCTCCTCGCTCTGCTCGCGCCAGCCCTCGTCGGCCGCGACGACGACGAGCACGGCGGGAGCCGGTCCGAGGCCGGCGAGCATGTTGCCGATGAAGCGCTCGTGCCCGGGCACGTCGACGAACGCGACGCGCTCCCCCGAGTCGAGCGCCGTCCAGGCGAATCCGAGGTCGATCGTCATGCCCCGGCGTCGCTCCTCGGCCCAGCGGTCGGGCTCCATGCCCGTGAGGCGCCGCACGAGCCGGGACTTGCCGTGGTCGACGTGGCCGGCGGTGGCGACGATGTGCATCATGCGCCGCTCGCCCCCTCGGGCTCGGCCAGCTGCTCCCGCACCGCGAGCACCGCCTCCACCACGTCGTCGAGCCGGGCCTGCGGCAGGCAGCGCACGTCGAGCAGCGTGCGTCCGCCCTCGACCCGCGCGACCACGGCGGGTGAGCCGAGGCGCAGGCGCTCGGCATACAGCTCGGGCAGGGCCACCGCCCACCCGGGCAGGTCCAGCCCGGGTGCCGATCCCCCGCCGACCCGCCCCACGGAGGGGACGACCTCAGCTCCCAGGCGACGGCCGAGCCCCTCCGCTCGGTCGCGGAGCACGTCGGACGACGCGTGGACGGCCTCGTGGGTGGGGTTCGTCGCCGAGCCGAGGGTGGCGGCCAGCGCGGCCAGGGTGAGCTTGTCGGCCCGGAAGGCGCGCTGCAGCGGGTGGCGACGGACGCGTTCGACGACGTCTGCCGCCCCGAGGACGATGCCGGCCTGGGGGCCGCCGAGGAGCTTGTCGCCGCTGCAGGTCACCAGGGTGGCGCCGGCAGCGAGGGTGGTGGCGGCGTCGGGCTCGCCGGGCAGCACGGGGTCGGGCCGCAGGAGGCCGCTGCCGATGTCCACCACGAGCGGCAGCTCCCGCTCGCGGGACAGCCCGGCGAGCTCGGCCACCGTGGCCTCGCTGGTGAAGCCCTCGACCCGGAAGTTGCTGGGGTGCACCTTGAGGATCGCCGCCGTCCGCTCCGTCACCGCGTCGGCGTAGTCCGCGAGCCGCGTGCGGTTGGTGGTCCCCACCTCCCGCAGGCGCACGCCGGTCGACTCGATCAGGTCGGGCAGCCGGAAGCCGTCACCGATCTCGACCATCTCGCCCCGGCTGACGAGCACCTCGCGGCCCTGGGCGAGGGAGGTGAGCACGAGGCTCAGGGCGGCGGCGCCGTTGTTGACCACCAAGGCACCACCTGCGGCGGGCACCGCTCGGGCGAGGGCCTCCAGGGCGCGCCGGCCACGTCGGGCCCGCACCCCGGTCGCGAGGTCGAGCTCGACATCCGTGCACCCGGCGGAGGCGACGAGCGCCTCCACCGCCGCGGGGGTCAGCTGGGCCCGGCCGAGGTTGGTGTGCAGGACGACCCCGGTCGCGTTGAGGACCTCGGTATGCCGGCCGCGTCGCCGCAGCTCGTCGGCGACCGACGTCACGAGGAGCTCCGGCGGGAGGTCACCGCGTCGCACCTGCTCCTGACCCTCGCGGACCGCCTCGCGGACGCGATCCCGCCCGACGGTGGACTCCAGGTCGGCGAGGAGCGGATCGGCCAGCACCGCATCGGTCCTCGGAACCCGTCGGCGCGGGTCGGTGGTCGACATGGCTCGACCCTATGCCGCCCGCGCCTCCGGGTGGAATGCCGCTGGTGCCCCTCGGCGGAGGTGCTGGTGGCGACCAGCACGGTCCGGGCAGCCCCGGGCAGCTCGGTGCGGGGACGCCGACGACGGCCCGCCCGAACGGGTGATGGTCCGCCATATGGTGACGCTTGACTACTCTCCGCAATCAGAATTGACCGGGTCAGCAGGTCCGACAGCCCGGAGGGACGGATGGTCACGCGCACGTCACCCTCGTCCCAGCGCGGCGCCGCGCCCCGCCCGATCACCGCCGCGCTCCGCCCCCTCTCCTCGCGCGCTGACGCACGGCTCGTCACCCCCGTCGTGGCACTGCTGCTCTGCGCCGCGACGGTCGCCGGCTGCTCGTCGTCCGCCGGTCCGGCCACCTCGACCGGCGACACGCCCGCTACCGCCTCCGTCGTGCCTGCTCAGGCGGCCCGCGCCCCCGCCGGCCGCCAGCCCACCAGGGTGTCCCCGAGCGCCACGATCACGGCCCCCGCCGCTCCTCGGCCGCCGACCCTCCCGCGGCCGACCCCTCTGCACTCACCGCCCCGGCCGCCCGCGCTGCTGCCGGCCATCCCCGCCATCCCGGCCCGCCCAGCCGTGGCGGGATGGTCCTGCGACCAGGTCGTCCGCGCCGTCAACGGCACGGCCGCCCGGTGCGCCGACGCCGGCGACCCGTCGCTGCGGGCCCAGACCGTGGGCGACGGCGAGTCGACCGTCGGCCTGACGGACGAGCAGCAGGTCGTCCACGTGCAGCGGGGCCTGAGCAGCACCGACACCTACCTCGTCGCGATGCACGAGCGCGGCCACCAGGAGCTGCGTCAGCGGTGCGACACCTGGGCCTGCGGCGACGCGCTGGCCCGGGCGACCGGGGGCAGCCGAGGCGCGTGGAGCTCCGGGCCCTACTTCGCCCGCGTCGTCGAGGCCGGAGCCTCCGCCTGGGCTCGCTGCCACGGCGGCGACAACCCGCGCTACGGCTACCGGCTCAGCTGCGAGGACCTCGAGGCCGCCTTCGCGGCAGAGGCGCGAGCCCGGGAGGACCACCGTCGCGAGCAGGCCGAGTACGACGCCGCCTGGGCCCGCTACCGCGAGGCGTACGAGCAGTACCGACGTGACTATGACACCTACGCGGCACAGCCGTGACCTGAACGCACGTAGACCATTGCATGACATTCCGTCACCAATACTCACTCTTAGTGATTTTTGGGGCATAGTGGCGGCGTGATCAGACGCCCCCGCCCCCGCCGCCTCCTCACCGCCCTCGCCGCCCTGGCGACCGCCGCCGCGGTCGGGCCCGCCTCCCCCACCTCCCCCGTCGCGTCTGCAGCACCGCGACCGATCTACGCCCCCGGCACGTCCGTGAGCCAGCTGCAGTCCACGCAGGTGATGGTCGCCGACCGCACCAGCGGCACCAAGGGCACCTGGGCCCGCTACTCCTGGAACGGCTCTCGCTGGGTCCGCGTCAACGCCAACGCTGCGGCGGTCTTCGGCCGCGGCGGTGTCGTCCCGAGCGCGCAGCGCCGCCAGGGCACCAGCACGACCCCCGCCGGCACCTTCTCGCTGGTGCATGCGTTCGGCGTCGGCAACCCCGGCACCCGCATGCCCTATCGCCGGGTCACGCGCTGCAGCTGGTGGATCCAGCACCCCGGCCAGCGCGACTACAACCGCTGGCGCGAGTCCTGCTCGGTGCCCGCCTCCGTGGCGCGCTCGTCCGAGCGGCTGCAGTCCTACGTCGACAGCGGGCTCTACCGCCAGGCCGTCGTGATCCGCTACAACTACACGACGCCCAACCGGTCCGGAGCCCACTCCGGGGCCGGGATCTTCCTGCACTACGCGCGGTCCTACACCGGCGGCTGCGTCGGCATCGACAGCATGACCGAGCTCACCGCCACCGTGCGGTGGCTGGACCCGGCCCGCAAGCCGGTCATCGTCGTCAAGGCCTGACGGGGCTGACCCGAGAGCAGTCTGGCGGAGGCGGACGGGAATCGAACCCGCCTGCGACGGATACCGCCGCACACCGGTTTTGAAGACCGGGAGGACCACCAGGCACCTGTACGCCTCCGCCGCAGATCGTACCCGCCGACAGCGTGCCGCAGACGCGCCCCCGGAGGTAACGTCGAGGCATGGCACCGAGCAAGGACGATCGCAAGGACGACCCCGGCCCCAGCGTCAAGGACAAGGAGCTCTACGAGTCGCTCCGCGACGAGGGCAACAGCAAGGAGAAGTCGGCGCGCATCGCCAACGCGGCTGCGGCGCAGGGCCGCTCGAAGGTCGGCGAGCGCGGCGGCGAGCATGGCAGCTATGACGACTGGACCAAGGACGAGCTGCTGGACCGCGCCAAGGAGATCGGCATCGAGGGTCGGTCCTCCATGACCAAGGACGAGCTGATCGAGGCGCTCCGCAACCACTGAGCCGGGGGTCGTGGACTCGACCTAAGGTGTCCGTATGACGACCCCCTCCTCCATCCGGCTGACGCAGACCGCCCACGGGGGCGGCTGCGCCTGCAAGATCCCGCCCGGCGAGCTCGAGGAGATCGTCAGCGGTCTCGTGGGCGTGGACAGCCCGGACCTGCTGGTCGGCCTCGACGACGGCGACGATGCGGCGGTCGTCCGCATCGGCCCCGGGCAGGCCGTCGTCGTGACCACGGACTTCTTCACGCCCGTCGTCGACGACGCCTACGACTGGGGACGGATCGCCGCGGCCAACGCGCTGTCCGACGTCTATGCGATGGGCGGGCGCCCGATCGTGGCCGTCAACCTCGTCGGCTGGCCGCGCGAGGTGCTGCCCGCCGAGCTGCTGCGCGAGGTCCTGCGCGGCGGTCTCGACATCGCGCGCGAGGCGGCCTGCCCCGTCGGTGGTGGGCACTCGATCGACGACCCGGAGCCCAAGTACGGCCTCGCCGTCACCGGCCTGGTCGACCCCGACCGGCTGCTGCGCAACGACCGGGCCCGCGCCGGGCTGCCGATCAGCCTGACCAAGCCCCTCGGTGTCGGCGTCCTCAACAACCGCCACAAGTCCACCGGCGAGGTCTTTGCCCAGGCCATCGCGTCCATGACCGCCCTCAACGCCGACGCGGGACGCGCCGCCGTCGAGAGCGGCGCCGAGGCTGCCACGGACGTCACGGGATTCGGGCTGCTCGGCCACCTGCACAAGATGATGCGGGCCTCGGGGGTGTCGGCCGTGCTGGACGCCGCGGCCGTCCCCTACCTCGAGGGCGCGCGCGAGGCGCTGCGCGACGGCTACGTCAGCGGAGGGACGCGCCGCAACCTCGACTGGGTGCGCCCGCACCTGGAGGCGTCCGTCGACGAGGACGAGCTGCTGCTGCTCGCCGACGCCCAGACCAGCGGCGGCCTGCTGGTCGTGGGCGAGGTGCCGGGCGCCCCGGTGATCGGCGAGGTCGTGGCGGGCGGCGAGCACACCATCAGCGTGCGATGACCGAGGCGCTCGGCGTCGACGCCCGGCTCGCGCGCGCCCGCGAGGGGTGGACGCGGCTGACGCCGCTGGAGGCGTATGCCGCCCAGCGGGCCGGCGCGGTCCTCGTGGACACCCGCACCGCGGAGCAGCGGGCCGAGACCGTCGAGATCCCCGGCGCGCTCGCGATCGACCGGACCGTGCTGGAGTGGCGCCTCGACCCGACGTTCGCGTGGCGGATCCCCGAGGCGACCGGCTGGGACCTCACCTACGTGCTCCTGTGCCGACAGGGCTACAGCTCGAGCCTCGCCGCCCGGTCGCTGCGAGACCTGGGGCTGCGCAACGCGACCGACGTCGTGGGCGGCGTCGAGGCCTGGGTCGCCGCGGGGCTGCCCACCACGACCGAGCCGGGCGACGTGCGCCGCTGACGGACCGGGGACCGGGGACCGGGATGGGTCAGGCATGCCCTGTCGTCGAGCCATGTGGTGACCGAGCGGCCTCCGGCCGCGGGGCCTACCGGCGGCGGGGCCTACCGGCGGCGGGGCCTACCGGCGGCGGGGCGCCTTGGTGATCAACGGGATCGCCGCGCCCACGAGCGCGATCACGCCGAGCGTGGTGAAGGCCAGCGTGTAGTTCTTGTCGTCGCCGATGAGCGCCGTCGCGAGCAGCGGACCGGCCACGCCGCCGATGCTCCAGCCGAGGAGCATGAGGCCGTAGATGCCGCCGGCGTTCTTGACGCCGAAGAAGCGACCAGCCGTCGAGGGCATCGTGCCGAAGCCGCCGCCGTAGCAGGTGTAGATGATCGCCGCGAGCACGGCGAACATCGCTGCGTTGCCGACGTGCGGCAGCGCGATCAGCGCCAGACCCTGCAGGCCGAGGATGCCGACGAAGGCCGTCATCTTGCCGATCTTGTCGGACAGCGACGCCCACAGGATGCGGCCGACGCCGTTGAACAGCCCCATGATGCCGACGAGGGCGCCCGCACCCGCCGCGGAGTAGCCCGCGATGTCGGTGGCGCTGCCCGCAGCGACCGAGATCAAGGAGATGCCCGCGGTGACGCTGATGGTGAGGATCAGGGTGAGGAGGTACCACTGCGGCGTGCGCAGCGCCTCCTGCTGGGTGAAGTCGGCACCCGGGCTCGCCTGGGCCGTGGCCGGGCTCGTGCCAGAGGCGCCGGCCGAGCTCTTGGCGGGGGCTGCGCCGACCGTGTAGCCCTGCGGCGGGTTGCGGAACACCGAGGCGCCGAGGACGCCGGCGATCAGGTAGGCGATGCCGAGCCACAGGAAGGGCGACGTCGGGTGGGCCGGGTCCTTGGCGATGAGGGAGGTCGCGAGCGGTGCGGTGATGACCGCTCCGAAGCCGAAGCCGCCGACGGCGAGGCCCGTGATCAGGCCGGCCTTGTCGGGGAACCACTTCTGCAGCATGGCGATCGGGACGATGTAGGCCATGCCGAGACCGAAGCCGGACAGGACGCCGTAGCCGAGGACGAGCAGCCACAGCTGCCCCTCGTCGCGGGCGAACGAGCTGAGGATGATGCCGATCGAGTAGATGACGACGCCGGTCAGGGCCACGGTGCGCGGGCCCTTGCGGTCCTGGATGCGCCCACCGATGAAGGAGCCGACGAAGATCATGCCGATCGCGACCTCGAACGGGATCGCGGCCTGGGTCTTGGTCAGCTGCAGGAGCGACGAGTCCGACTGCAGGGCCTTGCCGAAGACGCTCCACGCGTAGACGGCACCGATGGCCATCTGCACGAGGACGCCGCCGAGCAGCAGGAGCCAGCGGTTGGGAGTGGCGGTGGGTGCGGAGGCCGCCTCCCGGGTGGTCGAGCTCATCGTGGGTTCCTGTCGGTCGAGCGGTGTCGTATGCCGTGCAGAGGGGTCACCCCAGGGTGCGCTCGCCGCGGTCGAGGCGGGCGCGCTGCGGGACGACGGTGTACTTGGGGTCCTTGGCCGAGGCGATCCCGGCGCGGAAGATGGCGAACCTGGTGCAGATCGACCCCGCCACCAGGGCGGCCCCGGCGACGACCGCGGCGGGCTTGCTGCGCCGCCCGGCGACGAGGGACACGGCGGCACCACCGAGGGTCAGCGCCTTGCTCGCGGTCCACCAACGGCCCGCCTCCCCCTCGTGCAGCAGCTCGGCGCTGATGCCCATCGAGTGCTCCATGACCTGGGCGGAGCCGAGCTCCCACAGGGCACCGCCGACCGCGAGACGCCCGGCGGGCCAGGCCTGCTCGTGGGGTGCGGCGATCATCGCCATACCGGCAGCGGACGCCGCCGCCGACCCGGCGAAGACCATCGGCAGCTCCTTGTAGGCGCTGTGCCAGGCCGGGGTCGCGGTGTTGCCGAGCAGCACCGCGGTGTAGGCCGCGAGGGGCGGGGAGAAGAAAGCCGCACCCAGGCCGGCCGGACGGCCGGCCCACCCGAGGAGCCGGGCGACAGGCTTGAGCGACTGGGGCAGGGCCTCCTCGACCGGGCGGGCGAGCTCGGCGACGGCGGCGACCCCGGCCAGCGGGCCGTAGCCCGCGAGGATCCACGAACCCACGCTCATCGGCGAGGTCAGCTTGACCACCCGCAGCATGTTGATGAACCGCTCGGGGCGGCCGAGGTCCGCGATCAGGAAGTAGGTCGCCAGCCCGATCGACCCCAGGGCGGTCCACCGGGCCTGGCGTCGCAGACCGGGCAGGTCCGCCAGGTCGGCGCCAGCCGCGAGCAGGGACGACCCGGCGGCCAGTCCGCCGACGAACAGGTAGGCCGGGATCTCGTCCGACCAGGGGGCGGGCTTGACGATGGGACGGCCGTAGTAGGAGGTGAACTCCGCCTCCGGGACCATGGACTCCTCGCCACGCCCGTTGCCGGCGAACCGGCGCACGCCGAACAACCCTGAACCGCGTCGCTTGCGGCCTCCGCCGCGACGGGGCTCGTCGGGCCACAGGCCCTCGCGCGTCTCTTGCTGGGCGGGGTTGGTCATCGACGGCCTCCGAGAAAGGACAGGGCGACCCCGACGAGCAGGGTCAGTCCCCCGACGCCGCCCTTGCGGAAGATGTCGGCGAGGTCCTTGGTCGTCACGACCGGGTCCGGCGGCAGGCCGTAGACCTCGGGCTCGTCGAGGAGCAGGAACATCGCGCCGGTGCCGCCGACGCCGTCGTGCGGGTCGTCGCCGTACATCCGCGCCGAGGTGTAGCCCTGCTCGTGCAGCGTCTCCACCCGCGCCCGGCCCCGCTCGCGCAGCTCCGCGACGTCACCGAACTGGATGGACTCGGTCGGGCAGGCCTGTGCGCACGCGGGCGTCTGGCCGGCCCCGATCCGGTCGTAGCACAGGGTGCACTTCTGAGCCACGCCGGCGTTGGTGACCTCACCCTTGCTGCCGGGGCGACGCTCGATCACGCCGAACGGGCAAGCAGCGACGCAGTAGCCGCAGCCGTTGCAGATCTCGTCCTGCACGACCACGGTCCCGAACTCCGTGCGGAACAACGAGCCCGTCGGGCAGACGTCCAGGCAGCCCGCGTGGGTGCAGTGCTTGCACACGTCCGAGCTCATCAGCCAGCGGAAGTCCGGCTTGCCGTCGGCGGCGGGTGCCGCGTCGAGCGCCGCGGGAAGCGCCTCGTCGTCCGGCCGCAGGCCCGGCATACCGAGGTCGACCGGTTGACGACCCAGCACGGTGTCGTCACCGCGCCCCGGCTGCTCGATGAACTTGACCTGGCGCCAGGTGCTGGCGCCGAGGCTCTTGGAGTTGTCGAAGGACGACCCGAGCAGGTCCAGACCGTCCTCGGGGAGCATGTTCCACTCCTTGCACGCGACCTCACAGGCCTTGCAGCCGATGCAGACCGACGTGTCGGTGAGGAAGCCCTTGCGGTCCGGAGCGTCCTGCCAGCCGGCGTCGGGCGCCGGGTCCAGCGGGCCGAACAGGGAGTTGGGCATCAGCGGTCACCGTCCTTGTCGTCGGGTCCGACCTCGGTGGCACCCTTGACGTCGGCGCCGCTGTCGTCATGCTCCTTGACCTTGGCCTCGCGCTCCTGCTCCACGTGGTCGACGTCCACCCCGGAGCGCAGCTCGTTGCCCGTCTCCTCGGTGACGCCGGAGCGCCGGCGGTAGGAATCGACCAGCTCCAGCAGCTCGGGACCGCGAGGACGTCGCCCGGGCCGGATGTCGCACGCGCCGACCTTGGACTCCTGGATCAGGACGTTGGGATCGAGCGTGACGCCCATGAGGTCGTTGGTGGAGTCGCCGGTGACGATCGCGCCCGTGCCGCCCGTCGCCCAGTGGTAGGGCAGGCCGATCTGGTGGAAGGTCCGGCCGTCGATGGTCAGGGCCTTCATGCGCGAGGTCACCAGGACGCGCGCCTCGATCGCCGACCGGGGCGACACGAGCGTCGCCCAGCCCAGGTGCTCGAGACCCCGCTCGGCCGCCAGCTCGGGCGACACCTCGCAGAACATCTCGGGCTGGAGCTCGGCCAGGTAGGGCAGCCAGCGGCTCATGCCACCCGCCGTGTGGTGCTCGGTGAGGCGGTAGGTCGTGAAGATGAACGGGTAGACCTCGGGGTGCTCCCGGGCCACCTCGTCCTCGGGCGGACGCCCGCGAGACGGGGCGGTCAGGTTGTCCGGCCGCTCGTAGACCTTGCGGGTCGGGCTCGCCTGCTGGCTGTAGAAGGGGTTGCGGACGCGGCCCTCCTGCGGCTCGTAGTGCGAGGGCAGCGGCCCGTCGAGCAGGCCCTTGGGGGCGAACAGCCAGCCCTTGCCGTCGGCCTGCATGATGAACGGGTCGTCGCCGGCGATCGCGGCCGGTCCCTTGGCGCCCTCGGGCGGGCGGTAGGCCGGGTCGCGGTCGGCCGGGAAGTCCGGCACGTCCGGGCCCGCCCAGCGACCCGCCTCGGCGTCCCACCACAGGTGCTTCTTGCGCTCCGACCACGGCTTGCCCTCGGGGTCGGCCGAGGCGCGGTTGTAGAGGATGCGCCGGTTGGCCGGCCAGCACCAGCCCCACTCGAGGGCGGTCTGGTCCTGCTCGAACCGCGGCTTGCGCCGGTTGGCCTGGTTGACGCCGTCCTTGAACACGCCGGTGTAGATCCAGCAGCCGCCCTCGGTGGAGCCGTCCGCCCTCATCGCCGTGAACAGCGGCAGGGGCTGGCCTGCCTTGTCCCCCGTGAGGTAGCGGCCGTTGATCTCCATCAGCACGGCCTCGCCGTCGACCTCGCCGTGCTCGTTGAGGGGGTAGTCCCACGTGAGGTCGAGCAGGGGGCGGTCGCGCTCGTCCCTGGACGCCGCGAGGCGCTCCCGGATGCGCACCCCGACGTCGTAGAAGAAGTCCAGCTCGCTCTGGGCGTCGGCCGGCGGCAGCACCGCCTGCTCGCGCCACTGCAGCATGCGCTGGGTCTGGGTAAAGGTGCCGGCCTTCTCAACGTGGGAGGCCGCCGGGAAGAAGAAGACCTCGGTCCCGATCGTCTCGGGGGACCGCTCCCCCGACTCGATCTCCGGCGAGCTCTGCCAGAAGGTCGCCGACTCGATCAGGCGCAGGTCGCGGACCACGAGCCACTTGAGGCTGGCCAGGCCGTCGCGCTGCAGCCGACCGTGCGCCGAGGCGACCGCGGGGTTCTGCCCGAGCAGGAAGTAGCCCTCGACCTTGCCGTCGATCATGTCCATGGTCGTGCGGTAGGTCCCGTGGTCGCCCGTCAGTCGCGGCAGATAGTCGAAGCACCAGTCGTTGGCGGCGGTCGCCTTGTCGCCCCACCACGCCTTGAGCAGGCTCACGGTGTAGCTGTCGGCCTCGGTCCAGAAGCCCTTCTGGTCGTCGGTCGAGATGGTGCCGAGGTAGTCCTCAAGGGAGTCGTGGACCCCGGCCTTGGGCATCGGGAGATAGCCGGGCAGCAGGTTGAACAACGTCGGTATGTCGGTCGACCCCTGTATCGAGGCGTGCCCGCGCAGCGCCATCACACCGCCGCCGGGACGGCCGACGTTGCCCAGCAGCAGCTGGATGATGCAGGCGGTCCGGATGTACTGCGCGCCCACCGAGTGCTGGGTCCAGCCGACCGCGTAGCAGAACGCCGTGGTGCGCTCGCGGCCCGAGTTGCGGGTCATCGCCTGGGCGACGAAGTCGAAGTCCTCCCGGGAGATGCCGCAGGTCTGCTCGACCACCTCGGGGGTGTAGCGGGCGTAGTGCCGCTTGAGCACCTGGAACACGCTGCGCGGGTCCTGCATGGACTCGTCGCGTCGGACCCGGTCGGCCCCGGGCAGCGAAGGGCCGCTGGCACCGTGCTCGTCACCGGCGGCCCGCTCCTGCTTGGACGCCTGCGACTCCTCGGTGCCGTCGTCGGTCGCGGCATACATCCAGCTGTCGTTGTCGTAGCTGGCCGTCTCGGGGTCGTAGCCCGAGAAGACACCGTCCAGCTCGTCGACGTCCTGGAAGTCCTCGCGGAGGATGACCGGCCCGTTGGTGTAGGCCCGGACGTACTCCTCGAAGTGCAGGTCGTTGGACAGGATGTAGTTGATGATCGCGCCGAGGAAGACGATGTCGCTGCCCGCGCGGATGCCGACGTGCCGGTGCGCCAGCGCGGAGGTGCGGCTGAACCGGGGGTCGACGTGGATCACCGTGGCACCGCGACGCTTGGCCTCCACGACGTACTGGAAGGCCACCGGGTGGGCCTCCGCCATGTTGGAGCCCTGGATCACGATGCAGTCGGAGTTGGCGAGGTCCTGCACGAAGTTCGTGGCGCCGCCACGACCGAACGAGGCTCCCAGACTGGGAACCGTGGCGCTGTGTCAAATACGAGCCTGGTTCTCGATCTGGATCGCGCCCATGGCCGTGAACAGCTTCTTGATGAGGTAGTTCTCCTCGTTGTCGAGGGTCGCTCCTCCGAGGGCGGCGATGCCCATGGTGCGCCGCAGGGGGCGCCCATCGTCGTCGTGGTCCTGCCAGGTGCGACGGCGCGTGTCAAGGATGCGGTCGACGACCATGTCCACGGCCTTGTCGCGCTCGATCGGCTCCCACTCCGTGGCGTAGGGGCGGCGGTAGAGCATCGTCGTCTGACGGTTCGGGGAGTTGACGAGCTGCTCGCTGGCCGAACCCTTGGGGCACAGCTTGCCCCGCGAGACCGGCGAGTCCGGGTTGCCCTCGATCTGGACGACCTTGCCGTCCTTGACGAAGACCTTCTGCGCACATCCGACGGCGCAGTACGGACACACGCTGTGGGCGACCGAGTCGGCCGTGACGGTGCGCGGCTGCAGCGCGGCGGTGCGGGCCGACTGCGCGGCCGATCCGCGTCCGAGCGGGTCGCCGCCGGTGACCTGCCGCACCACGGGCCACGACAGGAGGGTCTTCTTCACGTCCATGGGATCTCCTTCGACACGGTCACCCTACGTCGGAAACGGGCATCACGCAGTGGTGCCTTGGGGAGGGGTCGCTGGCATGCTGGGGCGATGCCCCGTGGACGCCGAATGTTCCTCGCCGTGACCCCGCCCGAGGAGGTGCTCGCCGACCTCGAGACCTTCCTCGAGCCCCGCCTGGACGCCGACCCCGACCTGCGGTGGGCGCGGCCCGAGCAGTGGCACCTGACGCTGGCCTTCCTGCCGACCGTGTCCCCCCTGTCGCTCGAGCGGCTCGAGGAGCGGCTGGACGAGCTGAGCCTGCAGACCGAGTCGTTCGACCTGCGGCTGACCGGCGGCGGGGCCTTCCCCGGCACGGCCGACGCGCGGGTCCTGTGGCTGGGTGTCGACGACCCGCTCGACGGCCTGGACCCCCTGGCCCGCCGCTGCCGCTCGGCCGCCAACGCCGCGGGGACACAGGTCGAGGGCGGACCCTTCCGCGCCCACCTCACGCTCGCCCGGCTCGGTCAGCCAAGGGATGTCCGCCGGTGGCTGCAGGTCCTCGACACGTATGCCGGGCCGACGTGGACCGTGGACACCGTCTCGCTGGTCGAGTCGCACCTCGGGCAGGGTCCCGGCGGACGCCCCCGCTACGTCGAGCACGGGACCTTTCCCTTCGCCTGATGCACGGCTCCGGTTCCGCGGGGGCCGCTCGTCCATCCAGGTCACGAGCCGGGGGTTTCGCCCGGGGTTACTCGTGAGTACGCTGCGCGCAGCAACCGTCGACGAAGGAGTCCCGCATGCGCGTCCGTCCAGCCCTGGCCCTGGCCCTCGCCCCGCTCGCCCTCACCGCCCTGTCGGTGGGACCGGGCGTCGCCGTCCCCGCGGCCGTCGCGGCCGAGAGCCCCTGCCCCTGGGTCGGCTCCACCGCCCCCTCCGCGGAGCGGGCCGCGAAGCTCCTCGCCGCGATGACCCTCGACGACAAGATCCAGATGGTGCACGGCACGGCGGCCCCGCTGGCGCCATACGGACCCGTCCAGGCCGGTCAGGTCGCGGCCAACGGCCGCCTGTGCATCCCCGCCCTGACCGCGACGGACGGTCCGGCGGGGATCGGCAACGCCGCGACCGGCGTGACCCAGCTGCCGGCGCCGATCGCGCTCTGGGCGACGTGGGACCGGGACCTGGCCCGGCGCTACGGAGCGGTGATCGGCGAGGAGGCTCGCGGCAAGGGCGCCAACCTGGCCCTCGGCCCGGGCATCGACATCGCCCGCGACCCGCGCGCCGGCCGGCACTTCGAGGACCTCGGCGAGGACCCGGAGCTGGTCTCCGAGCTGGCCGTCGCCGAGACCCACGGCATCCAGTCCCAGGGCGTGCTCGCGACCGCCAAGCACCTGGCGGCCTACACCCAGGAGACCTCCCGCAACACCGATGCCGGGGACGCCCGGGTCGACGAGCGCACCCTGCAGGAGCTGTACCTCGCGCCCTACGAGAAGCTCGTGGCGGCCGGCGTGGACTCGGTGATGTGCAGCTACAACAAGGTCAACGGGGTGCACGCCTGCAACGACACCTACACGATGACCCAGGTCCTCAAGGGGCAGATGGGCTTCCGCGGCTTCACGGTCAGCGACTGGTTCGGGATGCACGCGTCGGTCGCCTCCGCCAACGCCGGGCTCGACCTGCAGATGCCCGACGCGTGCTACTACGACACGCGGCTGCGCACCGCGCTCGCCGAGAAGCGGGTGGCCCCGCAGCGCCTCGACGGCATGGTCACCCGGATCGTCACGCCGATGTTCGAGCGCGGCGTGTTCGACCGACCGGCCACCGGGACGCCCGGGGCTCGGGTCACCACCACCGCCAACGCCCAGGTGGGCCGGGACGTGGCGGCCGCCGGCACGGTCCTGCTCAAGAACGACGGCCTGCTCCCCCTCGACCCCGCCACCACCCGGAGCATCGCGGTGATCGGCTCGGCCGCCGGCCGCAACGCCCTGGGATCCGGCGGCGGCAGCGCGCACGTGATCGCCGACCGGATCACGACGCCCCTGCAGGCGCTCTCGGCCGAGGCGGCGCGCACGGGTGCGTCGTTCACGTCATACACCGGAGCCTTGCCGAGCGTCGCGGCGGACAAGGCCCGTGGCGCCGACGTGGCCGTGGTCGTCGTCAGCAAGCTGATGACGGAGTCCAAGGACGAGTGGGACCTGCAGCTGTCGCTGACCGACCGGCTCGTGCTGGAGGCCGTCACCCGGGCCAATCCCAACACCGTGGTCGTCCTCGACACCGGCGCCCCCGTGGACGTCTCGCCCGCCCGCGGCGCCAAGGCCCTGCTCTCCGCGTGGTACCCCGGCCAGGACTACGGCACGGTGCTGGCCGACCTCCTCTACGGCCGGCGCAACCCCTCCGGGCGGCTGCCCGTCACCTTCCCCGCCTCGCAGGCGCAGCTCCCCGCGGCCGCCCGCGACCGGTTCCCGGGGGGCGACCACGCCGAGGGTCTCGCCGTCGGCTACCGCTGGTACGCCCAGCAGGGCCTCACCCCGGCCTTCGCCTTCGGCTCGGGCCTGTCCTACACGACCTTCTCCTACAGCGACCTCGTCGTCGGGGCCGAGCAGGCGGACGGCTCCTTCCCCGTCTCGCTGACGGTGCGCAACACCGGGTCGAGGGCCGGCTCGACCGTGCCACAGCTGTATGCCGACCAGCCCGCGGGCGTGGCCGCCACACCCCGCGCGCTGAAGGACTTCGCCAAGATCGAGCTGGCGCCCGGCGGGTCGCGGCGCGTGACGCTCACGGTGACGGCCCGCGACCTGTCCCACTGGGACACGTCGCAGGACCGGTGGGTCCGGGCCGCCGGGGACCACGCGCTGTGGGTCGGGGACAGCTCGCGCGACCTGCCTCTCCGGGGCACCGCACACGTGGCGGCGACGACCGCGACCAGTGCGGCCACTCCCCCGGCACCGGCCGGATCGACCGCCGGCAACGAGACGGCGGGCGAGTCCGTCAAGGACGCCTTCGTCTGCGGCGCAGGCGGATTCATGGCGGGCGGGGTCGGCCTGGCGTCGTACTTCGGGCTTCCCGCCCAGCAGCAGGCGGTGGTCGCCCCGACCGACACCACGTCCACCACTGCGACGGGCACGCAGGTGCCCTGAGCACCGTCGCACGCGCCAGGTCCACCAGGGCGGCCGTGGGCCTCGCAGCCCGTTCGGTGGTCCCCTGTGATGGAGTGGGCCGTATGACGATCCCCTGGCAGCCCCTGGCCGACCGCATCCTGTCGGCGCTGCGCGAGCAGCTCGGCGACGACCTGGTCGGCGCCTACGTCCACGGCTCCGCGGCGCTCGGCGGGTTCGTCCCGGGACACAGCGACCTGGACGTGCTCGCGGTCGTGAGCGACGTCGAGGGCGGCGCGACCGACGGGCGCGACTGGACGGCCGTCGGGGCCGCCGTCTCGGCCGTCGGTGACGAGCGGACGCCGTTGGAGCTCAGCGTCATCCGCCGCTCCCTGGCCGAGTCGCCGCACGACCCGTGGGAGTTCGCGCTGCACGTGACGGTCTCCGGTGGGGCGCACCGCGACTCGCGGGTCGTGCTCGACCGGGGCGACGGCGACCCCGACCTGCTCCTCCACCTCGCCGTGGTGCGTGCCGTCGGCATCGTCCTGCACGGCCCGGCCCCCGCCGAGCTGCTCGGCGAGGTCGACCCGGACGAGGTGCTGGCCCAGCTCGTCGACGAGCTGACCTGGGGCGTCGAGAACGCCGACGAGGCCTACGCCGTCCTCAACGCCTGCCGGGCGCTGAGGTTCGCCGAGACCGGCGAGCTGGTCAGCAAGCTCGCCGGCGGCGAGTGGCTGCTGGAGCGGCGCCCCGAGCACGAGGTCGTCGTGCGGCGGGCGCTCGACGCGCAGCGGGCCGGCACCCGGCTCGAGGGCACGACCATGGCCGGTCGCGCCCTCGTGCAGGACGTCCTCGACGACCTCCTCTGGGCCTGACCTACCTCAGGTAGTCACATCCGCCCGCCTTCGCACGCCAGGTCGATGTGATCGACCCGGGTTGATGTGACCGACCCGGGCTGATGTGACCAAGCCGGGCTGATGTGACCAAGCCGGGCGGATCTGGCGTCGCAGGCCCGGGAGGCGTCGGTGGCTCCTTGCAGAGGCCGTATGACGTCGTGGCGCACGTGGTCGCCTGCAGCAGGGATCCGACGCCGCAGCACGCCACCCGCGAGTGACGCCGGGCGGTTCGGCATACGACCGAGGGCGCCCCACCCGCGATGGGTGAAGCGCCCTCGGCAAGGCGGAGAACAGGCGGAGCGGAAATGAGCGGCTCCGGATCCCGCAGATCCGCAGATCCGCCTAGGTTCGACACATCCGCCTGGCGTGCGAAGGCGGGCGGATGTGACTACCTGAGGTAGGTCAGCGGGCGGCGGAGCCCTCGACGTAGTCCGAGTCGGTGTCCTTGACCCAGCTCATCAGACCGCGGAGCTTGCGCCCGGTGGCCTCGATCGGGTGCTGGGCGCCCTGCTCGCGGAGGCGCTTGAACTCCGGTGCGCCGGCGTCCTGGTCGTCGATGAAGCGCTTGGCGAAGGTGCCGTCCTGGATGTCCGCGAGGACGGCCTTCATGTTGTCCTTGACCTCCGGGGAGATGACGCGCGGCCCCGAGACGTAGTCGCCGAACTCCGCCGTGTCCGAGATGGACCAGCGCTGCTTGGCGATGCCGCCCTCGATCATCAGGTCGACGATGAGCTTGAGCTCGTGCAGGCACTCGAAGTACGCGACCTCGGGCTGGTAGCCCGCCTCGGTGAGCGTCTCGAAGCCGTACATGACCAGCTGCGAGGCGCCGCCGCAGAGCACGGCCTGCTCGCCGAACAGGTCGGTCTCGGTCTCCTCGGTGAAGGTCGTCTTGATGCCGCCGGCCCGCAGACCGCCGATCGCCTTGGCGTAGGACTTCGCGAGCTCCCAGGCCTGGCCGGAGGGGTCCTGCTCGACGGCGACGATCACGGGGACGCCGCGGCCGTCGGTGTACTCGCGGCGCACGAGGTGGCCGGGGCCCTTGGGGGCGACCATGAGCACGTCGGAGCCAGCCTCGGGCACGATGTAGTCGAAGCGGATGTTGAAGCCGTGGCCGAAGACCAGCGCCGTGCCCTCGTTGAGGTTGGGCTGGATCTCCTCGGCGTAGACGGTGCGCTGCACCTGGTCGGGCGTGAGGATGACGACGACGTCGGCCTCCTTGACGGCCTCGGCGACGGTGAGGACGCGCAGGCCCTCGGCCTCGGCCTTGGCGCGGCTCTTGGAGCCCTCGGCCAGGCCGACGCGCACGTCGACGCCCGAGTCGCGCAGGTTGAGCGCGTGGGCGTGACCCTGCGAGCCGTAGCCGATGACGGCGACCTTGCGCCCCTGGATCAGGGACAGGTCGGCGTCGTCGTCGTAGAACATCTCAGCAGCCATGGGCTGGTCTCCTTCGTGGGTGGTCGTGCGTCTATCTAACGGGGATGGGCCGTATGCCGAGACCGGGCGTCTCGGCATACGGCCGATGGACGGTCAGCCGCGGTTGCTGCGGTCGGTGATGGAGCGGGAGCCGCGGCCGATGGCGACGAGGCCGGACTGCACCAGCTCCTTGACGCCGAAGGGCTCCAGCGTGCGCAGCAGCGCCTCGAGCTTGAGGACGTTGCCGGTGGCCTCGACGACGATCGTGTCGGGCCCGACGTCGACGACCTTGGCGCGGAACATCTCGACGACCTCCATCACCTGGCCGCGGTGGGCCGCGTCGGCCCGGACCTTGACCAGGATGATGTGCCGCTGGACCGACTGGTCGGCCTGGAGCTCGACGACCTTGAGCACCTCGACGAGCTTGTTGAGCTGCTTGGTCACCTGCTCGAGCGGGAGCACGTCGACGTCGACGCGGATCGTCATGCGCGAGATCTCGGGGTGCTCGGTCTCGCCGACGGCGAGCGCCTCGATGTTGTAGCCGCGGCGCGAGAACAGCGCGGCGATGCGGGTGAGGACGCCGGGCTTGTTCTCCACGAGCACGGACAGGGTGTGCTTGCTCACTCGTCATCACTCCAATTCGGGGCCATGCCCTTGGCGATCTGGATCTCGTCGTTGCTCACGCCGGCGGGGACCATGGGCCACACCATCGCGTCGCGGCTCACCACGAAGTCGACCACGACGGGCCGGTCGTTGATCTCCATCGCGGCCTGGATCGTCTCGTCGATCTTGGCGGGGTCGTCGCACCGCAGCCCGACGCAGCCGTAGGCCTCGGCGAGCTTGACGAAGTCCGGGATCCGGATCTGGTCGTGAGAGGTGTGCAGGTCGGTGTTGGAGTAGCGCTCGTTGTAGAAGAGCGTCTGCCACTGGCGCACCATGCCGAGGCTCGAGTTGTTGATGATGGCAACCTTGATCGGGATGTCGTTGACGACGCAGGTGGCCAGCTCCTGGTTGGTCATCTGGAAGCACCCGTCGCCGTCGATCGCCCACACGACGCGGTCCGGGTCGCCGGCCTTGGCGCCCATGGCCGCAGGCACGGAGTAGCCCATCGTCCCGGCACCACCGGAGTTGAGCCACTGCCGCGGCCGCTCGTAGCGGATGAACTGCGAGCTCCACATCTGGTGCTGGCCGACGCCGGCGCAGTAGATCGCGTCGGGCCCGACGAGCTCGCCGAGCCGCTCGATGACGGCCTGCGGGGCGATCGTCGTCTCGTCGTCGTGGACGTAGCCGACGGGGTAGGTCGCCTTCCAGCCCGTGGCGGTGGCCACCCACTCGGCGTAGTCGGCGACGTCGCCCGCGGCCTGGTCGGCCTTGATGGTGTCGATGAGATCGCGGATGACCTCCTTGGCGTCGCCCACGATCGGCACGTCGGCGACGCGGTTCTTGCCGATCTCGGCGGGGTCGATGTCGGCGTGGATGACCGCCGCGCCCGGCGCGAAGGTCGACAGCTGGCCGGTAACCCGGTCGTCGAAGCGCGCGCCGAGGGTGATCAGCAGGTCGGCCTTCTGCAGGCCGGTGACCGCGGCCACCGAGCCGTGCATGCCGGGCATGCCCAGGTGCAGGGGGTGCGAGTCGGGGAAGGCGCCGCGGGCCATCAGCGTCGTGACGACGGGGATGCCGGTGAGCTCCACCAGGCGGCGCAGGTCCTCGTGCGCCTCGGCGCGGATCACGCCGCCCCCGACGTAGAAGATCGGCCGGCGCGAGGTGCGCATGAGGCGCGCGGCCTCGCGGATCTGCTTGTGGTGCGGCCGGGTCACCGGGTGGTAGCCCGGCAGCTCGAAGGTCGGCGGCCAGGAGAACGTGGTGCTCGCCTGGAGCGCGTCCTTGGTGATGTCGACGAGGACCGGACCGGGGCGGCCGGTGCTGGCGATGTGGAACGCCTCGGCCAGCGCCTGCGGGATCTTGGCCGGGTCGGTCACGAGGTAGTTGTGCTTGGTGATCGGCATCGAGATGCCGCGGATGTCGGCCTCCTGGAAGGCGTCGGTGCCGATCGAGGCGCTGCCGACCTGGCCCGTGATCGCGACCATCGGGACGGAGTCCATGTGGGCGTCCAGCAGCGGCGTCACGAGGTTGGTGGCACCCGGACCGCTGGTGGCCATGCACACGCCGACCTTGCCGGTGGCGGAGGCGTAGCCCTGGGCCGCGTGCCCCGCGCCCTGCTCGTGGCGCACCAGGACGTGGCGCACCGAGCTCGAGTCCATGAGCGGGTCGTAGGCCGGGAGGATCGCTCCGCCGGGAATGCCGAAGACGGTGTCTACCTCGAGCGCCTCCAGGGCGAGGACGAGGCTCTGCGCGCCCGTGACCTGGACCGGCGTCCGGTGCCGCACGCTGGCGGCGACGCTGGAGGGGTTGGGGGCGGGCGAGCCCGGCCGGGCGGGCGTGGCAGCGGTCGACGTGGTGTCGGTCACTGTGTCTCACCACTTTCGGATGACATCGTCGTCGGGTCGGCGGGTGCCGACCCTGTGCGGGCCCGGTCCGGCGATCGTGCGTGCCGGTCGGACGTGCTCATGAAAAAACCCCTGACCCGGGGAGCCGGGACGCAGGGGTGGCGCGCTGTCAGGAGATCGACGGCGCGCTAGGGAAGTACGAGGATTCGGGCCACGGGTCAACAGTCCCCCAGCGGAGGCCCCGCGTCAAAGGGGGCACGCGCCAATCTCGCGATGTGGGCAGCATGTCCCACGTCACGGACGTTGGCGGGGTGGCCTGGTCAGGGGCGCCCCCGCAGACTGGTCGTATGCCGAAGCCCCGCCGCCTCGCCCTGCCGCTGCTCTCCGGGCTGACCGCCGGCCTGCTCGCCGTCACGGCGTGCACCGGCTCGCCGCCGTCACCGTCGTCGACGCCCTCGTCAGCGTCCTCCCCGGCACCGTCGTCGCCAGCGACCTCCAGCACGTCGACGGCCCCAGCCTCGCCGGCGACGCCAGGCTCGGCGACGTCGGGCGCCACCACGCCCACCGCCACCAGCCCCGTCGAGGTGGCGACCGGGCTCGACGTGCCGTGGGGGCTGGCCTTCCTGCCCGACGGCTCCGCGCTGGTCACGCTCCGGGACGAGGGGCGGGTGCTGCGGGTCCGCGAGGGCGCCCAGCCGGTCGAGGTGGGCCGCATCGACGGGGTCGAGGCCAACGGCGAGGGCGGCCTGCTCGGGATCGCCGTCTCGCGCGAGTTCGCCACGGACCGGCGGGTCTTCGTCTATCACACCACCGGCGAGGACAACCGGGTGGCCAGGCTCCGGCTGGAGGGCGACCGTCTGGTGCCGGAACGCGTCATCCTGTCGGGCATCCCCTCGGGCGGGATCCACAACGGCGGCCGGATCAAGGTCGGCCCGGACGGGATGCTGTGGGTGCCGACCGGGGACGCCTCCGAGCGTGACCAGGCTCCGGACCCGTCCTCGCTCGGGGGCAAGATCCTGCGGGTCACCGCTGATGGCGCCCCCGCTCCCGGCAACCCGGACCCCTCGTCCCCGGTGTGGTCACGCGGACACCGCAACGTGCAGGGACTGGCCTGGGACGGTGAGCAGCGGCTGTGGGCCACGGAGTTCGGGCAGAACACCTGGGACGAGCTCAACCTGATCGAGAAGGGGCGGGACTACGGCTGGCCGACGGTGGAGGGCCGTCGACAAGACACCGCGGGGGGCGGCGACGCGCGGTACACCGACCCGCTGGTGGTCTGGAGCACCGACCAGGCCTCCCCCAGCGGGCTCGCCATCGGCGCCGACGGCGCGGCCTACGTCGCCGCTCTCCGGGGCGAGCGGCTGTGGCGAGTCCCCTTGCAGGGCAGCACGACCGGTGAGCCTCAGGCGCTCCTGCAGGGGACCTACGGCCGGCTGCGGACGGTCGAGCGTGGCCCCGACGGGCGGCTGTGGATCATCACCAGCAACACCTTCCGCGGGGACGAGCGGGACGGCGACGACCGCATCGTGATCCTCCCCGCGTCGACGGGGCGCTGACCCCCTCCTCCACGGGGCGCTGACCACCTGCGCGCGACGCGAGCCACGACGGCCCCGTCAGCCGGATCCCTCCGCGACGGGGCCCGTCAGCCGGAGCCCACCGCGACGGGGCCTGTCAGCCGGATCCCTCCGCGGCGAGCGCCTCGTCGACCGGACGGATCCTGGTGCGCAGCAGGGATGTCGCCAGGGTCGAGTCCAGACGCACGCAGGCCGGTCCGGGCGCGTCGCCGCGGGGCTGCGCCGGCAGCGACGCCGGGTCCAGCCCCTCGTGGCGCGCGACCACGAGACCGAGCTCGTGGCGGCTCAGCGCCTGCGGCCCGGCGACGTGCAGCAGGCCCGGCGCCGCGTCGGTCCTGACAGCCAGCTCCACCAGGGCGGCGGACAGGTCGAGGACGTGGACGGGACAACGGATCTCGTCCTCCCGGAGCGCCCCCTGCCCCGCCGCGACGGCGTGCACCAGGGCGTGGTGCTTGCTGCCGGCGCCGACGACCAGAGAGGTGCGGACGACCACCGCGTCGTCGAGCGCGGCGGCCACGGCGGCCTCGCAGGCGGCCTTCGCCGCGGCATACGGCGTGGTGGGGGCGGGCGGGACGGTCTCGTCCGACCAGGCCTCGCGGCTCGGCAGGACGAGGTCGCTGGACAGGGCGACCAGGCGCGCCCCGACCCGGCTGCAGGCGCGGACGACGTGGACCGTGCCGAGGGTCGTCGTGGCCCAGTCCTGCTGGTCGTATGCCGTGTGCACGACCGCGTCGGGGCGGACGGTCTCGAGGCAGCGGCGGACCTCGGCGCCGTCCCTCACGTCGAGCCGGACGCCGCCGGGGCCGTCGCCGCCCGGACCGTCGCCGCCCGGGTTGCGGGAGGCGGCGACCACGTCGTGGCCTGCGGCCCGCGCCACCCGCACGACGTGGCGGCCGACCCACCCCGTGCCGCCGGTCACGAGCAGCCGCACGTCGATCAGTCCTGGCGGACGACCACGTCGACGAGGTCGGCGGTGGCCGCCCCCACGCCGAGCCAGTCCCCCTCGACCTCGAAGCGGCACAGCGTGGTGGTCGGGAACCCGCGGTCGAGGGCCTCGGCCATGTCCCGCGGGCCGTCCTCGGAGGCGATGGTGTTGGCGAGGGCGGGGATGCCCGGGGCGTGCCCGAGCACGAGCACGGTTCGGGCCTCGTCGGGCAGGTGCGTCAACAGGGCGAGCAGCTCGTCGAGGCCGGCGTCGTAGACCTCGTCCGACAGGTCCACCGACGCCGCCTGCGCGCCTCCCTCGGTCGCCGCCTCCCAGGTCTGGCGCGTGCGCGTCGCGCTCGAGACGACCGCGAGGTCCAGCGCACCGACGTGCTCGGCGAGCCAGCGTCCCGCTGCGCTCGAGTCGTCGCGACCCCGGCTCGTGAGGGTGCGGGCGTGGTCGGAGCCCCCGCCGTGGGTGGCCTCGGAGTGACGCATCAGCAGCAGGGTGCGGGAGGTGTCCGTCATACGGCCATGATCACGCATCGGCGACGTCGCGGGGCGACCGGCCGACCGGCTGGCGCGGCGCGGACAGCAGCGGCTCGACCGAGCGCCGGGGCACGACGGCCGGCTCCTCGGGCGTGATCGTGACCTCCTCGCCGTAGAGGACGACGTCGAGGGAGTCGACGCCCGCCACGCTGACCGTGACCTCGTCGCCCGCGTGCACCTCGATGCGGGCGTCGCGCCACAGGAACCTGAAGCGATAGCCACGCAGCCCGTCGGGCAGCCGCGGGGACAGCTGGACGAGCGGGCCGTCCTCGCGCAGGCCGCCGAGACCCGCGGTGAGCGCCAGCCAGGCCCCGGCCAGGGAGGCCAGGTGCAGGCCCTGCTCGGTGTTGCCCTGCAGGTCGTGCAGGTCCACCTGGGCGGCCTCGCGCAGGTAGTCCAGACCCAGCCCGAGGTGGCCCGCCTGGATGCACACCACCGACTGGATCCCCGCCGAGAGGGAGGAGTCGCGGACCGTGCGGGCCTCGTAGTAGTCGAGGTCGCGGGCGATCTGCTCGTCGGTGAAGTCGTCCCCGCACCACCACAGGGCGTGGACGAGGTCGGCCTGCTTGACCACCTGGTGGCGATAGATCTGGACGTAGGGCGCGTGCTCCTGCACGGGATAGCGGTCGCCCCAGGACTCGAAGTCCCACTCGTCGTACTCCGTGAAGCTCTCGCACTGCGGGTGGACCCCGAGGTGCTCGTCGTAGAGGACGTGGACGGCCTCGGCCGCCCGGGACCAGTCCGCGAGCTCGTCGCTGCTGACGCCCAGCTCGCGCGCCCGGTCGGGATGACGTCCGCACGAGGCGACCGCAGCCCGCAGGTTGCGAGCCGCCATGAGGTTGGTGAAGACGTTGTCGTCGACGGCAGCGGTGTACTCGTCCGGGCCGGTGAGCCCGTAGAGGTGCCAGTGCCCCTGACGGTCGGTGTGCCCCAACGAGATCCAGAGCCGGGCCGTCTCGACCAGCACCTCGACGCCGTGGGCCCGCTCGAACTGCAGCTCGCCCCAGACGTGGCGGTAGAGGTCGAAGGCGCGGGCGATGTCGGCGTTGACGTGCATCGCCGCGGTCCCGGCCGGCCAGTAGCCCGAGGCCTCGTGCCCGTCGATCGTGCGCCACGGGAAGGACGCGCCCCGCAGCCCGAGCTGCTCCGCGCGCTCGCGGGCGGCGCCGATCGTCGAGGACCGCCAGCGGAGGAGGTTGTGGGCCGCGCGCGGGGCGATCATCGTCAGCGTCGGCACGACGAATCCCTCGATGTCCCAGAACGTGTGGCCGCTGTAGCCGCCACCGGTCAGCCCCTTGGCGCCGATCGGGGCGTCCTCGATCAGCGCGCTGGACTGGTAGACCTGGAAGAGGGCGTAGCGCAGGGCCTGCTGCAGCTCGTCGTCACCGTCGATCTCCAGGTGCACGTCGTCCCAGAACGCGTCGAGGTGCTCCCGGTTGCCCGCGACCAGCTGCTCCCACCCGAGGTCGTGCCCGACCGCCAGGTGGGCGCGGACGTGGTCACCGAGCACGCCGTCGGGGCGGTCCCCGTCGCGCACGTAGGCCAGCAGCTTGAGCATCGTCAGGCGCTCCCCCGCCTCGAGCTCGACGACCGTGGTGGTGCGGACGTGGTCCTCGTCGACGACGACCCGCGGGTGCACCCGCTCGACCCGGCCGTCCGCGCGCGTGACCGTCACCACGTGGTCGCAGCCGGACCCGACCTGCACTCCGCTGCGGATGGTCTCGTGGACGAGGACACCACCGTCCCCGCACTCGGTGCGGCGCAGGCCGCGATAGGGCTTGCGCAGCGCCGCGGCGACCTGCGGGTCGTCGTTGTCGATGATCGGCTCGGTGTCGTTGGCGGCGAGGTCGGACTGCACGACCAGGCGCACCGGCCCCTCGACCGCCTCGACCTCGTAGCGCACGGCCGCCAGCGAGCGCTCCACCAGCGACGTCAGCCGCCCTGTCGTGACCCGGACGCGCTCGCCCTCGGGTGCGCTCCAGTCCAGCTCGCGCACGAGGGTGCCGCTGCGCATGTCCAGCACCCGGCGGTGCTCGTGGACCGTGCCGGCCGTGATGTCCAGGGGTGCGTCGCCGACGAGCAGCCGGACCCGCATGCCGTCGGGGACGTTGATCAGGGCCTGGCCCTGGTCGGGGTCGCCGTACCCCTTCTCGGGGTAGGACAGGGGGAAGGTCTCGTGGACGCCGCTGACGAAGACCCCGGTCTCGAACGCCGGGTCGCCCTCCTCCAGCGCACCGCGCAGGCCGATGACGCCGTTGGAGACGGTCAGCAGCGCCTCGGTCAGCCCCAGGCGCTGCGGGTCGACGTCCTCCTCGACGAGGCACCACGGATCGATGGCGAACGGGCTGGCCGGCATGGGGGGCTCCTGCTGGGGGCTGAGGGGCGTGGGCTGAGGGGGCGAGCAGTGGGGTGCGGGTCGACCGGAGGTGGGTGGGTCCGGTCCTGGCTACAGCGTGCCGGACCCACCCGGAGTTCCGGGGGCTTGCCCCCGTCTCGCACCCGACCGGGTCAGAGCACCAGGTCCGGCTTGATCCTGGCCGGGGTCCAGATGCGGGCCCGGTGCGCCGCCCAGCCCGCGGCCACCAGGGCGACCCCGAGGTATGCCGCCAGCACGGCGACGTCGAGGGCGACGAAGGCCATGCGGCCGCCATACATCAGGTGGCGCAGCCCGTCGATGGCGTAGGTCATGGGCAGGACGTGGTGCAGCGCCTGCAGGGGCCCGGGCAGGGTCTGCCAGGGGAAGGTCCCGCCCGCCGAGACGAGCTGCACGACCAGGAGCACGAGCCCGACGAACTTGCCGACCGCGCCGAACCGGGCGGTGAGCGCGTGCAGGATCGCGGCATACGTGATGGAGACGAAGGCCATGAACCCGATGGCCCACACGGGGTGCTCGACGTGGAAGCCCAGCCCCTCGAGGACCAGCCAGAAGAGCAGGAAGGACTGGCCCGCGGCGAGCAGCGCCGGCGTCATCCAGCCGCTCACCGCGACCCGCCAGGCCGGCTGCTGCGCGGCGAGAGCGCGGTTGGACAGGGCCTTGACCAGCAGGAACAGGACGTAGGCGCCGATCCAGAGGGCGAGGCTCACGAAGAACGGGGCGAGCCCGGCGCCATAGTTCGCGGCCTCGGCGGGGTTGCTCGCCTGGACGGCGAGCGGGTTGCCGACCGTCTGCGCGGCGGCCTCGCGCTGCTGCTGGGTGTAGGCGGGCACCTGCTTGACGCCCGCGGCCAGCTGGTCGTGCAGCGTCTGGGCGCCCTGCTGGGCCTTGGTCGCGCCGTCGCGGAGCTGCCCGGCGCCGGTGGCCAGCTGCTGAGCCCCCTCGACGGCCTTGGTCTCGCCCGTGGCCAGGGTGTGGGCGCCGGTGGCGAGGGTGCCGAGGCCGGAGCTCAGGCGCGTGGCGCCGTCGTCCAGCTTGGTGCTGCCCGCATGGGCCGCGGCGATCCCGTCGTGCAGCTGGGCGGAGCCGGCGGCGAGCGTGTCGGCACCGTCGGCGACCCGGCCGGCGCCGGTGGCCGCCTTGGTGGCTCCGGCCGACAGGGTGGTGGCACCCGTGGCGAGCCTGCCCGTCCCGGCCTGCAGCTCGCCCAGCTTGGCGGCGAGGGTGGCGCTGCCCGACGTGAGCTGGTCGGCACCGGCCGCGACCTGCTGGGACCCCTCGGCGAGGGTCGTGAGCTTGCCGGACGCGCTGGTCACGGTGGCCGAGGCTTCGTCGAGAGCCGAGTCGAGGGCCGCCAGGTCGCGGTCAGCGGTCGTGAGGCGGGTCTGCAGGGCGTCGTGGATGCGCTGCAGGCGCGCCCGGGCCGGATCGTCCTGAGGGAGAGCGTCGATCGCGGAGCCGAGGTCCTGCACCTGCTGGGTCAGTCCGTCGACCTGCTGCTGGACCTCGCCCTGGTGCTCCTTGCGGGCGCGGTCGATCTGCGCGGCCCCGTCCTTGGCGAGCCTGCCCGCCTCGGCGACCTTGGCGTTGCCGTCGGCGACCTGGTGGGCGCCGGCCGCGACCTTGGCCGCACCGGTGTGCAGAGTGTCCGCGCCGGCCTTGAGCTGCCCCGCTCCCGTGGAGGCAGCGGTGGCGCCGGACGCGAGCTGGCTCGCACCCTTGGCCAGCGCGGCGTTGCCGTCGGCGACCTGACGAGCGCCGGACGCCAGCTGGGCGGTCTGGCCGGGCAGGTCAGCGGTCTTGCTGTCCAGCGTCGCCAGCCCGTCGTCCAGCCGCCCGGCCCCGTCGGCGAGCGTGGCCGCCCCGGACCGGGCCGAGTCCGCCCCGGTGGCCAGGCGGTTCGCGCCGTCGCGGAGCTGGACGGCGCCGTCACGCAGCGAGCCGGCACCGGTGGACAACCGTCCTGCGCCGTCACCCAGCTGCCCCGCCCCGGTGGCGAGCTGTCCGGCCCCGTCGACGGCCTGCTGCATCTTGCCGTGGATCGTGCCGAACCCGTCCAGCAGCTGTGCCGCCGCCGTGGAGCTGACCTGAGAGGCGACCGACTTCGTGACCTCGGCGACCACGTTGTTGGAGATCGTGCGGGCCAGGTAACCGTTGGTGTCGTTGGTGTACTGCTCCAGGTGGGCCTGCCGCGGCGAGGTGGAGCCCGCCGACGCCAGGTCGGCCGAGAACCCCGCCGGGATGATCAGCGCGAAGTCGTAGTGCTCCTCGTCGACGCCCTTGACGGCGTCGGCCCGGGAGACGCGGTGCCAGTCGAAGGTCTTGCCGTCGACGAGGGTCTTGGCGACCTGGTCGCCCACCGCCATGCGCTCGCCCGAGGCCAGCGTGGTCCCGGCGTCCTCCACCACGACGGCGGCGGGGATGTCGCGCAGGTTGGCATAGGGGTCCCGGTTGGCATAGAGGTACAGACCGGCATACAGGGTCGGTATGACGAGCATGGCGGCGAGCGCGAGGCGCAGCAGCGGCCCGCTGGTCAGGCGTCGCAGCTCGGCCATGGCCAGGCGATGGACTCTCATGCGGACACTCCCAGCTCGTAGGTGGTCTCGAGGCCGAGGAGACGGACGCTCGAGTGCGTCGCCAGCACCACGACGACCAGGCCCTGGTCGGCGAGGACCTGGGCGGTGCCGTGCCACGCGTGCGGAGACCCGCCCCACCGGTCCGGGCCGGTCAGCACGACGGCGGTGACGTCCTCGCGCTGCGCGGAGATCTCGGCCAGCCAGCGGACGTGCTCGGCGGGCTCGAGGGACTCCCACCGCTGCGAGGAGCGCTCCTCGGCGCCACGCTCGCGCAGGAAGGCGCGGATGTCGGCGCGCCGGGAGGGGAGGCCGGCGAGGGCCAGCTCCTCCCCCACGACGACCTCGACGGGCAGGCCGGGCTCGGGCTCGGTCACGCCGGGGACGTCGACGAGGGCGACTCGGCGGCGCCGGACGTGCGGCTCCGGGTCGCCGTTGCACGTGATGCTCCCGTCGTCGAGACGGACGCGGCCTCCGAGGGCCAGGGCGAGGGTGGTGGCGGCCGGCCCCGGGTCACCGGCGACGAGCGTCACCTCTCCCTTGCGGGCGGCCAGCGAGGTGGGCAGGAGCAGCGGGCCGTGGGGCCCGTCGACGGCTGCTGCGCGGGCGATGAGCGCCATGACGCGTTGCTCCTTGGTGCCCGGGATCGACCGGGCTCGGGTGATCCTCCTGGGAGGACTGTCGGTACATCTTCTAATACAGGATCGTATCCTGATTCATTCCCGTATTCAATTCATGGGTGTATCGTGATGCCATGACCACTCGGAGTGACACCGCACCGCGATCCGCCCGTCGCGAGGCCACGCGCCAGCGGATCCTCGCCGCGGCGTCGCAGGCCTTCGCCGAGCGTGGGTTCCACGGCACGAGCGTCGAGGACGTCTGCGAGCGCGCGGGATTCACGCGCGGAGCGTTCTACTCCAACTTCGCCTCGCGCGACGAGCTGGTCGTCGAGCTCGTCGCCCAGCGGACCGCGCGTCTGCGCGACCGCGTCCGCGAGCTGTCCGAGCAGGACGACCTGTCCCCGCGAGAGCTGCTGCACGGGGTGCTGACCCTGTGGTCCGACCAGCCCGGCGAGCGCCAGCAGTGGCTGCTGCTGCAGACCGAGTTCATGCTGCACGCGATCCGGGACCCCGAGGCGGGGGCGGCCTGGCGCGAGGTCGTGGCGCGGGGCCACGAGGAGACGGCGGCCACGCTGGAGGTCTACCTGCGCCGGCACGGCATACGCCTGCCGATCAGCAGCCTCGAGCTGGCGCGCCTGCTCTTCGCGACCTTCCAGGGCGGGGCCTTGCAGCACCTGCTGGACCCGACGCAGGTCGGAGCGGACGACCTCGAGAACCACCTGCTGGCGGTGCTGGAGGGCGCGCTGACGGAGACAGGTTCCGAGACCGAGACCGAGACCGAGAACGAGACCGACCGGCCCGTCTGACCCTGTCTGAGTCGTCAGACCCGCAGGTCGGCGTGCTCCGGGTGCTTGTCGAGATAGGCCGCCACGAACGAGCACAGCGGCCGCACCCGCAGGCCGCGCTCGCGCACGTCCTCGAGCAGCCCCCTGACCAGCGCCGAGCCCAGTCCTCTCCCGCCGAAGGCGGGGTCCACCTCCGTGTGCGGCACGACGACCACGCCACCGCCGGCGCCGTCACCCTCGAGGTGGGCGTCGGCGAAGCCCGCCAGCTCGCCGTCGACCCGCACCTCGTAGCGGTGCAGGCTGTCGTTGCGGGTCACCGAGATCTGCTCAGCCATGGTCCGATCCTCTCACCGCTCGGTCGCCGCGACCTCCACGACGTTGTCGAGCGGCTCGTCCGACGCGATGTGCTCGAGCTGGCGACGGACGAGATCGCTCGCGCGGCGCCAGAACCCGTGCGCCAACCCGCCGACGTGCGGCGCGATCAGGACGCCCGGGGTGGACCACAGGGGGTGCCCGTCGGGCAACGGCTCGGGGTCGACCACGTCCAGGGCGGCGCGCACGTGCCCGGTCCGCGTCGCCTCGACGAGGGCGTCCGTGTCGACGATCCGACCGCGCGCGACGTTGACGAGGAGCGCGCCCTCCCTCATCGAGGCGAGGAAGTCGGCGTCGACCAGCCGGTCGGTGCGGTCCGTGTGCGGGACGATGAGGATGATCACGTCCTGCTCCGGCACGAGGTCGGGGAGCTCGTCGATCCCGTGGACCTGCTCGACCAGGTCGTCGCCCTCGCGGGCCCGGCTCGCGACCACGGTGATCACGGGCTCGAACGGCTGCAGCCGGCGCACGATGGCCTGCCCGATGTCGCCGTAGCCGACCACGAGGACGCGCTGGTCGGCCAGCCCGGGCTCGAAGTGCTTGTCCTGCCAGTGCTGCTCGCGATGTCCCTCGAGCATCCAGGGGACGCCGCGCTGCGCGGCGAGCGTGAGCGTCAGGGCCAGCTCGGAGGTGCCGGCAGCGTGGACGCCGCGGGCGTTGAGCAGCGTCGCCCCGTCGGGGACGAAGGGGATGGCGTGCTCGTAGCCCGCCGACAGCAGCTGGAAGGCGCGCAGCCGCGGCAGCTCGGCGAGACGCTCGAAGCCGTCGGCGGACAGGGTGTAGGGCGCGACGACGAGCTCCACCTCGTCGGCCCGCGGGCAAGGACCCGTGAGGTCCCACGGGATCATCTCGATGCCGGGCACGGGGCCCACGCGGTCGATCCAGTCCTGGTCGGCAAGGGTCACGAGGGTCATGCCCTCACCGTATGTCGTGCCGCCCCAGGCTCGCTCACCCGCCCGAGACGGCGGACAGGACGATGACGGTGGCCCCGTCACGCAGCGTGGTGCGCGTGCCCGCGTCGCGCTTGACGTCGTGGCCGTCGACGAAGGCGTTGACGTGCTGGCGCAGCTCACCCGTCTCGTCGCGGATCTTGCTCTCCACCAGGGGAAGTGGCGCGGGTGAGGAACGCAGCGCGTCGAGGGCGGCGGCGAGGTCGGCCCCGTCGGTGAGCTCGAGCGCCACCTCGGGCGGGGCGCCCACCATGGCCTGCAGCGGTGCCGGGAGGCGGATCAGGACGCGCACGGCTCAGTCCTCCACGGTGGCCGCACGCACGCAGAGCACGTCCGGCAGCTGGGTCGCCACCAGCGCGAATCCCTCACCCTCGTCGGCGGATCCGTAGACGTCGCCGTTGCGCGTCCCGACATACAGGCCCATCGGCGAGCCCTTGTCGGTGCCGGCCGCGTCCCGCAGGACGCAGGTGAAGGTCGGGTCGGGCAGGCCCGCGCTCTGCTCGCGCCAGGTGCGGCCGCCGTCGTCGGTGCGCTGCAGCTGGAGGCGTCGCTCGGGCGGGAAGCGCACCCCGTCGGACTCGACGGGGACGAGCCACGCCCGCCCCGCGTGCCCCGGCTGGGTCAGGACGGCGAAGCCGAAGTTGGTGGGCAGGCCCTCCTCGATCGAGGTCCAGGAGCGACCGTCGTCGTTGGAGCGGTAGACGCCCAGGTGGTTCTGGGCGTAGAGGACCTCGGGGTCGGCCCCGTCGCGGGCGACCTTGTGGACGCACTGGTTGAACTCCGGGTAGGGATCGGGGCCGTAGGAGTCCTTGATGCCGACGTTGGCGGCCGACCAGGTGTCGCCGCCGTCCTCGGTGCGATAGACGCCGCCCGTGCTCATCGCGACGACCATGCGGTCCGCGTCGGTGGGGTGCGGCAGGACGGTGTGGATCGCGCCGCCGCCGAAGCCCTCGCCCCAGTGCGGCCGGTGCGGGTGCTCCCACAGGCCACGGACGAGCTCGAAGGTGCGGCCCGCGTCGCTGCTGCGCCACAGCGCCTGCGGCTCGGTGCCCGCCCACACGACGTCCTCGTCGAGGGGGTCGGCCACGAGCTGCCACACCCGCTTGAGCGCGACGCCCGTGTCCTCGGGGAACCGGATGGCGTCCGGCGACTCCGGCTCGAAGGTCCGGCCGAGGTCGTGGGAGACCCCGACATACGGCCCCCAGTGCCAGGAGTGGCTGCCGACCAGCAGGGTGGTCCGGCCCGCCCGCTGGTCGAAGGCGACGGACGGGACCTCCTGCATCGGCAGGAGGGGGCCCTGGACGTCCCAGGTGCGTCGGTCGTCGCCCCCCGCGCTGGTGGCGACGAAGAGGCCCTTGCGGGTGCCGATGGCGACGACGGTTCGTGTCATGACGCCATGTTCACACCGTTCACATCGATGCGCAAGAGGCAGCCGGCCCGCCCCGCGCGCAGACCGTGCCTGTCGTAGGTTGGCGGTGAACCGATCGAACCCCAACCTCGAGGAGTCCCCATGCCCGCCGTCGACGAGATCCTGCGCACCCTGCCCGTGGCCGACCTCGCCCGTCAGCTCGACGCCCGGCCCGAGGAGGTGCAGCACGCCGCGGCGGCGGTACTGCCCGCCCTGCTCGGCGGCCTGCAGGCCAACGCGACCGACCCCGCCGGCGCCCGGTCCATCTCCGAGGCCCTCGGCCAGCACGACCCCCAGCTCGTCGACGGCCGCGTCGACCTCGGCGCCGTCGACACCCGCGACGGCGAGGCGATCGCCGCCCACATCTTCGGCGGCAACCAGGAGCGGGTCGCCCAGCAGCTCGGGGGCCTGCAGGGCGTCGGCGGGCCGCTCGTCCAGCGGCTCATCCCGATCCTCGCCCCGATCGTCATGTCCTGGCTCGCCAAGCAGGTCCTCGGCCAGGCGGGGGCGGGCGGCAGCCTCGGCCAGGCGCAGGGCGGCCCCGTGGGCGGCACCGTCCTCGACGACATCCTCGGGTCGGTGCTGGGTTCCGCGGCGGGCCAGACCGGGACCAGCCCCCGCGACGACGTCGACCGCCGCGAGGCGCAGGGCTTCGACACGGGCACGATCATCCGCGACGTGCTGGGTGGCCTGCTCGGCGGCGGACGTCGCTGAGGAGGCGGGCACCATGACGGACGACGACACCACCGGGGCCATCGCTCCGGCCACGGCAGCAGCCCGTGAGGTCCTGTCCGACCTCCCCCGCACCATGCGGTGGCAGGAGGACCTCTACCAGGACCTGCACCGCCACCCCGAGCTGTCCCTGAAGGAGACCCGCACCAACCGGATCATCGCCGACCGGCTGGCCCACTGGGGCTACGACGTCCTCGAGGTCGGGGGCGGCGTCGTGGGGGTGCTGCGCAACGGTGACGGTCCGTGCGTGCTGTTCCGCGCCGACACGGACGCCCTGCCCGTCCAGGAGGACACGGGGCTCCCCTACTCCTCCACCGTCGACGGCGTGATGCACGCCTGCGGCCACGACCTGCACATCACCTGGGCGCTCGGTGCCGCGCAGCTCCTCGCCACCCACCAGGGCGCCTGGTCAGGCACCTACGTGGCGCTCTTCCAGCCGGCGGAGGAGACCGCCGAGGGAGCCCAAGCCATGGTCGACGCCGGGCTCGTGGACCGCGTGCCCCGACCGGACGTCGCCCTCGGCCAGCACGTCATGCCGGCCCGCGCCGGCCTCGTCAGCTCGGCCTCGGGTCCGCGGCTGTCGGCCGCTGACTCGCTGCGGGTCACCGTCCACGGCACGGGGTCGCACGGGTCGATGCCGCACCTCGGGGTCGACCCGGTGGTCGTCGCGGCGGCCATCGTCCTGCGCCTGCAGACGGTGGTGTCGCGGGAGATCGCGCCGGCGGACTTCGGTGTGGTGACCGTGGGTTCGCTCCAGGCCGGCGCCAAGAGCAATGTCATCCCCGATCGCGCCGTGCTGCTCCTCAACGTCCGCAGCTACGACGAGGCGGTGCGGGAGCGCATCCTGGCCGCCGTGGAGCGGATCGTCCGCGGCGAGTGCGACGCGGGCGGCTGCCCCCGCCCCCCGACCATCAAGTACTACGACCAGTTCCCGCTCACGACCAACGACGTCGCCGTGACGGACGTGGTGAGCGCGGCCTTCGCGGGGCACTTCGGCCAGGATCGCGTCGCCGAGCTCGCCCCGCTGACCGGCAGCGAGGACTTCAGCATCGTGCCGGACGCGTTCGGGATCCCCTACACCTTCTGGACGATCGGCGGCTTCCCGGCGGACGCTCCTCCGATCCCCAACCACAACCCCCGGTTCGCCCCGGTGCTGCACCCCACCCTGGAGACCGGCACCGAGGCCGCCGTCACGGCGGTCCTCGCCCACCTCTCGACCGGCTGCTGAGCCGCATGCCCAGTCGACAGCCCCTCGACGACGTCGCCCGCCGCGCACCCACCGAGGCGCACGGCAACGACCGGCTGCTCGCGGGCCTGGTCCTCGCCGTCCTGACCTTCTGGTTGTTCGCCGGGTCCGCCGGGTCGGTCGCGCCGGCCATCATGCGCGACATCAACGGCCCGTATGCCGACGCCGCCCGCCGCACCTGGACCGACCCCCTGCTCGGCAACGACGCCATGAACCTCGCCGTAGCCCTCACGGCGCTCTTCTCCGGCATGTTCATCGTCGTGCTCGGCGGGGTGGCCGACCGGGTGGGCCGGTTCCGGGTGCTGCTGATCGGTCTGGTCCTCAGCGTCGTCGGGTCGGCCTGCCTGATCCTCGCCGCCGGCGCGCTCGCCGCACCGCTCGTGCTCGTGGGGCGTGCGGTGCAGGGCCTGTCCGCCGCGTGCGTCCTGCCCACGACGCTGGGTCTGGTGCGCGCGTGCTGGGAAGGGGCCGCCCGCCAGCGCGCGGTGTCGATGTGGTCGATCGCGTCGTTCGGCGGTTCCGGGCTCGCGTCCCTCGTGGGCGGGTTCACGGTCACCTACGTCGGGTGGCGCTGGATCTACGCCGTCTCGATCCTCGTCGCCGTGGCCGCAGCCCTGCTGCTGCGGGGCCAGGGCGAGTCCAAGGTCGTCTCCTCCACCCCCTTCCACCTGGACGTGCCGGGCATCGCGACCTTCGCCGCGTCGATGCTCTCGCTGATGGTCGTGACGACCTTCGGGGCCAAGATCGGCTGGACGTCCCCGATCACGCTGGCCCTGGCCGCCGTCGCGATCGCCGGCCTGGTCCTCACCGTGGTGATCGAGGGCCGGGTCCGGCAGCCCTTCGTGGGCCTGCGGCTCTTTCGCAACCGCATGTTCTCCGGAGCCACGCTGGCCAACTTCCTGCTCAACACGTCCATCGGCATGCTCATCGTCACCCAGCAGCTCCTCCAGGTCGCCGGCGGCATGAAACCCCTGGACGCGGGCCTGCTGACGCTCGGCTGCGCCGTCACCGTCATCGCGTTCATGCGCGTCGGCGAACGCCTGCTGCGACGTTACGGCGCCAAGAAGCCGATGCTGTGGGGCACCGGGCTGCCCGTGCTGGCCGGCTGCGCCTTCCTGCCCACCAACCTGCTGCTCTCGCAGTACCGCCTGACGGCGATCCTGGGCTACACGCTGATGGGGCTGGGGCTGGCCTGCTTCGGCACGCCCGCGACCGACGCCGCCCTCTCCAACCTGCCGGTCGAGCAGAGCGGGGCCGGGGCCGGGATCTACAAGATGGCGTCGTCCCTGGGCTCGGCCATCGGCACCGCCACCTCGCTGGCCCTGTTCACCGCCGGGTCCAGCTCGCCCCCACGGGTGATCGGCTCGGTCCTCGTGCCGCTCGGTCGCCAGGACAACGTCGGCCTGCGCCAGGGCGCGGACGTCGCCCTGCTGTTCAACATCAGCCTGCTGCTGCTGTCGGCCGTGGTCATCTGGGTGGTCGTGCCCTCCCACGACCGCTCCACCCAGACGTCCTAGCCGTATGACGACGCGGTGGCCGCCCTCGTGTGAGGGCGGCCACGGCGTCATACGGCAGGAGCAGGCAGATCAGCCTGACGTGGTCACATCAGCCGGCCTTGGTCACACCGGCCTGGCGTGCGAAGCCCGGCCGATGTGACGACCTGGGGTAGGTCACTGGCACTTGGCCATGATCAGCTCGCGGACCTTGCCGGCGTCGGCCTGGCCCTTCATGGCCTTCATGACCTGACCGATCAGGGCACCGGCGGCCTGGACCTTGCCGTCCTTGATCTTGGCGACGATGTCGGCGTTGCGGCCGAGCACCTCGTCCACGGCCGCCTCGAGCGCCGAGTCGTCCTGCACCAGCTCGAGACCGCGGGCGTCGGCCACCTCGCGGGGCGAGCCCTCGCCGGCCAGGACGCCGTCCATGACCTGACGGGCCATCGAGTCGTTGAGCCGACCGTCCCGGACCATCCCGTCCAGCTCGGCGACGTGCTCGGGCGTGACGCCCATGTCGGCGAGGTCGCGGACCTCGTCGTTGGCGCGGCGGGACACCTCGCCCATCCACCACTTGCGGGCGGCGGCGGGCGTGGCACCGGCGGCGACGGAGGCCTCGATCAGCTCGACGGCGCCGGCGTTGACGACGTCGCGCATCTCCAGGTCGGAGTAGCCCCACTCCCCCTGCAGCCGCTTGCGGCGCTGCCCGGGAGGCTCGGGCAGGGTGGCCCGCAGCTCCTCGACCCACTCGCGGCTCGGGGCGACGGGCACCAGGTCCGGCTCGGGGAAGTAGCGGTAGTCCTCGGCGTCGGACTTCTCGCGCCCGGACGTCGTGACGCCGGTGTCCTCGTGCCAGTGCCGGGTCTCCTGCAGGATCGACCCGCCGTCCGTGAGGATCGCGCCGTGCCGCGTCATCTCGTAGCGGACGGCCCGCTCGACCGAGCGCAGCGAGTTGACGTTCTTGGTCTCGGTGCGGGTGCCGAGCTGGGTCGAGCCCTTGGGCATGAGGGACACGTTGGCGTCGCAGCGCATCGAGCCCTGCTCCATGCGGGCGTCGCTGACGTCGAGCGCACGCATCAGGTCACGGATCGCCGAGACATAGGCCTTGGCGACCTCCGGCATACGCTCCCCGGCCCCGAGGACCGGCCTGGTGACGATCTCGATCAGGGGGATCCCCGCGCGGTTGTAGTCCAGCAGCGAGTAGTCGGCGCCGTGGATGCGACCGGTCGCGCCGCCCATGTGCAGCGACTTGCCGGTGTCCTCCTCCATGTGCGCCCGCTCGATCTCGACCCGCCAGGTCGTGCCGTCCTCGAGCTCCACGTCCAGGTAGCCGTCGAACGCGATGGGCTCGTCGTACTGCGAGGTCTGGAAGTTCTTGGGCATGTCCGGGTAGAAGTAGTTCTTGCGCGCGAACCGGCACCACTCGGCGATCTGGCAGTTGAGCGCCAGGCCGATGCGGATCGCGGACTCGACCCCCCTGGCGTTGACCACCGGCAGGGCTCCGGGCAGGCCGAGGCAGACCGGGCACACCTGGGTGTTGGGCTCGGCGCCGAACTCCGTGGCGCAGGAGCAGAACATCTTGGTCGCGGTGCTGAGCTCGACGTGGACCTCGAGGCCCATCACGGGGTCGAAGCGCTCGAGCACCTCGTCGTAGTCGAGAACGGGCTCGACGTGCGTGGTGGCCATGGGTCAGCCGTCCTTTCGCGTCTGGTCGGTGGTGCCGTTGGCCGGCGTGCCGGTGGCCGGCGTCGCGGCGCCCAGCTCGGGCGCGTTGGCGAGCAGCGGCTCGCCCCAGGCCTTCTCCAGCTCGCGCTCGACGTAGGCCGCCACGCGGTACAGCCGGTCGTCGGCCATGGCCGGGGCGAGGACCTGCAGCCCCACGGGCAGGTCGTCCTCCGGCGCGAGCCCCACAGGCACCGACATGCCGGGGATGCCCGCGAGGTTGGCGGGGATGGTGGCGACGTCGTTGAGGTACATCGCCATCGGGTCGTCGAGCTTGTCCCCCAGGCGGAAGGCCGTGGTGGGCATCGTCGGGGAGATCAGCACGTCGCACTGCTCGAAGGCCGCCTCGAAGTCGCGCGCGATGAGCGTGCGGACCTTCTGCGCCTGGCCGTAGTAGGCCTCGTAGTAGCCGCTGGACAGGGCGTAGGTGCCGAGGATGATGCGGCGCTTGACCTCGTCGCCGAAGCCCGCCTCGCGGGACGCCGCCATGACCTGCTCGGCGCTCGGCGCCTCGACCCCGGTCGGCGTGACGCGCAGGCCGTAGCGCATGGCGTCGAACTTGGCCAGGTTGGAGGACGCCTCGCTCGGGAGGATGAGGTAGTAGGCGCCGAGGGCGTAGTCGAAGTGCGGGCAGGAGACCTCGACGATCTCGGCGCCACCGGCGCGGAGCAGCTCGACGGTCTCGTCGAAGCGCTGCTGGACCCCGGCCTGGTAGCCCTCGCCGGTGAGCTCGCGGACGATGCCGATCCGCAGGCCGGACACGTCGCCGCTGCGGGCGGCCTCGACCACCGGGGGCACCGGCTGGTCGATGGACGTCGAGTCGCGGGGGTCGTGCCCGCCCATGAGCTCGTGCAGCAGGGCGGTGTCGAGGACGGTGCGGGCGCAGGGCCCCGCCTGGTCGAGGGACGAGGCGAGGGCGACGAGGCCGTAGCGGGACACCCCGCCGTAGGTCGGCTTGGCGCCGACGGTGCCGGTCAGGGACGCGGGCTGGCGGATCGAGCCGCCGGTGTCGGTGCCGGTCGCCAGCGGCGCCTGGAAGGACGCGACGACGGCGCTGGAGCCGCCGCCGGAGCCGCCGGGGGTGCGCTCGAGGTCCCACGGGTTGTGCGAGGGGCCGTAGGCCGAGTGCTCGGTGGACGACCCCATCGCGAACTCGTCCATGTTGGTCTTGCCGAGGATCGGCATGCGGGCGGCCTTGATCTTGGTGACGACCGTGGCGTCGTAGGGCGGGATCCAGCCCTCGAGCACCTTGGAGCCGCACGTGGTCGGCAGGCCCGTCGTGGTCATGACGTCCTTGACGGCGATCGGCACACCCGCGAGCGGGTGCAGCTGCTCGCCGGCGGCGCGGGCCTCGTCCACCTCGCGCGCGGTGGCGAGGGCGCCGTCGGCGTCGACGTGCAGGTAGGACCGGACGGCCCCGTCGACGGCGGCGATGCGGTCGAGGTGGGCCTGCGTCAGCTCGACGGAGGTGAAGTCTCGCGCCGCGAGACCCTCAGCCATCTGGGCAGCGGTGAGTCGGGTGAGGTCGGTGGTCGGCATACGGATCAGTCCTCGCTCAGGATGCGCGGCACCTGGAACCGGTCGAGCTCCTGCGCCGGCGCACCGGACAGGGCCTGCTCGCGGGTCAGGCCGGGGCGGACCTCGTCGGGCCGGGTCACGTTGGTCAGAGGCATCGGGTGCGACATCGGCGGGATGTCGTCGGCGGCAACCTCGCCGACCTGGGCCACCGAGTCGAGGATGACGGCCAGCTCCCCGGCCATCGTGTCGAGCTCGGCGTCCGTCATCTCGATGCGCGCGAGATTGGCCAGGTGCGCGACCTGGTCGCGGGACAGGGAAGACATGCTCGCCAGTCTAGTGGCGCGCGCCCGGGCCCCTGGCCCACGCTCAGCCCTCCGCCGCCGCCTCCTCGCGGCGGACCTGACGCACCGTCTCGTCGAACTCGACGCGGATCTCCTCGTCGTGGTGGTGGGTCAGCAGGCTGACCACGACGGCGACGAGGAGGTTGCCGATGAAGCCCGGCAGGATCTCGTAGTAGTCGAAGATCCCCCCGCTCTTGGCGGCCCACAGCCACACGAGCAGGGCCCCGACCACCATGCCGGCGAGGGCGCCCTTGGCCGTGAGCTTGCGCCAGAACAGCGCGAGCAGGACCGTCGGGCCGAACGCCGCGCCGAAGCCCGCCCACGCGAACGCCACGAGCTTGAGGATCGGCGACGTGGTCGACCACGCCAGGGCTGCGGCGATGAGCGAGATGGTGAGGACACCCAGGCGGCCGAGCAGCACGTATGACGCGTCCGACCCCTCGCGGCGCCCGATCACCTTGTAGAGGTCCTCCACGAGCGCCGACGACGTGACGAGCAGCTGGGAGGAGACGGTGCTCATGATCGCGGCCAGGACGGCGGCGAGCATGAACCCGGCGATGATGGGGTGGAACAGGATCTGTCCCATGGCGATGTAGACGGTCTCGGGGTTGGAGATCTTGTGGGCGGGGTTCTGCTGGAAGTAGGCCACGCCGACGAGGGCGGTGGCGATGGCGCCGAGGCAGGACAGCATCATCCAGCCCACGCCGATGCGCCGACCCTGCTTGGTCTCCTCGACCGAGCGGATGGCCATGAACCGCACTATGATGTGCGGTTGACCGAAGTAGCCGAGGCCCCAGGCCAGCGAGCTGACGACGCCGACCGTGGTCGCGCCGGTGACCATGGACAGCGCGTCGGGGTTGACCGCCCGGATCGAGCGCGCCGCCTCCGCCGGGCCGCCCACGGCGAACAGGCCGATGATCGGGACGGCGATGAGGGCGCAGAACATCATCAGGCCCTGCACGAAGTCGGTGTAGCTCACCGCGAGGAAGCCGCCGAACAGTGTGTAGGCCACGGTCACGGCCGTGATGAACAGCATCCCGACGTGGTACTCCATGCCGAAGGACTGCTTCATGAAGACCCCGCTGGCGACCATGCCGGACGAGACGTAGAAGGTGAAGAAGACCAGGATGATGACGCCGGAGACGATCCGGAGCATCCGGGACTTGTCGCGCAGGCGGTTCTCGAGGAAGCTCGGGATGGTGATCGAGTCGCTGGCCACCTTGGTGTAGGCCCGCAGGCGGGGGGCCACGAACTTCCAGTTGAGCCAGGCGCCCACGGTCAGGCCGACGGCGATCCAGGCCTCGACCAGCCCGGTGGCGTAGATCGCGCCGGGCAGACCCATGAGCAGCCAGCCCGACATGTCGGCGGCGCCGGCGGACAGGGCGGTCACGGCGGGACCGAGACCACGGCCGCCGAGCATGTAGTCCCCCAGACCCACGGTGCGCCGGTAGGCCCAGTAGCCGATGTAGATCATGCCGATCAGGTAGATCACCATCGAGATGATCTGCCAGGTCTGGTCACTCATGTCGTGACTTCCGTTCGCCCTCGGGGCGCCCGCTGGTGGCAGGTGCCGTTGCGCATGAGTATGCCGCCGATCGGGTGACGACTCGGACGCCGCACAGGCGGCGTGGCCGGATCGTGACGCTGACCTCAGCCGTGCTCCCGGCGCTCTCGGCGCGGGTGGCTGCCGACGGGTCCCCAGATGGAGGGGATCAGGGGTGGGGCCGTGGTGGTGTGCTGACTGCCGTCGGGGTAGCGGTAGGTGATCGCTGGCGGCGGGTCCCAGCCGGTGTCGTCTGGCCGGTGCTGGAGGCCGTGTGCGGTGTGGCCGGCCGCTTCGTGGGCGTAGTTGTGGGCCTCGCACACCCCGACGCCGTTGCTCGCGCTGGTGGGCCCGCCGTCCCGCCACGCCTGGACGTGGTCGACGTGACGGATGGGCGAGTCGCAGCCCGGGGCCCGGCAGGTCCCGTCGCGCCACACGATCAACCGGCGCAACGCGCCGTCGAAGGTGCGACCTCGCGCGTCCAGGGCGACCAGCTGCCCGGTGTCGGGGTGGGTGTACAAGCGGCGCAGGAACACGTCCGCCGCCCGC
>NZ_AUFG01000031.1 GCF_000426385.1 Arsenicicoccus bolidensis DSM 15745
CGCCCGAATTCGCGGCCATCCATGGTCTCGGCGGCCATCCCTGGTCTCGACGAGCGTCGTCCGTCTGGTGCTGCAGCTCGAGACGGGGGATGCAGGCCAAGACGGGGGACGACGGCGAAGACGGTGGACGGAGGGTCGCACGCCGGGGGAGTCAGGACAGGCGGGTCAGGACAGGCGGGTCAGGGCAGGCGGGTCAGGGCAGGCGGGTCAGGACAGGCGGGTCAGGGCAGGCGGGTCAGGGCAGGCGGGTCAGGGCAGGCGGGTCAGGGCAGGCGGGTCAGGACAGGACAGGCGGGCTGGGGGCAGGACGTGCGAGCGCCCGACCCCGCGTGGGGCCGGGCGCTCCCGGCATACGGCCGAGGCCTGAGGTCAGTGCATGCCACCCGGCGCGGGCTCGACGAGCTCGACCAGCACGCCACCGGCGTCCTTGGGGTGGATGAAGTTGATGCGCGACCCCGCCGTCCCGCGCTTGGGCTCGGGGTAGAGCAGGCGCAGGCCGCGCTCCTTCAGCGTCGCGCACACGTCGTCGATGGACTCGACGCGGTAGGCCATCTGCTGCATGCCGACGCCGGACTTGTCGATGAACTTGGCGATCGTGCTCTGCTCGTTGAGGGGGGCGAGCAGCTGGATGTGGGAGGTCGAGTCGCCGACCGCCATCATCGCCTCGGCGACGCCCTGCTCCTCGTTGACCTCGCGGTGGGCCATCGTCATGCCGTACTTCGTCTCGTAGAACTCGATGGCCTCGTCGAGGTCGCGGACCGCGATGCCGACGTGGTCGATGTGCGTGAACAGTCCCTGCAGCGTGTTGTCAGCCATGCCTCCAGCCTAGGACCGGGGGTCTGCGGCCACTCACCCGGGGGCCGACCGGCGGCGCGGTATGACGAGGCTCACGTCCCCGCACGACGCGACGCCCGTCACCCTCCGCAGGGCGGGGCGCCGGCACCTGGATAAGGTGGGCGGGCACGAGCCTGACCCACCACCGCTGCTGGAGGCCTCTTCAATGTCCGCAACTGCCAGTCCGTCCGTCATCGTGGCCGGCGCCCGGACCCCGATGGGCCGGCTCATGGGCTCCCTCAAGGGGTTCTCCGGGGCCGACCTCGGCGCCGTCGCCATCAAGGGTGCGCTCGACAAGTCCGGCGTGGCTCCCGACCAGGTCGAGTACGTCATCATGGGCCAGGTCCTCGGTGCCGGCGTCGGTCAGATCCCCGCCCGCCAGGCCGCCGTCAAGGCCGGCATCCCGATGAGCGTCCCCGCCGTGACGGTCAACAAGGTGTGCCTGTCCGGGCTCGACGCGATCGCCCTGGCCGACCAGCTGATCCGCGCGGGGGAGTTCGACGTGATCGTGGCCGGCGGCCAGGAGTCGATGACCAACGCGCCTCACCTGCTCGCCAAGTCGCGCGACGGCTTCAAGTACGGCGACGCCACCCTGGCCGACTCGATGGTGGTCGACGGCCTGTGGGACGTCTTCACCGAGCAGCCGATGGGCCTGCTGACCGAGGCGGAGAACTCCGGCGACCTGGCGGTGTCCCGCGAGGAGCAGGACGCGTTCGCCGCGCGCTCGCACCAGCTGGCCGCGGCCGCGTGGGAGGCCGGTCGGTATGACGAAGAGGTCGTGCCCGTCACGATCCCGCAGCGCAAGGGCGACCCGATCGAGTTCCGCACCGACGAGGGCGTGCGCGGCGACACGACGACGGAGTCCCTCGGCAAGCTGCGTCCGGCCTTCACCAAGGACGGCACGATCACCGCCGGCACGGCCTCGCAGATCTCCGACGGCGCCGCCGCCGTGGTCGTCATGAGCAAGGCCAAGGCCGAGGAGCTCGGCCTCACCTGGATCGCCGAGATCGGCGCGCACGGCAACGTCGCCGGCCCCGACTCGTCCCTGCAGCAGCAGCCCGCCAACGCGATCGCCGCCGCCTGCCGCAAGGAGGGCATCGCCCCCACCGACCTCGACCTGATCGAGATCAACGAGGCCTTCGCGGCCGTGGGGATCGCCTCGACGCGCGAGCTCGGCGTGGACGCCGACAAGGTCAACGTCGACGGCGGCGCGATCGCGCTCGGCCACCCGCTCGGCATGTCCGGCGCCCGCATCGTGCTGCACCTCGCCCTGGAGCTGGGACGCCGCGGCGGCGGCACCGGCGTGGCCGCGCTGTGCGGTGGCGGCGGCCAGGGTGACGCGCTGATCATCAAGGTCGCCCAGTAGTCGCCCAGTAGCAGACCCGCCGGGGGCAGAGGCATCGACCGGCCTTCGCACCGCAGGCTGATGCCTTCGCCCCCGGTAGGTACGACCACGCCGCTCGCCAGCACGAGCGGCGCACCACGCAGGAGGAGCTGACAACCGTGTCCCGCCAGGTCGACATCCCGTCCCTCGTCGAGCAGGCCCGCGCCGGCCGCCCCCGCGCGGTCGCCCGCCTCATCTCGATGGTGGAGGACGCCCATCCGGCGCTGCGCGAGGTGATGGCGGCGCTCGCGCCCCACACCGGGCACGCCCACGTCATCGGGATCACCGGCTCCCCGGGCGTCGGCAAGTCGACCTCCACCAACGCGCTCGTCACCGCGCTGCGCCAGCGGGACCTGCGCGTCGGGGTCCTCGCCGTGGACCCGTCGTCGCCGTTCTCCGGCGGCGCGCTCCTCGGCGACCGCATCCGCATGGCCGACCACGTGCTCGACCCGCAGGTCTACATCCGCTCGATGGCCTCCCGCGGTCACCTCGGCGGCCTGTCCTGGACCACGCCGCAGGCGTTGCGGGTCCTCGACGCCGCGGGCTGCGACGTGATCCTCGTCGAGACCGTCGGCGTCGGGCAGAGCGAGGTCGAGGTCGTGGGGCTGGCCGACACGACGATCGTCCTGCTGGCGCCGGGGATGGGCGACGGCATCCAGGCCGCCAAGGCCGGGATCCTCGAGATCGGCGACGTCTTCGTGGTCAACAAGGCCGACCGCGACGGCGCCGACAACACCGTGCGCGACATCCGCCACATGATCTCGCTCGGCGACCGCACCGAGGCCGGGCTGTGGCGGCCACCGGTCATCAAGACCGTCGCCCACAAGCACGAGGGCGTCGATGAGGTCGTCGAGGCGCTCGACAAGCACGTCGCGTGGATGACCGACAAGGGCGTCCTGCGCCAGCGACGCCTCAAGCGGGCGACCGACGAGATCGAGTCGATCGTCATCAAGGGCCTGCGCGAGCGCATGGGTGACCTGCGTGGCGACCACGGCATGGAGGCCCTGGCCGCGGCCGTGGTCGACGGCCTGAGCGACCCCTACGCCGCGGCCGACCAAGTCATCGGCGACCTGACGTGACGTGACCTGGCCCGAGCCGATCGGCCACAGCCGACCGGGGTCGGACGGGTTCTCGTCCGAGGTCACCAGCAGTTTCGTTGTGCCGTATGCCGATCCACGGGCCCCCCGTCACGATGTCCGATTCGTCACGCGATGCCCACCCGCGGTTGCGTACAGTGGTGAGGTGCCCTTCACCCTCGCCCACCCCGCTCTGGTGCTGCCGCTGCGCCGCAGCGGCCTGCCGCTGACCGCGCTGGTGGCCGGATCGCTGTCTCCCGACGTGCCGCTCTACGTCCCCGGCGGGTTGCTGGGCAGCCGTGACGAGGGGCACTCGTGGACGCACACCTGGTTCGGTCTCGCGGTGTTCGACCTGCCCGTCGGCATCCTGATGGTCGTCGCCTGGACCTACCTGCTCGCCGAGCCGCTGCGTGACGCCGCCCCCGACGCCCTGCGGGACCGGCTGCGCCGCCGCCGCGCCCTCCCTCGCTCCGCGTGGTGGTCGGTCCCGCTCGCGGTGCTGCTCGCCAACCTGGGTCACCTGGGCTGGGACCAGTTCACGCACGAGCCGAGCTGGACGACGACGCGGGTGCCCTTCCTCAACCAGGTCGTCGCGGGCATCCCGGTGGCTCGTTGGCTCATGTATGCCTTCTCCGTCCTCGGCCTGGTCGCGATCGCGTGGGTGATGTGGCGCGAGCTGCGGGACCGGCGGGTGCATCGCACGCCCCGGCTGCGACCCGACCTGGCCCCGTGGATCGTGCGCGCCCCCGTCATCGTCGCGGCGGCGCTCGCGGTCCGCACGATGATCACGGTGGGCCCCTACATGGGGACCCACGCCTTGCTCTACTACATGCTCACGTCAGGCATCGCGGCGGGTGCCGCGGTCCTGCTGGTGCTCTGCGTCGTGTGGCAGCTCGTGGCGCCGGTGGACGGGCCGGACGGGTCGGGCCGGCCCGACGCCATCGTCCCAGCCGACGACCGCAGCATCGACCGCGCCCACGAACGCACCCCCGACCAGGCGCGCTGAGGCCTCGCCCTAGGATCGAGGCATGCTCTTCGCCTTCTCGATCGCTCCCGCCACCGCCGCCGACGAGACCGGCTCGGTCTCCGACGCGGTCGCCGACGTCATCGCGGTGGTCCGCGACTCTGGCCTGTCCCATCGCACGGACGCGATGTTCACCACGATCGAGGGCGAGTGGGACGAGTGCATGGCGGTGATCAAGCGCGCGTGCGACGCCTGCGCCGAGCGCAGCCCCCGCGTCAGCCTCGTCCTCAAGGCCGACCTGCGCCCGGGCCGGACGGGCGAGCTCGACGGCAAGCTGGAGCGCCTCGAGGCCAAGCTCGCCGACCGCCCCTCGTGATCGCCGAGCCCGAGCAGCTGGCTGACGCGTTCGTCGAGGCCTGGAACGACCACGACCCCGACGCCCTGGCAGACCTGTTCACCGCCGACGCGGACTTCGTCAACGTCGTGGGGCTGTGGTGGCGCGACCGGGCGGGGATCAGGGGAGCGCACGCCTACGGCTTCCAGCGGATCTTCGGGCAGAGCCGTATGACGCTCCGCCGTCGTCGCGTCCGCCGCCTCGGCGAGGTCGCCGTGGTCGTGGCGCAGTGGTCGCTGACCGGTCAGCTCTCGCCGGCGGGGGAGCCGGCCGGCGAGCGTCGCGGCGTGCTGACCCTCGTCGGACGCCGCGGCCAGGACGGGTGGCGCGCCGTCAGCGCCCACAACACCGACACGGTCCCCGGCGTGGAGACGCACGTCGCGGGGGACGGCGGGCTCGACCCGACCGACTACCGTGAGCCGCGCGAGGGAGGGCGACGATGACCGACATCCTCGTGGTGCTGGCGCTGCTCGTCGGCCTGACCGTGCTCGCGACGCTCGTCCTGTCCTGGCGGCGGCACCGCTCCCACCTGCCCGAGGGGCTCGTCGCGGTGGGGGTGCTCGCGGTGGTGGCGGGCATGCTCGGCTGGGGAGCCTGGATCACCAGCCACGACGTGGACTCCTCCGTCGTGGCCGTGCAGGGCGGCGACCGGTGCCGCGTGACCTGGGTGGACCCCACGGACGCCACGCTCCGGGAGACGGACGTCGACTGCTCGGCCGACGACGACACGCCGCTGGGCCCCTCGGACGACCTTCGGATCAAGGCGCACACCGGCCTGCTGACGGGCACGGCGGTGTCGCACGAGGGGCCGACGACCTACGGCCTGCGGTTCTGGGTGCCGGGCCTCGGCACGGCGCTCGCCCTCGTCGGCCTCGTCCTGGTGCAGCGCCGCGCGAGGGGCTGACCCCGCCGAACGCCGGGCGCCGCGGCATACGGCCCTCTATCCTGCCCAGGTGACCGCCCCCCTCAACCTGCCGTTCGACCCGATCGCCCGCGCCGAGAGCTCGTGGCGCGAACGCTGGGGCGAGGCCGCGCCGTCCCGGCAGATGGCGACGGCCACGAGCCTGCTGCGGGTTGCGCAGATGCTCACGACGGCCTTCGACCAGGCGTGCGCGCAGCACGGGCTGACCTTCGCGCGCTACGAGGCGCTGGTGCTGCTGACCTTCGGCCGCGACAGCGGGCTGCCGATGAGCGTCATCGGGGAACGGCTCATGGTCCACCCGACCAGCGCCACGAGCATCGTCCAGCGGCTCGAGGCACAGGGATTCGTGCAGCGGGTGCCCAACCCGGCGGACGGTCGCGGCACGCTCGCCCAGATCACCGACGAGGGCCGCGCGGTGATGGAGGCGGCGACGCAGGACCTGCACGAGCTGGACTTCGGGCTGGACGTGCTGACGACGCACGAGCACGAGCAGCTGTTCGCCCTGCTGCGGCGGGTGCGCGTGGCTGGTGGCGACTTCACCTCGTGAGACCTCGGGCTTCGAGAGGAGCCCGAGGCGCCTGACGCGATCCACGACGCCAGCATGGTGACATTTACTAGGACGTCCTAGTAAATTGGGGCCCATGACCATCCAGGAGACCCAGCGCAGCGCCTCCGCCGCACCCGCCGCCGACTCGCCCGAGCGTCGCCGCGACGGGCGTCGCCGGTGGCAGGAGCGGTACGACGAGGCCGTGGCCAAGGGCCGCATCCGCACCGCCGACTTCACCACCCTGTCCGGCGTCGAGGTCGACCCGGTCTACGGCCCCACCGACGAGCAGGCCGCCGCCGACGAGCGCATGGACCGCATCGGCTGGCCCGGCGAGTTCCCCTACACCCGAGGGCTGCACGCGACGGGCTACCGCGGGCGCAGCTGGACGATCCGCCAGTTCGCCGGGTTCGGCAACGCGGTGCAGACCAACGAGCGCTACAAGATGATCCTGGCGCGCGGCGGCGGTGGCCTCTCGGTCGCCTTCGACATGCCGACCCTCATGGGCCGCGACTCCGACGACCCGATGAGCCTCGGCGAGGTCGGCCACTGCGGCGTCGCCATCGACTCGGCGTCCGACATGGACGTCCTGTTCAGCGACATCCCCATGGGCGACACCACCACCTCGATGACGGTCTCCGGGCCCGCCGTCCCGGTCTTCTGCATGTACCTCGTGGCCGCCGAGCGCCAGGGCGTCGACATCTCGACCCTCAACGGCACGCTGCAGACGGACATCTTCAAGGAGTACATCGCGCAGAAGGAGTGGCTGTTCGCCCCCGAGCCGCACCTGCGCCTCATCGGCGACCTGATGGCCTACTGCGACGAGAACATCAAGGCCTACAAGCCGCTCTCGGTCTCCGGCTACCACATCCGCGAGGCCGGCTCCACGGCCGCGCAGGAGCTCGCGTTCACCCTCGCCGACGGCTTCGGCTACGTCGAGCTCGGCCTCTCGCGAGGCCTGGACATCAACTCGTTCGCCCCGGGCCTGTCCTTCTTCTTCGACTCCCACGTCGACTTCTTCGAGGAGATCGCCAAGTTCCGCGCGGCCCGCCGCATCTGGGCGCGCTGGATGCGCGACGTCTACGGCGCCACCTCCGACAAGGCGATGCAGCTGCGCTTCCACACGCAGACGGCCGGGGTGTCCCTCACCGCCCAGCAGCCCTACAACAACGTCGTGCGCACCGCCGTCGAGGCGCTCGCCGCGGTCCTGGGCGGCACCAACTCGCTGCACACCAACGCGCTCGACGAGACCCTCGCCCTCCCGACCGAGCAGTCCGCGGAGATCGCGCTGCGCACACAGCAGGTGCTCATGGAGGAGACCGGCATCACCAATGTCGCCGACCCGCTGGGCGGTTCGTGGTACGTCGAGGCCCTGACCGACACGATCGAGGCCGAGGCGGAGGCGATCTTCACCCGCATCCTGTCGATGGGCAAGGTCCCGGTCGAGTCCTCCGACAAGGCCAGGCTGGCCGAGGTCGTCCGCGACAACGTCGGCGTCGCCGAGGGCGGTCTGTGGCCGATGACGTCCGGCATCCTGCGCGGCATCGAGGAGGGCTGGTTCATGTCCGAGATCGGGGACGCGGCCTTCACGCACCAGCTGGCGCTCGAGTCGGGCCAGAAGCGCATCGTCGGCGTCAACTGCCTCACCGAGTCGGTCAGCTCCGAGCTCGACATCCTGCGCGTCTCGCACGAGGTGGAGCGCGAGCAGGTGGCCGCGCTCGGCCAGCGTCGCGCGGGGCGCAACGAGGAGATCGCGGCCGACGCCGTCCGGCGGATGGTCGAGGTGTCCCGCACCTCGGACAACATGATCCCGGCGATGCTCGACGCGGTCCGCGCCGAGGCGACGCTGGGCGAGATCTGCGACGCGCTGCGCGACGAGTGGGGCATCTACCGCGAGCCTGCTCGCTTCTGATCCCGCTCGTGCCGGATCGAGCGCGGCGTCCGGTTACCCGGCAGCGGACCGGGTGCGACACAATGCCCGTATGACGTCGCAGCCGTTCTCCAACGCCGCCGCTCGTGGTGCGGTCGACCTGTCCGGACTCAGCCAGCAGCCCGCCGGCGCCCCCGCCCAGGGTGGGGGCGCCCGCCAGGGCTCCCCGGTCGTGGTGGAGGCCACCGAGGCCACGATCCAGCAGATCATGCAGCAGTCGGTCAGCGTGCCGTCCGTGCTGCTCGTGTGGAGCGCCACCCGGGGCGGCCAGGAGGTCGTCGCCGACTTCGCCGCCGTCGCCGAGGCCAGCGGTGATCGGTTCGTGCTCGCGACGGTCGACGTCGACAGCAACCCCGGCCTCGCGCAGGCGCTGCAGGTGCAGCAGATCCCCATGGCGGTCGGCCTGCTCCAGGGCCAGCCCGTGCCGCTGTTCGTCGGCAGCCAGCCCAAGGCCGTCATCCAGCAGTACGTCGACGAGCTGCTCAAGGTCGCCGTCGCCAACGGCATCACCGGCCGGGTCGACGTGGGGGAGCAGGCCGACCCCGACGCCGAGGTCCCGATGTCGCCGGAGCACGAGGAGGCCTTCACCGCCCTCGAGCGCGGTGACTTCGAGGGCGCCCGGGCGGCATACGACAAGGCCCTGGCCAAGGACCCCCAGGACCGCGACGCCCAGGTGGGCAAGGCCCAGGTCGACCTGCTCGAGCGCACCACCGGTGTCGACCTGCAGGCCGCCCGCCAGGCCGCGGCCGACGACCCGTCCGACGTGGGCGCGCAGCTGCTCGTGGCCGACCTCGACGTCATGGGCGGGCACGTGGAGGACGCCTTCCTGCGGCTCGTCGACCTGGTGCGCACGCTGGCCGGCGACGACCGCGAGACGGTCCGCCTGCACCTGATCACCCTCTTCGACGTCGTGGGCAACGACGACCCGCGCGTCAAGAAGGGCCGCACGTCCCTCATGTCCGCCCTCTTCTGACCTACCTCAGGTAGGCACGTCCGCCGGGGTTGGCACCCCAGGTCGATGTGACTACCTCAGGTAGATCCGCCCACGACGTCCCCGACACACCCAGGAGCGCCGATGCCCGACCTGCAGCCGGTCTACGACGAGCTCGTCCGTCGACTGTCGGTGCACGGGGACGTGTTCCGCACGACCGACAACGTCACGGAGGCCAACTGCGACGGCGGTCGCAAGGAGGCGCAGGCGCCCGACCCCGGCAGCTACCTGCTGCTCGGCGCGCCGTTTCGCAACTACTCCGACGGGATCTCCTTCGCCGGGGTCCGGCTCGGCAAGCGCTATGTCAGCTATCACCTGATGTGCGCCTACCTGCGGCCCGAGACGGTCGCCGACATGTCGCCGGAGCTGCGCAAGAGGATGCAGGGCAAGTCCTGCTTCACCTTCACCAAGGTCGACGAGGCGTTGTTCGACGAGCTCGACGAGATCACCCGCCGGGGTCGGGACCACTTCGCCGCCGAGGGCCTGACCCTCCGCTGATGGGGCAGGACGCGACCGACGAGGAGCGCCGGCGCCTGCGGGCGGTGGCCCATCCGCTGCGCCTGCGGATGCTGTCGCTCCTGACCGGGGCCGAGCTCAGCGCCACCGAGGTGTCGCGCGAGCTCGACATCACCCAGGCCAACGCGAGCTATCACCTGCGGGCGCTCCTGGGGGCGGGGCTGATCGAGGTGGCGTCCGAGGAGCGGGTCCGCGGCGGTATGACGGTCCGCTACCGCCACCCCTGGGACCGTGAGGGGCGGACGGGCCCGGACGAGGACGGGTCCTTCCTCGCGGCGGTGGTGCAGGAGCTGGGCCGCCGCAGCCTGATGCGCGACGCGTCGGCCCCCGGCCACGTCACGGACGCCGAGGTCTGGCTGCCGCAGCAGGCGTGGGACGAGGTGCTCGAGGGGATGCGCGAGCTGTCGCGCACGGTGCACGCCCGGGCCGTGCCGCCCCGGACGGAGGGCGCGGTGTCCGTCGACGTCACGCTGGTGGCGTTCCGGATGGAGCAGGATCGCAGCGCAGGTCCCGGACGTCCTTGACCAGGAGCGTGGCGAGGCCGATCGCGGCGTAGGCGGCAGCCGACCACAGCAGCACCGCGTGCGGGTCGTGCCGGGTGCCGCGCCAGCCGAAGGTCAGCTGCCCGATGGGCATGGCGACGAATCCGCCCAGCATGTCGTAGGCAGAGACCCTGGAGAGCAGGTGCTCGGGGATCTGGTCGGTCAGGGCGAGGTTCCACCCCACACCGAAGGTCTCGATGCCGATGCCGATGCCGCCGAGCACGGCCGCCGCCAGCAGGGGCCACACCTCCGCCTGGAGCCCGAGCATCGTGAGCGGGAGGGCGAAGGCCGTGATGCCCGCCATGCCCACGAGCAGCGGACGGCGCAGGGGGACCCGTAGCCACAGGACGGTGATCAGGACCGTGCCGACGGCTTCCGCGCTCACGACCAGGCCCCAGCCGTGGGCGCCGAGGTGGGGGTCGGAGCTGGCGACGACGGGACCGAGCACGCTCCAGGCGCCCGTGTGGATGGCGTTGAGCACGCCGAAGACGACCACGACCACCCACAGCCAGCGGCGGGACCGCACGGCGCCCCACCCCTCCTTGAGCTCCTGCAGCATGGTCGTGGGTTCGCCGGTCGGTGGGCGGTGGGGGAGGCGCAGCCTGGCCAGGCAGGCGAGGGCCACGAGATAGGTGGCCGCGTCGATCGCCAGGGCCCAGCCCGCGCCGGCGGTGACGACGAGCAACGCCCCCAGCGTCGGACCGAGGACGAACAGCCCGTTACGGCTGAAGGCGACGAGCGAGTTGGCTTGCTGCAGAGCCGATCTCGGCACCACCTGCGGGATGATGCCCTGCATCGCGGGCATGGTGAACGCCGAGACGGCGCCGTTGAGCGACTCGAGCACCAGGATGTGCCAGACCTCGGCCTGTCCGGTGATCAGCAGGTATGCCGCAGCGCCCTGCGTGGCGGCGGTCAGGGCGTGGGAGACCTGCAGCACGAGTCGGCGGGAGAACCGGTCCCCGACCGCTCCGCCGAGCAGCAGGCACGGGCACAGCGCGACGGTCCGCGCCGCGAGGACCTGCGCCAGCGCCGTCGCGTCGCCGATCTCCAGCACCGCGAACGCCAGGGCCACACCCACCATGCTGGTCCCGAGCCACGAGACGGATCGGGCCGTGAAGTACCACGCGAAGGACGGCAGGCGCAGGACGTCGACGGCGGGCATGCGCCCAACCTAGGGGCGCGCCCGGCATACCGTCAAGCAGTTGTTTGGGGGTCAGCGGGTGGCGTGCCCGCCATCCCACTCCATCATGGTCTTGCCGCTCGAGTCCCGGGCGCCCAGCGAGCGATAGGTCGCCAGGGCAGCCTCGTTGTCGGTGTCCGTGACCGTCCACAGAGCGCTGCAGCCACGCTCGGTCGCGATCGCCTGCAGCTCGCGGAGCAGGGCGGAGGCGATGCCGCGGCGCTGCTGCGCGGGGTCCACGGCCAGCTCGTAGACGAACATCTCGGTGCCCTTGTCGGGGTGGCCCATCTCGACCCCGCTGACGAACCCGACCGGCCGATAGCCCTCGATCGCCAGCACGAGGTGGTGCCCGGGCATCTCGAGGAACCGTCGCGCGCCCTCCTCGGTGGGCGGGGTGCCGAACAGGTCGCCGGCGGCCAGCACCAGCAGCGCGTCGCGGTGGCCGAGACGCGTCAGTCGCAGCGAGCTCATCGGGCGGCGGCCTCGCGCTCGTCGCGGGGCAGGCAGGTGATCATCGCCTCGGCCACCTGGTCGACCGCAGTGGGGGAGCCGGCGACGTGCCAGGTGTGTCCCCCGACCGGCACCAGCCGCGTCACGCCGCCGGCGGCCTCCACGAGCGCCTGTCCGGGATACCAGTCCCAGGGGTGGCAGTCCGCTTGGTACCACACGCCCACGCGGCTGTCGGCGGTCCAGGCGAGGTCGACCGACGCCGAGCCGAGCATGCGGACCGTCGCGCACAGCCGGGTCGCCTCGGCCCACGGCGCGATCATCTCGGGCCGGCCGAACCTCGTCGGGTGCAGGTAGGTCGCCGCGCTGACCAGGTCGAGCGACAGGTCGCGGACCGGGCCGACGGGCACGCCGTTGCACGTCGTCGGGTGGTCGCGACCCCCCAGCCAGAGCTGGTCGCTCTCGGGGTGGTAGACGGCGCCGAGGATCGGTCCCTCGGCGTCGACGAGGGCGAGCGCGGAGCACCAGTGCGTCATGCCGTGCAGGAAGTTGTAGGTCCCGTCGACCGGGTCGATGAACCACGTGCGGCCGCTCGTGGCCGGGGCGCTCGTCCCCTCCTCGCCGACGAGGCCGTCGTCGGGTCGCTCGGCCCGCAGCCGCGAGCCCACGAGCTCCTCCGCCGCGTGGTCGGCGGCGGTGACCACGTCCGACACCGAGGTCTTGCGGGTCCCCTCGAGGCCCGCGCCGCGCATCTCGAGCGCCAGCGTGCCGGCGGAGCGGACCAGGTCGGCGGCGAGGGCGAGGTCGTCGGCAGAGGTCATGGGGGTCAGCCTAGTGGTGCCGCGGGGGGTGCACCCGCCCGCGCTCACGACCTCGCGCGCACCCCGCGGTATGACGAGAGCCCGGCCGCATCGCGGGGATCCGCGACGCGGCCGGGCTCCGGCATACGGTCAGGACCGCCGTCGGGCGTCGGTCACTGTCCCAGGGCGGCGGAGACGACCGCCCGCGCCTCCTCCTGGACCTGCGCGAGGTGCTCCGGGCCCTTGAAGGACTCGGCGTAGATCTTGTAGACGTCCTCGGTGCCGGACGGGCGGGCCGCGAACCACGCGGACTCCGTCGTCACCTTGAGGCCGCCGATCGCCGCGCCGTTGCCCGGCGCCTCCGTCAGCTTGGCCGTGATCGGCTCTCCCGCAAGGGACTCCGCGGCAACGTCCGACGGGGAGAGCGCCTTGAGCTTGGCCTTCTGCTCGCGGTTGGCCGGGGCGTCGACGCGGGCGTAGGCCGGGTCGCCGTGGCGGGCCACCAGCTCGGCGTAGTGCTGCGACGGGGACTTCCCGGTCTTGGCCTGGATCTCGCTGGCGAGCAGGGCCAGGATGATGCCGTCCTTGTCGGTCGACCACACGGACCCGTCGAAGCGCAGGAAGGACGCGCCCGCCGACTCCTCGCCGCCGAACGGACCGGAGCCGTCGAGCAGCCCGGGCACGAACCACTTGAAGCCCACCGGCACCTCGACGAGCCGCCGCCCGAGGTCGGCCGCGACGCGGTCGATCATCGACGACGAGACCAGCGTCTTGCCGATGAACCCGTCGGCGGGCCAGTCGGGTCGGCCGCCGCCGTAGAGGTACTGGATCGCCACGGCGAGGTAGTGGTTGGGGTTCATCAGGCCGCCGTCCGGCGTGACGATGCCGTGCCGGTCGGAGTCCGCGTCGTTGCCGGTCGCGATGTCATAGCTGTCCTTCTGCGCGATGAGCGAGGCCATCGCGGAGGGGGAGGAGCAGTCCATCCGGATCTTCTCGTCCCAGTCGAGGGTCATGAACCGCCAGGTCGGGTCGACGAGCGGGTTCACCACGGTCAGGTCGAGGCCGTAGTGCTCACCGATGGCGCCCCAGTAGTCCACCGCCGCGCCGCCGAGCGGGTCCGCGCCGATGCGGACGCCCGCCTCCTTGATCGCGGCCAGGTCGATGACGTTGGCGAGGTCCTCGACGTAGATGCGCTTGAACTCGTAGGGCTCGCACGCGGCCCGGGCCTCGGCGAACGGCACGCGCTTGACGCCCTCGAGCCCGGCCTTGATGTAGTCGTTGGCCCGCTCGGCGATCCAGCCCGTCGCGTCGGTGTCGGCGGGTCCGCCGTGCGGCGGGTTGTACTTGAAGCCACCGTCGCTCGGCGGGTTGTGCGAGGGGGTGACGACGATGCCGTCGGCGAGGCCGCTGTCGGCGGGCAGGTCGTCGACGCCCGAGATCTTGCCCTGGTTGGCCCGCAGGATGGCGTGCGAGACCGCCGGGGTCGGGGTGTAGCGGTCCTCCGCGTCCACCATCACGTGCACGTCGTTGGCCACGAGGACCTCCAGCGCCGACGCCCAGGCCGGCTCGGACAGGCCGTGCGTGTCGCGCCCGATGAACAGCGGGCCGTCGAAGCCCTGCTCGGTGCGGTAGTCCACGATCGCCTGCGTCGTCGCCAGGATGTGGTCCTCGTTGAACGCGGTCCGCAGGCTGCTCCCGCGGTGCCCGGACGTCCCGAACGCGACCTGCTGGTCGATGTCGTCAGGGTCCGGCTTGCCGGTGTAGTAGGCGGTCACGAGGTGGGCCACGTCCACCAGGTCACGGGGCTCGGCGGGCTGTCCTGCACGGTTGGCGGTCATGGTTCCTATCCTGGCAGGGATGCCGCACCCGGGCATCCGGGCGCGGTGAGAGCCGTATGCCGCCCACCGCCGTCACGCGGGGTGACGGCGGCGGACGGCATACGGTCAGGTGCTGGTCAGGTGTTGGTCAGGTGCTGCGCCCGTCACAGGACCGCGCAGGTGCTGACCTGCGGCAGGCCCCCGAACCTCGCCTCGAAGAACGGGAGGGCGAGCGCCGAGGTGCTGAGGATGCCCCCCACGTGGGCCGGGGCGAGCAGCGGGCGGAAGGACACGTTGGCGCCCTTGGCGCACCAGTCCTTGGCCAGCTGCTTGCCGACGGGGTAGGGGATGACGTCGTCGGACACGGAGTGCGTGATCATCACCGGGGCGTTGGGCTTGCGGTTGCCGATCCGGTTGTCCGCCAGGATGCTTCGCAGCGGCTCCTCACCGAAGGAGGACGTGAACGGCAGCCCGTCCTTGGTGAGCGTCGCGCTCTTGACGAACGCCAGGTCGAACAGGCCTGTCACGCAGTTCTGCTCGACCTTGGGCAGGAGGGCGACGCCCTTGTCGTTGAGGATCGACGCCGGGTCGACGTGGTAGGCCGCGAAGAGTCCGGCCGTCGCGTAGAGCTCGAACGCGGAGTAGAGCGTCCCGTCGATCTTGGCGGGGACCGCGCTGGACAGGTCGGCGGGGGGTGCTCCGGCGACGGTGCCCTTGACCTTGAGCTCCGGGCGCCACCGCCCTGCGAGTAGCCGGACAGGCCGATCGGCGTGGAGGTGTCCGTGCCGGGGAAGCCTGCCCGCTGCGCGGCGCGTGCAATGTCGAGCACCGCGTGGCCCTGGGCCTCGCGCACCATGTAGGTGTGCGTGCCCGGTCCCGAGCCCCTGGTAGTCGGTCAGGGCGACCGTGTAGCCGCGGAAGAGCAGGTCCTTGAAGAACAGCGTCTCGTACTCCGACATCGCCTTGAGCTGGCGGGACGGGGCGCACGAGTCGCCCATGCCCTGGGTGCCGGCGGCAAAGCTGATGATCGGGTGCTAGCCCGGGCCGATCCAGGGCGTCTTGGGCGAGACCATGACGCCGGTGACGGCGATCGAGTTGCCCTCGCGGTCCTTGGAGGAGTACATGACGCGGCGGGCGTCGAAGGTGAGGGAGGAGGAGTCCAGGGGGTCGAGGACGTTGTCGGCCTTCTGCGTGCGGATGATGGTGCCGGGCGTGCTGGGGATCTGGGCGGGCGGCTCGTAGAACGCGGGGCGAGCGGGCTCGGGGGAGTCGCTCAGGGTGCTGGCGCCGGCGGTGCCGGGGATCGCGTGCTCGTCCGCCGAGGCGATCGCCGGGGCGATGGCGACGAGGGTGGCGGCGAGGACGGCGGTCGCGGCGGTGCGACGGCGGGGCAGGGCAGAGGACAACGGTGTCTCCTGTCGGGAGGGGTGAGGTGTCGTGAGGCTACCCGCCGGTAGGCCTCTTTGCCTATACCTTGCTACTCACCAGTTCGCATGACCATGCGGCGAGTGCCCTGCCGCCCTTCTCGACCCTGAGCACGCGAGAGGGGCCCCGCCGTGCTGGTGGGGCCCCTCCGGTCGTATGCCGTGCCGGCGCCGGCTCAGACCTGCGTCTCGCCCGGGGTGGCGTCCAGCTCGGGCCGCGAGGCCGCGTCGGCACCGATCTCGGTCGACGTCGACGTCGAGGCCGAGGCTGACGTCGAGGTCAGCTCGGGGCGCTCCTGCCGCCGCACCGCCGTGGGCTCTGCCGGGACGGGGGTCTCCGCGCTGAACCACACCGTCGCGAGCGGCGGCACCGTGATCTCGGCGGAGTAGGGGAGCCCGTGCCAGGGGATCTCCTCGGCGACGACCTGGCCGAGGTTGCCGACCCCGGAGCCGGCCCACTCGGTCGCGTCGGTGTTGAGCACCTCGCGCCAGACGCCCGGGTGGGGCAGGCCGATGCGGTACTGGTGGTGCGGGCCGCCCGAGAAGTTGGACACGCAGGCCACCGCGGGACGGCCCTCGCCCTCGTCCTTGCCGTAGCGCAGGAACGAGAACACGTTGCCCTGAGCGTCGCTGGCGTCGATCCAGCGGAAACCCTCACCGGACGTGTCGAGCTGCCACAGGGCGGGCGACTCGCGGTAGGTGCCGTTCATCGACTTGACCATCTGGTGGACCGAGAGGTGCCACGGCTGGTCCAAGAGCCACCAGTCCAGGCTCTGCGCGTCGGCCCACTCGGCCTCCTGCGCGAACTCCTGGCCCATGAACAGCAGCTTCTTGCCGGGGTGGGCCCACATGAAGCCGAGGTAGGCGCGCAGGTTGGCGAGCTGCTGCCAACGGTCGCCGGGCATCTTGCGGAGCAGGGAGCCCTTGCCGTAGACGACCTCGTCGTGCGAGATCGGCAGCACGAAGTTCTCGCTGAACGCGTAGACCATGCCGAAGGTCATCTCGCCGTGGTGGTACTGCCGGTAGATGGCCTCGTGCTCGACGTAGTCGAGGGTGTCGTGCATCCAGCCCATGTTCCACTTGAAGCCGAAGCCCAGTCCGCCGATCTCGGTGGGTCGGGTGACGCCCGGCCAGGACGTGGACTCCTCGGCGATGACCATGGCGCCGGGGTGGTGCTTGTAGACCGTCGCGTTGGTCTCCTGCAGGAGCTGCACGGCGTCGAGGTTCTCCCGGCCGCCGTACTGGTTGGGCAGCCACTCGCCCTCGTTGCGGGAGTAGTCGAGGTAGAGCATCGACGCCACCGCGTCGACCCGCAGGCCGTCGATGTGGAACTCCTCGAGCCAGTAGAGCGCGTTGGCGACGAGGAAGTTGCGCACCTGCGGACGACCGAAGTCGAACACGTGGGTGCCCCAGTCGGGCTGGTCGCCGCGGCGGGGGTCCGGGTGCTCGTAGAGCGCCTCGCCGTCGAACTTCGCCAGGGCGAAGGCGTCCTTCGGGAAGTGCGCCGGGACCCAGTCGAGGATGACGCCGACACCGGCCTGGTGCAGCGCGTCCACGAGGTGGCGGAACTCGTCGGGCGAGCCGAAGCGCGAGGTCGGGGCGTAGTAGCCGGTGACCTGGTAGCCCCAGGACGGGCCGTAGGGGTGCTCGGCGACGGGGAGGAACTCCACGTGGGTGAAGCCGAGGTCGTTGACGTAGGCGACGAGCTGGTCCGCGAGCTCGGTGTAGGACAGCCCCAGCCGCCACGAGCCCAGGTGGACCTCGTAGATGCTCATGGGCTGCTCGTGGCGCTGCGTGGCGTCGCGCTCGGTGATCCAGGCCTCGTCGGACCAGCGGTAGGTCGACTCGTCGACGACCGACGCGGTGGCCGGCGGGATCTCGGTGCGCCGCGCCATCGGGTCGGCCTTGGCGCGCCACTGGCCGTCCTTGCCGAGGATCTCGTACTTGTAGCGGGTGCCGGGCTCCACGCCGGGGATGAACAGCTCCCACAGGCCCGAGCCACCGAGCGACCGCATCGGGTGGCCCTGGGAGTCCCACGTGTTGAAGTCGCCGGCGACGCGGACGGTGCGGGCGTTGGGCGCCCAGACGGCGAAGCTGGTGCCCCGCGTCGTGCCGAGCGGGCCGTCGTAGGACCGGACGTGCGAGCCCAGGACGTCCCACAGCTGCTCGTGGCGTCCCTCGGAGATGAGGTGGATGTCGACCTCGCCGAGGGTCGGCCAGAAGCGGTAGGGGTCGTCGACCGTGTGCTTGAACCCGTCGCCGTAGTCCACCGCCACGCGGTAGTCGGGCACCTGGTCGGCCTCGATGGTGGCGGTCCAGACACCCTCGTGCTCGTGCTGGAAGGGGACGACCCGGCCGTCGAGGACGAGGCCGACCGTCGCGGCCCGCGGCTTGAAGGTGCGCACGGTGACGACGCCCTCGCCCTGGTGCGGCCCGAGGACCGAGTGCGGGTCGTGGTGGTGACCGTGGACGAGCCGGTTGATCTCGTCCGTGTGCACGGGGACCGGACGGGGCCCGGTCTGCGTCACGGACCGCGCGGGTGCGGCGGCCTGGGTGGACGTGCTGGTCTCGGTGGACGTGCCGGTCTCGGTGGACGCGCTGGCCTCGGTGGACATGGCTGCCGCGGCGCGGGAGCGAACCTCCTGGGCGGCGGAGCCCGCGGCGTTGCGCGCGGCCTCGCCGACCTGCGAGGCCACGGCTGCGCCGACGGCGCCCACGACGCCGGAGACCGCACCGAGCAGTCGCGAGCGGTCACCGCGGTCGCTGTCCTTCGTCGGCCTCTCGTGGCGCGTGCTGCCGGAGCCGGTCGCGCTGGCGCTGTCGGCCGAGGGAGCGACCGTGCTGGGGGTGCTGGGCGCGCTGGCGCTGTCGGCCGACTCGTCGGTGCGGGGTGCGTCGTGGTCCTTCATCGTTGTTCCCTTCGCTGCAGCCACCAGGCGCTCGACGGCGCCGGTGGGGATGGGGAGCCACGAGGGACGGTTGCGTGCCTCGTAGACCACTTCGTACAGGGCCTTGTCGAGCTCCATGGCGCGCAGCACCTCGGGCTCGTGGCGGGGGTCGCGACCGGTGGCGTCGGCGTAGCCGTCGAGGAAGGCCTCGCGGGCGGCGTGCGCCCAGGCGGCGGCGGTCTCGGACCGGCTCGCGTCCTCCTGCGCGACCGAGCCGGCCGCGTAGTCGAAGGACCGGAGCATGCCGGCCACGTCGCGGACGGCCAGGTCGGGGACGTTGCGCTCGGCGAGCGGGCGCAGGGGCTCGCCCTCGAAGTCGAGCAGCACCCAGCCGCGCTCGGGCACGTCGAGGACCTGCCCCAGGTGGTAGTCGCCGTGGATGCGCTGCAGCAGCGGCCAGTCGGCGTCGCGGGCGGCGGCGAGGATCGCGTCGACCTCGGCCTCCTGCTCGCGCAGCGGCGGGTGGGCCTCGGCGGCCAGGATCCAGCGGCTGCGCATCGACAGCGCCAGGGTGCGGTGGTCCTCGTCGGTGGCCTCGGCGGTCTCCATCGCCTCGACGAGCGTGCGGTGCACCTCGCCGGTGGCGACGCCGAGGGCGCGGGCGCGCTCGGAGAAGTCGGTGCCGGTGCTCGCGGCCTCGAGCGCGACGCGCCAGGCGTCGCGGACGTCGGGCAGGAACTCCTGGGCGAACGCGAGGTGGCCGCGGACGTCGTGCCCGTTGTCGGTCCAGCGCCCGCGCAGCGAGCCGAGGGGCCTCGGGACCAGCGTCGAGCCGGCCTCGGCGAGGGCGGTCTGCACCGTGACGTCGGGGTTGTCGCCGGCCGACAGCACGCGGAACACCTTGACGATCAACGGTGCCGGGGCACCGTCCGCGTCGTCCGCGGTGACGATGATCGAGGTGTTGGACTGCTCGCCGGCCAGCACCTTGGCGCTGCGTATGGCGACGCGCCCGACCTCTGCGACGGGGCTGCCCTGCGCGCCGGTGTCGACCTTGCCGTGGTCCGGGGTGGCCTCGGTGTCGCCCTCGACGATGGTGCGGACGAGCTCGGCGACGTAGACGGGGTCGTGCGGTGCGTCGTAGACGTAGCGCGTGCCGAGCACCGAGTGCTCCATCGTGCCGACGAGCGCGTGCTCACCACCCTCGAGCGGGGTCGCGCGATAGGTGAGGGGCACCTGGTAGAGCACGGGAGGCTCGGCCGCGGTGTCGCGGACCAGCAGCGTCTCGATGCCGACCTCGCCCTCGGGGTCCTGGAAGCGGTAGCCGCCGACCCGCGCGAACTGGGGGCCGTCCTCGGAGCCCTTGCCGATGAACCACCGCTGCTCGCCGATCCACGCCTGCAGGGCCTCGAGCTTGGTCGGCTCCAGCGTGGCCCCGGCCTCGATCTTGCACGTGCCTGCCATCTCAGTCCTCGTTCCCGGTCTTGCGGACCAGCTTGAGCCAGAAGAAGTCTCGCGAACCCATGGTCACCGTGAAGCGTGCCTGCTCGTCCACGGAGACGAAGCCGCTGCCGCCGAACAGGTCCTGCACCTGGGCTCCGGCATACGGGCTGGGCAGCTGGATCCTGGTGCCCTGGGGGCGCGGCGACAGGTTGTTGACGCACAGGACGGTCTCGGCGGGGGTGTCCTCGTCCGCCTCGGCCTCGGTGACCTCGCGCAGGAAGGCGAGGATCGCGTCGTTGTCGCTCGGCATGACGGTGAAGGTGCCCATGCCCATCACCGGGTGGTGACGGCGCACCTGCAGCATGCCGCGCATCCAGTGCAGCAGCGACGAGCTGGACGCCATCGCCGCCTCGACGTTGACGTTGTTGTGGTGGTAGACGAGCGACTGGATGACCGGCAGGTAGAGCTTGCCGGGGTCGGCGCTGGAGAAACCCGCGTTGCGGTCCGGCGTCCACTGCATCGGCGTGCGCACCGCGTCGCGGTCGTTGAGCCAGATGTTGTCGCCCATGCCGAGCTCGTCGCCGTAGTACAGGCACGGCGAGCCGGGCAGGGACAGGACCAGCGCGTTGATCAGCTCGATCTCGGCGCGGGAGTTGTCCAGCAGGGGAGCGAGGCGGCGGCGGATGCCGACGTTGGCCTTCATGCGCGGGTCGGGGGCGTACCAGCCGTACATCGCGGCCCGCTCCTCGTTGTCCACCATCTCGAGCGTCAGCTCGTCGTGGTTGCGCAGGAAGGTGCCCCACTGCGTGCCCGTCGGGATCTCGGGGGTCTCCTCGAGCACCTTGACGATGGGCGTGGCCTTGCCCTCGCGCAGCGCGTAGTACAGGCGCGGCATCACGGGGAAGTGGAAGCACATCTGGCACTCCGGCGCCTCCTCGGAGCCGAAGTAGTCCACGACCTCGTGGGGCATCTGGTTGGCCTCGGCCAGCAGGATGCGGCCGGGGTACTCCTCGTCCACCATGCGCCGCAGCTGGGCCAGGAACTCGTGCGTCCTGGGGTGGTTCTCGCCGTTGTGCCCGTCCTCCTCGAAGAGGTAGGGGACGGCGTCGAGCCGGAACCCGTCGATGCCCATGTCCATCCAGTAGCGGACGATGTCGAACATCTCCTCCTGGACCTTGGGGTTCTCGAAGTTGAGGTCCGGCTGGTGGGAGAAGAAGCGGTGCCAGAAGAACTGCCGGCGCACGGGGTCGAAGGTCCAGTTGGAGACCTCGGTGTCCACGAAGATGATGCGCGCGTCGGAGTACTTGGTGTCGTCGTCGGACCAGACGTAGTAGTCGCCGTAGGGCCCCTCGGGCTCCGAGCGGCTCGCCTGGAACCACGGGTGCTGGTCGCTGGTGTGGTTCATCACGAAGTCGGTGATGATCCGGATGCCGCGGGCGTGGGCCTGCGACACCAGCTCCTTGAACTCCGGCAGCGTCCCGAACTCCGGCAGCACCGCGCGGTAGTCGGCGATGTCGTAGCCGCCGTCGCGCAGCGGTGACGCGTAGAACGGGGGCAGCCACAGGCAGTCGACGCCGAGCCACTGGAGGTAGTCGAGCTTGCCGAGCAGGCCGGTGAAGTCACCGGCGCCCGACCCGTTGCTGTCGGCGAAGGCGCGGACGAGCACCTCGTAGAAGACAGCCTTGCGGAACCAGCGCGGGTCGTGCTTGAGCCCGGGCTGGGCGAGGTTGAGGCCGTGCACCTGTCAGAACCTCCGGACGTGGATGATGTGGGCGGGTTCGGCGTCACGGCCGAGCCGGACGAAGTTGTCCGGTCCCCAGTGCCAGGACTGCTGGGTCATCTCGTCGTGCGCCACGAACCCGTCACCGTATCCCAGACCGAGGGCGGGCATGTCCAGGTGGATCCAGGACTCCCGCGTCGAGTGCGGGTCGAGGTTGGCGACGACGATGACGGTGTCGTCGTGACCGTCGGGCGTGCGTGCGGTCTTGGAGAACACGATGATGTTCTCGTCCTCGCAGTGGTGGAACGTGATGTTGCGCAGCAGCCTCAGCGAGGGGTGCCAGTGACGGATCTGGTTGAGCGTGCGCAGGTAGCCGTCGAGCGACTGACCGGCCTTGGGCCCACCGGGCGCGTAGTCCGCCCAGCCGCGGTCCTTGAGCTGGTACTTCTCGTTGTCGATCTGCTCCTCGGCGCCCGGGCGCGCGACGTGCTCCATCAGCTCGTAGCCCGCATAGATGCCGTAGGTCGGGACGAGGGTGGCAGCGAGCGCAGCCCGGACCTTCCAGGCCGCCGGCCCGCCGTACTGCATGTAGGGCGTGAGGATGTCGTGCGTCGTCGGCCAGAAGGACGGGCGCATGTAGGCCGCGGCGTCGCCGGCGAGCTCGGTGACGTACTCCTCGAGCTCCCACTTCTCGTTGCGCCACGCGTAGTACGTGTAGGACTGCTGGAAGCCGATCTTGCCCAGCGTGTGCATCATCGCGGGCTTGGTGAACGCCTCGGCCAGCCAGATGATCTCGGGGTGGGTCTTGGCCACGTCCGCGATCAGCCACTGCCAGAACTCGACCGGCTTGGTGTGCGGGTTGTCGACGCGGAAGAGCGTGACGCCATGGTCGATCCACACCTGGATGACGTCGCGGACGGCCTGGTAGATGCCCGCCGGGTCGTTGTCGAAGTTCAGCGGATAGATGTCCTGGTACTTCTTGGGCGGGTTCTCGGCATACGCGATGGTCCCGTCGGCCCGCGTCGTGAACCACTCCGGGTGCTCGGTGACCCAGGGGTGGTCGGGCGAGCACTGCAGGGCGATGTCGAGCGCGACCTCGAGCCCCAGCTCGCGCGACCGGGCGACGAACGCGTCGAAGTCCTCGAACGTGCCGAGGCTCGGCTCGATCGCGTCGTGGCCACCCGCCTCGGAGCCGATGGCGTAGGGCGAGCCCGGGTCCAGCGGTCCCGCGGTCAGGGTGTTGTTGGGGCCCTTGCGGTTGGTCCTGCCGATGGGGTGGATCGGGGTGAGGTAGACGACGTCGAAGCCCATGTCCCGGATGGCCGGCAGCCGCTCGGCGGCGGTGCGCAGCGTCCCGGTGTGCCAGGTCCCGTCGGCGTCCTGGTAGGCGCCCTCGGAGCGGGGGAAGATCTCGTACCACGCCCCCGCCAGCGCCAGCTGACGCTCGACGAGCCAGCTCTGCTCGGGGGAGGGGGACACGTGGTCGCGGAGCGGGCGGGCCGTGATCTCACGCGCGACGGCGTCGCCCGCTCCGGCATACAGCCGGTCAGGCAGGGGACGGGAGGTGTCGCGCAGGGCGACCACGGCCTCCCGCAGGACCTGCTGCTGCTCGGGGGAGCGCTCGACCTCGGCGAGGGCCCGCTCGAGCACGAGCGCACCCTCCTCGAGCATGAGCTCGACGTCGACGCCGGCCTCGACCTTGATGACGGCGTCGTGGTGCCAGGTGCCGTAGGGGTCGGACCAGCCCTCGACGCGGTAGGACCACAGGCCCTCCCGGTCGGCGGCGATCTGCGCCTCCCACAGGCTCAGGCCGACGTTGGTCGAGCGCATCGGGACGTAGGCCGTGCGCCCGTCCGGATCGGTGATGGCGACGGAGGCGTTCACGGCGTCATGACCCTCGCGGAACACCCGCGCGGTGACGGTGAACGGCTCGTGCACGACGGACTTGGCGGGCAGTCGCCCCTCGTCGACGCGAGGGGTCACGTCGAGCACGGGGATGCGGCCGATGGGGGTCTGGGGGGCGGATGACAGTCGTGGGGCGGTCACTCGCGTCACGGTACCCAAAGAGTGTGTCCGGATCGCACCTGAGAGGTCGTCGTCTCGCCCAGCGGAGCGATTCCTCGCCGGTTCTCGCAGGTTACGGCGTGGTGCGCCCAAGGCTGGGTCTCCAGGGGGGCCCGTCCACTACAGTTGGCGGCAGTCCCGGACCGCCCCAGGCCGCGCTGCAGCGGACCGTCGGATTCTTCGTGTCCGGGTGAACCACGACACCGGAGGCGACATGACGCAGGACGCGACCGCGCTGGACCCCAGCTCGAGCTGGCTGGCGGACGAGAGGCCCTTGCCCTACGACACCACGACGACCGGACCGTCGCTCGACCCGAGCAACCCGCTGGCCACCGCGCCGGTCGCCCGGCCCCCGCGCACGGTCGACGGGTTCGCCCGGGAGTACCTGCGCGAGCTGAACTTCGGCGAGGGCGTGGCCCTGTCCCGAGCGTCCCAGAACGACCAGTACCTCGCCCTGGCACGCACGATCCGGCACTACCTCATGGCGGACTGGCTCGAGACGGCCCGGCGGCGCCGGGAGAACCCGACCAAGATGGTCGGCTACCTGTCGGCGGAGTACCTCCTCGGCCGGCAGATGGGCAACGCCCTGCTCGCGACCGACCTCGGCGCGATCGCCGACCAGGCCCTCAAGAGCCTCGGCCTGGACCTGCGGACGCTGCGCGCCCAGGAGGTCGAGCCCGGCCTCGGCAACGGCGGCCTGGGGCGCCTCGCCGCCTGCTTCGTCGACTCCCTCGCCACGATGGACGTCCCGTGCATCGGCTACGGCATCCGCTACGAGTACGGCATCTTCCGGCAGACCTTCGAGGGCGGGCGCCAGGTCGAGGTCCCCGACTCCTGGCTCTCGCTCGGCGGGCCGTGGGAGTTCCCGCACCCGGACCGCGCGGTGACCGTGGGCTTCGGCGGCAGCACCGAGACCTACGTCGAGGACGCGGGGGACGGCTCCGGCCGCCAGGTCCAGCGCAGCCGCTGGGTGCCGGCCTGGAACGTCCTCGGCGTGCCCTACCACTACATGGTCCCGGGCTACCAGAACGGCGTGGTCAACACCCTGCGCCTGTGGAGCGCCCGCGCCACGCAGGCCTTCGACCTGCAGATCTTCAACTCCGGCGACTACGCGGCAGCCGTGCGCGCCCAGACCTTCGCCGAGAACATCTCCAAGGTGCTCTACCCCGAGGACTCCACCCCGCAGGGCCGCGAGCTGCGCCTGCAGCAGCAGTACTTCTTCGTCGCCTGCTCGCTCAAGGACTTCATCGACCGCACGCTGGAGAAGGACTTCGACCTCCACCGCCTGCACGAGCGGATCATCTTCCAGCTCAACGACACCCACCCGGTCATCGCGATCCCCGAGATGATGCGCCTGCTGATGGACGAGCACGGCATGGAGTGGGACGAGGCGTGGGCCGTCACGCAGAAGTGCTTCGCGTACACCTGCCACACGCTGCTGCCGGAGGCCCTCGAGGTCTGGCCCGTCGAGCTCGTCGGCCGTCTCCTGCCGCGCCACCTCGAGATCATCTACCGCATCAACGAGGAGTTCCTCGAGACGGTCCGCGAGGCCTTCCCGGGCGACGAGCTGCGGGTGCGTCGTATGTCGATCATCCAGGACCACCCCGAGCGCGCCGTCCGCATGGCCAACCTCGCCACGGTGGCCGGGGTCAAGGTCAACGGCGTGGCCGAGCTGCACTCGCAGCTGCTGCGCGACAAGGTCCTGCCGGACTTCTCCGAGATGTGGCCCGACAAGTTCACCAACGTCACCAACGGCGTGACCCCGCGCCGCTTCATCCGCCTCGCCAACCCCACGCTGTCGCAGCTGATCACCGACACCATCGGCGTCGGCTGGGAGACCAAGCTGGAGCGGCTGGAGAGCCTCGAGCCGTATGCCGAGGACGAGGAGTTCCGCGAGCGCTTCGCCGCGGCCAAGCAGGCCAACAAGAAGCGCCTGCGCGAGCTGCTGGCGGTGCGCGACGGCATCGAGCTGCCCGAGCACGGCATGGTCGACGTGATGGTCAAGCGTCTGCACGAGTACAAGCGCCAGACGCTCAAGCTCCTGCACATCGTCTCGCTCTACGAGCAGATCATCTCGGGCCAGGTCGACAAGGACTCGGTGGTGCCGCGCACGTTCGTGTTCGGCGCCAAGGCGGCTCCCGGCTACCACATGGCCAAGGAGATCATCTACCTCATCAACTCGGTCGCCGCGACGATCAACGCGGACGAGCGCGTCAAGGGCGTGCTGACGGTGGCCTTCCCGGCCAACTACAACGTCACGCTCGCCAACAAGCTCATCCCGGCCGCCGACCTGTCCGAGCAGATCTCGCTCGCCGGCAAGGAGGCGTCGGGCACGGGCAACATGAAGTTCGCCCTCAACGGCGCGCTCACCATCGGCACGGACGACGGCGCCAACGTCGAGATCCGCAAGCTCGTGGGTGACGACAACTTCTTCCTGTTCGGCATGGACGAGCCGCAGGTCGCGGCGCTGCAGGCCAAGGGCTACGTGCCCAGCGCGGTCTACGAGGCCAACCCGCAGCTGAAGCGGGCCATCGACCTGGTCGCGTCGGGGCACTTCACCGGCGGCGACCGTGGCCTGGCCGCAACCGTCGTCGACGACCTGCTCTACAACGACCGGTTCATGACGCTGGCGGACTTCCAGTCCTACATCGACGTGCAGGGCGAGGTCGACAAGGCCTACCGCGACCAGGAGCGCTGGACGCGCTCGGCGATCCTCAACGTCGCCCGCAGCGGCTTCTTCTCCTCCGACCGGTCGATGAAGGACTACCTGCGGCGCATCTGGATGCCCACGCACGACTGACCGCCCGCGCGACCCCACCCCCATCCCCGCAGATCGTGAGTGTCTGGTCCGCCCTTCTTGGACCGAACACTCACGATCTCGGTGTGGTGGGGGTGGGATCCAGGCAGCTGCCGTATGACGCGCCAACGGCCTCTCGCCGGCGCCACCATGCCCAGGCGGCACCACCGGGTGCACGACCGGCCTGCGTCTGGATCACCGTCCTGCGTCCGGGCCACTGTCCTACGTCTGGCCTGCCGGCCCCCGTCTTGGGCTGCAGCCCCAGACGGGGGACGGCCATCCAGACGGGGATCGGCCAGGCAGACGGGGGACGGCCACCCAGACGGGGGCGCGGCGACGTTGGGGTCAGCGGATGGCGCGGAAGATCTGCATCGACGGCCCCGACGTGACGCGTTCCTGGCCCGGGACGAGCCGCTCGCCCGCGGCGTCCGGCCGCTCCCACGCGCTGTCCCACATCAGGCGGTAGGCCTTGACCGCGTCGGCGTGGGGGAGCGTGACCGTGATGTCGTGCGCCGACCCGTGGAAGCACAGCAGGAAGGACTCGTCCTCGACGCAGTCCCCGTCGATGTAGGTGAGCAGCGTCGCGTTGCCCGGGTCGTCCCAGCGGGCGGCGGTCATCGGCTCCCCGTTGAGCGCGTACCACATGAGGTCCGCCGTGCCGTCCGGGTGGGGCGCCCGCCCGCCGAAGAAGTGCCGCTGCCGCAGCGCGGGGTGCTCGCGGCGCAGCCGGGCCAGCCAGCTCGTCGTCTCGACCAGGTCCTCCTGCCACGGCTGCAGCGACCAGTCGATCCACGAGGCGCCGTTGTCCTGGCAGTAGGCGTTGTTGTTGCCGCGCTGGGAGCGGCCGAGCTCGTCGCCCGCGCACAGCATGGGGATCCCGGCCGCGACGAACAACGTGCCGAGCAGGTTGCGCATCGAGCGGTGCCGCCGCGCCTGGGTCTCGGGGTCGGCGGGCCCCTCGGCGCCGTGGTTCCAGGACCGGTTGTTGTCGGTGCCGTCGCGGTTGTTCTCGCCGTTGGCGCCGTTGTGCTTGACGTCGTATGCCGTGAGGTCGGCCAGCGTGAAGCCGTCGTGCGCCGCGACGAAGTTGACCGAGGCGACGGGGCTGCGGTCGTGGTGGCGGAAGAGGTCCTCCGACCCCACGAGCCGGGTGGCGAGGTGCGAGACGCCGTGGCCGGACTGGCCGTGCGCGCTGCGCGCCTGGTCGACGAGCCAGAAGGTCCGCACGTCGTCGCGGAAGCGGTCGTTCCACTCGGCGAAGGGCGGGGGGAACTGGCCGGTCCGCCAGCCGTTGAAGCCGATGTCCCAGGGCTCGGCGATGAGCTTGGTGCGCGAGAGCACCGGGTCCGAGCGCAGCGCCATGAGGAACGGGTGGTCGGGGTCGTAGCCGTCGTCCTTGCCCCGCCCGAGCGCCACCGCGAGGTCGAACCGGAAGCCGTCGACGTGGCACTCGGTCACCCAGTAGCGCAGCGAGTCCAGGACCAGGCGCATGGGGACGATGTGGCGGGTGTCGAGCGTGTTGCCGCAGCCGGTGACGTCGACGTCCCGGCCGCGCCCGTCGAGGCGGTAGTAGGTCGCCGCGTCCAGCCCGCGCAGCGACAGGGTGGCCCCGTCGACGCTCTGCTCGCAGGTGTGGTTGTAGACCACGTCGAGGATGACCTCGATGCCCGCGCGGTGCAGGGCCTTGACCATCCCCTTGAACTCGGCGAGCACGCCCTGGGGGTTGGTCGCGGCGGCATACGGCGCGTGCGGGGCGAAGAAGCCGAGCGTGTTGTAGCCCCAGTAGTTGGCCAGGCCGCGCTGCACGAGCTGCGGCTCGGACTCGAAGGCGTGGACGGGCAGCAGCTCCAGGGCCGTGATCCCGATGCGCGTGAGGTGGGCGATGGTGGCGGGGTGCGCGATCCCGGCATACGTCCCGCGCAGGTGCTCGGGCACGCCGGGCAGGCGGGCCGTGAGGCTGCGGACGTGGGCCTCGTAGAGGACGGTCGAGGAGATGGGGTTGCGCGGGTGGGCGTCCCCCTCCCACTCGAACCGGCCGTCGACGACGACGCCGCGGGGGACGAAGGGCGCGCTGTCGCGGGGGTCGATCACGTCGATGTCGCCGTGCAGCGAGTCGTCGACCGAGTGGCCGTAGACCTCGGGCCGCCAGGTCACGGCGCCCTCCACGGCGCGGGCGTAGGGGTCGAGCAGCAGCTTGGCGGGGTTGTGCCGGTGGCCCTCCCACGGGCGCCACGGCCCGTGCACCCGGTAGCCGTAGCGCTGCCCCGCGCGCACCCCGGGAACGGTGTCGAACCACGTGCCGAAGGCCCTGTGCCGCAACGGGATCCGCCGCTCCGAGGCGCCCGTCCGGTCCTCGGGGTCGAAGAGGCACAGCTCGACGGCGTCGGCGTGCCCGGCGTGGACCGCGACGTCCGCCACGTCCACCCCCGAGACGGGATCCACCCGGAGCGTGACGCCGAGGGCAGGGGTGTGGTCGTTCGTGGTCGGGGCCATGGCGCCGAGTGTAGGGCGGGCCGCGCGCCGGACGGCGCGGACGCTCGGGGGGCGAGGATGGCTCGGGCCAGTCCGTGACGTTACGGTGGAGCCATGACGGATCCCACCTCCCTCCCCAACTTCCCGCCGCCTGCCGACGAGCACCCGCTGCGCGGCCAGGTCCTCTCCGCCCTCCACGACGACGGGCTCATGGCGGACCTCGACGCCGACGGCGACGTCGCCTACAAGGTGCAGGGCCAGCAGCTGTTCGTCCGGTGCATCGAGGGCGACGTCACCATCATGCGCGTCTTCGGCCAGTGGCAGATCGGCGAGGACGTCCCCGCCGACGAGCTGGCCCAGCTGCGTGCCTGCAACGAGCTGTCCTTGCGCATGAGCGTCGTCAAGGCCGGCCTCGCCGGCGGCACCCTCGTCGTGACCGCCGAGCACGTCATGCTCCCGGGCACCGACGTCAAGGTCCTGCTGCCCATGACGACCTCCGTCGTCCTCGCGGCCGTCCAGACCTGGCACCAGATCGCCACCGGTCAGGTCCAGCTCGACGAGGACGGCGACGGCCAGGGCGACCTCGGCCAGGGCGGGCTCCAACAGTCCTGAGCCCCTCCGGCCGTATGCCGTCGCGCCCCTGCCCTCCCTCGTGAGGGGAGGGGCGCGCCCGTTCCCCCGAACGTCCGCAGGTGAAGTTACCAGCGGGTAATGTAGAGGGAGGCCCGGGCGTGACGTCCGCCGGTGTGGTGACCACCACTGCGCCGACGCGTCCCGTCAGGGCACAATGCCAACCGTGCGGCGTCGCCGTCCTGGCGCACGCCGCGAGCACCGAGAGAAGAGGACCCGCACGCATGGACATCGTTGTCTGCGTCAAGCACGTGCCGGACGCCCAGGGCGACCGCGGCTTCGACGACACCGACTGGACCACCGACCGCCAGGCCGTCGACGGCCTCATGTCCGAGCTCGACGAGTACCCCGTCGAGGAGGCGCTGCGGATCATCGAGGCGGGCGAGGGCACCCTGACCGTCATCACGATGGGCCCGGACGCCGCCGCCGACGCCGTCAAGAAGGCCCTGCAGATGGGCGCGGACAAGGGCGTCCACGTCAACGACGAGGCGCTGCACGGCAGCGACTCGGTCGCCACCTCCCTCGTCCTCGCCGAGGCCATCAAGAAGGTCGGCCAGCCCGACCTCGTGATGTTCGGGATGGCGTCGACCGACGGCGCCATGAGCGTCGTCCCGGCCATGGTCGCCGAGCGTCTGGGGCTGCCCCAGGTGACGCTGGCGTCCGAGCTCACCGTCGAGGGCTCCTCGGTGACGATCCGCCGCGACGGCGACACCGCCACCGAGCGCATCGAGGCATCCCTGCCCGCCGTCGTCTCGGTCACCGACCAGACCGGCAACGAGCCGCGCTACCCCTCCTTCAAGGGGATCATGGCCGCCAAGAAGAAGCCCGTGGAGACCTGGTCGCTCGCCGACCTCGGCATCGAGCCCGCCCAGGTGGGCCTCGAGGCCGCGTCGACCAAGGTCGAGCAGGCCACGCCGCGCCCGCCGCGCGAGCAGGGCACGATCGTCAAGGACGAGGGCGAGGGCGGCACGCAGCTCGCCGAGTTCCTCGCGTCCAAGAAGTTCATCTGAGCCGGCCACGGCGACAAAGGAGTTCACTGACATGGCTGAAGTTCTCGTACTGGTCGACCACACCGACGGCAAGCTCAAGAAGACGTCCGCCGAGTTGCTGACGCTCGCGCGCCGCATCGGTGAGCCGAGCGCCGTATTCCTCGGCAAGGGCGTCGAGACCGCCCTGCCCGTCCTCGCCAAGTACGGCGCGGAGAAGGTCTACGTCAACGACGACGAGCAGATCGCGCAGTACCTCGTCGGCCCGACGGTCGACGCCCTGGCCGCGGTCGTCGCGCAGGCGTCGCCGGTGGCGGTGCTGATGACCACCGGCACCAACGCCAAGGAGGTCGCGGGCCGGCTCGCGGTCCGCTGCGACGGTGGCGTCCTCACCGACGCGATCGACGTGGAGTCCGGCGGCAACGGCGTCCTCACGACGCAGTCCGTCTTCGCCGGCAACTGGACCGTCCAGGCCACCGGCACCAAGGGCCCGACCTTCGTGACGGTCAAGCCCGGCTCGGTCGCCCCCGAGGCGTCCCAGGGTGCGGCCGCGCAGGAGTCCGTCACGGCGGAGATCTCCGACGCGTCCAAGGGCGCCCGCATCGTCGACAGCCAGCCCAAGCAGTCGACGGGCCGTCCGGACCTGTCCACCGCGCAGATCGTCGTCTCCGGCGGTCGCGGCACGGGCGGCGACTTCACCCAGGTCGAGGAGTTCGCCGACTCGATGAAGGCCGCCGTCGGCGCCTCGCGCGCGGCCGTCGACGCCGGGTGGTACCCGCACTCCTCGCAGGTCGGCCAGACCGGCAAGCAGGTGTCGCCGCAGCTCTACGTCGCGTGCGGCATCTCCGGCGCGATCCAGCACCGGGCGGGCATGCAGACGTCCAAGACGATCGTTGCCGTCAACAAGGACGAGGAGGCGCCGATCTTCGAGCTCGTCGACTTCGGCGTCGTGGGCGACCTGTTCAGCGTCCTGCCCCAGGCCACCGAGGCCGTCAAGAAGCGCTGACCTACCTCAGGTAGTCACATCCGCCGGGGTTAGCACGCCAGGCGAGTGTGACTACCCGAGGTAGGCACATCCGCCTGGGTTGGACGTGCCGACGCCAGGCGGGTATGACGGGCCGGGCATGACGAACCGGGTATGACGAGCTCAGGTCGATCCGTGGCCGCCGCCACGCGCACGCGTGAGGGCGGCCCCGATCTTCGTCATACGGCCTCTAGGGTGGGAACCGCCCGGCGGGGCCACGACGTCCACCAGAGGACGTCAGCAGCAGTGCAGCGGTGCGGAGGGGGATCCACATGACCACGCGACGGTCCCAGGTCGTGGTGCTCGGGATGACGGCCGTCCTGGCGGGTGCGATCACCGGCTGCTCGTCGGGCACCCGCCCCACGTCGGCCGGGGTCTGCGTCGACCCCGACAGCAACACCCGCGTCGAGGACCGCTACTGCGACCAGTGCCTCGACCCGCGCACGGGCAAGCCGCTGCGCAAGCCGAATGGCCAGCCCTACACCGAGGCGGAGTGTGAGGCGCAGCACCGTCGCGGGGGTGGCGGGGTCCTGCTGCTCGGCGGGATGCGCGGCCCGGGCTGGTACTACTACAACAACGGCGCGCGGGTCCCGCGGGTGGGTGGCGCCGTCAGCGGCGGCAGCTTCAGCGCACCGTCCAACCACTCCTACGTCCGCGGCGGTGTCGACCGCAACGGCACGACCCTCGACGCGTCGAAGGTCAAGGGCGGCAAGACCACGACCATCTCGCGGGGCGGCTTCGGTGGGTCCGGCAGCAAGGGCAGCAGCTGATGCGGCGCGTCCCCTCGGAGCCGCGGACCGGCTGGCGGGAGACGGTCGAGTCTCAGGGGCTGGTCTATCCCGTCACCGTCCAGCCCGACGGCACCGAGCGCCCCTACTGGAACGAGCACGCCTACTACGCCCTCACCGCCGCCGAGGTCGACCAGCTCGAGGCCGCCACCGAGCAGCTGCACGGCATGTGCCTCGAGGCCGCCCGCCACCTCGCCACCGGAGCGATGGGCGACCTCGGGCTCCCCGAGGGGTCGCTGCGGCTCGCGCAGGCCTCGCTCGACGCCGCCACCCCGTCCCTCTACGGCCGGTTCGACCTGCGCCACGACGGCGAGGGACCGCCCAAGCTGCTGGAGTACAACGCCGACACCCCCACCGGGCTGCTCGAGTCCGCGGTGATCCAGTGGTTCTGGCTCGAGGACACCCACCCCGACCGCGACCAGTGGAACTCCGTGCACGAGAGGCTGATCGCCGCGTGGCAGGACCTGGCGCCGCGCATCACCCAGCCGGTCTGGTTCGCCCACCACGAGGGCGAGACCACCGGCGAGGAGTGGATGACCGTGACCTACCTGCGCGACACGGCCGAGCAGGCCGGGCTCGCGACGCAGGGCATCACGATGGGGCAGATCGGCTACAACGAGGCGGCCGAGTACTTCGTCGGGCACGAGGCGCGGATGCTCCGCACCTGCTTCAAGCTCTACCCGTGGGAGGACATGCTCCGCGAGCCGTTCGGCCGCTGGGTCGAGCCGCGCCCCAACCCGATGTACGGCACCACGTGGATCGAGCCGCCGTGGAAGGTGCTGCTGTCCAACAAGGCGCTGCTGGCCGCCCTGTGGCACCTCTACCCGGGGCACGAGCTGCTGCTGCCGGCCTACCTCGACGAGCCGCGTGAGCTGACCGAGTGGGTCGCCAAACCGCTGCACGGGCGCGAGGGTGACAACATCCGCATCCACGCCGAGGGGATCGAGCACGAGCAGCCCGGCGGCTACGGCGCCGAGGGCTGGTGCTACCAGCAGTGGTGCCCGCTGCCCGAGCTCGACGGCAACAAGGTCGTGCTCGGCAGCTGGGTCGTCGACGGGCGCGCCGCGGGCGTCGGCATCCGCGAGAGCGACGGCTGGATCACCGACTACGACGCGCGCTTCGTGCCGCACCTGATCGACACCGCACCACCCAGCGAGGCCCAGCGCACGGCATGGGTCGACGACGACCGGAGGGGATCCCGACGATGACCGACATGCTCGAGTCTCTGCTGTATGCCGCTGTCTACTGCCTGGCCGGGATCGCCCTGCTGGCAGGGGGATTCGTCACGATGGACCTCCTCACGCCGGGGCGGCTCGGCGAGCGCATCTACACCGAGCGGTCGATCAACGCGGCCCTCATCGTGGGTGCGGAGTTCCTCGGGCTCGGGGCGATCGCCTTCACGACGATCTGGACCAACGGCAGCGCCGGCTTCGGCGCGGCGCTGGCCTGGACGCTGGCGTTCGGGATCCTCGGGATCGCCCTGCAGGCCGTGAGCTTCCTGGTGCTCGACGCCATCACGCCAGGCTCGCTGCGCGCGATTGCGGTCGAGCAGGGCCTGCACCCGGGCGCCATCGTCGCCGCGTCCGCGATGCTTGCGGTGAGCGCCATCGTGTGCGCGTCGATAGCCTGACGGCGTGACCGACGACACCACCCGCACCTGGCAACCCCTGCCCATCGACCGCCCCGTCCGCGTCGCCCTGCTCGGCCACGGCCTCGCGGGCAGCGTCTTCCACGGGCCCCTGCTGGCCGCCGACCCCCGGTATGCCGTCGCCGTCGTCATGACGTCCTCGCCCGAGCGCGCGGAGGCGGCCCGCAGCGCCCATCCCGGTGTCGAGGTCGTCCCGGACGCCGACGCCGTGTGGGAGCGGGCCGGCGACCTGGACCTCGCGGTCGTGGCCACACCCGGCGAGACCCACGCGCGGTTCGGCATACAGGCTCTCGAGCACGGTCTGGCCTGCGTCCTCGACAAGCCGGCCTGCACGACGGCCGCGGAGGGCGCCGAGCTCCTGGCCACCCAGGCGCGGACCGGGGTGCCGCTCACCGTCTTTCACAACCGCCGGTTCGACGGCGACTTCCTCACGGCTCGGCGGCTGCTGCGCGAGGGCCGGCTGGGTGAGATCGTGCGGATCGAGTCGTCGTTCGAGGTCTGGAAGCCCACGGTCACCAAGGCATGGAAGGCCGGCGCCAGCCCCGCCGAGGGCGGCGGCGTGCTCTACGACCTCGGACCGCACCTGATCGACCAGGCCGTGCAGCTCGCCGGTCCGGTCGAGGACTCGTATGCCGTCCTGCGCGCGCTTCGCGCGGGTGCGCTCTCGGACGACGACGCGGTCGTGGTGCTGCGGCACGAGTCCGGCGTCGTCAGCCACCTCACCGCCAGCACCCAGGCTCGCCGGCCCGGGCCGCGGATGCGGGTGCTCGGCACCGAGGGCGCCTGGACCTGCTACGGCCTCGACGGTCAGGAGAAGGCCCTCGGGGCGGGTGCCTTGCCGAGCGACGGGGACTTCGGGGAGGCCGGGTCCGACCGGGGGAGCGTGCTCACGACCGACGCCGGTGACGAGGCCGTGCCGCTGGAGCGGGGGGACTACCCGCGCTTCTACGCCGAGCTGGCCGACGCCCTGCAGGGGCGGGGCGAGGTGCCGGTCGACCCGGCCGACGCCGTGGGCGTGGTGGGCCTCATCGCCGACCTGCACCGTCGCCACCCGGTCCGACCGCGCCCGTAGACTCGAGGGCGTGCTGCAGGACTACGCCTATCTCGACCACGCCGCCACGACCACCGTCCACCCGGAGGTGATCGAGGCCGTCGCGGCCCGCCGCGCCGTCGTCGGCAACCCGTCCAGCCTGCACACCGCCGGCCGTGCGGCCCGCCGCGTCGTCGAGGAGTGCCGCGAGCAGATCGCCGAGGCGGTCGGGGCCCGCCCCTCGGAGGTGGTCTTCACCTCCGGCGGGACCGAGGCCGACAACCTGGCGGTCATCGGGGGCTATCGCGCGCGTCGGGCCGCCGACCCCGCCCGCCGACGCGTCCTGACCAGCACCGTCGAGCACCCCGCCGTCCTGGACGCCGTGGAGCACCTCGTCACGCACGAGGACGCCGAGGTGACCTGGCTCGAGGTCGACGAGACCGGTCGGGTGCGCCTCGACCAGGCCCGCGCCGCCATCGAGGACGACCCCGGCTCGGTCGCCCTCGTCTCGCTGATGTGGGCCAACAACGAGGTCGGCACGATCCAGCCGGTCGCCGAGGTGGCCGCGGTCGCCGCCGCGCACGGCATCCCCGTGCACACCGACGCCGTGCAGGCGGTGGGGCACGTGCCGGTGGGCTTCGCGGAGTCGGGCGCCACCCTGCTCTCGCTCACCGCGCACAAGCTCGGCGGGCCCGTCGGCACCGGGGCGCTGCTGGTGCGCCGCGACGCCGCCGTCTCGCCGCTCACCCACGGTGGGGGCCAGGAGCGCCAGATCCGGTCGGGCACCCTCGACACCGCCGGCATCGTCGGCCTGGCCACGGCGCTCGAGATCGCCTGCCGGTCGAGGGAGTCCGAGACGGAGCGGCTCGTGGCGCTGCGCGACCGGCTCCTGCACGGGGCGCTCGCCCTGGGGCTCGGCATCCGCGTCGGCGGGGACTGGGAGCCGGGCGACGCGACCCGCCGGCTGCCCGGCAACGCCCACCTGCTCGTGCCCGGCTGCGAGGGCGACTCGTTGCTCTATCTCATGGACGCGGCCGGCGTGCTCTGCTCCACGGGCTCGGCCTGCCACGCCGGCGTGCCGCAGCCCTCGCACGTGCTGCTCGCCATGGGGCTCAGCGAGACCGAGGCGCGGGGAGCCCTGCGCCTCACCCTCGGCCACACCTCGACCGAGGCCGACGTCGAGCGCGCCCTCGCCGCCCTGCCCGGCGCGGTGGAGCGGGCGCGGCGCGCCGGGTCGCTGTCGGGGGAGGCGCCGCGCGAGACCTCTGCGCCCGAGAGGGTCCAGCCCGCCCAGACCGGCCACACCTCGACCGGCCGGACCACCGAGACCGCCCAGGCCCCGCGGGTCGACCTGTCCGACGCGGAGGTCGCGAGCTGATGCGCATCGTCGCCGCCATGAGCGGGGGCGTCGACTCGGCCGTCGCCGCGTCGCGCATGCTCGAGGCCGGGCACGACGTCGTGGGCGTCCACCTCGCGCTGTCCACGTCCGCCGCCACGCTGCGCGAGTCTGCCCGCGGCTGCTGCACGCTCGAGGACGCGGGCGACGCCCGCCGGGTGGCCGACCGGCTCGGGATCCCGTTCTACGTCTGGGACATGGCCGCGCGGTTCAAGGCCGACGTCGTCGACGACTTCGTCCAGGAGTATGCCGCCGGCCGGACCCCCAACCCGTGCCTGCGCTGCAACGAGCGCATCAAGTTCGCGGCGCTGCTCGACAAGGCGCTGGCGCTGGGCTTCGACGGCGTGGCGACCGGGCACTACGCCCAGGTCGTGGAGACCACCGGTGCCGACGGGACGAGGCGGCGCGAGCTGCACCGCGCCGTGGACCAGGCCAAGGACCAGAGCTATGTCCTCGGGGTGCTCGACGCCGACCAGCTCGCGCGGTCGTTCTTCCCCCTCGGCGACTCCATCAAGCCGCAGATCCGCGAGGAGGCGGCGGCCCGCGGCTTCGCCGTGGCCAAGAAGCCCGACTCGCACGACATCTGCTTCATCGCCGACGGCGACACGCGCGGCTGGCTGGCGCAGCGGCTGGGGGAGCAGCCCGGCGAGATCGTCGACGAGACCGGCTCGGTCGTCGGCAGCCACCAGGGCGCCTACGCCTACACGGTCGGGCAGCGCCGCGGCCTGCGCCTCGGCCGGCCCGCCGCGGACGGGGCGCCGCGCTACGTCGTCGACGTGGACGTGCCCCGCAACCAGGTCGTGATCGGCCCCGCCGACCTGCTCGGCATCGACGCGATCCGCGGCGACCACGCCCGCTGGTGCGGCGCGCCGCCCGCCGGCGAGGTCGAAGTGGGGGCCCAGCTGCGGGCGCACGGCGAGGAGCTCCCGGCCCGGGCCTGGGTCGACGGGGACGCCGTGCAGGTCCGGCTGCTCGAGCGCACGCGTGGCGTCGCGCCCGGCCAGTCGGTCGTGCTCTACGACGGCACCCGCGTCGTCGGGTCCGCCACCATCGCCGAGACCTGGCGCGATGGCGGTGCTCGGCATGAGGGTCGCCGGGACCGGGTATGCGGCATACCTCACCAGCGGACGGCACCCAAGGTCGTCCGCACGACCGGCAAGGAGATGACCATGACGGACATCGACCCCCAGGGCACCGAGCTGCGCAACCACGAGCTGGCCGACGAGGACTCGCGCCAGCACACCGAGACGGCGGTCGAGGGCGACTCCGAGGGCCAGCAGGACGCCGAGCGTGTCCACTCCGAGGACCCCGCCGAGGGCTGAACCGCTTTTCGAGAGGCGACAGACGGGGGTGATCCGCGACGGATGACCCCCGTCTGTCGCCTTCCGACGTGTACGAGCCGGATGCCGGAGCGCGCTACCGTCGAGGTGTGACGAGAGCGACAGGCATGGGTTCGTGGCCGGGCACCGACGTGCGCGAGACGCAGCGCGGGGTGCGGTCGCTGCTCGCTGAGGAGGGGCTGCCCTACCTGCCCGAGCTGCCCGACCGCGGGCCCGGGGCCGACATGATCGGGCGCGCCGCGGCGCTGCTCGTGGACCTGCACGTCGACCTGCAGCCGATGGGCTGGCGGTTCGTCGACCGGCCCGGACGCGACGCCGACCGCGCACGCTCGTGGTGGGGGCAGGACCTCGACGAGCTGGCCGAGACCTTCGACGGCTACGAGGGCGAGCTCAAGGTGCAGGTCGCCGGGCCGTGGACCCTCGCGTCGTCGGTCTGGCTGCACCGGGGCGAGCGCAGCGTCGTCGACCCGGGGGCCGTCCGCGACCTGGCGGGCTCGCTCGCCGAGGGCATCAAGGGTCACGTCGCCGAGGTGGAGCGCCTCGTCCCGGGGGCGCGCGTCGTGCTGCAGCTCGACGAGCCGTCCCTCCCCGGAGTGCTCGCCGGTCGCCTGCCCACCGCCAGCGGCTTCGGTCGGATCCCCGCCGTCGACTCGTATGTCGCCGCCAACCTCGTGGGGGAGGTGCTGCAGGCGGCGGGGGACCGGCATACGGTCGTCCACTGCTGCGCCAAGGGCACGCCGCTCGCCCTGCTGCGCACCACGGGCGCCTCGGCGCTCGCCGTCGACGCCACCGTCCTGGGTCCCAAGGGCTGGGAGTCGCTCGCCACCACCCTCGAGGCGGGCACCGACGTGTGGCTCGGCAGCTATGCCTCGGCGTCGCCGCTGCCCACCGTCGCCGCCGTCCACGACGGACTCGTGCGCCGCTGGCACGAGCTCGGGCTCGCGGCCAGCGACCTCGCGGAGGTGACGATCTCGCCGGCGTGCGGCCTGGTCGGGCTGTCGCCCGCCGACGCCGTCGCCGCGCAGCGCCTGGCGGTGCAGGTGGCCGAGGCGGTCACCGAGACGGCCCTGGGGTGAGCGCCACCCGCGTCCCCTGGCAGGTCAAGTGGATCGGGCTCGTCCTGATCTGGGGCTCGAGCTTCCTGCTCATGAAGGTCGGGCTCGACGCCCTCGCACCCCTGCAGATCTCGACGCTGCGCGTGGTGTCCGGCGCGGTGGTCGTCGTGACCCTGCTGCACCTCGGCCGGGGTCGCCTGCCCAGCGAGCGGCGCGCGTGGCTCCACCTGCAGGTCGTCGGATTCTTCTTGTGCACGGCGCCGTTCACGTTGTTCGCGCTCGGCGAGACGCGGGTCAGCTCGGCGCTCGCCGGCATCGGCAACGCCGTCACGCCCATCGCCACCGTCGTGCTGACCATGCTGTTCGTGCGGGACGAGCACTACTCGCTGCCTCGCCTGGCGGGCGTGGTGCTGGGGTTCGTCGGCGTCGTCGTGATCATGCAGCCGTGGGCGGTGCACGAGCGGCCGGACCTGCTGGGCTTCGCGATGACGCTGGCCGCGGGCACGTGCTACGGCATCGGCTGGACCTGGCACCGGCTGCACCTCAAGCGCTACGACCCGGGCGGGCTGAGCGTGCCGGCCGGCCAGCTCGTCAGCGCCTCGGGCCAGCTCGTGCTGCTGCTCACGGCGTGGTGGGCGCTCGGCGGGTCCGGCCTCTCGGCGCCGTGGTCCACGCACCTGGCCCGCCCCGGCGGCTCGGTGCTGTGGCCGCTGCTGGCCGTGCTCGTGCTCGGGACGGTCGGCACGGGGTGGGCGTTCACCGCGCAGTTCGACGTGGTGCGGGCCGCCGGGGCGACGGTGGGGACCTCGGTCACCTATCTCATCCCGGTCGTGTCGGTGCTCCTCGGCGTGCTCGTGCTGGACGAGCACGTGACGGCCTGGACGCTGGTGGGTTTCGCGTTCGTCCTGGCGGGGGCCGTGCTCATCGGCCTCGGCAACCGCTGGGCGACGTCGCACGCCGCCCGGCGCGCTGCGCGAATCCACTGACCCCGTTCGGCAACCACGTGGCGTCGTCCCCAAGGCGTCATCACTCGCCGGAGGTCACTTGGCAGGGAGGGAGCGCGCGAAGTCCAGCCCCACCTCGAGCCAGGTGCGCAGCCCCTCGTCCGTCGCCAGCGTGCGCTCGTCGACGACCAGCCAGTTCTGCATCTCGCGGCCCTTCATCACCATCCGGCTCGCCCCGTCCTCGGCCACCAGGCGGTCCGCCTCCTCCGGGTCGCAGCGCAGCATCAGCCCGCCGGCGCTGACGGCGGCCACGGCCATGTTGCCCGACGCGAGGAAGGCCAGCCCGCCGAACATCTTCTTCTCCGTCACGTCCAGGTCGTCCTGCACGTACGCCCGGATGCGGGCGGCCAGGTTCTCGTCATACGCCATGCCCACGATGATGACCCACGTGGTCGCTCAGGGGGTCTGTCCGACCCGTCTGGCACGATGCACGTATGGCGAGGAGCACGTCCCCGGCTCGCGGGGTCACCGACGACGAGGCCGACATCCCGACGACCGAGACCGAGGTGGCCGACGCCTCGGTCGAGGCCCGCCACGAGTGGACCGACGTGGCGCAGCGGGTGGTCGAGGCGCAGGAGGCCTACTACGGCCGGGACGCGCCGACGCTGTCGGACGCGGACTACGACCAGCTGATGCGCCGCCTGCAGGAGCTCGAGGAGGAGTTCCCCGACCTGCGCACGCCCGACAGCCCGACCCAGCGCGTCGGGACCTTCCACCAGGCCACCGACTTCGCTCCGGTGGAGCACCGCGAGCGGATGCTCAGCCTGGACAACGTGTTCTCCGCCGACGAGCTGGCCGAGTGGCTGGCCCGGGTGGAGCGAGACCTCGAGGGGGCGCCGCACTACCTGTGCGAGCTCAAGATCGACGGGCTCGCCATCAACCTGCTCTACGAGGGCGGCCGGCTGGCGACGGCCGCCACGCGCGGCGACGGGCGCGTGGGGGAGGACGTGACCCCCAACGTCCGCACGATCGAGGGCATCCCGCACCGGATCACCGGCGACGACGTGCCGGACCTGCTCGAGGTGCGCGGCGAGATCTTCTTCCCCATCGAGGCCTTCGGCGACCTCAACGCGAGCCTGGTCGAGCAGGGCAAGGCGCCCTTCGCCAACCCGCGCAACGCGGCAGCAGGGTCGTTGCGGCAGAAGGACTCTCGCATCACGGCGACCCGCCCCCTGCACATGCTGGTCCACGGCATCGGCGCCCGCACGGGCTTCGCCATCACGCGCCAGAGCCAGGCCTACGAGCTGCTGACGGCCTGGGGCTTCCCGACGTCCTCGCACTACCGCGTCTTCGAGAGCCCGCAGGAGGTGCTGGACTTCGTCGCCTACTACGGCGAGCACCGCCACGACGTCGAGCACGAGATCGACGGCATCGTCATCAAGGTCGACGAGATCTCCCTCCAGGGCCGGTTGGGGACGACCTCGCGGGCGCCCCGCTGGGCGATCGCCTACAAGTACCCGCCCGAGGAGGTCAACACCACGCTGCTCGACATCCGCGTCAACGTCGGCCGCACCGGGCGGGTGACCCCCTACGGCGTGATGGAGCCGGTCAAGGTCGCCGGCTCGACCGTCGAGATGGCCACGCTGCACAACGCCTTCGAGGTGGTGCGCAAGGGCGTGCTCATCGGCGACACCGTGGTGCTGCGCAAGGCCGGTGACGTGATCCCCGAGATCCTCGGCCCGGTCGTCGACCTGCGCGACGGCACCGAGCGGGAGTTCGTGATGCCGACGCACTGCCCGGCGTGCGGCACCGAGCTCGCCTACGAGAAGGAGGGCGACAAGGACATCCGCTGCCCCAACGCCCGCTCCTGCCCAAGCCAGCTGCGCGAGCGGGTCTTCGGCCTGGCATCGCGCGGCGGGTTCGACATCGAGGCGCTCGGCTGGGAGGGCGCGATCGCGCTCCTGGACTCCGGCGTGATCGCCGACGAGTCCACGTTGTTCGACCTGAGCGCGGAGGACGTGGCCCGGGTGACGCTCTACACGCGGGCCGCCACCAAGAAGGAGCTGGCCGACCCGGACTCCGTGCCCGAGCCGGGGATCGTGGACGGGCACGTCCTGTCCGCCAACGGCCGCAAGCTCGTCGACAACCTCGACAAGGCGAAGGAGCAGCCCCTGTGGCGCGTCCTCGTGGCGCTGTCGATCCGTCACGTCGGGCCGACCGCGGCGCGGGCGCTCGCCACGCACTTCGCCTCGATGGACGCCATCCGCGCCGCGTCGGTCGAGGAGCTGGCGGACGTCGAGGGGGTCGGCGGCGTCATCGCCGAGTCGGTCGTGCAGTGGTTCGACGTCGACTGGCACCGCGAGATCGTCGAGCGCTGGGCCGCCTCCGGGGTGCGTATGGCGGACGAGCGGGACGCCTCGATCGAGCGCACGCTCGAGGGTCTCACCGTGGTCGTCACGGGCTCGCTCGAGAGCTTCACGCGCGACTCGGCCAAGGAGGCGATCATCGCCCGCGGCGGCAAGGCGGCCGGCTCGGTCTCCAAGAAGACCGACTTCGTCGTCATCGGCGACAACGCCGGCACCAAGGCTGCCAAGGCCGAGGAGCTCGGTCGCCCGGTCCTGGACGAGGCCGGCTTCGTTCGTCTGCTCGAGGGCGGCCCGGACGCCGTCTTGGATTGAGCTGCTGGTTGCGGGTACTCCTGGCGACTGGTCCTGACGGTCGGTGAGGGTCTCGGCGGATGGGTGTTTCCGCTGGTCAGGGGTGGTTTCCGGTCATACTTTTCGCTATCATGTTCGTATGACGACAGCGCCGCTCCCCGAGGCTCACCAGCCCGACGCGGGTCCGGCACGCCGCCACCTGGCCCCCCTGTCCGACGCCGCGACCGGGACGCTGTCGGCGGTTGGGGTGGACGCGGTCGTGGACCGGTTGGTGGTGCTGGACGAGACCCTCACCGACGCGGATCGGACCGTGTTGCTGGCGTCCCTGCAGCGTTTGGAGCGGGCGGCGCAGGCCGCGCAGCTGCGGGTGATGCTGGCCCTGGACGAGGACCGCCACGACCAGCGCGAGGCATCGGGGCGCGCGTCGGACCGGCGTTCCTGCGCGCCGGGGGTCGCGGCGGAGGTCGGGGCGGCGTTGGGGTGCTCGGCGTCGGCGGCGGGGTTCCGGTTGGGGTTGGCGCGGGTCGCGGACCGGGAGCTGCCCCGCCTGGCGGGTCTGCACCGGCGGGGGCTGGTGTCGGTCGATCACGTGCGGGCGGTCGCGGCGGCCACGATCGGGGTGGGCCGGGATGACCGGCTCACCGTGGACGAGGAGGTCGCCCCGCACGCGGCGGGGTGGACCGTGCGGGAGCTGGAGGCCCGGGCCCGGGCGATCGCCTACGAGCTGGACCCGGGCGCGGCGACCGCGGCCCACGACCGTGCCGTGGCGGACCGGCACGTGTCGGGTCGCCCGGTCCCGGGCGCGATGATGCGCTTGTCGGCGTTGCTGCCGTTGGTGGAGGGCGTGGCGTGCCTGGCGTCGTTGGGTCGGGGTGCGCAGGCCGCGAAGGCGGCCGGGGACGCGCGCAGCGTGTCGCAGCTGCGCGCGGACCTGCTGGTGCAGCGGATCACCGGGGAGGCGCCCGGGTGCATGCCGGTCGAGGTCGGGGTCGTGATGAGTGATCTGACCGCGTTCGGGACCGGGGACACCGCGGCGTGGCTGCCCGGCTACGGCCCGGTCCCCGCCCCCGTGGCCCGCCGGCTGCTGCGCGG
>NZ_AUFG01000032.1 GCF_000426385.1 Arsenicicoccus bolidensis DSM 15745
GGGCTCTTCAACCTTGAGGTGGGGGTGAGCGCGACACGCTAGAGCACGGGGTGAGGGTGGTTGGGGGTCGAGGCCTTCAGGATCGGAAGCGTCTCTTCAACCTGACCGGAAGGCCTCGACGTGTCCGAGCCTACGGGGTGCTGCTGCGCTTCCACGACCCCTTCGTACTGTGACCATTGCGACCTGCTGGTCGGCCTGGACGGCTTGCACGTGGTCGACGTCGACAAGACCGGCCATGGCGTGCTCGTGGTCACGATGGAGTCCGCGCCGACGGTGATGGGCTGCCCGACGTGTGGGGTGGTCGCTGAGAGTCGCGGCCGACGCACGACCACGCTGGTGGACATCCCGTGTTTCGCCCGGCCGACCCGGCTGCGGTGGCGCAAACGCACGTGGCGGTGCCTGGAGCCGGCGTGCCCGACCAGGGTGTTCACCGAGCAGGACGAGCAGATAGCCCGCCCGCGCGGGCTGTTGACCACCCGGGCGTGCCGGTGGGTGATCGAGCAGGTCCGCCGCGAGCACGCCTCCATCCACGGACTCGCGCGGCAGCTGGGGGTGGCGTGGAAGACGGTATGGGGCTCGATCCAACCCATCCTGGCGACGCTGGCCGACGACGAGGCCCGGTTCGCCGGCGTGACCACCCTCGGGGTGGACGAACACCTGTGGCACCACGTGAGTCCCCGCAAGCGCGGCCCGAAGGAACTCACCGGCATGGTCGACCTGACCCGTGACAAGGACGGACGCGTCCGAGCCCGGCTGCTCGACCTCGTACCCGGCCGCTCCGGGACCGTGTACAAGACATGGCTCGACCAACGCGGCACGGCGTTCAAGGCTGGGGTCGAGGTCGCCACCCTGGACCCGTTCCACGGCTACAAGAACGCCATCGACGACAAACTCGCCGACGCCACCGCTGTCCTGGATGCTTTCCATGTGGTCGCCCTGGCCGGCCGGGCGGTCGATGAGGTTCGCCGCCGCGTGCAGCAGGAGATCCACGGTCACCGTGGCCGTGCCGGCGACCCGCTGTACGGGATCCGGAACATCCTGCGCTGCGCGGCCGAGCGGCTCACCGAGAAGCAACAGGCCCGCCTGGCCGCTGCCATCGCCGCCGACGAGCGCCACGACGCCGTCCACATCGCCTGGCAGTGCGCCCAACGTGTTCGCGCCGCGTACGCCCACCCCGACCCCGCTCGAGGCCGCCAACTCGCTGAACAAGTCGTCGCCAGCTTCCCCACGTGTCCCATCCCCGAGATCGCCAAGCTGGGCCGCACCCTCAAGCAGTGGAGGGACGCCTTCCTGGCCTACTTCGACACCGGCCGCGCCAGCAACGGCGGCACCGAGAGCATCAACGGGCTCATCGAACTCCACCGCCGCATCGCCCGCGGCTTCCGCAACCGAGACAACTACCGGCTACGCATGCTCCTCATCGGCGGCGGACTCACCCCGCCACCCCCACCGGAAGTGTGAAGAGCCTGCAAAGGAGTGTTTGCAAAACAATCTTTGTGGTCTTGGCTGGCGTCATGATCGATCCCCGCCAACGTCGTCACCCCGGACGTGACCCAGCTACCACAAGAACGATTCACCTGGCATTCTTAGAAATACCCATCGGCCATCGTTCAGGACCTTGCTGCCAAATCGGCGCAGACCCGCATCCCTTGGCCCGTGCGTCTTTGAAGGACGCGGTCAGAGCAGTTCGCCGGAGGTTCCAGCGCTGACACCCACCAAAGACCAACAGCTTCAGGAAATGCGTCACGGCGCCACCATCCGTCATTCTTCTAGACCCTCGGTGAGATTTTCTGCATCCAGGTGACTTCCCTTTCTTGGCGGGCGCCCTCTCGATAGAATAGAGCGATGAAATTCACCGATGTCGTCACCGCGAGAGGGGTCCTCACCGAGGCCCTCACCGCGCTGCGCACGCTCGGTGAGGGCCTGGCCTTCGTCCAGGAGGCGGACCTCGGGGACCTGGCCCGCGAGGCCTCGCAGGTGACGGCTCTCGCGCGTGGGCTGCTCACCGCCACGACGATGGAGGCCGAGGCTCGCGGGCTCCTGGTCACGTCGGGGTCGGGCAACATCGCGCAGTGGCTCCTCGACCACGAGGCGGCCACCCCCGAAGTCGAGCGCAACACGATCGCGCGCGCCGTGCGCGAGACGCGCCGGCGCGAGCTGGCTCCGCTCCGCGACGCGATGGCGTCGGGCGAGGTCAGCCCAGGCGACGCGATCACTGCCGCGAGGACCTTCGACGACCTGCGCCTCACCACCGACCCGGCCATGCACCCCGACATCGTCGACGCCGTCATCGAGCTCGCCCAGGTGGGGTTCAACCGCAGCAGCCTCCGGCGGTTCCGCACCGAGATGCTCGCGCGCTTCGGCACAGCCCGCGACGAGGACCACGAGCTCGACAAGGCCACCCGCCGGGGCGTCACCGGTTGGCACGAGCTGCCCGACGGCACCTGGCGGTTCGAGGCGACCTACGACACGCCCGACAAGGTCGTGCTCGACGCCCTCTTCAACGCGCTCGGTGCTCCCCTCCCCCAGTCCGACGGCATGCCGGACCTGCGCACCCCCGGACAGCGCCGCGCCGACGCCCTCGTCCAGGCCGCGCAGCTGGTCGCCCGGATGGGCACGACGGGTCCCACGGGCACGGACGCCCGCGTCAACCTCATCCTGCCGATCGAGTCGCTCACCCACGCCACCGGCGAGGGCGCCACCGCCGGATCCGACGAGCGCGGCACCCCCCTGATGCCCGCCACCGCGCGTCTGCTCTCGTGCTGCGCGACGGTCACGTCGCCACCCAGCTGCCATCGGGGACGGACCAGCCCCGGCAGCTCGGTGCAGCCGTGTCGGGTCGTGGCGGGCCTGGCGGGAGCGGCGAGGGACGAGCCGCGGATGGTAGGCCCGACGCGGCTGCACCGAGCGGCCTGATGAACCTCCCCACCACATCGTCCATTGGGCCGACGGCGGGGAGACCAACCTCGACAACCTGGCCTCGCTGTGCGGCCCGCACCACCGGTTCATCCACCAGCACCACATCACCGGTCACGTCGACAGCACCGCCCCGAGGGGAGGGCGCAGGGTGAGGTGGCACGTCATGCGCGTCGGGTTCGGATGGAGACCGGCACCACCGCCCGAGCCCGACGAGGTCATCGCCTGAGGCCAGCCTCGTTCCCCGCGGTCCGACATCAGCCCGCCAGCACCCGGCTCTCGCCTGCCCGAGGGTCGGGCACAGGCGCGCTCAGCGGGCCTCGGCCGCGTCCATCGCCTTGTAGATCCGCTGCTCGCTCACCGGGTGCGCCGTCCCCAGCGACTGGGCGAAGAGCGACACCCGCAGCTCCTCGAGCATCCACCGGATCTCGACGACGTCCGGGGCGTCGACGCGCGCAGGCTTGAGGCTCTTGAGGAAGTCGGCGTGCTCCCGCTCCACGGTCGCCACCACGGCCTGCCGCTCGTCGTCCCGGCGCAGGTCGTCCGGGCCCTTCTGCGCCCGTATGACGATCGCGCGGACGTAGCGCTGCAGGTGCCGCAGGCGCGCCCGGCCCGTCTCGGCGACGAACCCAGGATGGATCAGCGCCTCGAGCTGGCGGGTCATGTCGTCCTTCATGGCGCGCGCGGCCGGCGAGAGGCGGTCCAGCGCCAGCCGGGCCTCGCGGGCCGCAACGAGGATGGGCTCCACCTGCTCGATGATCTCGATGACGCGGGCGGACACGAGCTGGCGGACCCGGCGCAGCACCTCGGCATACTGCTCCTGGTCCCGCACGATCCCCGCGGCACCGGCCGTCAGGGAGGGTGTCTCGGCGACGATCGAGTCGATGGTCGCCGCGAGGCAGTCGTCGAGCAGGGCGGGGACGGACCCGTGCGGGTTGTGGCCGAGGGCGATCTTCTGCTGGTTGGTGAGGACGGCGAGGACCCGCTTCCACGGCGGCGTGATGTCGAGCAGCAGGAGCCGCCGCAGGCCGAGTCGTGACGCGACCTCCGCCTCGTGCTCGGTGGCGAGCACCTGCACCGACACCGAGGTGCCGCGGTCGACGAGGGCGGGATAGCCGTGCAGCGTCCGACCGCCCTTGACGCGCTGCTCGAAGGTCGCCGGCAGCGCCCCGAAGTCCCACGTGGTCAGGCCGGTTCGCTCGATCGACGACGCGGCGGACGCCATGGTCTGGCGGACCGTGGGGGCGAGCTGGCGCCGCAGCGCCTCCAGCTCCTTGGACTCGCCGAGCGCCTTGCCCCGGACGTCCTCGACGCGGAAGGTCATGCGCAGGTGGTCCGGGACCTTGCTCCAGTCCCACTCGTCGGGCCGTATGCCGAACCCCGTGCGGCTGCCCAGGGCGGCGGCGAGCTCGTCGACCAGGTCCTGCCCCGACGCCGGATCCGCCTGGGCCAGAGCGGTTCTCGCGTGGTCCGGCGCGGGCACGAAGTGCTTGCGGGTGGCCTTGGGCAAGGACTTGATCAGGGCGGTCGCCAGCTCCTCGCGCATCCCGGGCACGAGCCAGTCGAAGCCCTCGTCGCGCACCTGGTTGAGGACCTCGACGGGGATGTGGCAGGTGACGCCGTCGGCGTCCGCGCCCGGCTCGAACTGGTAGGTCAGCCGCAGCTCCAGCTCGCCCTGACGCCAGGTCTGCGGGTAGTCGGCGCTGACGGACGTGTCGGCACCCTCGGCGACGACCACGTCCTCGGTGAAGGTCAGCAGGTCCGGCGTCTCGTGCCGCGCGGACTTCCACCACGCGTCGAAGTGCCGCCCGGACACGACGGACTCGGGGATGCGGGCGTCGTAGAACGCGAACAGCTCGTCGTCGTCGACCAGGATGTCGCGGCGCCGGGCGCGCTCCTCCAGCTCGGCGACCTCCTTGAGCAGGCGCCGGTTGTCGTGGAAGAAGTGGTGGCCGGTGTCCCAGTCCCCCTCCACGAGCGCGTGCCGGATGAACAGCTCGCGCGCCAGCACCGGGTCGACGCGACCGAGGCTGGCCTTGCGCCCCGCGACGAGCGGTATGCCGTAGAGCGTGACGCGCTCCAGGGCGACCGCTCCGGATCGCTTTCGCTCCCAGTGGGGTTCGGCATACGTCCGCTTGACCAGGTGCGAGCCGAGACGCTCGGCCCAGGCCGGGTCGATGCGCGCGTTGGTGCGCGCCCACAGCCGGGTGGTCTCGACGAGCTCGGCCGACATGACCCAGTCCGGCTGCTGCCGCTGGAGCACCGATCCGGGCTGGATGGCGAAGCGGGCACCGCGGGCACCGGCGTACTCGCGGCGCTCGGGATCGCGAAGTCCGATGTGGGACAGCAGCCCTGACAGCATCGCCTGGTGGATCGCGTCGGGCGTCCCGGGGCTCTTGTTGGGCTCGAGGTGGAGTGCCTTGCACGCCTGCTTGAGCTGCAGGTGCAGGTCCTGCCACTCGCGGATGCGCAGGTAGTGCAGGTACTCCTGCTTGCACATCCGACGAAAGGCGCTGCCGCTCAAGGCCTTCTGCTGCTCGCGGAGGTAGTTCCACAGGTTGAGCCAGGTGATGAAGTCGCTGTGCTCGTCCTTGAACCTCGCGTGCTGCTGGTCGGCCTGGGCCTGCTTGTCGACGGGCCGCTCGCGCGGGTCCTGGATCGACAGGGCTGCCGTGATGACGAGCACCTCTGCGAGGCAGCCGTTCTCGTTGGCCTCGAGGATCATGCGGGCCAGGCGCGGGTCGACGGGCAGGGCCGCGATGGACCGGCCGTATGCCGTCAGCCCCCTGCCTCGCCCGGCGTCGCGTCCCGCGGAGGCAGCGTCGATCGCGCCGATCTCGAGGAGCAGGTTGAGCCCGTCCGTCACCTGCCGCGAGTCCGGCGGGTCGACGAACGGGAACCGCGCGACGTCGCCGAGCCCCAGGGAGATCATCTGCAGGATGACCGACGCGAGGTTGGTGCGCAGGATCTCGGGATCGGTGAACTCCGCTCTGGCGTCGAAGTCCTCCTCGGAGTAGAGCCGGATGCAGATGCCGTCGGAGACGCGTCCGCAGCGGCCGGCGCGCTGCGCCGCCGAGGCCTGCGAGATGGGCTCGATCGGCAGGCGCTGGACCTTGGTGCGCTGGCTGTAGCGCGAGACGCGGGCGACGCCGGTGTCGACGACGTAGCGGATCCCCGGGACCGTCAGCGAGGTCTCGGCCACGTTGGTCGCGAGCACGACGCGACGTCCGGTGTGCCGCGAGAAGACGCGGTGCTGCTCGGCGCTCGACAGCCGGGCGTAGAGCGGGAGGATCTCCGTCCCCGGAAGGCCCAGCCCCTCGAGCGCGTCGGCGGCGTCACGGATCTCGCGCTCCCCGGAGCAGAAGACGAGGACGTCCTGGTCCGAGCCGTCGCCGGACCCGGCCTCGGTCCACAGCTCCTCGACGGCGTCCACGATCCCGGTGACCTGGTCGACCGTCTCGAGCAGATCCCCTGCGAGAGAGAGTCGCTCGAGGGGGCGGTAGCGGACCTCGACCGGGTAGGTGCGACCGGACACCTCGATGATCGGCGCGGGTTCGCCTGCGGCGGAGGCGAAGTGCTCCGCGAACCGCTCGGGGTCGATGGTCGCCGAGGTGATGATCACCTTGAGGTCCGGGCGTCGCGGCAGCAGCTGCTTGAGGTAGCCGAGGATGAAGTCGATGTTGAGCGACCGCTCGTGCGCCTCGTCGATGATGATCGTGTCGTAGCGGCGCAGGTCCCGGTCGCGCTGCAGCTCCGCGAGGAGGATGCCGTCGGTCATGACCTTGACGAGCGTGTCGCGGGTCGAGTGGTCGCCGAAGCGCACCTGGTAGCCCACGGGCCGCTCCTCGTCGGCCGTCCGCTCCCCCGTGATCGGGTGCCCCAGCTCCTCGGCGATGCGCTCGGCCACGGACCGGGCGGCGATGCGCCGCGGCTGGGTGTGGCCGATCAGGCCGTGGATGCCGCGGCCCAGCTCCAGGCAGATCTTGGGGATCTGGGTGGTCTTGCCGGACCCCGTCTCGCCCGCGATGACGACCACCTGGTGGTCGCGGATCGCGGCGGCGATGTCGTCCTTGCGGGCGACGACGGGCAGCTGCTCGGGATAGGTGATCTCGGGGACGAGCGCTCGACGCCGGGCCTCGCGCTCCTGACCCCGCGCCCGGGCGGCCTCGCGCTCCTCGGGCGTGCGGGCGTCGGCGTCCCGTCGGCCCCGCGGTCGGCGCCCCGGCGGACGCCCGCGGCGTCGCTGGTCGCTGGGGCGGGAGGACTCGTCAGGCACGCTCTCCAGGATAGGTGGGCGGTGCAAACCGGTTGCCCGCCGCCGCATCCCCCACCCAGCGAGGGGGATCAGGCGGCGACGCGGACGAACCGCAGCCGCCACACCTGCGGCCCGCGCTGCACGTAGTCCACGGAGAAGCGCTCGGGCCAACGCTGCTCGACCTGGGCCAGCAGCGGCAGCGGGTCGTGCGGGGCCACGAGGATCAGGCCGTTGCCGGGGGCCAGCGACTCGAGCCCGCCGAAGATCACGCCGTGCCGGATGGCGTGCGGCACCACGGTCGCGTCGAGCTCCGGGAGCCCCTCGACCGGGACCACGGGCAGCGAGCGCGCTGGCGCCGCGGTGGCCGTCGCAGCACCAGAGGCGCCGGTGGTGGGCTCGTCGTGGCCGCAGCCGCAGCCGCACGATGACTCGGACATAGGGGTCTCCTCAGCACGATGGGATGATTAAACCCACCATATACCGTGATTAAAAGGAGGCTGCACCGCACCCCGTGATCCGATAGACCGTCACCGTCCCGTCCTGACCGATCGGCTCGAGCCCGCCGATCCCCGCGAGGCCGCGGAGCCCGGCGTAGGTGGGAAAGCGGGGGTCGTTGTCCCACACCCGGTCCGTGTCCTCGACGACATAGCCCACGTGCAGGTCACGCACCGCCTGGCACACCTGCGGGGTGAGCTCCCGCAGGTGCCGCCGCAGCAGGTCGTAGTCGCCGCCGAGCACGCCGCCGAAGTGGGTGAAGACGCTCGGGTGCGCGCTGAGCACGCCCGCCCACTGCCCACCGCCGAAGGGGTCGCCGGCGACCGCCAGACCGTCCTGCCGCGGCCCGAGGACCCGCGCGTAGAGCGCGGCCTCGCGCTGCGTCACCACCGTCCGCCACCACTGCTGGTCCCCGTAGTTGTGGCTCACCAGGCGTTCGGACGATGCCGCCCCCGAGGGGATCCCGGCCGCGATCGCCAGCCCGACGACGACGGCGAGGGCAGCGCGGCCGACGAGCGGGCGGGCGGGCACGAGCCGCTCCCCCAGGCCGACGAGGCACGAGGCGCCGAGCCCGGCCAGCACCAGCGCGGGCACGGCGAGGGGCGCGACCACGCGGTACGGCTCGCGGTCCCACAGCGCCGTGACCAGGGTCCCCCAGCCAGAGGACGCCGAGGCCGCGAAGACGTACATCGTGGCGGTGAGCAGGTAGCCCACCACGAGCCAGGCCCGCCGCGTGCGCACGGCCTGGACCGCGCCGACCGCGACCAGCAGAGCCAGCACCAGCCAGCCGGGCGTCAGGTGGGTGCCGAGGGTGAGCACCTCGCGCACGGCGTCGCCGGGGTCCGTGACCGTGCGGGCCCGGCTGACCAGCAGCGACCGCACGTTGGGCGTGCGGGCCACGACCACCACGCCCACGACGCCGACGAGCACCACCAGGGTGAGCCACCACGTGGCTGCACGGCGCGCCTGCGGGTGGCGTCGCGTGAGCTCTCGCGTCTGACGCCATACGGCCGGCACGAGCATCGGGGCACCGAGGACGAGGAGGCTCAGCGCCGCCGAGGGGTGGACGAGCGCCAGTCCCAGACCGGCCCCCGCGGCGACGAGGAACCAGCCTGCCCTGCGCGTGAGCCGTGCACTGCTGCCGCAGGCCGCCACCATCAGGGCCAGCAGCCCGGGCGAGAGGGCCACGCCTGCGGCGTTGGACCACAGCACCCCGAAGTGCAGCAGCAGCGTCGGAAAGACCAGCGTCACCGGGAGCGCGAGGGCCACGGCCCACCGGGCCACGGGGTCGGGCCCTGCCACCTCGCGGACCAGGAGCATCATGCCGACCGGCCACACCACGGCCGCGAGGACGAGGACGACGACGTTGAGCGCCACCACGGGGTGCGCGCCGCCCAGCTGCGCCACCAGGGCGGCGTGGGCGTGCAGCCCCGGCGGGTAGAACGTGGTGCTCGACAGGGGCGACGAGGTGGCCCCCACGGAGTACCACCCGGCGTCGCCGGTGGCGAGCACCCTGGCCAGGGCGTTGACGTGGTAGCCGGCGTCGTGGGACTGCTGCAGCGAGCTCGGCGAGGGGATGCCGCGCACGAGGACCCACCAGGACCCGAGGACGGCGACGGCCGCGGGCCCGAGGGACGCCACGGCCGACGGGACCTTTCGCGCCCGCGGACCGGCCCGGGTCGCCCCGTCGTCGACCGCGGCCGTTCCCCGGCCGGCGAGGAGGCGCACCACCAGGAGCGTCAGCCCGCCGGCCACGACCGTGGTCAGCAGGAGCGGTATGACGCCCCAGCGCACCCCCGTCCACGTGGTCCAGGCCACGGCCGCCCCCACGACGCCGGCGGACACCACCGGCGCCGCACCCACGACCATCCGTGGGGTGGCGCGAGCCGCGACGAGCAGCAGGGCACCGGGCAGGAGGTGGAGGAGCAGGGAGACCGCCACGAGGGGCGTCGCACCCCACCAGGTCGTCCCGGTCGGGAGCACGACCCTCAGTCGACCCGGGTGACGGTCACGGCGGCCTTGTCGGCGGCCCGCTCCTCGTCGGTGCGCGCGTCGTCCGCGGAGCCGCAGCCCCCGCCGCCGCCGCAGCCGCCGCACCCACCGCCGCTTCCGCACCCACCCGTGGGCTCGGAGTGCGACGCCTCGACGTCGGCGGCGACGTTGGCGGCGTACTGCTGGGCGAGGGCGTCGGCGGCGCGGCGGGTCTCGGCATACGCCTCGGCGGAGCCGTCCTGGGCCTCGAGGAGGCCGGCGAGGAGCTGGTCCTCCTTGGCGAGGTGGGCACGGAGCAGGACGCGCAGCGCCTGCGCGTCGCCGGCGAGCTGGGCGGCGTCCTGGGCGGCGTTGACGGCGTCGACCAGACCGGCGATGACGCGGTGGTCGGCGACGAGCCCCTGCACCAGCAGGGATGCCTCGGGCACCCGCGCGGCGCGGGGATAGAGGACCTGCTCCTTGGCCACGGCGGAGGGCACGAGCTCGAACTGGCACCAGGTCGCGAGGTCGGCGTGCGCCTGCCCGAACGCGGTTGCGTCGGCAGCGCCGATCGCCCCGATCAGGGCGTCCACCGTCTGGTCGACGGTCTGCGCGAGGGCGAGGTTGTCGGCCCGCAGCCCCTCGCCGGTGGTCGTGGTCGGTGCCGTCTCGGCGACGTCGGCGACGCTCGTCATCGCGTCAGCTCCTCACCGGGCCCTGAGGCCCGTCGTGCCCGGGCGGCGCTGGGGCTCGCCCCGGGGTCCTGGTGGTTCGGTCGGGGTCTCTAGACTAGTCGTCGTGGCCATGACATCTCCGCAGCGGCCTGGCCCTGGCCCGCTGCCCGGCCCTGAGGGCACCGAGCCCCAGGTGCTGACGTCAGCACGGCAGGCGGTCCTGCGGGTGCTGCGCGAGCACGCCGCGCCCATGACGGTCGACGAGGCCGCCCAGGCGTGCGGGCTGCACAACAACACCGTCCGGGCCCACCTCGACGCGCTGGTCGAGGCCGGGTTCGCCCGCCGGTTCCGCGCCCCGATCACCGGCCGCGGTCGCCCGGCCTGGCGCTACGAGGCGACGCTGGCCGGCTCGGAGGCCGGTGCGGAGTATGCCGCCCTCGCGGTCGCCCTCGCCGACCAGGTGGCCGAGCTGCCGGGCGCCACCGACATCGCCCACGCCGCCGGCGTCGCCTGGGGCGAGTCCCTCGCCGACGACCGGTCCGTGCCCTCGCAGGCCACGCCTCGCGAGCAGCTGAGGGTGGACTTCGACCGGATGGGGTTCGCCCCGGACGACGCCCCGCCCGGGCGCGGGCCGGGCGAGGGTGAGGAGCTCGTCCTGCGGCAGTGCCCGATGCTCGATGCCGCCCGACGCGTGCCGCACGTCGTGTGCACCGTCCACCAGGGCCTCGCGGCCGCCCTCGTCGAGGCCGCCGGCGGTGATCCCGCCTCGGTGCGGGTCGAGCCGTTCTCGGTCCCGGGCGGGTGCCTGGTGCGGCTCGAGGACCCCGGGCCGGGGGCAGGTCGCTGACGCCGCCCACCGTGGGCAGGTGCACCGGCCGCCCGAACCGGCGGTATCGTTCGACCACGTGAACGACGCCTATCGCTCCCCCGCCGCACGGGACACCGTGCACGAGTGGTGCACCGCAGCGCTCGCCGGCTGGGGCGTGGGGCACGAGTCCCGCACCCTGGAGGTGCCGGTCCACGACACCACGGTCTCGACGCACGTCGTCGCCGTCGGCGAGGGTCCCCCGCGGCTGGTCTGGCTCCCCGGGACGGCCATGAGCGCGGCGTCCAGCCTGGACGAGATCGGTACGCTTGCCGAGCACGGCACCGTGTGGGCGCTGGACCTGCCGGGCCAGCCCGGCCTGTCCGACCCGACGCGGCCCCGACGCGACACCACGGCGTGGTACTCCACCTGGCTGGAGGCAGCCCTGCACGCCATCACCCTCAAGTGGTCATCGGCCCGCGAGCTGACGCTGGTGGGCAGCGGCCTCGGGGCAGCCGTCTGCCTGAGCGCGGACTCCCCCGTCGTCACCGGACGATTCCTCGTCGGACCGGGCGGGCTCGTGCCCCCGCGCACCTCCGCGAGCCAGGTGCGCGACCGCACCCGCTGGTCGCTGCGCTCGACGCCCGTGACCGCCCGCGCCGTGCTCGGGCACCTCGTGGAGCCCGGCGGCGCCATCCCGGACACCCTCGTCGAGTGGCTGGCCCTGGTGGGGCGGACCTGCAAGACGATCAACCACCCCCGGCCCCTCCCCCAGCACTACCTCGACCGGATCGACGGCGCGCCCCTCACGGTGGTGGTCGGCGAGGACGACACCCTCGTCCCGCCGCCCGCGCTGTCGGCCACCGTCGCCCGTCGCACGAGCGCGACCGTGGTCGTCGTGGACGGCTGCGGCCACCTGCTCCCCCCGGAGCGGTGGGAGCAGGTCCTGCGAGTCCTGCCCGCGTGACCTCGTCGGCCCCTACGCTAGGAGCCGATGCGTCGAGGACCAGGGAGCGAGCCGTGACCGAGCACCTCGCTGCCCTGGTCCTCGCCCGCGCCGACGCTCACCCCGACGCCGTCGCCCTGCGGGGGCGGACCGACGACGGCTGGGCGCAGATGACCTACGCCGACCTCGCGGCCCAGGTGCGCCACGTCTCCCACGGCCTCATCGCCAGCGGCCTGCACCCGGGCGATGCCGTGGCGATCATCGCCGACAACCGGCCGCAGTGGCTGGTGACCGAGCTGGCGGTCGTCGCCTGCGCCGGCGTCGTCGTCCGGCTCGGACCCGCCACCCCGGTGGAGGAGCTCGCGGCGGTCCTGCGCGAGACCGAGACGCGCGTGGCGTTCGTGGGCGGCGACGTGCTGGTGCGCAGCATGCGGCGGCTGGCCGGGCGGCTGCCCTCCCTGCGCGTCGTCGTCTGCTTCGACGAGAACCCCGACGTGGTCCCGTACCTCGACGACTTCGTCGGCCTGTCCTTCGGCAACGCGGTGGACGACCTGGGGGCCGAGGTGGGAACCCACGGCACCTTCTCCTGGGACCGCGTGATGGCGGCGCCCTTCGACATCGCCACGGCCGCCGAGGCCGCCCGCCGCAGGGACGCCTGGTCGCCCGACGACATCGCGTTCATCGACTACACCGTGGGGGGCGCCGGCGAGCTGCGCGGCGTGGTCCACACCCACCGCTCGGCCCTGACGACGGTCAAGGCGATCGCCGAGGCGTTCCGGGTCACCGAGCCCCTGCACGAGGTCACCACCCTCCCCCTGCACCACTCGATCCAGCACGGCAGCAGCCTGATCGCCCTGCTGTCCGGCGGCTCGGTGTCCTGCGTGGGCGAGCCCGACGACATCCGGGATGCCGTCCGCGAGCTCCGCCCCACCCTGCTCATGACCTCCTTCCCGGTGCTGCGCCGCCTCGTGGGAGACGCCCTCGAGCGCGCCACCGACGAGCTGCCTCTCGGCTCGGTGCTGGTGCCCTGGTGCCGTCGCGTGTCGGTCGCGGACGCGGCCCGGCGCTCGGAGCGGCGGGGCCCCGGAGGCCCGGCGGACGAGCTGCGCTCGCGCGCAGCGCGGCTCCTCGTGGGCACCCGGGTCGCGCGGGAGCTGGGCGGGCCCAAGGCCGTGCTCCTGGTCGCCGGCGTGGGGGCACCGCCAGAGATCATGAGCCTGCTCGAGACGGCGGGGCTCCCGGCATACCGCTGCTGGGGACCGCTGGAGTCCGGGGTCCTGGCGACCGTCAACGCCCCCCACGCCGCCAAGGACGGATCGGTGGGCCGACCCCTGTCCTGCCTGTCCCTGCGCATCGACGAGGACGGTCAGGTGCTGCTGAGCGGGCCCGGCCTGATGCGGGGCTACTTCGGGCTGCCGTCCGAGACCACCCGGGTGCTGCACGACGGGTGGCTCCACACCGGCCAGATCGGCCGGGTCGACGACGACGGCTACCTGCACCTCACCAGCCGCCTCGACGACCGCATCGTCACCGAGTCGCTGCGCTACGTGTCGCCCCAGGTCGTGGAGGAGCGGCTGCGGTCGATGCCGATCATCTCCGACGTCGTCGTCGTCGGGGACGGGCGCCCCTGCCTCACGGCGATCGTGGAGGCGGACGTCGAGCTGGCCCGGCAGGCACGGCTCGCCGCGGGTGATCCCTCGCCAGCGGACGCCGAGGCGCTGGCCGCCGACCCGCTGGTCGTCCGCGCCGTCGGCGACGCCATCCGGCTGGCCAACGCCTCCCTGTCGCCGGACCAGTGCATCCAGGGATTCCGGCTCGCCGCGTCCCCGCTCGGCCTGCTCGGCAGCCCCGCCGCCGCGGGGTTCGTGCGGCGCCAGCGGGTGGAGCGGGAGTGCGCCGCGGCCATCGACGAGATGTACTCCGCCCTCGCCATCGAGCCCTCGCGGCGCTGACGATCGCGTGCCCCGGCCTCGGGCGGGCGGCCGTGGGCTACGGTGAACCTGACCCACCCTCGACGGAGCTGGAGCCCCGATGCCCGTGCCTCGAAGCGACACCGCGGGAGCCGCTGCACCCGTGGTCCCGTCCCCGCGATTCTCCGAGGACCACCTGGCCCGGCTCTATGCCCGGGTCGTGCGCGAGCACGGTGACCGCCCCGCGATGCGCGTGCTGGGCGAGCGGGGCTTCACCTGGTCGTATGCCGAGGTGGGCCGCCGCGTCGAGGCGGTCGCCCGGGCCCTGGTGTCCCACGGCGTGCAGCCCGGCGACCGGGTCGCGATCCTGGCTCCCAACGGCCCGGAGTGGTCGGTGGTCGACCTCGGTGCCCTGGCCGCGGGGGCGGTCCCGGTGCCGATCTACCCGACCTCCACCGCCGACCAGGTCGGCTACGTCCTCGAGCACAGCGGCGCGACCGCCGCGTTCGTGGGCGACGCGGACCTGCTGGGCCGGGTCACGTCGACCCCGGCCGGGGCCGACCTGCGGCTGCTCGTGGCCTTCGACGACGCCACCGGGGCGGAGCCGTGGACGCGGGTGCTCAGGCACGGGGACGATGACGGCACCGACGACCACGCGCTGGCCGCCGAGGTGGCCCGGCGCACCGAGGCCGGCCGCGGCGAGGACCTCGCCACCATCATCTACACCTCCGGCACCACCGGCCGTCCCAAGGGCGTGGCCCTCTCGCACGCGACGATGCTGCACCAGCTGCACGCGGTGGACGCGTTCTTCGACTTCGGCCCGGACGACTCGAGCCTGGCCTTCCTGCCCCTGTCGCACGCGCTCGAACGAGCCTGGACCTACTTCGTGCTGTCCCACGGCGCCCTCAACACCTACGTCCGCGACCCCAAGACCGTCGCCGACCAGCTGCGGGAGGCGCGCCCGTCCGCGCTCGTGGCGGTGCCCAAGCTCTACGAGACCGTCTACTCCGTCGCCCACGCCATGGCCGACAAGAGCCCGGTGCGGCGGCGCATCTTCGACTGGGCCTTCCGCGTGGGGCGCCGCGTGGGCGAGCTGCGCCTCGCGGGCCGACCGGTCCCGGCCCACCTGCGGGCCCGGCTCCGGGTCGCGGACCGGCTCGTGCTGCACAACGTGCGCGACGCCATCGGCGGAGAGAAGTCCGTCCTCGCCGTCGGCGGCGCCCCGCTGCGGCCCGAGGTCGAGGAGTTCTTCTGGGCCGCAGGGGTTCTCGTGTGCGAGGGCTATGGCATGACCGAGACCGGTCCCCTCATGACCTTCAACTGCCCGGCCGCCGTCCGCTTCGGCACGGTCGGCCGGGTCATCCTCGACGGGGAGCTCCGGCGCGGGGACGAGGGTGAGCTCTTCTACCGCGGGCCCAACCTGATGGCGGGCTACTGGCGTGACGAGGAGGCCACGCGCGAGGTCCTCGTCGACGGCTGGCTGCGGACCGGTGACGTCGGCGAGATCGACGACGACGGCTTCGTCCGCATCACCGACCGGCTCAAGGACCTCATCGTCACGCAGCAGGGCAAGAACATCGCCCCCGCCCCCATCGAGGCCCGCATCGCCGAGCATCCCGGGGTCGAGCACGCCGTCGTCATCGGGGACCGCCGCGTCTGCCTCGTCGCCCTCGTCCAGCCCACGGCCGACGCGGGCGACGACGTCCTCGAGGACGTGCGGCGCCATCTCGAGACCGTCAACGCGGACCTGCCCCACCAGGAGCAGGTCCGTGGCGTCGAGCTGCTGGACGAGCCCCTGACCATGGACGCCGGGCTCCTGACCCCGACCCTCAAGGTGCGCCGCCGGGCCGTCGAGGAGAGGTTCGCCGACCAGCTCGACCGGATGTATGACGAGATCCGGCGAGCCCGCTCAGCAGGTCGCTGACCACCACGCCCGCACCGTCTCGGTGGGTCCGTCGAGCTCGGTGAAGCCGGCGTCGACCACGCTCACCGGCGCACCGGCGCACGCGCGCCAGCCGGCCTCGTCGGGGCGGGCCACCCGGACGCGATAGCCGTCCTCGGCCCAGGCCTGCAGCGCCGGGTCGTCAGCCGCGACCATCGCTTCGTAGGCGAGCTGTGCTCCGTGCCCGCACTGGGCGGCCGTCTTGCCGCTCGTCATCTCGACGTGCGGCGACAGGGCGACCGTCACCACGGCCCCCGCCCGCCCCTCGCGCTGCTCTGGCGTCGTGGCCGGGTAGGTCGTCCCGCTGACCTGGAGGGCATCCAGCTCAGGTGGCAGCGGACGGGTCGGCATCGGCACGTAGGCGCGGACCGCCGCCGGTCCGTCCGTCACCGTCACGCCCGGCACCACCTGCGCGCGCTCCCACCGCACCCCACGCGCACGGCGCACGAGCTTGCGGATGCGCCCGTCCCGCCAGCGCCGGACGGCCTCGGACCAGTCGCCGTCACGGGCCCTGTGGTCGGCCAGCAGGGTGACGACGGCACGCGCGGCCGTGGCGGCGACGAGGTCCTCGTCGGGGAGGTCCGCCTTGTCGTAGCGCAGCGCCACCTGCATCGCCCACGGAACGTCGGGGCCGTCGACCGGCAGGTGGCCGTCGACCGGCAGGTGGCCGTCGATCGGCTGGGAGCCGTCGATCGGCTCGCTGTCGTGCTGGGACATCGGGTCCTCTCCGCAGGATGGGACCCTCAGGCTAGTGCGCTCGAGGACCCCGTCCGGGCCGCGCGGGGCCGTGGCCCACCCTCCGGCCGGGCCTGACCGGGCTCGTCTGCGGCGTCGACCTCGCAGCCTGCGGCGAGGACCTGCGCGCCGGCGGCGTGGTGGCCGCGTCGCGACGCCCCTGAGCGGCGCGACGAGCTCCGCCCGGAGTGGCGCTGTGGCCCCTATGGCCCTTGTGCGCGTCCACCCGGGCGTGGTTCTTGGCAGCAGAGGAGCGCCCCTGGCCGCCGGACGACGTCGACGGGGCGGGCGCCGTCCGCCGGCTCGCCGGACGCGGCGGGTCCTCGCCCGACCGGGCGCTCGGCGCGCTCCCTGCAGCAGGACCGGCGGGTCTGTTCGTCGCCGCGGGGGCGACGCCGGCTCCAGGGGCTCGTCGCACCGCCTGCGCACCCGGCTCGGCGGACGCCTCCGCGGTGCTCGGGGCGGGGGTGTTCGGGGCAGAGGTGGTCGGCGCGACACCGCCGACGGGCGGCAGGGACCGTGGGGCCGCGGCGGTGGCGCCAGGGGCCGGCCGCGTGGCGCGGACGTGCAGGTGGCTGGACAGGTCGGGACGGCTGGCCGGCACGAGGCCCTGCAGGTCGACGCCGGGGCGGGAGGCGATGCCCGCCAGCGCCGCGGTCAGGACGACGGCGATCAGCAGCACCACTCCCCCGGCGACGACAGATCGGGCGGTGCTGCCCTGCTCGGGATCGATCTCGGCCTCGGAGTACACCGCGCCGCGGTGCAGCGGGAGCTCCGTGTCGGAGACGGTGCCGCCGGACCGAGACTCGTGGTCTGCGGGGCCATCGGCCCACCACGGCTGCTCGATCATGACTTCCTCTCGACGGAGGTGCGACGCGGGGCTGGCGTCGAGTGACATCGCTGTCCCTATCCTCCACCGAGCGTGCGCACTCGTGGCCGAGTGGATGATCGTTCACCCGGATGACCCCCGCCAAGGTGGGACATTACCGGACAGTACGGACGGCCGCCAGGGTTTGTTGAAGAGAGAACGAGGGACTTCTCAGGCGACGCGGCGACGTGGCCGCAGCACGGCCCGCACGGCAGCACCCACGACCCGGTCGTCGTCCTCGAGGCCGCCCGGCAGGTGGTCAGGCACGCCGTCGTCCACCTCGGCGAGATAGGCCATGGCGGTCGCGAGCACGACCCGCTCCTCATGCCCGAGGTGCTGCCACCCGGCCATCAGCGCCATCAGGTCGTTGGCCAGCTCGCGGAGGCGGTCCGCGCTGCCGGGCATGGCGCAGACGTGCCGTTCCAGACGGCGCGAGAGGTCGATCATCGCGGCGTCGTCCACCGCGGCGACGAGTCGCTCCAGGTCGCCCCACAGGTCGGTCAGCTCGTCGCGGAAGCTCTCGAGGGCCGAGGTCGTGAGGGTCGTTCCCGACTCCCCCCTCGCTCCAGCACGGCCGTCCCCCGCCGTGGTGCTCTCGGTGGTGTGGCGGGTCGTCGTGCCCGCGCCGTGGGTGCCCTCGGTGGTCCTCACGCCATCGACCCTAGGCCGGGTCCCTGGAGGTCTGCTGGAGATTCACCAAGAAAGGAGGGGCCTGGTCGGTCACCCGCAGTGGAGGTGCTCCTGCACCAGCGCGGCGAGGCCGTCGGCGTCGCCGTAGAGACGCTCGGAGAGGTCGTCGTCCTGGTAGGACCGCAGCATCGTCGCCTGGGCGTCGACCAGCCCGGGCGGGAACACCCCGCCCTCCTCGTAGTGCTCACGGTCCGCCAGCAATGCCTCCGCCGAGCGGGCGCAGGACGAGGGCAGCTGGGCGAGTCCCTCGACGCGAGAGGCGTCCTCGCGCACGTAGCACCGCCGCGCGTGCTCGAGGGAGTCCTGCCCCAGCAGTCCCGTCCGCGCCGCCACCGCGAGCCCCGCCAGCAGGAGGTGGACGTGCGCGGACCCGTCCGGGGACCGCACCTCGACGGTCTGACCGGACGTGCCGTCCACGTGCTGCGCGGGCTCGAGCGGGTTCGCGTCGCGCAGCATCCGATCGCCGACGCCGGCCCACCCGAGCGGCACCCGGACGAGCGCCGACCGGTTGCGGTCGCCCCAGCAGATCGACGTCGGCGCCTCCTGGTGCGGGACCAGCCGCAGGTATGACGTCGGCACCGTGTTGCCGAACGCCGTCAACGACGCCGCCAGCCGCAGGTAGCCCGCGATGACGCGGCGAGCGTCGTCGGTCAGGCCCTCGGCGTCGGCGAAGACGGCCCGGCCGCCACGGGTCAGGCGGGTGTGGACGTGCATGCCGGAACCGGCCTGCCCCACGATGATCTTGGGCGCGAAACTGACCTGCAGGCCGTGGCGGTAGGCCACCTCGCGCAGCACCCACTTGGCGAGGACCAGCTGGTCGGCGGCCTCCTCGATCGGCACGGGCAGCAGCTCGATCTCGTGCTGCACCATCTCCTGCCCGTCGTGGACGATGTTGCCGACCTCGGCGTGGCCGTACTTGACCTGCACCCCCATGCGCACGAGGTGCGCCATCGTCTCGCGTCGGACGTGACCCCACTTGGAGTAGGGGTGCGCCTCGTGGTAGCCGCGCTGCTCGACGATGGGGTAGATCGAGTCCACCTCGCTGAACAGGTAGTACTCCAGCTCGCCGAGGGCCTCGAGACGGCACCCGGTGGTGGCCTCGAGGTGGGCCTGTGCCTTGCGCAGGACCTGCTCGGGGGCCGACGCCAGGGGCTCGCCGTCGGCGTCGTAGAAGGAGCACATGAGGTCGAGCGTCGGCTCCTCGGCGAAGGGGTTGACGAACGCCGTGCGGTACCGCGGGACGACATACAGGTCGCTGGCGGCGGCGCCCACGAACGGGAACAGGCTGGACCCGTCCACCCGCTCCCCGAGGGTGAGGATCCGGTCGAGGTGCTCGAGCGAGCCGATCGCGAAGTTGAGCTTCTTGAGACGCCCGTCGCCCGCGACGTAGCGCAGGTCGAGCATCGTGATGCCCTGCTCCTGCACGAAGCGGACGATGTCGGCCTTGGTGAAGCTCGCGGCGGGCTTGCCGAGGGCGCGGACCAGGGTGTGCGGCGTCAGGGAACGGTCGATGTCGAGCATGTCGGCTCCTGGGGGCGGTCGCCGGGGTGTGGCGACCCGAGGTGGTGTGGCACGTCGTCGTGCGACCCCTCCATCGTGCCCACCGCACACCGGCGCCCGTCGTCCGGGGTGGGCCTACCCGAGGTAGTCACGTCGGCCGGGGTTGGCAGGCCAGGTCGATGTGACTACCTCAGGCAGGTCTGCCGGCGGCGAGGTCCGCGGCGGTCACGCCGGCGAGGGCGCGGCGCACCGACGGCACGGCCGCGACGAGGCGCTGGGTGTAGGCGTGCTGCGGGTCGTCGTAGACCTGCGCCGTCGGCCCGCTCTCGACGACCTGCCCCTCGTGCATCACCGCGACCCGGTCGCACACGTGCCGCACCACGGACAGGTCGTGCGACACGAACACCAGGGTCAGCGACAGCTCGCGGACCAGGTCGTCGATGACCCCCAGCACCTGCGCGCGCACCGAGACGTCGAGCGCCGAGACCGGCTCGTCGGCCAGCAGGATCCCGGGCGACGGCGCGAGCGCCCGCGCGATCGCGATGCGCTGCCGCTGCCCTCCCGAGAACTGGTGGGGATAGCGCCGCGCGGCGTCGGGCGAGAGCCCCACCGACGACAGCAGCTCGCCGACCCGCGCGTCGACGTCGACCGTCCGCGCGAGCCCCAGCGCGTGCAGCGGCTCGGCCACGATGGTCCCGACCCGGTGGCGCGGGTCGAGCGAGCTCATCGGGTCCTGGAAGACCACCTGCAGGCGGTGCCGCAGCCACGCCAGCTCACGGTCGGACGCCCGCGTGACGTCCCGCCCGTCGACGGCCACGGTGCCGCTCGTGGCCCGGTCGAGCCCGGCGACGATGCGCAGCAGGGTCGACTTGCCCGATCCGGACTCCCCCACGACGCCGAGCTTCTCGCCCGGCGCGACCTCCAGGCTCACGCCGCGCAGCGCCCGGATGACGGGGGCGGGCTCGAGCAGCCGGCGACGCGGCCGGGGGTAGTCCCGCGTGACGTCGTGCACCGCGATGGCCGGGGTCGTCATACGAACATCTCCGTCTGCGCGGGGTGGTGGCAGGCGAAGCCCCGCTCCCCCAGCGGGCCGGGCTCGGTCGTCCACGGCGGCGTGACCCGGCACGCGTCCGTGGCCTTCCAGCAGCGGGTGCGGAACACGCAGCCCTCGGGGAGCTCTCCGGCGGGCGGCACGGACCCGGCGATGGTCCGCAGCCGCCCGGTGGCGGGATCGACCGCGAGGTCGGACGCCGCGAGCAGGCCCTGGGTGTAGCGGTGACGCGGGTGCCGGAACACCTGCTCGACGGGGCCGGCCTCGACGATGCGACCGCCGTACATCACGGCGACGGACTCGCACACGGTCGCGACGACGGCCAGGTCGTGGGTGATGAACAGCAGCGCCGCATCACGGGACTCGACGCCGCGCACGACGAGGTCGAGCACCTCCGCCTGCACCGTCACGTCGAGCGCGGTCGTGGGCTCGTCGCAGATGAGCAGGGCGGGGTCGTTGGCCAGGGCGATGGCGAGGACCACCCGCTGGCGCTGGCCGCCGGACAGCTGGTGGGGATAGGCCCGGGCGAGGTCCGCGGGATCAGGCAGCCGGACGGCCTCGAGCAGCTCGGCGGCCCGGGCCCGGGCCGCCGCCCGCGACGGCTGGGTCCCGTGGATGGTCATGGCCTCGGCCACCTGGTCGCCGACGCGCATCGTGGGGTTGAGGGCGGTGAGCGGCTCCTGGAAGACCATGGCGACGTCCCGGCCCCGGACCGCCGACAGCTCCTCCTCGGACGCGCCCACGACGTCGTGCCGCACGCCCGCGAGCCGGATCGACCCGCTCGCCCGCAGGGTGCGGGGCAGCAGGCCCATGATGGCCAGCGAGGTGATCGACTTGCCGGAGCCCGACTCCCCGATCAGCCCCACCCGCTCCCCCGGTGCGATCGTCAGCGACACGTCCTCGAGCAGGCGGGTGTCCCCCGCGTCGATGGTGAGCCCGCTGATCTCGAGCACGTTGCCGCTCATCGGCGGTCCTCCAGCGTGGGGTCGAGCAGGTCGCGCAGGCCGTCGCCCAGCAGGTTGAAGCCGAGGACCGCGAGGGCGATGGCGAGCCCGGGGATCCAGGCCAGGCGCGGCGTCTGCCACAAGGTGGCCTGGCTGTCGTAGAGCATGCGCCCCCAGCTCGGCACGTCGGGCGGCGTCCCGACCCCGAGGTAGGACAGGCCGGCCTCGGCGAGGATCGCCATGCCGAAGGCCACGGACGACTGCACGATGACGAGGTTGGCGACGCCGGGCAGCACGTGGTGCACCGCGATCCCGAGGGGGGTGCGGCCGGCGGACCGGGCGGCCATGACGTACTCGCGCTGCATGATCGACAGCACGCCCGAGCGCGTCACCCGCGCGAAGGTGGGGATCGACGCGATGCCGATCGCGACCATCGCCACCGTGGTCGAGCCGCCGCGCACGGCCGCCAGCATGATCGCCAGCAGGAGCGCGGGGAACGCCAGCAGCAGGTCGTTGGCCCGCATCACCAGCCGGCCCACCAGGCCGCCGCGCATGCCCGCGAGCACGCCGAGCGGCACCCCCACGACGGCGGCCAGCCCGACCGCGACGATGCCCACCAGCAGGGTGGTGCGTGCGCCCACCATCAGCCGCGACAGCTCGTCCTGGCCCAGCCGGTCGGTGCCGAGCGGATAGCCGGCCATCGGGCCGCGCAGCGCCACGGACCCGTCGGTGAGGCCGGGCGGGTGCGGGGTCCAGACGAAGCTGACCAGCGCCGTCACGACGACCAGCCCGACCAGGACGGTGCCGACGACCAGCGACGCGTCGACCCGACGACCACCACGGGCACCGTGGGCACGGTGGGCGGCGGGGGATGCTGGGGGCCCGCTGCTCATCGCGCCCCCGTCCGCAGGCGGGGGTCGAGCACCAGGTAGAGCACGTCGACCAGCAGGTTGATCAGCAGGACCGCCACGACCAGCACCATGACGACGTCCTGGACCACGACGAGGTCTCGGTTGCCGACGCTGTCCAGCAGCAGCGACCCGAGCCCAGGTATGACGAACACCCGCTCCACGACGACCGCCCCGATGAGCGTCGTCGCCAGCTGCAGGCCGAGGACGGTCATCACGGGGACCGACGCGTTGCGCAGGCCGTGCCGCACGAGCGCGGGCCCGGGACGCAGCCCCTTGGCGCGGGCCGTGCGCAGGTAGTCCTCGTGCAGCACGTCGAGGATGGCGGACCGCACGTAGCGCGCCAGCACCGCGGCCTGCACGATGCCCAGAGAGAGGGCGGGCAGGATCAGCTGCTTGACGAACATCGCGGGGTCCTGCGCGGGCGGCGTCCACCCGTTGGCGGGCAGCCAGCGCAGCTGCACGGAGACATAGCTGATGAGCAGCACGCCCACGAGGAACGCCGGCACGGCCACCCCCACCTGGGACAGCGCCGCCAGCACGACCCCGGCGGGTCGTCGGTGGTGCAGCGCGGTCAACGTGCCGAGCGGTATGGCCACCAGCACGGCCACCACCATCGCGGCGAGGACGAGCAGCAGGGACACCTGGAGGCGGTCGGCGACCTGCGGGGCGATGTCGGCGCGGGACACGTAGGACTGGCCCAGGTCGCCGGTCACGAGGCCCCGCAACCACTCGGCATACTGCACGACCAGCGGCCGGTCGAGCCCGAACTCGTGCCGAAGCGCGGTCACGGCCTCCTCGGTCGCGTTGGTGCCGAGGGCCACCCGTGCGGGGTCACCCGGCAGCAGCACCATGAAGCCGAAGACGAGGACGCTGCTGACCAGCAGCGACACCAGGAAGGTCCCGACGCGGCGCAGCAGTCCGAGGAGCATGGGCTGGGGGTCGGGGTCGGAGGTCAGGACCGCGACAGGTGCGCGAGGTCGAGGGTCTCGCCGACCGCGTTGGTCGGCAGGCCGGTGATGTCCTTGTCGGCGACGACGAGGTTGGGCATGAGGAAGAGCACGTCCGACGCGGCGTCCTCGGCGGTGAGGCGCGCGACCTTCTTCATGTGCTCGACCTGCTGGGCCTCGGTGCCGGCGTCGGCCGCGGCGAGCTCGGCCTGGACCGCCTTGTTGTCGTACTTCGTGTAGTAGTCCGGGTTGCCGAACATGCGCCCGATGTCGCGCGGCTCGACGTGGGCGACGATCGTCAGGTCGTAGTCCGCGCCCTTGAACACGTCGCTGAGCCAGGTCGGGAAGTCCACCTGGTCGATCGAGACCTTGAGCCCGGCCTGCTCGAGGTCGGACTTGACCACCTGGCCGCAGGTCGTGGCGTAGGGCGCGGCGGGCAGCCGCAGCCGCAGCGTCTTGCCGGCCGCGCCGGTGTCCTTGAGGGCCTGGGTCGCCTTGGCGCGGTCGAACGGCGCGACGCCCGTGAGGTCTTCGTACCACGGGTCGGTCGGCGGGACCATGGCCCCGAGGAGCGTGCCGTGACCGGCCCAGCAGGTCTGCAGGAGGGACTTGTGGTCGATGGCCTGGCGGATGGCCTGACGGACGGCCTTGTCCTTGAGCAGGGGGCGTGAGCTGTTCATCGTGAGCATGACCTCGCCGTTGGTCGTGCCCTCGATCACCTTGTACTTGTCGTTGGACGTGAACTGCTGCAGGGACTCCGGCGACTGGACCGTGCCGATGACGTCGATGGTCCCCGACAGCAGCGCGTTGCTCAGCGCCGCCGCGTCCTTGATGTAGCGCAGGGTCACCCGCTCGAAGTAGGGCTTGGCGCCGTGGTAGGAGTCGTTGCGGCGCAGCACGATCGAGTCGCCGCGCCGCCACTCGCCCAGGGTGTAGGGGCCGGTGCCGACAGGCTTGGTCGCGAGGTCCGCGACCCCGGTGCGGCTGAAGACCGCGCCGATGCGGGTGGTCATCGCGTAGAGCCAGGAGTTGCTGGGGCGGGCGAGCGTGACCTGCACCTTGGTCGGCGACACGGCCTTGGCCTCGCTCACGACGTCCATGGACTTCTTGACCGAGACGGCCCAGTCGGACTTGACCCGGTTGATCGAGAACACCACGTCGTCGGCGGTGAGCGGGGCGCCGTTGCTGAACTTCGCCCCCTCCACGAGGTCGAAGGTGTACGTCTTGCGGTCGGGGCTGATGGTCCAGCTCTTGGCGAGCGCCGGCTGGACAGCGCCCTTCTCGTCGACCTTGACCAGGCCCTCGTAGACGTTGCCGAGCAGCGCCTGCGCGATGGCCGCCCCGTCCGACTTCGTGAAGTCCATGCTCGTGGGCTCGAGCACCAGACCGATGGCGACGTCCTTGCTGCCCGCGCCGGCCTGGCCGGAGGCGCTGCCGCTCGAGCCCGTCGTGGAGGAGCCGGCGTTGCACGCCGACAGGGCGAGGACGCTCGCGGTGGCGACGGCGACGATCGCGCGTCGGCGGAACAGCTGGGTCATGCACGTCTCCTGCTCACGGTGGTGCTGCCGGCCCGCCTGCGTCGGTGCCGCGGGTGCGCCAAGTCTGACACGGCGCGCCGCGACGTCTGACGAGGTCAGTCGACGACGCGCAGCCGGATGGTCTCCGGCAGGTCGTGCAGCTCGGCGAGGGCGCCCTCGTTGAGGGGCGAGTCCACGTCGGTGACGACATAGCCCACGTGGCCCTGCGTGCCGAGGAGCTGGCCGCCGATGTTGACGCCGTGCGAGGCCAGGATCTGGTTGACCTTGGCCAGGACGCCGGGGGTGTTGGTGTGGAAGTGCGTGAGGCGGTGGTCCCCGGGGACGTGCTGCAGGGTGAGCGCCGGCAGGTTGACCGACAGGGTGGTCGTGCCGTAGGCCACGAAGTCCCGCAGCTTGCCCGCCACGAACCGTCCGATGTCCTCCTGCGCCTCCTCGGTGGACCCGCCGACGTGGGGCGTGAGCACCGTGTTGGGCAGGCCCTGCAGGGGCGAGCTGAACGGATCGCCGGACTTCTTGGGCTCGACGGGGAAGACGTCGACGGAGGCGCCGGCGATGTGCCCCGACTGCAGGCTGTCCCGCAGCGCCTCGTAGTCGACGAGGAAGCCGCGCGAGAGGTTGAGGAAGAGCGACCGGGGGCGCATGCGCTCGAACTGCTCGCGGCCGAAGAACCCCGCGTTGCCGTCGCGCCCGTCGACGTGCAGGGTCACGGCCTCCGCGATGTCGAGCAGCTCCTCCAGGCTGCTGCAGCGGCGGGCGTTGCCCAGCGCGAGGCGGTCCTGGATGTCGTAGAAGTAGACCTCCATGCCGAGCATCTCGGCGACCACGGACAGCTGCGAGCCGATGTTGCCGTAGCCGACGATGCCGAGGCGACGCCCGCGGATCTCGTGCGAGCCCTTGGCGTCCTTGCGCCACACGCCCTCGTGCAGCGCCTTGTCCTTCTCGGTCAGCCGGCGCGCCATGACGATGATCTCGGCGAGGGCCAGCTCGACCACCGACCGGGTGTTGGAGTACGGCGCGTTGAAGGCCGGGATGCCGCGCTCGGCGGCCGGGGCCAGCGCGATCTGGTTGGTGCCGATGCAGAAGGCGCCGATGGCCAGCAGGTCGTCCGCGGCCTCGACGACCGCGGGGGTGACCTCGGTCTTGGACCGTATGCCGAGCAGCTGCACGCCGCGCAGCGCCTCGACGAGCTCGGCCTCGTCCAGGGCTCCGGGACGGTGGTCGACCTCGATGCCCGCCTCGGTCAGGATGGTCGTGGCGAGGGGGTGGACGTTCTCGAGCAGCAGGGCCTTCATGGCGTCATCGTGTCAGTGCCGACGCCCGGGGTGCGGAAGGCGTCCGGCATACGACTGTCCACGACGCCTCAGGACACGCGCGAGAGCCGGCCCGCGCGCGGTGAGCTCGACGGATCGGCTGGCACACCGCTGAGCCCGCTTCGGGCTCAGCGGTGCTCGCCCGCGTCGACGTCGCGGTGCCAGGAGCAGGTGCGATAGGCGGTCTCCCAGCCCAGTGAGCGATAGAGCGCGTCCGCGCCGGTGGGCGAGTCGTCGTCGACCTCGAGCCCGACCCGGTTGCGGCCCTGCAGCGCCGCGTCGCCGATCACCGTGCGCAGCAACGCCTTGGCCACGCCGCGGCCGCGAGCCCGGCGGTGCACGCCGATGTAGTCGACGTAGCTGCCCTGCACGCCGTCCCGGTCCGGGGCGACCACCGTGCCGACGAGGGCGCCGCCTGGCAGCCAGCCTGCCCCGCCCTCCCTGTCGTCGCGCACCTCGGCCAGCCACCACGAGTCCCAGCGGTGACCGGGGTCCTCCTGCAGGCGCTGCACGAACTCGGGGAAGCTCTCGCGATAGCTGTTGAAGTGGTCCGCGAAGGACTCCTCCAGCATCTCGTGGATGATCTGGATGTCCTCGGCGACGGGAAGTCCGTTGGTGTGCAGCCGGACTCGCCTCACCCTGACCCCGTCCCGGGGGACGGGGAGGGTGGCCGGGTGGTCGGCCTCGGGGTCGACCGGCCGGGTCATCTGCAGCCAGGTGCGCGTATGCCGGAAGCCGGCGCCTCGCAGCCACCCCGCCTGGCGCTCGTCACCGGCATACGAGCCCATGTCGATCTGGGTGGAGCCCAGGCGTCGCAGGTGGGCGATCGCGCGGGCCGCCTCCTCGACGCGGTCGAGCAGGGCGCGGGCCACCGCACCCTCGATGTCCTTGGCGTCCTGGGGCTCGACGCCCTCGTTGCCCTCGGCGCCCGCGCCGAATTGCTCGTCCAGGCCCGGCTCGACCGTGACGTGCGCGAGGACGCGACCGGCGGCTCGGTCGTGGGCCGCTGCCCAGCCTCGGACCACGCCTGCTGGGTCGACGGCCACCGCCTGCCGCCGCGTCCAGGAGGCGACGCCGGTGATCTCGTGCAGCACGGTGCGGACGTCCGCCGTCGCGCCGGGGACCGCCCGGTCCGTGACGGCGGCGCGCAGCCAGGCGAGCCGTTGGACGTCGCGCTCGTCGGGGACCCGCAGCGTCCAGCCGGGAGGCAGTCCCTCGACGGGCAGGGTGGCGGGGCGGAGGGACGGCGGTGTCGTCTCGGGCATGCCTCCCATCATCCCAGCCACGCCACCTGGCCGCCCATCACGGCGTGGGCGCCCGCCCCCCGGGATCCGGGAGACGGGCGCCCACGTCCGTGCAGCTCAGTCGTGCAGCTCAGCGGGTCAGTGCTTCTTGGTGACCGCCTTCAGGGCGTCCACGATGCCGTCGCCGTAGAAGCTGTTGAACTCGGTGGTGCCCGTGCAGGTCGCCGTGTAGGCGGCGGAGACGCCGGGGTAGACCATGGTGGCCGGGTTCGGGCAGGCGTGGTCGGTGGCGGTGCGCATCAGGATCTTCTCGGTCTGGTTGGGGGTCAGCGCCTTGCCGCCCTGGCGCGGGTCACGGTGTCCCCAACGGTCGACGATGAGCGCGGCGACGCCGGTGGCGTGCGGCGCGGCCATCGAGGTGCCCTGCAGGTAGGTGTAGTAGCCGTCGCCCTGCTTGATGACGAAGTCGTTGGTGGGCTCGCCCGTCACCGGGTCGATGTCGCCCTCGGCGATGCCGACGGCCTTGGGCATGGCGGCGAGGATGACGTTGCCGGGCTTGCGGTACTGAGGTGTGCCGTAGTAGTCGCGGATGTCGCCGCCGGGAGCCGCGACGTCCACGGACGTGAGGCCATAGCTGGAGTAGTAGGCCTTGCGCGTGGTCGGCCCCACGGACGTGACGGTGAGGACGTGGTCACCCTCGGTCGGCAGGTCGAGGCAGGAGTTGTCGATCTGGCGCGTCTTGGCCGCGCCCTCCGGGTAGTCCGGGGAGGAGTCGTCCACCGTGGGGTTGTCCAGGTCGGTGGCGGAGTTGCCGGCGGCGGCGATCAGCGTGACGCCCTTGCCGCGGGCGTAGCGCAGGGCTCGGTTGGTGGCCTCGATCGTCAGACGCTGCTGGGCCTGCTCCTCGGCGGAGTCGGCCGGGTTGTTGGCGCAGTTGAACGCCCACGGGTCGATGTAGTAGCTCATGTTCACCACGTCGATGCCGTTGTTGCCGGCGTAGGTCAGCGCCTTGACCGTCGGCTCGAGGAAGAAGTAGCCCGAGTCCTGCCCGGCCCGCAGGTTGACGATGCTGGCCTCGGGAGCGACGCCGGCGATGCCCTGGCCGTTGACCGGGGAGGCGATCGTGCTGGCGACGTGGGTGCCGTGGCCGCCCTCGTCGACGGTGGCCGGGTCGTCGCAGGAGCCGTCAGGGTCGGTCGAGCAGGCGCCGTCGATGTCGGGCATGTCGCGGGTGAAGTTGCGCGACAGGGCGAAGTCGAAGTTGGGGCGGATGTCCGGGTGGGACGCGTCGACGCCGGTGTCGATCACGCCGACGCGGACGCCGCGACCGGTGGCGATGCGGTGCGCCTCCGCGGTGTGGATCATCCGCATGTCCCACTGCAGGGGAGCGAGCGGCTCGCCGTTGGTGTTGACGTTGGGTGCCGGGGCCTTCTTGCCGCGACCCTGGGCGCGCTCGGCGCGCAGCCGCTCGATGTCCGACGTGGAGGCCTTGGCCGGCTTGCGGCTGAAGCCGACGACGCGGTCGGCGGCCGCGGTGTCCACCGCTGCGGAGTCGCGCACGTCGGCGGTGAAACGGGTCTTGGTGGTGGTGACGGAGTAGAGGCCGATGGCCGAGTCGACGGAGGTCACGGTGCCTCCGGCGCGGGTGATGGCGGCGCGGACGGCACCGTCCTGAGTGCCGTTCTCGGCGAGCACCAGGACCGAGCGAGCGGGTCCGTCCTGGTCGGCGGAGGCGGGGGTGGCTGCGGCGAGTCCGGCCAGGACCGTCGAGGCACCGAGAGCGGCGGCCAGGACACGACGTTGTGTGGTCACGATGGGCTCCTGCGGGGATGGGGGTGGGGACCGCCCGATTAGGGGGGATTGTCCGATCCTGCCCCTGCACCCTGGCTGGGGGTAGCGCCAGACGGGTGTACTTGTCCCGTGGGGGATTTCGCCTCTGGCCGCTGACCCGCGGCGAGGGCAGCACGCGACCGTGACTCGTTGGCGACGGCCGGGTCCGACATCAGCCACCGGGTGGTGGCGGTGGCGGCGCGCCCCAGCGGACGGCCCACGGCCCGGTCGAGCCCCGCCGTCATCTGGTCCGGGAGGACGGAGAGCCCGAGCATCCGTCGCGACCACGGCGGCAGCGTCGAGATCGCCCCCGCGGCGAGGGTCCAGTAGCCCAGCCGGGCCACGCGGTCGATCGGCGGCGTCAGCAGCAGGAAGCGCGCCGCCTCGGTCGCGGCCGGGGTCGTCACCAGCTCCGCACGGTAGGACTCGATGGTCTGCATCAGCTCGTCATACGTCTGGGGCAGGGCCGCCAGGTCGACGCCGAGCCGCGAGGAGACCTGCGCCGTCTGGGCGACGTACTCGTCGAGCTGCTCCCGCGTGAGCGGCCGGGCGCCGAACGCCTGGTGCGTGGCGAGGAAGCTCTCGGCCTCCGCGGCGTGCACCCACCGCAGCAGGTGGGGGTCGTTCGCGGCATACGGCCGGCCGTCGGGGGCCGTCCCGACGACGCGTCCGTGCAGGTGGCGGATCGCCCCGATGGTGGCCTCGGCGTGCCGGACCGTGCCATAGGTCGTGATGGCGATGTAGTGACTGGTCCGCTGCAGCCGACCCCACGGGTCGCCCTTGTAGCCGCTGTGCTCGGCCACCCCGGCCATGGCCGAGGGGTGGAGGGACTGCAGCAGCAGGGCGCGCAGCCCGCCGCTGAACATGCTGGTGTCGGCGTGGACCTGCCAGATCGCGTCGTCGGGTCCGAACCACCGCTCCCCCACCTCCCCCCAGATCTGGTCGGCCCGACGGTCCGCGTCCGTGCCGGCGATCCGCTCGCGCAGCCCCAGCGCCGCGCGGGTCCGCAGCCGTGCCCCATGGTCATGCTCCCACCCCTGTCGCATGCCCCCAGCGTCGCAGGCCGACGGCGCCCTGACGAGCCCCACCGCCCCGGCTCGAATGAATCGATCGGGTGACGAACCCGTCGAAGGTTCCTCACCGGTGCTTCAATGACGCAGGTCCCGATCCGACCCCCACCAGCGAGGGAGTGGCGATGACGCCGCACAGGCTCGTCAGGAGGATGACCGCCGCGATCACCGCGAGCGTCACCTGTCTCGCTCTCGCCGCGTGCGGCGACGGGGGCGACCCCAACGCCCCCCTGGGGGTCAAGGACGGTCGCCTCACCGTGTGGACGCTGGACTCCCAGCCGGACCGTATGGGGGCCCAGCGCAAGATCATGGAGGCCTTCACCACCAAGACCGGCATCCAGACCGAGCTGGTGGGCATCGACGAGGCGCAGTTCCCCCAGCTGATCGCGAGCGCCGCGCAGTCCGGCACCCTGCCCGACGTCGTGGCCTCGCTCGGGCTCGGGTCGGTGCGCCAGATCGACCAGCCCGGCTCGTGGACCGGGACGCGACGACCAAGGTCGTGGACCGGCTGGGCCGCGACACCTTCAGCCCGGCGATGCTGGACCTGGAGACGCAGGACGGCAAGGTCCTCGCGGTCCCCTCGGACTCGTGGTCGCAGATCCTCGTCTACCGCAAGGACCTCTTCAAGGCCAAGGGGCTCAAGCCCCCCACGACGTATGCCGACCTGACGGCCGCCGCCAAGGCCCTGACCGCCGAGGGCAAGACGGGCATCACCCTGGCCACCGACCCGGCCGACCCGTTCACCTCACAGAGCTTCGAGACGCTGGCGCTCGGCAACTCCTGCCAGCTGGTCGACGACGCCGGCGCGGTGACCCTGGGCGACCAGCGCTGCCAGCGCACGTGGGACCTCTACGCCGACCTGGTCCGCAACTACTCCCCGCAGACCAAGCAGGACGTCGACACGACCCGGGCGTCCTACTTCGCCGGCGAGTCCGCCATGGTCCTGTGGTCGGCCTACCTGCTGGACGAGATGGCGGGCCTGCGCGAGGACGCCCTGCCCACGTGCCCCGAGTGCAAGGACGACCCGACCTTCCTCGCGCGCAACAGCGGCGTCGTGACGGCGGTCCGCGGCCCGGACGGCACCGGCAAGGGCTCCTTCGGCGAGGTGGCGGGCTGGGCGCTCATGCGTGGCTCGGACGTCGACCAGGGCGGCCGGCTGATCGAGCACGTCATGACCGACGGCTACCAGGCCTGGCTGGGCGTCGCGCCCGAGGGCAAGTTCCCGACCCGCCCCGGCCCCACCAAGGGGTCCACGGCGTACGTCGACGCCTGGGCGAAGCTCCCCGCCGGGGTCGATACCAAGAAGCCGCTGGCGGAGGTCTATCCCCCCGACGTGCTGGCCTCCATCCGCAGCTCGGCGAGCACCATCGACCGCTGGGGCATCGCCCAGGGCCGGGGCATCCTCCTGGGCGCGGTCACCTCCGAGCTGCCGATCCCCAAGGCCGTGGCCGGCATCGCGTCCGGCAGCCTCGACGCCCGTCAGGCCGCCGAGCAGGCCGCCACCGCGGTGGACGACATCCGGAAGGACCTCAACTGATGAGCACCTCCGCCACCACGCCGACGCCGACGCCCGGGTCCTCCGGCCAGACGGGACAGACCGGCCAGACGGGCCGGCGCTGGTCGGCCGCCGCTCGCGACAACCGCGACGGCTGGCTGCTCGTGTCCCCCACCGTGATCGTGGTCGTCGCCATCGTCGTCATCCCGGTGCTGTGGAACGTCGTCCTCGCCTTCCAGAAGCTGTCCTTCCTGCAGATCCGGCGCGCCGGCATCGACGGGCCCTACACGCTGGAGAACTTCCGGCGCGTCCTCACCAGCGCGGGCTTCCTGGAGTCGATGTGGACGACGGTCGTCTACTCCGTCGGCTCGACCGCCGGGTCGATCGTCCTGGGGCTGATCGCCGCGCTGGCGCTGCGCAACCGGTTCCCGGGGCGCGGCGTCGTCCGCGCGCTCATGCTCCTGCCGTACGTCGCACCCGTGGTCGCCGTCGCGTTCGTGTGGCAGATGATGCTGGACACGCAGTACGGCATCGTCAACGTCTACGGGCAGAAGCTGCTCGGGTGGGACGGGCCGCTCGACTTCCTCGGCCGGGAGCCGTTCGCGCTGATGACGGTGATCGCGTTCGAGATCTGGCGCTACTTCCCGTTCGCGTTCATGTTCATCATGGCGCGGCTCACGGCGGTGCCCCGCGAGATCGACGAGGCGGCGCTCGTGGACGGGGCCACCCCCACGCAGCACTTCTGGCACGTCCTGCTGCCGCAGCTCATGTCGGTCGTGGCCCTGCTGTCGGTGCTGCGCGTCATCATGACCTTCAACAAGTTCGACGACGTCTACCTGCTGACCGGTGGGACCGCCGGCACCGACGTCGCGGCCGTCCGGGTCTACGACTACCTCACCGGGCGCTTCGACGCCGGCGGCGCCGCCGCCCAGGCCGTCGTGCTGTCCCTGGTGATGGCGGTCTTCCTGATCATCTACCTGCGCTTCATGGCCCGGCACCAGGAACACGAGGACTGACATGAACCGCTACGCCGTCGAGACCTCGGTCCTGCGCGTCCTGCGCTGGCTGACCATCGCCTTCCTCCTGGTCATCACCGTGTTCCCCTTCTACTACATGGTGATGCTGAGCTTCACGCCCATCGACTCCCTGCTGCAGAACCCCGGCCGGCTCCTGCCGGAGTGGTCGACGGTCACGACCGAGACCTACACCAACGTCCTCGCACCCGTCGAGGAGGAGGGCCAGGGCTTCGCGCAGCTCATGCGCAACTCCGCGGTCGTGTCCCTCGTGACCGTGGCCCTCACCCTGGTCGTGGCGATCCCCGGCGCGTATGCCGTCAGCCGCCTCGCCTTCAAGGGTCGCCGCCAGGTGGGCGCGCTGTTCCTCTCCGTCTACCTGTTCCCGTCGATCGTCCTGGCGATCCCGCTGGTCATCGCGTTCGCCAAGCTCGGCCTCTACCAGTCGCTCCCGGGCCTCATGCTCGTCTACGTCGCGCAGACCGTCCCGGTGTCGATCTACATGCTGCGCAACTACTTCGAGACCATCCCCGCCACCATCGAGGAGGCGGCGACCCTCGACGGGGCCAACCGCTTCCAGACCATCACCAAGGTCGTGCTGCCCCTCGCCATGCCGTCGATCATGTCGACCGGGCTCTACATCTTCATGATCGCGTGGAACGAGTTCCTCTTCGCCCTGCTGTTCCTCGCCGCCAAGCGGGACCTGTGGACCGTCTCGCTCGGCCTGTCCCAGCTCTCCAACGGCGTCGAGGTGCCCAAGACGGTGCTGATGGCCGGCTCGGTCCTGCTGACGATCCCCGTGATCGTGCTCTACGGCATCGCGGAGCGCTGGCTCACCGAGGGCCTGACGAGCGGCGCCGACAAGGGCTGACGCCGCCCGTCAGGAGTGACCCACCGGCTGGTGGATCGGGTCAGTCGTCTTCCTCCGGCTCGAAGGTCGAGCCCTCCTGGTCAGCGCCGGCACCCGCGCCCGCGTCGTTGAGCTCGTCGAGGCTCGTGGTCCCGTCGCTGCCGCCGGTGGCCTGCTCGGCGTCGTCGCCGGTGAGGCGCTGGTCCTCGGGTCGCTGCTCGGACATGGCGTGCTCCGTTCTCTCGCACTACTTCTCGGTGGGCCGCTCGACGGCCGCCTGACGGCGACCCCGGGTGGCCCCGGGCTCTCGTCATACCCCCGCAGCCCCTCCCGTCAGACCACCCGGCACGACGACGCGGGTCGCACTAGGGTGAGCGCACCCCTGCGCCGCGACGCCGGCGCCGTGACGAGCGGAGCCCCTCATGACCTTCGAGTACCTCGCCGATCCCTCCGGCCGCCCCGCCTGGGAGGGGGTCCTGCCGGGTCGCCCCCACCCGTTCTTCCTCGAGGCCGGTCAGGGCGAGCACGCCAAGCTCTTCGTCGACACCTTCTCCGTGCTGCTCAGCGGTGACGAGACGGAGGGGCAGTTCGGGGTCTTCACCTCCACCTGCCCGCCCGGGGAGATCATCCCGACGCACGCGCACGACCAGACCCACGAGACCTTCTACGTCCTGGAGGGCGCGATCCGCCTCTACGTGCAGATGCCCGACGGCGACCAGGTCTCGCGCCTGCTCGGCACCGGTGACTTCGCGTTCGTGCCGGCCGGGGCCGAGCACGCCTACCGGATCGAGGAGCCCACCCGCCTCATGGGGGTGTCCAGCGGCGGCTTCGAGCGCTTCTTCCAGACCATGGGCACCAAGGTCGACGACCCCACGGCCGACACCCCGCCGTTCGTGCCCGACGGGCCGCGGATGGGCGCGGCGGCGCAGCAGTTCCACATGGACTTCCTGCCCGGGTTCGACTGGTCTCGGGCCTGAGCCGTATGCCGACCGCGCCCTCACCGGAGCCCTCCGCACCGACGGCGGAAGCAGGCCCGCTGCTCGAGGCCACCGTCACCGCAGCCGGCGTCCGCGTGCTGCGGGGCATCCCCTATGCCTCGCTGGACGGCGTCCGCCCCCTCGAGCTGGACCTGTATCTCCCTGCGCCGCAGCCCAGTCCACCGCCTGATGCGCGTGCTGGTGCACGTGCTGGTGCCCGTCCTGGTTCGATCGCCGACGTGCGGGGCTGCCCTGCGGTCGTGTTCCTGCACGGCGGCGGGTGGCGCCTCGGCAGCCGCCGCTCGGCGGGTCCGGCGTTCTCAGGAGTCGTCAGCCCCTTCGAGCGGATGGCCGCGGCGGGGGTCGCGGTGGCGAGCGCGGACTACCGGCTCAGCGGCGAGGCGACCTGGCCGGCGCAGCTGCACGACGCCAAGGCCGCGGTGCGCTGGCTGCGGCACCGCTCCGGCGAGCTCGGGATCGACCCCGACCGCATCGGGGCGTGGGGCGAGTCGGCGGGCGGCCACCTCGCGGCCTTGCTCGGCGTGACCGGGACGCTCGACGCCGACGCGCCGCTCGAGGGCACCGTCGGGGTCACCGGGGTCGCGTCGGCCGTGGCGACCGTCGTCGCGTGGTATGCCCCCACCGACCTGGTGGGCCTGCCCGGCGACCTCGGCGCCGACCCTGCCGCCACCGACAGCCGCGAGGCCCTGCTGCTGGGTGGCGCCATCAGCGAGCGGCCGGACGCGGCGGCCGAGGCGGGGGCGGTGACCCACGTGCACGCCGGCGCTCCGGCATACCTGGTGGTCCACGGCGAGGCCGACCGGCTGGTCCCCTGCGCCCAGAGCACCCGGCTCGCCGAGGCGCTCGAGGCCGTCGGCGTCGAGGTCGAGCTGGTCCTGGAGCCCGGCGCAGACCACCTGTGGCGCGGCAGCGACGAGGCGGCCGAGGACGCGCTGCGCCGCACCGTGGAGCACCTGACGACGCGCCTGGGAGCGCGACCGCTGCGACCGCTCAGATGACGTAGGTGTCGGCGCTCCGGGCCGCGCGCCGCATCTCGGCCAGGTCGAACGGCGTGCGCTGGTAGACGTAGTAGTTGAGCCAGTTGGCGTAGAGCAGGAAGGCGTGGCTGCGCCAGGTGACCCGCGGCGGCTGCGTCGGGTCGTCGTCCGGGAAGTAGCCCACGGGGACGTCGATCGGCAGCCCCTTGGACGCGTCGCGGTGATACTCCAGGGACAGGGTGTCGGCCTCGTACTCCGGGTGACCGGTCACGAACAGCTGCCGCCCGTCGCGCGACTGCGCCAGATAGAGCCCCGCGGTCTCGGAGGTGGCCAGCACCTGCAGCTTGGGGTGCGCCTGCACCTCCTCCAGGGGCGTGCCCGTATGCCGGGAGTGCGGCGCGGTGAACGTCTCGTCGTAGCCGCTGACGATGCGGGCGCGCGGGTCCAGGACGCGGTGCTCGAACACGCCGAACATCTTGTCCGGCAGCTCCATCTTGCCGATCCCGTAGTGCCGGTAGAGCCCCGCCTGGGCGCCCCAGCAGACGTGCATCGTGGAGTAGACGTGATCCGCGCTCCAGTCCAGGATCTCGCACAGCTCGTCCCAGTAGTCCACGGCCTCGAAGGGCAGCTTCTCGACCGGCGCCCCCGTGATGACGAGGCCGTCGTAGCGCTCGTCACGGATCTCGTCGAACGTGCGGTAGAAGGTGTCGAGGTGCTCGGTCGAGGTGTTGCGGGACTCGTGGGAGCACATCCGCACGAAGGTGATCTCGACCTGCAGCGGCGAGTTGGCCAGCAGCCGCAGGATCTGGGTCTCCGTGACGATCTTGGTCGGCATGAGGTTGACGATCGCGATGCGCAGCGGGCGGATGTCCTGGTGGCCGGCGCGCTCGGTCGACATGACGAAGACGTTCTCGGACTCGAGCGTGCGGCGCGCCGGCAGGGCGCGGGGAACGGTGACCGGCAACGGGATCGACCTCCTCGATCGGGTGGACCTCGATCGAGGCCCGCGTGACCGCGTCGGCGGAGGCCGCGCGGCCGGGTCTGCCCTCGAGTGGCACCGGCGCGGAACCGGGTGCCGAGCGACCTCCTCGAGGTGATCGGTCGCTGCTCTTGACCCACGGCAAGGGTGCCACACGCGCGCCCGCACCGCCGACCCGCTCCCACCGGGCGAGATGGGGAGCGGGTCTCTGCTGTGGCGGTCGGCTGGCGGCTGGCGGCTGGCGGCTCGCTCCTAGCGGCTCGGCTCGCTCGCGACCGGGGCCGGAACGTCCAGTCGCCGGTAGGCCTCGCCCTGCGCCGGCCGCGGGTCCTCCTCGCCGCGGCGCGGCCACAGCGAGGTCGCCCGCTCGGCCTGGGCGGTGATCGTCAGCGAGGGGTTGACGCCGAGGTTGGCGCTGACCGCGGCGCCGTCGAGCACCGAGATGCCCGGGTAGCCCCACACGCGCTGGTAGGGGTCGACCACACCCGTCTCAGGGTCGTCCGAGATCACGGCGCCGCCGAGGTAGTGCGCCGTCATCGGCATGTCGACGACCTCGCCGACGCTGCCCCGTGCGTCGGCCGGGATCCCCGTCACCCCCTGGAGGTGGCGGGCGATGGATCGCAGCGCCGCGTGGCCGGCCGGGATCCAGGTGGGGTTGGGCTCGCCGTGCCCCTGCTCGCTCGTCATCGAGTGCCCGCCCAGCAGCCCCCGCCGATAGCTGGTCGTCAGCGAGTTGTCGCGGCTCTGCATCACCAGGCCGATGACCGTGCGCTCGCTCCACCGCCGCAGCCACAGGGACCGGGCGGCGCCGACCGGGTCGCGGGCCACCTCGCCGAGGTAGCGCACGAACCGCGGCACCCGCCCGCCGCCGGGCACGAGCAGCGCGGTCAGCCCACCCATGAGGTTGGACCCGACGCCGTAGCGGCAGTTCTCGACGTGGGTGTCCTGGTCCGGGTGGAAGGACGAGGTGATGGCGACGCCCTTGGTCAGGTCCATGCCCGCCGGCACGCGACGGGTGCCGGCCCCGCCGATCATCTCGGAGTTGGTGCGCGTGAGCCGACCGAGGGCCGGTGACAGCCGCGGCAGGTCGCCGGTGTGCCGCAGCCGGTGGAGCAGGCGGCTCGTCCCGAAGGCGCCGGCCGCCATCACGACATACGTCGCCGTCGTCTCGCGACGGTCGCGGCCCACCCAGGCGCCGGTGCGCTCGTGCTCGACCCGGTAGCCGCGCTCGGGGCGGGACGGGTCGATGGGCCGGACCCGCGTCACGGTCCGCCGGTCCCGGATGACGGCCCCGCGCCGCTCGGCGAGCGCGAGGTAGTTCTTGACCAGGGTGTTCTTGGCGCCGACCCGGCAGCCGACCATGCAGCTGCCGCACTCGGTGCAGCCCGTCCGCGCCGGCCCCTCGCCCCCGAAGTAGGGGTCGGCCACCGTCTCCCCCGGCCGGCCGAAGTAGACGCCCACCGGCGTCTTGCGATAGCTCTCCTCGACCCCCATCTCGCGGGCGACGTCGAGCATCAGCCGCTCCACCGGCCCGTCGCAGGGGTTGGTGACGACCCCGAGCATCCGCGTCGCCTCGTCGTAGTGCGGCGACAGCTCACTCTCCCAGTCGGTGATGTGCGCCCACTGGCGGTCGCTGTAGAAGGGGCCGTGCGGGCGGTAGAGCGTGCACGCGTAGTTGAGCGAGCCACCGCCGACGCCCGCGCCGGCGAGCACGAGCACGTCGGGCAGCCGGTGGATCCGCTGCACCCCGAAGCATCCCAGCCGCGGTGCCCACAGGAAGTTGCGCACGTCCCAGCTGGTCTTGGCGAAGTCCTCGTCCTCGAACCGCCGCCCCGCCTCCAGCACCTCCACGCGATAGCCCTTGGCGGCCAGGCGCAGCGCCGCCACCGATCCCCCGAACCCCGAGCCCACCACCAGCACGTCGACGTCTGTCACCAGGTCCATGAGGCACCTCTCCCCCGGGACGACCCCGGCCGTATGGCGCCCCGCCCCGTCGCGTGGTCGCCCGCTGCCGCACAGTGTCGCACCCGCGAAGCCACCGCAGCGTCGTCGCCCCCGCGGACCGCGGAGGCGCAGGGGTCCGGTCCTCGGGCAGGCTGTCCCCATGACGGTCCCCCAACCCGCCCTGCCCCGGCACCACGTGCGACCCCGCCGCGGCTGGCTCAACGACCCCAACGGGATGACCCGCCACGGCGGGCGCTGGCACGTGTTCTACCAGCACAGCTCCGCCGCCGCGGTGCACGACCGGATCGAGTGGGGCCACGCGAGCAGCACCGACCTGGCCCGCTGGGACGAGCACGCCGTGGCCTTCGGCCCCACCACCGGCGGGCCCGACGAGTTCGGCTGCTGGTCAGGCGTCTTCGTGCCCGGCCTGGACCGCCCCGCCGTGGCGTACTCAGGCGTCGTGGACGACACCTTCGCGAGCACCGTGTGCCTGCGGTGGGCGCTCGACGACGACCTGGACCGCTGGTCCGAGCCGATCGTCGTCGGTGAGACCCCCGAGGTCGACGGCATCGCGGTCATGCGCGACCCGTTCGTGTTCACCCACGGCGGCCACCGGTGGGCGCTCCTGGGGGCCGGTCTCGACGACGGCACGCCCGCCGTCCTGCTGTACTCCTGCGACGACATCCTCGTGTGGACCTACGTCGGGCTCTGGCTCACCCACGCGGATCCCGTTGCGGCACAGCACGCCCCGGCCGACATCTGGGAGTGCCCGCAGCTCGTGAGGACCGCAGGTGGCACGGCCCTCGTGCTCAGCCTGCAGCACGAGACGATCCTCGACCGCGCGGTCTGGCTGGTGGGCGATCTCGACACGGATGCGGAGGGCCGTCCGGCGTTCACCGCCCGCAGCGGCGGGGACCTGGATGCAGGGGACGTCCTCTACGCACCGCAGGTCCTGCACGACGAGCCCGAGCCGCTGCTGATGGGCTGGGTCCGACAGGACGGGATCCCCGCTGACCCGGACGACCCGGACGCCGACCTCGTGGCGGGGTGCCTCACCTTCCCTCGTCGGCTCACGGTGGAGGGGGACGTGCTCCGCAGTCGCCTCGACCCCGCGGTGGAGTCGTTGGTGGTGCCCGAGCCAGGACGCGTGGCCCCTGCAGGCCGACCGGCCACGATCGAGGACGCGGGCGTGGTGCGCGTGCCTGGAGGCGTCGGGGAGTGGCGGCTGACCGGCCTGGCGGGCGCCGTCGGGGGGCCGGTCGGTGACGGGGTCGACGTGTGGATCGACGGCGAGGTGGTCGAGGCCCATCCCCACGACGGGAGCGCACCGAGCACGTGGTGTGACGTGGGGACGCGCGTCTGGACCGTCGAGGCCGACGTCGCTGCACAGCTGGACGCGTTGGCCCCGACGTCGCGCTGAGGCCCGGCCCGTCGAGACGGCGGGCGGACGGCATACGGCAGCGGCCCCCTCCCAGGATCGGGAGGGGGCCGCTCGGTCAGCAGGTCACTCGACCGTCGACGCCGTCTTGTGCTCGAGGAGGAACTTCTCGGCCTCCTCGTTCCAGATGTTGTTGTTGCGGCCGCAGATCTCGGCGAGGCCGGCAAAGAACTCGTCGTCCCTGCCCAGCTCGGCGAAGTCGTCGATTGCGGTCAGCGGCATGCGCACCCAGGGGTAGATGAGCTTCTTGCCACCAGGGATGTTGGGGTAGTTGAGGACCGTCTCGGGCACGGAGTCCAGGCCGCCGATGTGGGTGACCATGAACGACGGGTTGAGGTCGCCGCGGGCGGACATCTCGAGGGACTCGATCATGTCGCCGGTGGAGCCGCCGGAGGTGCCGACGATGTGCGTGGCCTCGTAGTGCACGTTGTAGAAGTTGAAGTCCGCGACGAACTTCTTGTCGGTCGGGCCGGCGAAGAAGTTGAGGCAGCCGTCGAACCCGAGGATCTGGTCGCCCAGCTCGACGAGCGCCTTGACCGGGGCGTAGACGAACACGTCGTCGTAGCCCTTGCCCTCGGGGGTGATGTCGCGCAGCAGCTGCACGGGGTCGCCACCGGTGGTGTTGACGTAGCGCAGGTCGACGCCCTTGGCCTTGGCGTCCTCGACGGTGATCAGGCTGGCGACGCGGTCGAGGCGGGCCTGGTCGATGTCGACGACGACGAGCAGCGACGGGGTGTAGGGACCGTTGATGGCGTACTCGATCGCGCCGATGCCCATGGGGCCGGCACAGCCGAGCAGGGCCATCTTGCCGCCCTTGACCGGGCCCATGAAGTGCTCGTAGACGAACGGCTTGGTGTGGTACTGCGCGTGGAACCCGCCGATGATGCACGACATCGGCTCGGCCAGACCGGCGTTCGCGAAGTAGGTGCCGTCGTAGTTGAGGACGCAGCCCTTGTCGATCGCGATCTTGGGGATGATCGTGTAGTGCGTGTCCCCGCCGAAGTAGGGGTAGGAGTAGCCGCTGGAGTAGCCGTTCTCCAGGCCCATGGCGGGCTGGATGGCGATGAGCTGACCCACCGTGTAGTCGTCCGCGTAGTCAGCGCCGACCTCGACGATCTCGCCGGCGAACTCGTGGCCGGCCATGACGGGGACCTCGGAGATGTTCGGCGGGACGCGCTTGTGGTCCTCGCCGAGGATGGTGGCCTTGTACGTCGACATGCAGATGCTGTCCGACATGACCTTCATGAGGATCTCGTCGCGCCCGATGGGGGGCAGCTCGACGTGGGTGACCTTGATCTTGCCCTTGCCGTGGATGACGGCCGCTTCAGTGCGCATGCCTTCACCGTATGAGGTCGCCCGGCTTTTGTCTAGAGGTTGACTAAAGTTCGCAGGTGCGGGCATCCCCCGTCGCCTGGCCGACCGCCGGCGACGCGCGTCTGCCCGGGCAGCCTGGCGGGCTGTCCGGGTGGACGTGTCTGTGGATGGGTCGGCTGGCGGTCGGTCGGTTGGGGGTCGCTTCGTGGTGGGTCAGGCGGTGAGGGCGTGGTGGCCGGGTGGGCGCGGGGCTGGGTCGCCGGGTGGGCGTGACGGTTGCCCGCCTGGTGGTGGCTGCCCGTGTCCGTCGTCGGGAGGTTCGCGTCCTGCGCTGGGAGCGCCCGCACCTGAGCCACCCTTCGCGCCCGCCCCAGTCCCCGTGCTCCCGCCGGCACCCGCGCCAGCACTGACGCGGTCGTCAGCGTCGGGCCCGGCGCCGCTGTCTGCGTTCAGGCTTGAGCCCGAGCCGTCGCGGTGGCCAGCGTCGGGGCTTGATGCGGCGTCTGCGTCGCTCTCGGGGCCGGTGCTGTGGTCGATGTCGGGTGGTGGGGTGGGGTGCCAGCCGGTCCAGGTGTGGGTGATGTCCCACTGGACGCGGGACCCGTCGGTGGTGACTCGCCCGGTGATGTGGTGGGCGTGGATGAACCGGTGGTGGTGCCCGCACACCAGGGCCAGGTTGGCCAGGTCGGTCGGGCCGCCGTCGGCCCAGTGCACGATGTGGTGGGCCTGGCACCACGACGCGGGCGCGTCGCAGCCGGGGAAGCTGCACCCCCCGTCACGCACCTCCAGGGCGCGACGCTGCCGGGCGGTGGCCAGGCGGGTGGTGCGCCCCACGTCCAAGGGCCGACCGGCCGGGTCCAGCCAGACCGGGGTCACGTCAGCGCCGCAGGTCAGCTCCCTGGCGGCGCGGGGCCCCAGGATCGTGCCCAGGTCATCGACGCACGCGGCCGGGACCGGACACCCGCACGGCCCCCCGCCACTGGTGCCGCGCCACAGC
>NZ_AUFG01000033.1 GCF_000426385.1 Arsenicicoccus bolidensis DSM 15745
GCTGACCTACCTCAGGTAGTCACATTTAGGTTGGGTGGTGCCCGCGGGCGTCCTGTCTGTCACTGGGCCGCTTCGGTGAGCTCTTGCGGATGATTGGTCGCTCGCGGGCATGCCGGTGTCTGAGGGGTGTCTCTTGTTCGGGAGCGTGCGGCGACCGTTCTGTGGTCGACCCCTACTTCGAATGTGTAGGTGAGCCACGACGACACGGGCCTGGAATGACAGGACACGTGATCGGAGGACTCGTCGTGCAATACGTGCTGGGGATCGATCTGGCGTGCAGAGCCAGACATCAGGCCTCGCTGGCCGACATCGATGGCCGGATCGTCTGGCATGGGTGGAAATTCACGTCCCGCCCCGAAGAGCTCGAGCGGTTGTGGGCCAAGATCGCGCTAGGCCCGGGCGACGACCTGCTGGTGGTGATGGAACCCACACGCAACGCGTGGGTCCTGCCCAAGCACTGGTTCGCCTCCCGTGGTGCCCGCGTCGTGCTGATACCGACCACGCAGTCCGCGGACCTGCGCGCGTACCTGTCCAAGCACACCAAGAATGACAAGCTGGACTCCCAGCTGCTGGCCCGCCTGCCGTCCCTGCACGGCGAGGAGCTACGCGAGCACCACGGCGCCGGGCCCGGTGACCCGCTGCGACGCCTGGTCCGGCGCCGGGACCGCAAGGTGGCCCAGCACACCCAGGCCAAGATGCGTCTGGACAGCCTGCTGGAGCTGTTGGGCCCGGGCTGGCACGACGCGCTGGGCAGCGACTTCACCAAGACCGGCGCGAAGGTCCTGATCCGGTACAGCGACCCCCGCGCCCTGCTGCGGCTGGGACCGGCCCGGTTGACGACCTTCTTGGCCCGTCACTCCCGCGGCCACTGGGGCAGGCCGCACGCCGACGCGTTGCTGGCCGCGGCCCGCGAGTCCGTGCAGATGTGGGGCCCGGAGGGGATCGACTACGCCGAGCTGGCCGACAGCATCGCCGCCGAAGCCAGCGACCTGCTCACCCTCCACGACCAGATCGCTGCCCTGGACGCTCGAATCGCCCCCCACGTCCAGGACGCCGACCCCGGCAAGGTCCTGACCTCGGTCCCCGGCATCGGAGCCGCTACCGCCGCCGTGATCGTGGCGATCATCGCCGACCCCGCCCGCTTCCACAGCCTGGACGCCGTCCGGGCCTACAGCGGCCTGGTCCCGATCACCAGCCAGTCCGGCAACCAGGCCAGCGCCCGCGGGCTGACCAAGGCCGGTGACCCGCTGCTACGCAAGATGGCCTTCCTGGCCGCGGACACCGCCCGCCAGACCGACCCCCAGCTCGCCCGCCAGTACCAACGACTACGCCACAGCGGACGACACCACACCAGCGCGATCTGTCACCTGGCCGGCACCCTGCTGGTGCGCGCCGTGGCCTGCTGGCGCGCCAACAGCCCCTACATCCTCAAAGACACCGACGGCACCCCCATCACCACGGCCCAGGGCCGTCAGATCGTCAACGACCGCTACCAGATCGACCCTGGCAAGACCCGTGGACAGACCAAGAACCGCAAGGCCCAGCACCACAAGAAAAGGACGAGCCGGGAGTCACAGAAGTCGCACAGCGCTCCAACATCCCGACCCGTCCCCATCAATCCTAGAAGCCCCGCACTGACTTGACTCCCCTTAGGAACTCATCCGCCCGACTTCGCACGCCAGGTCGATGTGACTACCTCAGGTAGATCCGGCCGGAGGCCGGTCAGACGTTGGCGGGCAGCTGCGTGCCTGCACCACGACGGCGGGGGCTGACGACAGGGGCGTCGAAGGCCGCCGCCGCCGAAAAGCCTGACGGGGCGGCGGGCGCGCCGCCCTCCCCGGACGACTGCCGGCCTTTCGCCTGCTCGCTCGCGGCCGGCTCGTCCGCCGCGTGTCCGCCACAGCCGGATCCCGCGGATCCGCAACCCCCGCAACCGGATCCGCCGGCGTGACCGCCACACCCGCTGGGGGCGGCCGGCTCGGCATACGAGCTCACGTCGATCGCGTCGAGCCGCTCGGCCCAGTCGTCCGGAGCCCCCTCGGGCACGAACCCGTTGTCCCGCAGCATCTCCAGGTCCGAGCGGCCGGGTGCGCCCTCGCTGGTGAGGTAGTCGCCGAGGAAGATCGAGTTCGCGACGTGCAGCCCCATCGGCTGCATGGTCCGCAGGTGCACCTCGCGCCCGGCCGCCATCCGGATCTCCGTCGTGGGGTTGACGAAGCGGATCATCGCCAGGATCTTGAGGCAGCGCTGGGGGCTGATCATCCCGTGGCCGGCCATCGGCGTGCCCTCGAACGGCAGCAGGAAGTTGACCGGGATCGAGTCCGCGCCCACGTCGCGGAGGGCGAAGGCCAGGTCGACCAGATCTTCGTCGGTCTCGTCCATGCCCGCGATGAAGCCGGAGCAGGCCGACAGCTCGGCGAGGTGTGCCTGCCGGACCGTGTCGACGCGGTCGGCGTAGGTGTGTGTGGAGCAGATCTGGTCGTACTTGCTCTCGGCGGTGTTGAGGTTGTGGTTGTAGGCGTCGACGCCGGCGGCCTTGAGCCGGTCGCCCTGGTTGCCCTTGAGGAAGCCGAGGCAGGCGCACACCTCGACGGCCGGGTCGGCGTCCTTGATGGCCTCGACGATGCCGGTGACCTTGTCGATGTCGCGGTCGGAGGGGCCGCGGCCGCTCGCGACGAGGCACACTCGCGCGGCGCCGCCGGCGATCCCCGCGGTGGCGGCCTCGACCGCCTTGTCCTTGCTCAGCCAGGAGTACTTGAGCACGTCCGCCTCGGAGCCGCGGGCCTGGCTGCAGTAGGAGCAGTCCTCCGGGCAGAGGCCGGACTTGAGGTTGACCAGGTAGTTCATCTTGACCCGGTTGCCGAAGAACGCGCGCCGCACCTGGCCTGCCGTGGCCGCCAGGTCGAGGACGGCCGAGTCGGGCAGGGCGAGCACCGCCAGCGCCTCCTCGCGGGTGCACGGGTCGCCGGCGCAGCCGCGCGTCGCCATCGCCTGCAGGTCCATGGGGTTCTCCTCGTCGAGCGGTCAGCGGCGTCATGAACGCCGTTCAATGAACGCTGTTCATGTTAACTAGGAGGTGGTGGTCGCTCAACGTGAGGGGCCCTGGTGTGGCCGGGCTCTCGTCCCGCCCCGCCCCGCCCCACGGTCAGGAGGAGAGCCCGTATGGCGCTCACGCGGCAGGCCGTCCTCGACGAGGCGATCCGCACGCTCGACGCGTACGGCTTCGCCGACCTGTCCATGCGCAAGCTCGCCGGTGCGCTCGAGGTGCAGCCGTCGGCGCTCTACTGGCACTTCGCCAACAAGCAGTCGCTGCTCACCGCCATCGCCGAGTCGATGCTGGGCCAGGTGGCGGCGCCGGACCCCCGGCTCGACTGGGACGGGCAGGTGCGGTCGTGGGCTCACGGCCTGCGCGCGGCCCTCTCCTCCCACCGCGACGGGGCCGAGCTGGTCGCCTCGGTCCTGTCGATGCGTGCCGAGGGCGTGGACCCCACGCGCGGGCTGGTGGCGATCCTGCACCGGGCGGGGCTGCGCGCGCCTGATGCCCGGGCCGCCGCGGCCGGCGTGCTGCACTTCGTCATGGGGCACGCGGTCGACGAGCAGGGCCACGCCCAGATGCAGGCCTTCGGCGTCGCCTCGGCCGGCCCCGGCGTGACGCCGGACGACCCGGACCAGCGGTTCGCCTACGGCCTGGAGCTGCTCGTCGACGGGATCCGCTCGCGCCTGACCTGACCCACTCCGTCATACGTGCCAGCATCGGAGCCATGGATCGAGACCGTGAGGCCGCCCTCCGCCGCCGCTATCTGAGCCTCGGGGTGGGGGAGCTCGTCGCCGCCGGGGTGTTCCTGGTGGCCGCGCTCCAGATGGCGCTGCCACGGCTGACCCCCACGGAGGCCCGGGCCCTCTGGGGAGGGCTGGCCCCGCTGCTGATCGTCCTCGTCGAGGCCGGCGCCTACTGGCTGGCGGCGCGGACCTGGACGCCGCACTCGACGATGCCACGCGCGATGGCAGGCGCCTATCAGGCCCTGCGCGTGCTGAACCCGACCCTGCTCGCCGCCGGCCTCGTCGTCATCGCCCTCCACTGGCCGTCGAGGCCGGGGGCCGCCGTGCTCGTCGTCGGGGTGTGGGCGTTCGCCGTCGTGGAGCACGTCAACTACTTCGTGGTGCGGCTCTCCTACCCGGCCACCGAGTGGTTCGGCGCCGTCACGCGGTGGCGCACTCCTCGGCTCGTGCAGGACGTCCGCGAGGCCCGGGCTCGGGATTGACGCGTCAGCGGTGGTGCCGACGCAGGCGTGCCAGCGCGGCGAGGACGGTGGCGGCAGCACGTGCACAGTCGTTCGGGGGGCGAGCCCGGCGAGATGTGGCGGGACGTCATACGGCCGGTGCGAGCAGGTCGGAGGGTGCGCTCACCTCGCTGGGCGGCGGGCCTCGACCAGGTGGCGCGTCGAGTGGGCCACCGCCCGATCCGCAGTGCCTCATCGACCGGTCCAGCTCACGCAGCTCGTCCAGGTACCGATCGGCGGCGGAGTCCGGCACCCACCAGACGCACGTGCGCAGGATCCACACGACGGCGCCCACGTCGTAGAACTGCATCCGACACCGTGCCGTACGCAGCTGCTCGACGACGAGCCCGGCGTCCTCAGCCTCAGCGGCCTCGCGATGGGGGTCTCGACCCTGGCGCGCATCAGGCAGGAGCCGGAGGAAGCGCTCGGTCGTGTGGGCCGGGCGAGATGCGGCGAGGCGTCATGCGGCCCGGGCAGCCGCAGATGCCTGGACCGCACCTGATCACTCGTCGTCGTCTCCCGCCTGCCCGGTGACGCCGTCAGGCGAGGGAGTCTCGGATCACGCTCGTGATCCAGGGGATGTCGGTCTGAGCGGTGCGGCGGATGGTCTCGGGATCCACCAGGAGATATCCGTGGGCGATTCGATTGCGCATCCCCCACATCAGCGGCCAGCTTCCACCGAACAGCTGGTCGCGAACGGAGGGGTCTAGTCGGTTGAGGGTCTCGATGCCGGCCGACATCCGCATGGAGGCCGCATCAACCGCCATCTGGTCGTCGGCAGTGGCGTTGGCGTAGTCGACGGCGAGCGTGAAGTGGAAGAGGGCTTCCCTGAGCAGCTCGTCCGTCGACCTCACAGCGTGACCGCTTCGGCGAGGACCCGTTCGCGGATGTTGGGTCGGAGCGCGGACTCAGGCACGAGGTCGACGGGCATCCCGAGCAGCTCGGCGAGTCGGCCCTCGACGCGGCCCAGCTCCATGAGGCTCAACGTCCGACCTGCGGAGAAAACGAGGTCGACGTCGGAGGCCGGTCCGTCCTTGCCGGTGGCCACCGACCCGAACACGCGCACGCGGTTCCCCCCGGCCCCACCCACGATCTCGCGGACCCGGTCGGCGTTGGCTCGCAGGACCCGAGCCCTCGGGGACGTGCCGTGGAAGCGCAGCAGCCGTGAGACCTCCGGCTGGCTTCGACCGATCTGCCGGGCGATCTCCGTCTGGGTCATGCCTGCGGAGGCGGCCCGCCTCACGGCGCTCACGAGGTCGGCCCGCGCCTGGGCGGTGACCTCGTCGGTGTGACGCGCAACGTCGTGCAAGCTCATCCCCATGCGGGCATTATAGCAAGTGCTATTGGGCCGACGTCGCGGACCCCCGCCTCTCGCTGGAGGGGCCAGCGTCGACAGATCCGCCTGAGCTCGGCACATCGACCTGGGGTGCGAAGTCGGGCGGATGTGCCTGCCCGAGGTAGGTTCTGGGGATGGCGGAGCGCGTGCAGCAGGTCGTGGCGGTCATGGGTCGCGGGGTCGTCGACCGCGGCACGGGGCTCGCCAGCGGCGACGACCTCGGACTCACCAGGGGCGACGGCTGCTTCGACGCCACGCTCGTGCGCTGGGACGGCGAGGGCTGGCTGGTCCACGACCTCGACGAGCACCTCGAGCGGCTGCGGCGGTCGGCCGACGCGCTCGGCATCCCCCTCGCCGACGACGACGCGTGGATCGAGCTGGTCGGCGACGCCCTGCAGGTCTGGCAGGGCGCGGACGAGGCGGCCCTCAAGATGGTCCTGACCCGCGGCGACGAGCACGGCGACGGGACCCCGCTCGCCTTCCTGACCCTCACCGCCGTCGACGAGCGCATGCAGGCCCAGCGCGCGGGCATCAGCGTCGTGACCCTCCCGCGCGGCTATGCGAGCGACGGCTTCGAGGGCGCGCCGTGGCTCCTCGGCGGGGTCAAGCTCCTGTCGTATGCCGTCCACGTCGCCGCCAAGCGCGAGGCCTCCGCACGCGGGGCCGACGACCCGGTGTTCACGTCGAGCGACGGCTACGTCCTCGAGGCGCCGACCTCGGCCGTCGTCTGGCTGCGCGACGGCGTGGTCGCGACGACGCCGACCGGCGCGACCGGGATCCTCGACTCGATCAGCGCCCGCAAGATCCTGGGCGGTGCCGAGCAGCACGGCTGGCGTGCGGAGCGTCGCCTCGTGACCCCGGCAGAGCTCGCGGAGGCCGACGCGGTGTGGCTCGTCTCGTCGGTGCGCAGCGTGGCGCCGGTGACGGCGCTCGACGGTCGGGCCCTGCGCACGGACGACGAGGCGACGCGGATCGTCCGCGCCCTCAACGGTTTCTGAGGCAGGCGGCGGGCGTGCCGTCATACCGGATCACCCTGGACGTCCTGGACGTGCTCCCGGGTCACGCGCCTCCCGAGGTGCTGCAGACCGCGGTCGCGACGGTGCGCGAGACGCACGTGGTCGAGGCGGACCAGCTCGACGTCGTCGGCGGGATGCCGCAGATCACGGTGAGGTTCACGATCGACGCGAGCAGCCGCGACGAGGAGGACCACGAGGCGCGCGTCGTGCGCGCCCGGATGGTGCACGCCGTCGCGCAGGTCGCGCGCTGCCGCAACGGCCGGGCGCTGCGCCGCGTCGGGGGACGCTGGGCCCTGATCCGCTGAGCCGTCAGCGCGCCCGGCCCCCGCGCCTAGCCCGTCCCGCCGAGGTCCGGCCTCTAGCCCCGGCCGCCGCGCCGCCGCTCCAGCCAGGGCCCGAACTCCCGCGACAGCGCCTCGCTCCAGGTGGGGATCTCCACGCCCTCCTCCTCGCGCCACCGCCGCCGGGCCAGGGCGCGCGAGCGATAGAGACCCACCAGCCCGATCGCAAAGACCGGCAGCTGCACCGCCATCGCCAGGCGAAAGCCCTCGAGCGTGTAGCGCCCGCCCGACGACGTCGCGTCGAGCACCAGACCGATCCCGAGGATGGCCAGCAGCGCGCCGGTGAAGGCGCCCATGATCACGACGCCCGTCGCGGCCCCGAGGCGGTGCGAGGGGTTGAAGGTCCGCGCGAAGTCGAACCCGATCGACGACCCCGGACCGCCCGTCGCCAGGCCGACGACGAGCACCACGAGGAGCCACATCGGGGCGCGACCGGGCCACAGCAGCACGGCGACCCACGGCACGACGTTGCAGGCGGTGACCATCAGCGCGAGGTTGGAGCGGCGCAGCGGATGGCGCTGGGTCAGCAGCCCGAGGACGGGGCCGATGCCGAGGCCCAGCACGACGAAGAGCGTGAGCAGCGCGGAGGCGGTCTGCGGCGAGAGACCCTCGCCCTGCACGAGATAGGGGACGCCCCACATCATCGCGAAGACCATCGGCGCGAACCCCGTCACCCAGTGCGTCCACAGCCCGAGCCGCGTGCCGGGATGCCGCAGCATGGCGCTGACCTGGCCCAGGATCGGCGGTCGCTCCACGGGCGCGGCGGTGGCGGCGCCGGGTGGGGCGTCGCGCAGCAGGGTCGCCGCCAGCAGGCAGGACGCGGCGGCGATGGCGGCCGCCGTGCCGAACGCCACGGTCCACCCGGGCCCGTGCAGCAGAGCCGACAGGGGGATGGCCGCGAGCACCTGCCCGGCCTGGCCGAGCAGGCCCGTGAGCTGGGTGAACAACGGCACCTGACCCGGGGGGAACCACGCCGGGACGAGCCGTATGACGCTGCCGAAGGTCATCGCGTCGCCGGCGCCGACGAGGACGCGGGCCGCCATACCGGTCGGGACGTCGTCGGCCGTGGCCATCAGGATCTGGCCGACCGCCATGAGGGCCGCGCCGATCGTGACCATCCGCCGCGTCCCGAACCGGTCCAGCGCGATCCCCACCGGCACCTGCAGCCCGGCATAGACCAGCAGCTGCAGCACGACGAACGACGCCACGATGCCCGCGGGCGCGTGGAAGCGGTCGGCCGCGTCGATCCCCGCGACGCCCAAGGAGGTTCGCTGCAGCACGGCCGCGGTGTAGGCGATGACCCCGACGACCCAGACGATCCACCCTCGCGTGCTCACGGGTCCAGTCTCGCCTACGGTCGAAGGCATGACGGACATCCCCGACACCACCGACAGCCGCTCGATGCGCGAGCGCCGCGACGCCGGCGACCCCTATCGCGTGGACGGGGAGCTCGGCGCCGCCATGGAGCGGGCCCAGGCCACCATGCGGCGCGCCAACGCGTGCGAGGACGCCGACGAGCGCCGCCGCCTGCTCGAGGAGCTCCTCGGGTCGTATGCCGAGACCGCCCACCTGCGCGCCCCCGTCTACGTCGACTACGGGGACAACCTGCACGTCGGCGAGGGGACGTTCGCCAACTACGGACTGATGGCCCTGGACGTCGCGGAGATCCGGATCGGCGCCCAGGTGCAGATGGGACCCAACGTCCAGCTCCTGACGCCGACCCACCCCGTCGAGCCGGGCCCCCGCCGCGAGGGCTGGGAGGGCGCGCGCCCCATCACGATCGAGGACAACGTCTGGATCGGGGGCGGCGCGATCGTCCTCGCCGGGGTCACGGTGGGTCGCGACTCGATCGTCGGCGCGGGCGCGGTGGTCACCAAGGACGTGCCCCGCGGCGTCGTCGTCGTGGGCAACCCGGCGCGCGTCGTCCGCGAGCTCTGACCCGACGGGTCACGTGGAACGTTCAAAGGTCGCGGTTGCGCACCTAGGTTGCCCCGACGGGTCACTTCGGGGCGAGACGAATGGCGGAGCACGCGCCGGGTGACGGTGTGGCATCCGTTCGGCGGCGCGGCGCCGGCATACGGCCTCGATGGTGCACGCTAGGTGACGAACCAGGGCTGCCCGACCACGGACGGCCCTGCTGACGACCTTGATCCCGACGAGAGGCCACGGCACGACGATGGACGCACGACCGACGGACGAACCCGGCACGCCCGGGACGACGGCCGACCCCGCCACCACCGCCCACACCGCCACCACCGACGCGGGCGAGGGCGCCGGAGCCAGCAAGGTCACCAAGCGCCAGGCCCGCGACGACGCGCACGAGGGAAGCCTGCGGCGCGGCGCCCAGATCGCCGACCAGCGCGCGCAGGAGTGGACCCGCCCCGGCGGCATACCCCGGATGCTGGTGATCCTCCTCGGCCTGGCCGCCGCCTGGATCGGCATCCAGGGCATGACGGCCAACAAGGACCTCATCGCGCCGGTCTTCTTCGCGATCAACCTGATGATCGCGGCCTACCCGCTCAAGGGGTGGCTGACGCGCAAGGGCGTGCCCGAGTGGATCGGCTCGATCCTGGCGGGGCTGGTCGTGTTCGCGGTCATCATCGCGTTCTTCTCCGCGCTGGGCTGGTCGATCGCCTCGCTCGTGGCCGAGATCCCGCAGTACAACAGCAAGTTCGAGCAGCTCTACACCCAGTCGCTGGACCAGCTGAGCAGGTTCGGCCTCAGCGAGTCCACGCTGCTCGAACAGCTCAAGGGCATCAACCCGCAGAGCATCATGGGCTATGTCACGACCGTGCTGACCGGTCTGCAGAGCTTCACCGGCCTGCTGGCCGTCATCCTCACCGTCCTGTTCTTCCTGATGATGGACGCGACGGGCTGGGGCAAGCGCATGGACCTCGGGCGCCGGCACCACCCCCGCATCGTCGAGGCGCTCGACGCGTTCGGCGGCGGCGTGCGTCGCTACTGGATCGTGTCGACGGTCTTCGGCCTGATCGTGGCGGCGCTCGACTGGGCCGCGCTGCTCGTGCTCGGCGTCCCGCTGGCCGCGGTGTGGGCCGTGCTGAGCTTCCTCACCAACTACATCCCCAACATCGGCTTCGTCATCGGCCTGATCCCGCCGGCGCTGATGGCGCTGCTGGCCAAGGGCCCCATGACGGCGCTGTGGGTGGTCGTGGCCTATTGCGGGCTCAACTTCGTCGTGCAGTCGATCATCCAGCCGAAGTTCGCCGGCGACGCCGTCGGCGTGACCCCCACGCTGTCTTTCCTGTCGCTGCTGTTCTGGGCGTCCGTGCTCGGGCCGATGGGCGCGATCCTGGCCCTCCCGATGACGCTGCTGATCAAGGCCGTGCTGATCGACTCGGACCCGCAGGCGCGCTGGGCCAATGCCTTCATCGCGGCGAACCCGGCGACCGCCGAGTCGGGGATGGTCAAGGACACGGTCGATCCGGAGAACGAGCACGACGACGCCGTCGCCTGACCCGCCCCCGGCGAAGGCATCAGCCGGGCCTGGTTCAGCAGGCTGATGATCCGCAGGCCGGTCGATCCGTCCGGGCCGTATGACGAGACGCCCACCCCACGCGGGGTGGGCGTCTCGCGCGTCCGGTCGATGGATCACGCGCCGCTTTGTAGATACGTAGTACCCTCCTCGTGGAGGTGGTTTCATGACTATCGTGAACGCGCGAACGTTCAACCATTCGCCGTCCAAGGTCAAGGCGATGGCCAAGGAGGGTCCGGTCTTCGTGACCGACCGGGGCCACCCGACCCTTGTCGTCCTCAGCATCGACGAGTACGAGCGGTTGTCCGGGGCCGGTAGCGTCCTCGACTCGCTGCGCATGGACGTCGAGGTGGACTTCGAGCCGGTGATCAGCCGGACCCTGGGCGAGGTCCCAGCGCTGTGAGCTTCCTGCTCGACACGAACGTCGTCAGCGAGCTCCGCACGCCTTCTGCTGACGCCGGCGTCGTGAGCTGGGCCGCCCAGCTGGCCAGGCGCGACGCATACCTGAGCGTGGTCACCATCCGCGAGATCGAGGCCGGCATCATCCTGGTCGAACGACGCGACGAGCGTCAGGGGGCAGTCCTGCGGTCATGGCTCGAGGAGCGGGTCCTCGTGCAGTATGCCGACCGCCTGCTTCCCGTGGACCTGGCGGTCGCCCGGCGTGCGGCGGCTCTGCACGTCCCAGATCCTCGGCCCGAGCGGGATGCGTTGATCGCGGCCACCGCGCTCGTGCACGGGCTGGTGGTCGTCACCCGCAACGTGAGCGACTTCGCCCCCACCGGCGTGGAGGTCCTCGACCCGTGGAGTGCGGCCACCTGAACCAGCGAGTCAGCGCCAGCGCCATGTGCGCCCACTCACGGGCCAGGGGGATGCGCTCCGAGGGTCGACCCGGTGGAGGGCCGGGGCCAGGCGTGGTCAGGCCAGGCGTGGTCAGGCTAGGCGTGGCCGGGGCGGACGAGGCGGAGCGCGAGCGTCGTGAAGTGGTCGGCCACCGCCTGCGGCGTCCATGACGCGTCGGCGGTCCACCAGCGCGCCACGTCCACGCCCAGCGAGATGAGGGCGGTCACCGTCATCCGGGGCTGGTCGGTCTCGAACTCCCCGGACGCCACCCCGGCCTCCACCACGGACCGGAAGACGTCGGTGATCTGGCGGCGCAGGTCCCCGACCTCGGCTAGGTGCTCGGGCGTGAGCGCGTCGAGCTCGTAGTTCACGATCCGCGAGACCGTGTGGCGCTCGGCGTGGGTGAGGACCCAGGCGTGCGCCAGCGCCCGGAGCTGCTCGGTGGGGGAGTCGGCGGAGGCCACCGCCTCGCGGGCCAGCCGCAGCACCTCGGCGTGGCCCTCCAGCGAGAGGGCGTGGAGCAGCGACTCCTTGCTGGCGTGGTGGACGTAGACGGCGGCCGGGCTCATGCCGGCGGCCGCGGCGATGTCGCGGGTCGTGGTCGCGTGGAAGCCCTTGGCGGCGAAGGAGTGCAGCGCCGCGGCCTTGATGCGGTGGCGCGCGTCGCGGGTCGGGCCGGGCGGCATACGGATCACCCCTCTCACCTCTTGACCCGGGCCTGGGTCATGGGTGATTCTCTAGCGAGACCATGAACTAAGCAAGCGCTTAGTCACACTTGCCGGCAACGCGACGACCGCACGGTCACCAGGAGGAGACGCGATGAAGCGCACCATCTACGACGAGGACCACGAGGCCTTCCGACAGTCCGTCAAGGAGTTCGTGGACCGGACCCTCGCGCCCCGGGCGGAGGAGATGATCCGGGACCACGTCATCGCCCGAGACATCTGGGAGGAGGCCGGGGCCCAGGGCTTCTTCGGCCTCAGCATCCCGGAGGAGTATGGCGGCGCCGGCATCGACGACTACCGCTTCAACGCCGTCTTCGCCGAGGAGATCGGCAGGTTCACCAACGCCGCTGGCTCGTGCTTCGGCATCCACGCCGACATCACCGCCCCCTATCTCGTGCACCTCGGCACCGAGGAGCAGAAGCAGCGGTGGCTGCCCGACGTCGCCGCCGGCAAGAAGATCATGGCCATCGGGATGACCGAGCCCTCCGGCGGCTCCGACCTGGCAGCGCTGAAGTCCACCGCCGTCCGCGACGGCGACGACTGGGTCATCAACGGCTCCAAGACCTTCATCACCAACGGCCACCAGTGCGACCTCGCCGTCGTCGCCGTCCGCACCGACCCCACCAAGGGTGCCAAGGGCATCTCGTTGTTCGTCCTCGAGGCCGGCATGGAGGGCTTCACCAAGGGCAACAAGCTCGACAAGGTCGGCCAGGAGGAGTCCGACACCTCCGAGCTGTTCTTCGAGAACGTCCGCGTCAGCAACGACCACCTCCTCGGGCCCGAGGGGATGGGCTTCATCGAGATGATGAAGCACCTGCCGCAGGAGCGCCTCGGTGCCGCCGTCGGCAACCTCGCCAACGCCCGCCAGATCCTCGCTGAGACGATCCAGTACACCAAGGACCGCAAGGCCTTCGGCCAGCCCATCGGCACCTTCCAGCACAACAAGTTCAAGATCGCCGAGATGGTCACCAAGTGCGAGGTCACCCAGGCCTTCATCGACCAGTGCGTGATCGCGCACTCCGAGGGCACCCTCACCGCCGTGGACGCGGCCAAGGCCAAGTGGTGGGCGAGCGAGGTGCAGTGCGCCGTCCTCGACGAGTGCGTCCAGCTCCACGGAGGCTACGGCTACATGAACGAGTATCGCGTCGCCCGCGCCTGGCGCGACGCCCGCGTCCACAAGATCTGGGCGGGGAGCAACGAGATTATGAAGGAGCTCATCGGGCGGGACCTGGGCCTCTGAGCCTGGCTCTGCACCAGCCTGTATGACGTCCTGGCGTCGCCGGGGTGCGGGCGGGCGGCCTTCCACTCGCCGGTCGTCCCTCGCGGCTCCCGCCAGACCCGCCTGTCCGCCCACCCGCACCCCGGCTCCACCCTCAGCACCCACCCTCTCTAGTACGCAGCAGACGACGAAGGAGTCAGGTAGTGAACAGGTTCGACGGCAAGGTCGGGATCGTCACGGGGGCGTCCCGGGGGATCGGGCTGGCCATCGCGCGGCGGCTCGTCGCCGAGGGCGCCAAGGTCGTGATCACGGCCCGCAAGCCCGAGGCGCTCGCCGCCGCGGTGGAGACCATGGGCGGTGAGGAGCACTGCATCGCGGTCGCGGGCAACGCCGGTGACCCCGCCCACCAGGACGAGGCGATCCGGACGGCCGTCGAGCGGTTCGGGGGCCTGGACCTGCTGGTCAACAACACGGGGATCAACCCGGCCTACGGGCCGCTGATGGAGATCGACCTCGACGTCGCGCGCAAGATCCTCGACACCAACGTCGTGGCGGCGCTCTCCTGGGTGCAGAAGGCCTATGCCGTGCGGATGCGCGAGCACGGCGGCTCCGTCGTCAACGTCGGCTCGGTCGCGGGCCTGCGGGCGGCGCCGGGGATCGCGTTCTACGGCGCGAGCAAGGCCGCGCTGCTGCACCTGACCGAGGAGCTCGCCGTCGAGCTCGGGCCCGCCATCAGGGTCAACGCGGTCGCGCCCGCCGTGGTCAAGACCAGGTTCGCCGTCGCGCTCTATGAGGGGCGCGAGGAGAAGGCGTCGCGCGGCTACGCCCTCAAGCGGCTCGGCGAGCCCGAGGACGTCGCGGGGGCCGTGGCCTACCTGCTGTCCGACGACGCCGCGTGGACGACCGGGCACACGATGGTCCTCGACGGCGGCGCCACGCTCATCGACGGCTCGGCGATCGGCGGCTGACCGCGATGGAGGCGTTGCGCGACAAGGGAGTCGTGGTGACCGGAGCGGCCGGGGGCATCGGCCGCGCCATCGCCGAGGCCTGCCTCGCAGCCGGGGCACGCGTGGTCGTCAACGACCTCGACGCCGAGCGGCTGCTGGCGACCGCGACGGAGCTCGGCGCGTATGCCGTGCCCGCCGACGTCTCGACCAACGACGGCATCGCGGCGCTGATCGAGCTCTCGACCGCCCACCTCGGCCGCATCGACGTCTGGGTCGGCAACGCCGGCATCCAGGGCGGCCGCGGTCTGGAGACGCCCGACGAGACCTGGCAGCTCGCCCACGACATCAACGTCATGGCGCACGTGCGGGCGGCGCGCCTGCTGATGCCGACGTGGCTCGAGAGCGGGGGCGGCCGGTTCGTCGTGACCGCCTCTGCCGCAGGGCTGCTCACGATGATCGGTGCGGCGCCCTACTCCGTCACCAAGCACGCTGCGGTGGCCTTCGCCGAGTGGTTGGCTGCGACATACGGCCATCGCGGGATCGACGTGCACTGCCTGTGCCCGCAGGGCGTCGACACCGCCATCTATCGCAGCGCGGGCCACGTGCAGGGGCTGCTCGCCGCGGACGGTCTGCTCACGCCGGCCGAGGTCGCGGCCACGCTGCTCGAGGCGATCGAGCAGGGCCGCCACCAGGTCCTGCCCCACCCCCGCGTCCGGGAGTATGCCGTCGCCCGCGCCACCGACACCGACGCCTGGGTGCGCGGGATGCAGCGCCTGCAGACCCGCTACGACGCCCCCGCCCCCGCCCCCGCGACGCGGCCGCCCGACACGCGTGAGGTCCCAGTCCCCGCCCCAGCCCCAGCCCCCGCCCCCGCCCCCGCCACCCGGTCGTCCGACTCGCGCATCATTGGTCACCAATGACCGAATCCGACACGTTTGGAACGATCCAAAACGCCACTGGTGACCAATGACCGAATCCGACACGTTTGGAACGATCCAAATCGCCACTGGTGACCAATGGAGAGGAAGGGAACGAGGGCTATGAAGGCCTGGACCGTCGCCACCCTCGGCGAGCCCCGTGACGTGCTCGAGCTGAGCGAGCGTCCCTCACCCGAGCCCGGCCCCGGGCAGGTGCACGTGCGCGTGCGGGCGACCGCCGCGAACTTCCCCGACGTGCTCATGATCAAGGGCCTCTACCAGGTCAAGCCGCCGCTCCCGTTCGTGCCCGGCGTCGAGGTCTGCGGCGACGTCATCGCGGTCGGCGCGGGCGTGCAGCACGTCCGGCCGGGGCAGCGCGTCGCCGGCATGGCCGCCGTCCCGCACGGCGGGTTCGCCGAGGAGGCCTTGCTCGACGCGACCGCGACCATGCCCGTGCCCGACGGCATCTCGGACGAGGCGGCCGCGGCGCTGACCATCGCCTACCAGACCGGGTGGTTCGGCCTGCACCGTCGCGCCCACCTGCAGGAGGGGGAGTGGCTGCTCGTCCACGCCGCCGCGGGCGGGGTCGGCAGCGCCGCCGTGCAGCTCGGCAAGGCCGCGGGCGCCCGGGTCATCGGCGTCGTCGGTGGGCCGGACAAGGTCGAGGTCGCCCGCCGGCTCGGCTGCGACGCCGTCATCGACCGCCGCGACGAGGACGTCGCCGCGCGCGTCAAGGAGATCACCGAGGGGCACGGCGCGGACGTCGTCTACGACCCCGTGGGCGGCGCGGCCTACCAGCAGTCCACCAAGTGCATCGCCTTCGAGGGCCGCATCGTCGTGGTCGGGTTCGCCTCCGGCGACATCCCCGCGCCGACGCTCAACCACGCGCTGGTCAAGAACTACGCGATCCTCGGGCTGCACTGGGGGCTCTATGCCACCAAGGACCCCCGCTCGCTGCTCGCCTGCCACCAGGAGCTCGCCCGCCTGCTCGCCGCCGGGGCCATCGCCCCGCTGGTCAGCGAGCGCGTCCCCCTGGAAGACCTGCCCGACGCCCTGTCCCGCCTCGGCGCGGGCGACACCACTGGACGGGTCGTCCTGACCCCCTGAGACTGGCGGTGAGCACGGTGGCCCCCGGCCCCGCGAGCGCCGCACCCGCACGGCCCGACATACGACCACTCGACGAGGAGTCCCCATGACCGCTCAGCCCGACCAGACCAGCACCCAGCGCACCGCCATCGTGACCGGTGCCGCCCGCGGCATCGGTGCCGCGGTCGCCCGCCGGCTCGCCTCCGACGGCATGGCCGTCGCCGTCCTCGACCTCGACGAGGCCGCCTGCCAGGGCGTGGTCGACGAGATCACCGGCGCCGGTGGCCGCGCGCTCGCCGTGGGCGTCGACGTGTCCGACGAGGCCGCCGTCACCGCCGCCGTGGAGCGCGTCGCCACCGAGCTCGGCGCCCCGACCGTGCTGGTCAACAACGCGGGCATCATCCGCGACAACATGCTCTTCAAGATGAGCGTCGACGACTGGGACTCCGTCATGGGCGTGCACCTGCGCGGCTCGTTCCTGATGACGCGCGCGGCGCAGCGCTACATGACCGAGGCGAAGTACGGCCGCATCGTCAACCTGTCCTCCACCTCAGCGCTCGGCAACCGCGGCCAGGCAAACTACGCCGCGGCCAAGGCGGGCATGCAGGGCTTCACCAAGACCCTGGCCCTCGAGCTCGGCAAGTTCGGCGTGACCGCCAACGCCATCGCCCCCGGCTTCATCGCCACCGACATGACCAAGGCGACGGCCGCGCGCATGGGCATCACCTTCGAGGAGTTCCTCGAGGGTGCCGCCAAGCAGATCCCGGTGGGCCGTGCGGGCCAGCCCGAGGACATCGCCGCCACGGCGTCCTGGCTGTGCGCCGAGGAGTCGGGGTTCGTGAGCGGCCAGGTGATCTACGTGGCCGGCGGGCCGCGCGACTGATCGACCCCGCGAGGACACGAGCGAGGAACGAGCAACGGGAGAGGACTGACATGAGGACGTTCAACGGGATCGACGAGGTCGTCGCCGCGACGGGCGAGCACCTCGGCCACAGCGACTGGCACGAGGTCACGCAGGCCCAGGTGGACCAGTTCGCCGAGGCCACCGGCGACCACCAGTGGATCCACGTGGATCCGGAGCGCGCCGCGCGGGAGACGCCGTTCGGCGGCTCGATCGCGCACGGCTACCTGACCCTCTCGCTGATCCCCGGGCTGCTGCCCGAGGTCTACGAGGTGCAGGGCATCACGATGGGGATGAACTACGGCGCCAACAAGATTCGCTTCCTCACCCCGGTGCGGGTGGGGTCTCGCGTCCGGGTCGGCATCCAGCTGCAGGAGACGTCGCAGACCAAGGCGGGCCTGCAGATGGTCCTCGCGATGACGGTCGAGATCGAGGGCGCCGACAAGCCCGCGTGCGTGGCCGAGGTCGTCTACCTCCTGGTGCCCTGATGGACGACGCAGCGGCGGCCGCCCGGGCCGAGGTGCCCGGCCTGGACCTGGGCGCCCTGCGCGCCTACCTCGACCGCGAGACCCCGGGCCTGCTCGAGGGTGAGCTGTCGGCCCGGGTGCTGGCGGGTGGCAAGTCCAACCTGACGTATGCCGTGACCGACGCCTCCGGCACCACCGTGGTCGTGCGGCGGCCTCCGCTCGGGCACGTCCTCGCGACGGCGCACGACATGGCCCGGGAGCACCGGGTCATCACGGCCCTGCGGGACACCGACGTGCCGGTGCCGGTGACCCACGCGTGCTGCGAGGACGAGACGGTGATCGGGGCCCCCTTCTACGTCATGGAGCACGTCGCCGGGACGCCATACCGGCAGGCCTCCGAGCTGGTCGCGCTGGGTCCGGAGCGGACCCGCGCGATCAGCGAGCGCATGGTCGACACGCTCGTCGACCTGCACGCCGTCGACCCGCGGGCCGTGGGGCTCGAGGACTTCGGGCGCCCGGAGGGATTCCTCGCCCGGCAGGTCAAGCGGTGGGGCACCCAGCTGGAGGGGTCGCGCTCCCGCGACCTGGCCGGGGCCGACGAGCTGTATGCCGCGCTGACGCGTGGCGTGCCCGCCGACCAGCCGCCGGCGATCGTGCACGGCGACTTCCGCCTCGACAACCTGCTTGTCGGCCTCGTCGGTGGCGAGGTCGGCCGCGACGAGGTGCGGGCCGTCCTCGACTGGGAGATGGCCACCCTCGGCGACCCGCTCACCGACGTGGGGCTGCTCGTCGTCTACCAGCAGCTGGCGCGGCTCGGCGCGGGCGGCGACCTGATCACCGACGTCTCCGAGGCGCCGGGCTACCTGCCGCTGCGTGAGCTGCTCGCCCGCTACGCCGAGCGCAGCGGCCGCGACGTGAGCGACCTCGGGTTCTACGTCGGGCTGGCCTACTTCAAGCTCGCCGTGATCCTCGAGGGCATCTACTACCGCCACACCCAGGGACAGACCGTGGGCGCGGGCTTCGCCGAGATCGGCGGCTACGTCGAGCCGCTCGTCGCGGGCGGGCTGCGCGCCCTCAAGGAGGAGAGCTGATGGACTTCACGATCGACGCCACGACGCAGGACTGGATCGACCGGACGCGGGCCTTCCTCGACGAGGAGATCCACCCCGCCGAGGCCGACTTCGAGCGGGAGACCGCGGAGCTGGGCTGGCACTGGACGGCCTCGCCGACGCTGCGGCGCCTGCAGGAGGAGGCGCGCTCGCGGGGGCTGTGGAACCTCTTCCTCCCCGGTGAGCACGGCGCGGGCCTGACCAACCTGCAGTACGCCCACCTCGCCGAGCTCAGCGGTCACGCGATCGAGCTGGCGCCGCCGGCCATGAACTGCGCGGCCCCCGACACCGGCAATATGGAGGTGCTGGCGCAGTTCGGCTCGCCGGAGCAGCAGGAGCGGTGGTTGAGGCCGCTGCTCGCGGGCGAGATCCGGTCGGGCTTCGCGATGACCGAGCCCGCCGTCGCCTCCTCGGACGCCACCAACATCGAGATGACGATGCGCCGCGAGGGCGACGAGATCGTCATCGACGGCCGCAAGTGGTGGACGACCGGGGCGATGAATCCCGACTGCCAGATCTTCATCGTCATGGGCAAGACCGACCCGGGCGCCGAGCGGCACCGCCAGCAGTCGATGGTGCTGGTGCCGCGCGACGCCCCCGGCCTGACCGTGCAGCGCGGGCTCACCGTCTTCGGCTACGACGACCACGACCACGGCGGGCACGGCGAGCTGGTCTTCGACGGGGTGCGCGTGCCGGCGAGCAACGTGATCGGGAGCGAGGGCATGGGCTTCGCGATCGCCCAGGCCCGCCTCGGACCGGGCCGCATCCACCACTGCATGCGCTCGATCGGCCTCGCGGAGCGGGCGGTGGAGCTCATGTGCGAGCGGGCGTCGGAGCGCGTGGCCTTCGGTCGGCCGTTGGCCGAGCAGGGCGTGATCCGCGACTGGATCGCCGAGTCCCGGGTGCGGATCGAGCAGCTGCGCCTGCTCACCCTCAAGACCGCCTGGCTCATGGACACCGTCGGCAACAAGGGCGCCCACACCGAGATCCAGGCCATCAAGATCGCCACCCCCCGCACCGTGGAGTGGATCCTCGACAAGGCGATGCAGGTGCACGGCGGTGGCGGCATCAGCTCCGACACCCCGCTCGCCCGGATGTTCGCGGGGATCCGGACCCTGCGCTGGGCCGACGGGCCGGACGAGGTGCACAAGAACGCCCTGGCCAAGGCGGAGCTGCGCCGTCACGCGGGTCAGCGGCGGGGTGACACCGCCGGCTGAGGGCAGCCGTCTGCCGTCCAGACGCGGTCCCCGCCGGCGCGCTTGGCGGCATACATCGTCTGGTCGGCGTGGAGCAGGGCCGGCTCCAGGGACGGCGACGTGATGAGCGCGACGCCGACGCTCACCGTCACGGGGGCGAGCGGCTCACCCCGGTGGTCGCGCCACTGCGTGCAGGCCGCCACCGCACGGAAGTCGTCCAGGTCGCGCACCAGGCCGGTCGCGTCCGCGCGGGGGTCGGCCTGCTCCGAGCGCGGTAGCCGTATGACGACGAACTCCTCGCCGCCGTACCTCGCCACGAGGTCGTCCGCCGGCAGGTGCGACCGCAGGAGCTGCCCGAAGGCGCGCAGCACCGAGTCGCCCGCGGGGTGGCCGTGGGTGTCGTTGACCTTCTTGAACCCGTCGACGTCGATCATCGCGACCTGCCCCGGCCGCTGCGGCCCGGCGTCCGCGAGCGCGCCATCGGCCACCTCGAGCAGGTGCTGCCGGTTGTGCAGCCCGGTCAGGGTGTCGCGGATGCTGAGCCCGCGGATGCGCTCGTGGGCCGCGCGGAGCTCGGCGAGCGCCTGCTCGAGGCGGTCGGCGCGCGCCGCCTGCCGCTGCCGGTCGCGGCGCAGCTGAGCGGTGCGGTGCCAGACGTCGAGGGCGCGGGCCTTCGCGGAGGCATTCTCCCCGAGCTGGCGGGCGTGCAGGTCCGCGGAGAGCCGGGCCTCGGTGAGCGCGCCGCGCAGGTCCCCGACGGCCTCGAGGCACCGGGACAGGGTGCGGCGGACCATCTGCTCGTCGCAGGCCGGCAGCTGCTCGACGAGGCAGGCCCGCGTCAGCTGGACGCCCCGCTCGGGGTTGCCCTGGCGCAGCGCCAGCTCGGCCAGGGTGCAGGCAGTCGCGCAGCGGGCCTCGAGGGTGGCGATGGTGCTGAGGTCGGGGATGTCGCGCAGCATGCGGGCGGCCCCCTCGGTGTCCCCCCGCGCGAGCAGGCTGTCGGCCCGGAAGCACCGCGCCCTGACGTAGCCGTCGCGCCAGCTGCCGCGCAGCAGCCGCAACGCCCGGTCGAGGTAGGCCTGACGGGCGGCCTCGGGCATGCCGAGACGTTCCCCGGCCTCGACGATGATGAGCAAGATGGTGCCGGTGAGGCCGTCGTCGCCGGCGGTCTCGGCCAGCTCCAGGGCCTCGAGCAGCATGGGGAGCGCCTCGCGGTCGGTGCGGAAGCCCAGGAGGGCGCGGGTCTGCAGGGAGGAGGAGCGCCCGATCTGGCAGCCGACGCGGTCGTAGCCGTCGGACGCCGCGGCGAGGTAGGAGACCGCCGCGTCGTCCTGCTGCAGCACCACCAGGATGTTGCCGATGATCTCCAGGGCGCGGGCATGCCACCGGGTGCCGTCGGGGATGTCGCGCTCGGCCTCCATGGACAGGCACAGGGCGTCGTCCCAGGCGAGGCGCGCCTGCGCCAGCAGGCCGCGCAGCAGGGTGGCGGCCGGGGAGCGTGGGAGCGCCCCCACCGCCCGCGCGAACTCCGTGGGGTGGTCCTGGCGCAGGTCCCAGGCCCGCTCCAGTGCCGGGTCGCCGTCCTCGCTCCCCGCCACACGGCCGGCGACGCCGCACGCGTCGGTCCTGGCCCTCGTGGCGTCTCCGCTCATGCGGCCCATGGTACGCAGGGATACCCCGCGCTAACGGGGCGTGACGAAAGCGCTGGTCGTGCCTTCCCGGAGGCCAGGGGCCAGGCCCATAGACTGTCGCGGTGCTGACAACCCTCCTCGACGGCCAGGTCATGGCCGAGAAGCACGGCTCCGGCAGTCCTCGCGTCCTCGCGATGCACGGCTGGGCCCGCACGCGCCACGACTGGGCCCCGGTGCTCGGTGGTTACGACGCCGTCGCGGTCGACCTCGCCGGGTTCGGCGCGACGCCTCCCCCCGAGGGCGAGTGGTCGACCGAGCAGTATGCCGAGAGCCTGCTGCCTCTCCTGGACCCCGCCTCGCCGCTCGTGCTGATGGGGCACTCGTTCGGCGGACGCGTGGCGATGCACCTCGCCCGGCTGCGGCCCGACGCCGTCCGCGGTCTGGTGCTCACCGGCGTCCCGCTGCTGCGCCCCGACGCGTCCGGCGCCCCGGCGCGCAAGGGCGGCCCCCTCGACCTGCGCATCGCCAAGGCCCTGCACGCCCGCGGGATCGTCCCCGAGTCCGTGGTCGACAAGTACCGCAAGAAGTACGGCTCCGCCGACTACAACGCCGCGCAGGGCGTCATGCGGACCGTCCTGGTCAAGGCGGTCAACGAGGACTACACGCGCGAGCTCGAGGCGGTGCGCGCGGCCGGCATACCGGTCGAGATGGTGTGGGGCGAGGGTGACACGGCCGCCACGGTCGCGATGGCCCGCTCCGCCGCCGAGCTGATCGGCCCCACCGCCCACCTGGACGTCGTCGCGGGCTCGGCGCACCTGCTGGACGACCAGCTGGGCGCGCACCTGCGCACCGCCCTGGACCGTCTGCTCGACACCCCGAAGGAGACTCAGCCGTGATCCTCGACGTCATCACCTGGGCCGCCGTCGCGGCCGCGCTCGCCGCCGAGGACTCGCGCTGGCTGCGGGTCGCGCAGCGCGAGCACTACGAGCCGGGCCGCGCCACCGCGATGGCCGGGCTGTGGAGCAGGGTCAAGCCGGCCAACCAGCTGCTGCTCGCCGCCGCCGCGCTCTGCATCGCCGGTGGCCTCTGGGCCCACCCGGCCACGCTGCTCGGGCTGGCCGCGATCGCCGCGTGGCCGCTCGGCCTGCCGGTGCGTGGCCGCTCCGCGAAGTTCGGCTGGACCGACCGGATGAAGCGGCTCACCGCCGTGACCGTCGGGCTGCAGCTCGTCCTCGCGGCCGCCGCCGGTCTGCTCGGCGGGCCGTATGCCGCCGCCGTGGTCGCCCTGCTCGCCGTGCCCACCGTCGACCTCGCGATGGCGATCATGCGCCCGGTGGAGAAGAAGCTGGCCCAGCGGTGGGTCGTCGAGGCCCAGGACAAGCTGCGCCGGCTGCGCCCGACCGTCGTCGCGATCACCGGGTCCTACGGCAAGACGTCGACCAAGCTCTACGTCAACCAGCTGCTGTCGCGCTCGCACGCCGCCGTGGCCTCACCCGCGTCGTTCAACAACCTCATGGGCCTGTCCCGCACCGTCAACGACCGGCTCGTGCCCGGCACCGAGGTCTTCGTCGCCGAGATGGGCACCTACGGCCCCGGCGAGATCCGCGAGCTGTGCCGCGTCTTTCCCCCGACGATCGCCGCCATCACGACGATCGGCGAGGCCCACCTCGAGCGGATGAAGAACCGCGAGACCATCGTGCGCGCCAAGTCCGAGATCACCGAGGACGCCGCGATCTCGGTCCTCAACGTCGACGTGCCCGAGCTGGCTGAGCTTGCGGACCGCCTCGACGGTGTCAAGCGGGTCGTGCGCTGCTCGACGACGCCCGGTGCGCGGGCCGACGTGGTCGTGGCTCCGGTCGACGAGGGTCGCTGGGAGGTCACCGTCGACGGTGCGCAGGTCACGACGGTCGACGCGCCCGCCGCCGGTCACCCGATCAACCTGGCCGTCGCCGTAGGCATCGCCCGCGCGCTCGACGTCGACCCCGCCACCCTTGCGCCGCTCATGGTGGACCTGCCCGGCGCCGCCCACCGCGCCGAGCTGCAGCGCGACGACCGCGGCGTGGCCGTCATCGACGACACCTACAACTCCAACCCCGACGGCGCGGCGTCTGCGCTGCGCTCCGCCCGGGCGGCCGTGGGCGAGGGCGGGCGCATCTACACCATCACTCCCGGCATGGTCGAGCTGGGCGACCAGCAGGCCGAGCGCAACCGCGCCTTTGGGGCCGACGCGACCGCAGCGCCCAACCAGGTGCTCGCCATCACGCAGCTCACCAACAAGAAGGCCCTGCTCGCCGGCGCCGAGGGTCAGCCGGGTGAGGTCCGCACCTACGCCTCGCGCGAGGAGGCGGCCGCCGCGATCATGCCCGAGACCCGCGCGGGCGACGTCGTCCTCTTCGAGAACGACCTGCCCGACAACTATCCCTGACCCGGCCCGCCTGGGCTGGAAGCGCACGACCTGGCGGCGGCGCGCCGCGAGACGCTCACCCCGCCGTGCGGCGGGCGAGCGGCATACGATCGCCTGTAGCCACCCTGCCGTCTGCAGAAAGGTCTCACGACCATGTCCCAGACCGTGACCGTCGTCTTCGGCGGGCCGTCTGCCGAGCACGACATCTCCATCCTCACCGGGCTGCAGTGCGAGCGCGTCCTGCAGCGCGCCGGCGCCCAGGTCCAGTGCCTCTACTGGGACCGCGGTGGCCGCTGGCACGCCGTGCCGCCGCAGACCGAGGCGCGGGACTACCTCGACGGCGCCCCCGCCAAGGCGCAGCGGGTCGAGCTCAAGATCGGCGCCGGCGCCGACGACGGCTTCCAGATGAAGGCCGGCTTCCGTGGCACCAAGACCCTCGACCTCGGCTCGGTGCTGCTCGCCCTGCACGGCGGCGCCGGTGAGTCGGGCGGGACGCAGGCACTGTTCGAGCTGCTCGGGGTCCCGGCGTCGGGCTCGTCCCCGGCCGCGGCGGCGCTCGGCATGGACAAGCTGGCCTTCGGCGCACTGATGGCCGACGCGGGCGTCCCGGCGCTGCGCCGCGAGATCGTCTCCCCGGACTTCCGGCCCAGCTTCGAGGGGCCCTACATCGTCAAGCCGCGCTTCGGTGGCTCGTCGATCGGCATCGAGGTCGTCGAGGACTACGACACGGCCCTCGCCCTGCTCAAGTCCAGCCTGCACATGCGCGCCGGCGCGGTCGTCGAGCCCTACCGCGACGACCTGTGGGACCTCAACATCTCCTTCACCACCGCCCCGCAGTTCAAGACCTCGCTGATCGAGAAGCCCCTGCGCAAGGAGGGCGGCGCGATCTACGACTACGCCGGCAAGTACATGGGCGGCGGGGCCGACGGCATGACCTCCGCGCCGCGTGAGCTACCCGCGCAGATCGACCCGGCGCTCGAGGCGCAGGCCCGCGAGCTCGCCCGCCAGGTCCAGCAGCTCACCGGCCTGACCGGCATCAACCGCCTCGACTTCCTCACCGACGGCACCGACATCTACGTCAACGAGGTCAACTCGATCCCCGGCGCGATGGCGCTCTACTTGTGGCCCGACGAGGACCCAGGCAGGCTCCTGCTCGCCATGGTCGAGGAGGCCAAGACCGCCAACCGGCGTGTGCCGACCGCCTCCTTCGAGGAGGGCGCGGCGCTGCGCGCGGCCGGCGGCATCTCCGGCAAGCTGACCGGGCTCGGCCCCCAGCGCTGAGCCGTATGCCGAAACCCCCCCACCGCTGCTCGTCGCGGTGAGGGGCTTCGGCATACGGCGCCCGGATCAGCCGGCTGCCTTCTCGACCTTGTCGGCCTGCTTGCCGAGGACGGTGTCGACGAGCTTGTTGGCCCTGTCGACGTCCGTGCCCTGGGTCTGCACGACCACGAGGTTGTTGCCGCGGTTCACGGCGCCCATCGAGACCGCCATCTTCTGCCCCATCGCCTCGGCCGACATCTGAAGGCCCTTGGCGTCCTTGGTCTCGAGCTTCGGCGAGCTCATCTTGAGGTCGATCGACACGGCCCCGGTCCCCATCTTGATCGTCTTGCAGGAGTCCGCCACCTTGGTCAGCTGCGCCGGCACGTCCTTGGCCTTGCCGAGCGTCTCCACAACCACCTCGACCTGGGTCTTGTCCGTGCCGCTGCCCTTGGCGAAGCTGCGCTTGGCGTAGGACGACGGGTTGTCGGCCGACATCGTGCTCATGGCGTTCATCGCGTCCTTGCAGGCCTGCGGGACGTCCTTGGCATTCTTGAAGATCTGCTCGGCCGACTTGTCGTCCTGCTTGGGCTTGGTCTCGTCCACGGAGCCGGCCTCCCAGCCGCCGTCGGGCAGGTCCCCCGCCTCCAGCATGGACGACTTGGCCATGTCCTGGGACAGGTCCTTGGGTGCGCCCCCGCACGCGCTGAGACCCAGCGCGGTGGCGGCGATGGTGGTGATGACGAGCGTGCGACGCACGAGACTTCCCCCTCGATCGATCTGCTGTGACCCGTCGAGCCTAGGGGGAACCACCGGCGCCCGTGTCCAGGACCCGGCAGATGGGGGTGGCCACGGCAGCCACGATGGAGTATGACGGAGGTGGCGGCTTCTCGCCAGACGGCTCCTGTCCCCGACGAAGGTGAGGCACCCTCATGGCCGAGCTCAAGAAGACCCTCGGGTTCCTACCGCTGATCGCGCTGGGGGTGGCGGGGGTCATCGGGTCGAGCTGGATCTACACCAACTCGGCGTTCTTCGAGCAGTACGGCGCGGGCGGCATGATCTTCGGCCTCGCCATCGGGACGCTGCTGGCGGCGTGCGTGGCGCTGGCCTACGCGGAGCTGACCACGCTGTTCCCGCGCGCGGGTGGGGAGGTCGTCTACTCGTTCACGATCCTCGGGCGGCCCGCGGGCTTCCTGACGGGGTGGATGCTGATCGGTGCCTACGTGTCGAGCCTCGCCTTCTACGTCACGGCCTTCGGGCTGCTGCTCGGCAAGTTCATGCCGGTGATGGAGGAGCACCCGCTCTACTCCATCAACGGGGAGGCGGTCACGGCGCCCGTGCTGATCGCCGGGGTGGCGCTGACGCTGCTGCTCTTCGCCCTCAACTGGTGGGGCGTGGAGGTCGGCGCGCAGGTGCAGGTCGTGCTGTTCGCGGCGATGGTGGTGATCGGGCTGGCCCTGGTGGTGGTCGGGTTCGCCGCCGGCTCACCCGGCAACTTCTGGCCGCCGTATGCCGCCGACCACAACGCCCTCACCGACACGCTGCGCTTCGTGGTGCCGGGGATGACCTACATGGCGGGCTTCGGACTGGTCGCGGTGCTCGCCGAGGACGCCGACCTGCCGCCGCGACGGATCGCGCGCGCCGTCATCTGGACGGTCCTGCTGGCGGGCACCTTCTACTGCCTCGTCCTGCTGTCGAGCGCGTGGGTCATGCCGTGGGAGGAGGTCGCGGGCATGAAGCTCGGCACGATCGACGCGTTCAAGGCCGCGGGCTTCCCGGTGCTCGGGTGGGGGGCGTTCGCCATCGCGATCCTCGGTCTGCTGACCAGCTTCCTCGGGCTGTTCATCGCGACCTCCCGCGTCGTCGTGGCCATGGCGCGCGCCGGGCTGCTGCCCGCCGGGCTGGCGCGGCTGGACGCGCGCCGGGGCACCCCGCGCAACGCGCTGGTCTTCACCGTCGTGGTGACCTTGGCGCTCGGCTGGCTCGGCAAGGCGGCGGTGGTGTGGTTCCTCGACACCGGCGGCATCTATCTCGGCGCCGTGTGGATCATGGTCGTGCTGGCGAAGTACGCGCTGCCCCGGCGTTATCCGCACCTCGCGGCGCGCCGACGCCTGCAGACGTCGTGGATCCCGGCCGTGGGTGCACTGGGGGCGGCGCTCGTCATCGTCATGGCCCTGTGGCCGGGCACCGGGATCTCGCTCGTCTGGCCCGCGGAGTACCTCATCCTCGGGGTGTGGCTCGGCCTCGGCGCGATCCTGTATGCCGTGAGCCGCCCCCTGCCTCGCGAGGAGGCGCTGGACGCGCTGCTCGGCGAGTACGCCGACACCCTGGTCGAGGGGGCGCCGGAGGCGTCGAGGGGGACGCGCCCATGACCTCCCCCCGGTCGGCCCCCACGCCAGTCCCATGGCTCACCGACCCGGATCCTGCTCTGCTGCATGTGCTCTCGTCGCTCGCGCCGTCCTTGCCGCCGCTGGTGCCCGCCGCGTCCGAGGAGGCGGTGGACACGGTCGGGGCCGGCGAGTGCGGGGAGCCGCTGGTGGTCCTGCCGCCCGAGCTGGGCCGCCGCCACTGCTATCGCGAGCTCGACCTGCCGACCGCGCCGCTCGCGATGCGGCTGCGTCACGGCGTGGTCGAGCGGCTCCTGCAGGCCCAGGACGCCCTGCCGGACGGGTTCTCGCTGGTCGTGCTCGACGGGTGGCGGACGTCCCGGTTCCAGGGCGACCTGCTCGCCTACTACCGCGAGCAGACCGGCGAGCCGCTCGACGGCTACGTCTCCGACCCGGCGTCCTCCACGCGCATGGCGCCGCACACCACGGGTGGGGCGGTCGACCTGACGCTCGCTCACGAGGGGGTGGCGCTGGCGCTGGGCACCGACTTCGACAGCTTCGACGACGCGGCCCACCTGCTGGCGCTGGAGTCGGTGGGCGACGACGACGAGGCCCATCGGCGCGTGGCGCGCGACCTGCGGCGTCTGCTCGGGCAGGTGCTGACCGGCGCCGGGTTCGCGCCCTACCCGCTCGAGTGGTGGCACTGGTCCTACGGCGAGCAGCGCTGGGCGGCGCAGCACCGCCTGGACCGCACGATCTACGCGCCGGTGGAGACCCCCTAACGGGGTCGATCGATCCGTGCGCTGACGCGCACGGTCCAAGGTGCGTCGGGGCAGCACCTTTGCCACACATGGCGGTGCCCGGTGCGTCCAAGGTGCGTCGGGACAGCAGCTTGGTCACGCATGGGGGCGCTGGGTGCGACCAAGGTGCGGCGGGGCAGCACCTTTGTCACGTAGGGCGCGGTCGATCGCGCCGTCAGCGACGACCAGGACGCTCAGCCCCGGCTGACGCCGTGCTGTCGTCCGCCGCGGGGGTGAGGGGCAGGCGCAGGGACAGCAGGCCGCGCGTCGCGATCGCCGCGGCGAGGGCCCAGCCGAGCAGGTGGCACCACAGCGGGTCGGCGATGAAGACCAGCACCATCGCGGCCAGTACGGGGACCAGCCATCGCAGGGCGCGGACGACATACCCGCCAAAGCTGGGCATGGTGACCCCGGCGTTCTCGGCGACGGACTTGACCATGAAGTTGGGGCCGTTGCCGATGTAGGTGATCGCGCCGCACAGCACGGACCCGAGCGAGATGGCGGTGAGGTAGAGCTCGGGCACGTTGGCGACGCGCGGCTCGCCGGGCAGCTGCGAGGCCATCTCGAAGAAGGTCGCGTAGGTCGGGGCGTTGTCGAGGACCGCGGACAGGCCACCGCTGAAGAGGAAGAAGGTGACCTCGCCGAGCGGCAGCGACGGCGCGACCTGCCGCAGGAAGCGCAGCGCCGGGATCATCGTGAGGAAGATGCCGATGAACAGCGCCGCGACCTCGACGATCGGCGCCCAGGTGAACCCGTTGTCCTCGAAGCGGGTCCGCTTGTCTCCCAGCCGGTATGACGCGCCCGCCGCCCCGAGCATCACCAGCTCGCGCCAGGGGACCAGCTGCAGGACGCCGACGTGCCCGGACTCGATGGCGTGGACGTCGACCGACGGCAGGAAGGCCACCGCGGCGACGATCACGGCCAGCCAGACGATGTTGGCCCGGCCGTGCAGGCCGAGGGGGGTCTGCTGGGCCTCGTCCGCCTCGAGGTCGGCCGCCTGCTCGTCGCGGTAGGCCCGCCGCTCGACGCCGTAGTAGGTGACGAGCAGCAGCGCGTTGACGAAGAGCCACTCGGGGGCGAGCGAGAAGGTCCAGGTGAAGGGGACGCCGCGCAGCATCCCGAGGAACAGCGGCGGGTCGCCGAGCGGGGTGAGCAGGCCGCCGCAGTTGGCGACGACGAAGATCGCGAAGACCATCGTGTGGACCTTGTGGCGACGCTCGGAGTTGGTGTTGAGCAGCGGGCGGATCAGGAGCATCGCGGCGCCGGTGGTGCCGATGAAGCTCGCCAGGACCCCGCCGACGGCCAGGAACGCGGTGTTGTTGCGGGGCGTCGCGCGGATGTCACCGGCGAGGAAGAGCCCGCCCGCGACGACGAACAGCGACAGCAGCAGGGTGATGAACTGGGCGTACTCCAGCAGGGCGTGCCAGACGAGCGCGTGCTCGCCGGCGAGCACCACCCACAGCGCCGTCGGCAGCCCGAGCCCGAGCGCGACCGCCGCCTGCACCTTGGGTCGCTCCCAGTGGTGCGCCGTCACGGGGTGCAGCGGCAGCACCGCGATGGACAGCAGCATCGTCACGAAGGGGATGAGTCCCCACCACGCCACCTGCATGTGACCGCACCTCCTGGGTCCGCGAACCGCCAGTCTAGGGAGGGGATCCCGCAGCGCGCGCAGCGACTCCATCCACCGGTCCGCATGACGATCCACGCCGAAAAGTGCCCGAAACATCAACAACACCGAGCCGTGATCTTCGGCGCGTAGCGTCACAGGTGTGACCGGCCTCACCATGCCTTCGACCTACCGTCCCACCGTGATCGGCGTCGCCCGCATCGCCCCGATGGAGCGCTCCCCGCTCCTCGTGCTGCTCTCCCGCGCGGGTGAGCAGCTGCGCGGCGTGGACCTCCGTCTCGCCACGCCCCAGCGCCTGGCCTGCCACCTCGACTCGACGTCCACCGCCCCCACCGTGGTCGTGCCCCTTTCGCTCACGCCGCAGCGTCAGCTCCTGCACGAGATCCAGACCGAGCTGGCCCGGGCCGGCAGCGGCGCGGTCGTGGCGAGCGCCCTCGGGACGGACGGGACGATCGCCACGGCGCTCGGGCGCCGCCTGCTCGACCAGGGCCTCGACTCGCCGGAGGACGTCTGCCTGGTGGTCGCGCCGTTCGGCTGGGAGTCGGAGGTGGAGGTCTCGCTCGCCTGGGCCGGTATGACGATCCAGGCCCAGACCCCGGCCCGCGTCATCCCCTGCCACGCGGACCGTCTGGAGGAGCAGGTCCGCCACCACCGGTCCCGCACGCGGGGTCACGTCGCGGTGGTGCCGTGGGAGCTGGTCACCGGGTCGTTCACCGTGCGGCTGCGCCAGACCGTGCAGCACCTGCCCGTGCCCGTCCTCGACCCGATCGGGCCGACGCACGAGGTGGCGGGCCGGCTGGCGGCGGCGTACCGGCATACGCTCGGCCGCAACCGCAACCACACCTGGACGTCGATGGCCGCGTCCGCCTGAGCGGGCACTGGTCGAGTCGTGTCTCCGCCGACCTCGCGCACCGCGCGCCTCGGGCGTCGGGCGTCGGGCGTCGAGGGGACGCAGATGCGTGCGACACGCCGCCCGATGGGACATCTGCGTCCCCTCGGCCTCACCCCGCCCGACATGAGCGCCCGACATGAGCGCCCGACGGGCCCCCGCGGACGCACCGTCAGGAGGTGGGCGGGCGCGACCAGTGCTGCGTCAGCAGGCGCTGGGCCTCGAGGGGAGACAGGCCCGCGATCTCCTGGTCCGTCACGTGCAGCTCGGCGCGCAACGCTGTCTGGAGCCATGGGGGCAGGTCCGGCGCGGGAGCGGGCTCCGGTGTGACGGGGGTGGATTCGTAGAGGCGCCCCATCGACGCCACCACCGCTGCCAGGGGGCGCAGCTCGGGGGCGTCTCCCATGCGCTCGAGGCGTTCGCGCAGCTCGGCGTAGACCTCGCTGTCCGCGCGAGCCCCCACGGCCCACACCTCGGAGACCTCCAGGACCGTGGTCCCGTCGGCGTCGCGGGTGACTCGCCAGATGATGCGCCAGTCCCGGTCGCCGACCACGAGCTTGCGGAACCCGACGAGGGGACCGAGCAGCGGCTCGCCGGCGTCGGGGGAGCGCTCGAGCAGGAGCATCTTGGTGAAGGCCGCCCGGACGATGCGGGGATCCTTCTTGTGCAGCCGGCGCAGGTCGTCCACCGCATCGTCGGTCAGACGGACGACGCACCGGCGGCCCGGGCCGTCGGTCATGCCTGGCGCGCGGTGATGTCGAGCGCGAGCTCAGCCTCGAGCTCGGCTCGGGTCAGGCCGAACTGCTCGATCGCCTCGTCGAGATCGGTGCGGGCGCCGGAGTCCGTCGCGAGCCGCGCCATGACGAGAGCCGCCTCCCGCAGCGTCTCGCGATCCCGGCGCAGGGCCTCGATCTCGTGCTCGGGCACCACCTCGGCCACCACGCGGCCGTGACGCGACAGCGTCACTCCCTCGCCGGCCTCGGCGCGGCGGACGAGCGTGGAGATGCCGGCCGAGGCGGCTTCGGTGATCGTGAGGACGGCCATGTCTCTACTGTACAGAATTCTGGGCAGTCGTGACCACGCCTGGACGTCGAGGGGACGCAGATGCGTGCGACACGCCGCGCGACGCGACATCTGCGTCCCCTCGGCCTCACCCCGCCCGACATGAGCGCCCGACATGAGCGCCCGACAGGAGCGCCCGACGGGCCCGCGGCGGACGCGCCGTCAGGAGGTGGGGAGCTCCCGCTTGAGGATCTTGCCCGTGGCGCCCTTGGGCAGGGCGTCGACGAAGCTGATGTGGCGGGGGTACTTGTAGGCCGCGAGGCGGGCCTTGCAGAACTCGCGCAGCTCCTCGGCCGTGGCGTCGTCGGCGGCCAGCCCCGACTCGGGCTTGAGGGCGACGAAGGCCGCGACCTCCTCGCCGTAGTGCTCGTGCGGCTGCCCCACGACGGCGGCCTCGAGGATGCCGGGGTGCTCGTAGAGCACCTCCTCGACCTCGCGCGGGTACACGTTGTAGCCGCCACGGATGATCATGTCCTTGGCCCGGTCGACGATGTAGTAGTAGCCGTCGCTGTCCCGCCGCCCAAGGTCCCCGGAGCGGAACCAGCCGTCCTGGATGGCCTCGGCCGTGGCGTCGGGCCGGCCCCAGTAGCCGCGCATGATGTTGGCGCCCTTGATGACGATCTGGCCGATCTCGCCCTCGGGCACCGGCTCGCCCTCGGGGGTGCGCAGGTCCATCTCGACGCCCTCGATCGGAGTGCCGATCGATCCCGGCTTGCGCACCCGCTCCGGGTGGTTGAAGGACGCGACGGGTGACGTCTCGGACAGTCCGTAGCCCTCGAGGATCATCGCGTCGAAGGTCTCCTCGAACGCCCGCAGCACCTCGACGGGCAGGGAGGACCCGCCGGAGATGCAGGTGCGCAGGGAGGACAGGTCGGGCACCGTCCCACCGGCGGCGGTGGTGGCGCGGGCGCTCGGCAGCATCGCGGCATACATGGTCGGCACACCCTCGAAGAGCGTGGCCCGGTCGCGCTCGATGACCTCGAGGGCCTTGTCCGGAGCGAACCGCGGGATCAGGGTCAGGGTCGCGCCGGCGATGGTCGCGGTGTTCATGGCGCAGCTCATGCCGAAGACGTGGAACAACGGCAGGCACCCCACGACGGTGTCCTCGTGGGTGAGCTGCAGGAGGGTGCGGCCGCAGACCTCGGCGTTGCTCAGCAGGTTGCGGTGACGGAGCTCGGCGCCCTTGGGACGGCCGGTCGTGCCGGAGGTGTAGAGGATGACGGCGGTGTCCTCGTCGTCGCGGTCGACGACCCCGGCGATCGGCTCGGCGGCCGCGAGCAGCCCGGACAGCTCGGTCACGGGCACGAAGGTCGCGCCGGCCTCCTCGGCCCCCTCCGCGGCGTCGGGGGTGGCGGCGATGATCAGACGCGCCCCCGAGTCCTGCAGGTAGTAGGCCACCTCGCGCGGCTTGAACAGCGGGTTCATGGGGACCACGACGGCGCCGACGCGCAGGATCCCGTAGTAGGCGATGACGAACGCCGTGATGTTGGGCAGGCTCAGCACGACCGGGTCACCGGGTCCGACACCCTGAGAGCGAAGCCACCCCGCGGCGAGGGCGACGCGCTGGTCGAGCTCGGCGTAGGTGAGCTCCTCCTCGTCCTGCCGGAGGGCGATCCGGTCCCCGTGGCGGGACGCGGTGTCGGTGAGGATCTGGGCGAGGTTGGCCATCGGATGCTCCTGGCGGCGTTGCACGGGGCGGTGGTCACCCTCGGGGGCGAGGGCTACCCGAGCGTAGGCGAAGGGGTTCCCGGCGTCCATAGACCGTCCGAGGGCCGGGCGCGGTGGTTGTCCCTGGGTCGGCGGGCGTGGTGGGATCGAGGCCCTGACCTGCCCGTCGTCGTCGACCGAGAGGTGCCCCGCATGAGCAGCACGAGCCCCGAGACCGCAACCAGCGCTGCGAGCCAGTCGAGCCAGTCGAGCCTGTCGAGCCAGTCGAGCACGGATCGTGAGCTGGACGTCGTCGTCTACGGCGCGACCGGGTATGTCGGAGGCCTGATCGCCGGCCACCTGGCCCGGCACGCGCCGGACGACCTGCGGATCGCCCTCGGCGGACGCTCCGCCGACCGGCTCGAGGCGGTGCGGGCCGGGTTGCCGCCGCGGGCAGCCGACTGGCCGATCGTCGTGGCCGACTCCGACGACGTGGGGTCCCTGGCCGCGATGGCGCTGCGCACCCGCGTCGTCCTGACCACCGTCGGCCCCTACGCCCGGCACGGTCTGCCGCTGGTCGGGGTCTGCGCCGAGCTGGGCACGGACTACGTCGACCTGACCGGCGAGACCCTCTTCGTCCGCGACTCGATCGACCGCTTCGACGAGGCGGCGCGGGACTCGGGGGCGCGGGTCGTGCACTCGTGCGGCTTCGACTCCGTGCCGTCCGACCTCGGGGTGCTGCTCACCGCGGACCAGGCGCACGAGGACGGCGAGGGCACGCTGCTCGAGACGACGCTGCACGTCCGGCGCATGCGGGGCGGCTTCAGCGGCGGGACCCTGGACTCCATGCGGGTGCAGGTCGACACGATGCGGGGCGACCGGTCCAAGGTCCGCGTGGCGATCGACCCCTATGCCCTGAGCCCCGACCGCGACGCCGAGCCGGAGCCGGTCGGCCGCATCGGCCAGGTGTGGCTCGAGCGCAGCGCCGATACCGGGTCCTGGGCGGCGCCGTTCTTCATGGGCGCCTACAACGGTCAGATCGTGCGACGCAGCAACGCGCTCGCGGGGTGGAGGTACGGCCGGGGGATGCGCTACCGCGAGGTCGTGGACACCGGGCGCAAGGGCGCTGCGCCGCTCAAGGCGGTCGCGATGGCCGCCGTCATGCCGGCGCTGGTCACGGGCTTCTCCACCCCCGGGCTGCGGCAGGTCGTGGACCGGGTGCTGCCCTCGCCGGGCGAGGGTCCGAGCGAGAAGTCCCGCGCCGCGGGTGAGTTCGTCATGGAGGTCCACGCGACCACGACGACGGGCGCTCGCTACGTCACCACCGTGTCGGCGCCGTTCGACCCGGGCTACGACGGCACCGCCGTGATGATCGGCGAGGCCGCGCTGGCCCTGGTCCTCGACCGGCCGCGCCTGCCCGAGATCGCGGGTGTCCTCACCCCGGCCACCGGGCTGGGCGAGATCTATGCCGCGCGCCTGGTCGACCAGGGCTTCACCATCGAGACCCGCCGAGCCTGACTGAGCGCCGCATCTGCGGCGGCTATGCTCGGTCCTGTCCGCATCTGCGGTCAGGATGGGAGGCTCGTCGTGGAACGCATCCGCATCAAGGACGCCGCCGCGCTGCTCGGGGTCAGCGACGACACCGTGCGGCGGTGGGTCGACCAGGGCCAGCTCGGCGCCGGCAAGGACGCGTCAGGGCGCCTCGTCGTGGACGGGCCGGACCTCGCCCGCCTCGCCCGCGAGCAGGCGGCCGAGCTCCCCGACGTGCTCGGGGTCGGCTCCTCGGCCCGCAACCGCCTCGTCGGGCTGGTGACGGAGGTCGTCGCGGACGGCGTCATGGCCGAGGTGTCCCTGCAGTGCGGCCCGTTCACGATGGTCTCCCTGATGAGCCGCCGCTCGGCGGAGACGCTCGGGCTCGAGCCCGGGCGCGTGGCCGTGGCCGTCGTCAAGGCGACCACGGTGATCGTCGAGACCCCGGCGGGGCAGTCGTGACCGGCCGTATGCCGACCGCGCGTCGCACACCCCTGACCCGCACCGCGCTGGTCGCCGCCTCCGTGCTCGCCGCACCGGTCCTCGCCGTATCCGCGTGCGGGGCCGCCACCGGCCCGAGCGGGAGCGCCGCGTCGGGGTCCGGCGCCTCGGGCAGGAGCGCCGGGTCCTCGGGCGCGGGTTCCTCGGGCTCTGGCTCCTCCGGCTCGGCGACGGCTGGGGCGACGCGGACGCTCACGGTCTTCGCCGCCGCCAGCCTCCGGCAGACCTTCACCCGGCTCGGCGCGGAGTACGAACGCGCGCACCCCGGCTCGACGGTGTCCTTCAGCTTCGCCGGGTCCAGCGACCTCGTGGCCCAGCTCGAGCAGGGGGCGCCGGCCGACGTGCTGGCGACCGCCGACGAGCGCACCATGACCAAGGCGCTCGGCGCACGCCTGCTCGGCGCCGAGCCGCGCCCCTTCGCCACCAACACGCTGACGATCGTGACCCCGCCTGACAACCCCCGGCAGGTCACCCGCCTCGCCGACCTCGCGCGGGACGGGGTGTCCGTCGTCGTGTGCGCGCCCCCGGTGCCCTGCGGCGCCGCGACCGAGCGCGTCGAGAGGTCCTCGGGCGTCACGCTCAAGCCCGTCAGCGAGGAGCAGTCGGTGACCGACGTCCTCGGCAAGGTCCGGGCGGGCCAGGCGGATGCCGGCATCGTCTACGCCACGGACGCGCGGTCGGCGGGCTCCGCGGTGCGCGTCATACCGCTCCCCGAGGCCTCCGCCGCCGTCAACACCTATCCCATCGCCGTCACGGCGACGGCGCGCGGCGCCGACGCCCAGGCCTTCGTCGACCTCGTGACCGGTCCGCAGGGCCGGGCGGTGCTGACCGAGACCGGGTTCCAGAAGCCGTGAGCCGCAGGGGTCCTCGCGTCGAGGCCGGCCGCCTGCCCTGGTGGGCCTGGCTGCCGGCGCTCGCGGGAGCGGCGTTCGTGCTGCTGCCGCTCGTGGCGATGCTGGCCCAGGTCGACCGGTCGCGCTTCGTCGAGCTGGTGACCAGCGAGTCCTCGCTCGCGGCGCTGGGGCTGAGTCTGCGCACCGCGCTCGCCAGCACCGCGCTGTGCCTCGTCCTCGGGGTGCCGCTCGCGCTCGTCCTGGCCCGCACCCGACTGCCCGGTCTCGGCGTTCTGCGGGCCCTCGTCCTGCTGCCGCTGGTGCTGCCGCCGGTGGTGAGCGGGCTGGCGCTGCTGCTGACCTTCGGGCGGCGCGGGCTGCTCGGGCAGCACCTCGAGCTGCTCGGCATACAGGTGGGATTCACGACGACGGCGGTGGTCCTCGCGCAGGCGTTCGTGGCGCTGCCGTTCCTCGTCGTGTCCCTCGAGGGGGCGCTGCGGTCGGCGGGGGAGCGCTACGAGACCGTGGCGGCGACGCTGGGGGCCTCACCGACGACGGTGCTGCGCCGCGTGACCCTCCCGCTCGTGCTGCCGGGGCTGCTGTCGGGGACGGTGCTGTGCTTCGCCCGCTCCTTGGGCGAGTTCGGCGCGACGCTGACCTTTGCCGGGTCGCTGCAGGGCGTCACCCGCACGCTCCCGCTCGAGGTCTATCTCCAGCGCGAGACGGATCCCGCTGCGGCCGTGGCGCTCTCGCTCGTCCTGGTCGTCGTCGCCGGGGTCGTCGTCGGGCTCGTGCACCGTCCCAGTGCGCGGGAGCGTGTCGCGTGACGGCCCTCCAGGTGCGCGTGGAGGTCCCTGAGCGCGGGGTCGTCATCGACGAGACCTTCGACGGGGCAGGGGTGTCCGCCCTCGTCGGCCCCAACGGTGCGGGCAAGTCCACGGTCCTCGAGGTCGTCGCCGGCCTGCTGCGGCCCCACCGCTGCCGCGTGGTCCTCGGCGACCGCGTCCTCGTCGACACCGACGCCGGCACCTGGCTGCCGCCGCACCGGCGCCGCGTCGCCCTGCTCGGCCAGGACCCCCTCGCCTTTCCCCACCTGGACGTGCGCGGCAACGTGGCCTTCGGGCTGCGCGCCCAGGGGATCCCGCGGCGCGAGGCGGGGGTGCGCGCAGACGAGTGGCTCGAGCGCCTCGACATCGCCCACCTGGCCCGACGCCGCGGCTCCGAGCTGTCCGGCGGCCAGGCGCAGCGCGTCGCCCTCGCCCGCGCGCTCGCCGTCCAGCCCGACCTGCTCCTGCTCGACGAACCCCTGTCCGCCCTCGACGTCGAGGTCGCCGCCGACGTGCGGCACGTCCTGCGAGACCTGCTGCACGGCAGCGCGACCCGCGTCCTGCTCGTCACCCACGACCTGCTCGACGTCGTGTCGCTCGCGCACGACGTCACCGTCGTCGAGGCGGGCCGGGTCACGGAGCGAGGCCCCGCCGTCGAGCTGCTCGACGCACCCCGCAGCCCCTTCGCGGCGCGGTTCGTCGGCCGAAACCTCCTGCGCGGCGTGGTCATGGCCCCCGGCCAGGTGCGGTTGCCCGACGGCCTCGTCGTCCACGGTCGTGGCGACCTGCCGGTCGGCGCAGAGGCGGTGGCCCTGTGCGATCCGGCCGACGTCGCCGTGCACGTCGGACCCGTGACCGGCAGCCCGCGGACCGTCATACCGGCCCTCGTCACCGAGCTGGCCACCCACGCAGGCGCCGTCCGCCTCTGTGCCCGGACCCCCTCCGGGGTGCGCGTCGGCGCGGACGTCACCGCCCTCGCCTGCGCCCAGCTCGGGCTGCGGCCCGGCAGCCCCGTCACCCTGGCCGTCAAGGCTCAGGCTGTGCGGATCCTGCCCGCACCCTGAGGGTCGGACGGGGTCGGATCAGGGGTGACCCTCATGGCGGGGCGGCCCGGCGTCGGCCAGGCTGGAGCCACATCCACAACCGAGGAGGACACCCGTGAACTCGATCTACGCCGCCATGCGCAAGAACGGCCTCACCCGCCCCCGCTCCGGACGCATCGCCATGGGCGTCTGCGCCGGCATCGGCCGCAAGCTGGGCGTCGAGGCCAACATCGTGCGTCTCGTCTTCGTCGCGTCGCTGATCATCCCCGGGTCGCAGGTGCTGGTCTACCTCGCCCTGATGATCCTCATGCCCGAGGACTGATCCTCGCCCCAGGCCACCGCCGAGTGGTCACTTCCGTGCGACTGAGGGGGACGTACGGACGTGACCACTCGGCGGTCCTGCGTCTCCGACTGGTCACTTCCCGCCGACTGGTCACTTCCCGATGGCGGGAAGTGACCAGTCGGCGAGGTGAGATCAGGTCTGCCAGGCTGGGCGCATGAGCCTGATCGAGACGCTGGACCTCCCGCTCGTCGCCGCACCCATGGCGGGTGGCCCCTCGAACCCCGCTCTCGTGGGGGCCTGCTGCAACGCCGGCGGCACGGGATTCCTCGCCGCCGGCTACAAGGCTCCGGCACAGGTCGCGGACCAGATCGCCGAGACCCACGACCTGGTGGGTGACCTGCCGTTCGGGGTCAACGTGTTCGTGCCCTCCGGGTCCGTGCGGGCCCATGGGGCGGAGGCCGTCGAGGCCTATCGCTCTGCGCTGCAGGCGGACGCCGAGCGGCTGGGTGTCGTCCTCCCCGAGCCGGACTGGTCCGACACCGACGCGTATGACGACAAGATCGCCCTGCTCACCCTCGTCGAACCGGTGGCGATGGTCTCGTTCACGTTCGGGCTCCCCTCGCCCGAGGTCGTCGGGGCGCTGCAGGAGGTCGGCAGCGAGGTGTGGGTCACCGTCACGAGCGAGGACGAGGCCGCGCACGCTGCCGCGCTGGGCGTGGACGTGCTGGTCGTGCAGGGGTTCGACGCGGGCGGGCACCGCTCGACGCACCGGGTCGAGGACGAGCCCAACCGTCTCGACGCGCTCGGCCTGCTGCCGCTGGTGACCGGCCTCGGCGTGGCGTGCGTCGCCGCGGGCGGCGTGGCCACCGCAGGTGACGTGAGGCGGCTGCTCGGCGCCGGGGCCGTGGGCGTGCAGGTCGGCACGGCGCTGCTGCTGACGCCCGAAGCCGGCACGTCGGCGGCGCACCGGGCGGGGCTGCGGCTGCCGGGGGCGTCGGCCGTGGTGACGCGGGCCTTCTCAGGACGTCCCGCGCGGGGGCTGCGCAACGCCTTCGTCGAGGCCCATGACGGGGACGCGCCATCGGTGTTCCCGCAGGTCGACCAGCTCACCAAGCCGCTGCGGGCCGCCGCTGCCGCCGCCGGGGACCCGCAGGGCGTGTCGCTATGGGCCGGGGCGGGCTGGCAGGCATGCTCCGAGGCACCCGCGGCCGACGTGATCGCGTCCCTCGCCCCCTGACCCGCTCCGCCCAGCAGCCCCGCCCCCTGAGCCAGGATCGTGAGTGTTTTCTCCAACATTCTTGGCCCAAGCACTCACGATGTCGGAGGTGGAGGGGCGCTCCCGGCGGCGCGTTGTGAGCTGGGGGCTCAGTTCGGGTCGTCTGGAGGGGCTTTCGGGGCGTGTGCGCGGCGCGTCGTGAGCTGGGAGCTCAGTTCGGGTCGTCCGGAAGGGTAAGAGTCCCGTGGAGTGGTGGGGTTTGGGGAGTGGGTGTGGCTCCCTGACGTAGAGGGGTCATCGGCGAGATGCTCGGTGTGTACCGCCAAGTACTCACCAGAGGAGATCTCACCGATGACCCTTCCCCAGTCTGCCGTGTCCGACCTGCTGGACGCACTTCGCGCCGGCGAGGGCGTGGACCTGGTGCGCGAGTCCGTGCGCATGGTCCTGCAAGAGCTGATCGAGACCGAGGCCGCGCAGGTGATCGGCGCCGCCCGGTACGAGCGCGCACCGGGGCGGACCACCGAGCGCAACGGCAGCCGCCCGAAGCTGCTGACG
>NZ_AUFG01000034.1 GCF_000426385.1 Arsenicicoccus bolidensis DSM 15745
CATGGAGAGCGGAAACGGACTGTACAAGACCGAGTGCATCCGCACGAACATCTTTCAAAATGGCCCCTACAGGACCATCGCCGATGTGGAGTTCGCCACCGCAGCCTGGGTCGAGTGGTACATCAACCGCCGCCTGCACTCAGCCATCGGTAACATCACACCCGTGCAGGCCGAACACGCCCACTACGCTGACCTGGCCCTCCAGGCTCAGCCACTATAGGAGCGGCGGAGAACCGGGGCCGATTCAGTCTCGCAGGTGGTGGCGGGGGTGTGGCAGTCGGGGGCGCGGCAGGTGTGGTCGCGGGCGTGCAGGTCGGCGCGCATGGTGGCGGTGGGGTGGTAGGTGCTGGTGGCGCGGTCGAGCAGGTGTCCGGTGGTGGGGTCGGTGAGCAGGCGCGTCCAGACGCTGTTGTCGCGCATGGCGATGTGGGCGGCGATGGGGGCGGGGACGGGGCCGAGGCCGGTGAGCTCGCCGGGTTCGTGGCTGGTGCCGAGCAGGGTGGTGATGGGCAGGGTGAGGTGGCAGGTCGCGGCTGGTGGGGTGCCGATGAGCAGGTCTTGGTCGCTGTCGGCGCTGCTGGTGGTCCAGCCGTGGGTGATCAGGTGCAGGGCGATGTCGGTGCGCAGCTGGTCGAGGGTGCGGGGGTCGCCGGCGTGGCGGCGGGCGAGCCGGTCGGTGCAGGCCTTGGCGTGGTCGGGGTGGGCGGTGTCGGCGCGGGTGACGGCGCGGCGCAGGCGGCTGGTGAAGGTGCGGTGCCCCACGGGCGCGGGGTGCCCGTCGCGGGTGTGTCCGCGTAGCGGGGCCAGGACTGTCGCGATGACGGTGGCGGCGGCGTCGTCGGGCAGGTGGTGGGTGTCGTCGCGGGTGTGGGTGGCGCGGGTCAAGGTGGTGGTCCCGGCGCGCATCGCGGCGAGCAGGGGTGCGCGGACGGGGGTGGGGGCGGTGGTCAGGCGGGCGCGGGCGTGGACGTGGCCGGTGGGTAGCCCGGTGGCGGTGGTGATCTCGTCGCTGGTCAGGGTGCGGGCGGTGCCGCGGGCGGCGGTCAGGCGGGGGGTGCGTCCGTCGGCGCGGTCGGCGGCGAGCTCATGGGTGGCGATGACGGTGATGGTGGTGGCGTGGGCGTCCAGGGCGATGGTGTGCAGGTAGTTGGTCAGGTGCTCGACCGCGACGATCGTCGCGACCGCGTCCCGCCCGCGGGACAGGGGGATGGCGGGGGTCGATCCGGTGATCTGGTCGGGGTGCAGGACCGGGCGTGTGGCCTCGGCCAGCGCCCGGGTCAGGGCGTCGAGCACGGGCCCGGGCAGCACCGCCAGCCCCTCGACCAACCCGACCGGCAACCCGTCAGGGCCGGTGTCGTGGCCGACAGCATCGGCCGCTGTGCTCGTCGCCGGCGCTGACACGGTTGTCGTCATCGTCGACCCCTCCCGTCGCGGACCCCGATCGTCCGCAGCACCCCCGCGAGACCCTCTCGCCATACCCCATGATATCGACCAAACCCGCTGGTCAGCAAGGGTATCCACCCGAAAATCGAAAGAATGACCGAGCGTCCCGAACGGCTACGTTCCGGGGTCGGAGAGGCTGTCCAGAGGTGACCAGCGGGCGGGAGGACGTCAGTCCGCGAAGGGGGACGGGTCAGCCGGGCGCTCGGGCGCCGCGAGGGCGAGGAGGTCCTGGTAGCGGCCGCCCACGGTGATGCGGGCCAGGTCGCCCAGACGCCACGTGGACAGGGCCTCCCACGTCGGCGAGGGGGTGAGCTCCTGCAGCATCAAGGTGCCCTGCGCCACGAGGACCGGGGCTCCGACGAACAGCTGGTCGTCGGAGTCCCGCAGCTCGAGCCCGAGGAGCGGGTAGCGCTCGGCGAGGCCTGCGACGAGCGCCTCGGTGGTGTCGAGGTCGAGGCCGTCCAGGCCGCTGGGAGGCCAGGCGCCCTCGTGCTCGAAGGCGAACCGGTGGATGGCGGGGTACTGGTGGTGGCGGATCCGCTCCAGGTCGGCGATCCGGGCGGCGACGTAGCCGTCGGGCCACGGCGCCGAGGTCTGGACGAGGCACCACCGCCGGCCCACGCCCACGCAGTATCCCGTCACGGCCTCGTCCGGCATGTCGAGCTCGAGGCAGGTGTGCTCGGCCATGGCCGACTCGAGCTTGGCGCGGATCCGGGCGAGGCGTTCGGCGCGGTGCTTGCTCATGGCGTCAGCATGCCAGCCGCATCACGCCTGCTCGAGGAGGAAGACCGGGATCTGGCGGTCCGTCTTGGTCTGGTAGTCGGCGTAGGGCGGGAAGGCCTCGACGCAGCGGGGCCACCACTCGGCGTGCTCGGCGTCGGTGGCGAGCCGGGCGACCCGTCGGGTGACGGTGCTGCCGTCCTGCAGGAGCAGGTGCGGGTGGGCGGTCAGGTTGTGGACCCACTGGGGGTGCTCCGGAGAGCCGCCCTTGCTGCCGACCGCGGCGTAGACGCCGTCGTGCTCGACCCGCATGAGGGGCACCTCGCGGACCTTGCCGGAGGACTTGCCGAGCATCGTGAGGACGACCACCCGCCTGCCCTCGACGCTCGCGGCGTCGGTGGTGCCGGCGGCATGGATGTCCTCGAGCTGCTGGCGGACCCAGCCAGAGGCGTTGGGGGCGGGAGGGGCGTCGAGCGCGGCCCAGGGGTCGACGCCCGAGGCGTCGTGGCCCGAGGCGTCGTTGCCGGCGGGGGTGGCGGGCATGGGGTCTGGTGTCGTCGTCATACGGTCGAGTCTAGGATCGAGGGGTGACAGACCTCCAGGGCCCGCGCAGCATCGAGGACGCCGGCCAGCTCGCCGGTGTGGACGACGGGTTCGAGCGTCTGTGGACGCCGCACCGCATGGCCTACATCCAGGCGGATCGACCGAGCACCGATGCGGGGCAAGGGTGCCCGTTCTGCGCGGCGCCCGACAAGGACGACGCGGAGGGCCTCATCGTGCACCGCGGCGAGCTCTGCTTCGTGGTCATGAACCTCTTCCCGTACAACCCCGGACACCTGCTCGTGTGCCCCTACCGCCACGTGCCGCTCTATCTCGACCTCACCGACGAGGAGACCGAGGAGTTCACCCGGCTGACCAAGCAGGCGATCCGCGCGCTGGAGGCCGCCAGCAGTCCCATGGGCTTCAACCTCGGGATGAACCAGGGCGCCGTCGCCGGGGCGGGCGTCGCCGCTCACCTGCACCAGCACGTGGTGCCGCGGTGGGGCGGCGACATGAACTTCCTGCCGATCGTCGGCCAGACCAAGGCCCTGCCCGTCCTGCTCGAGGACACCCGGCAGCAGATCGTGGCGGCCTGGCCGGGGGAGTGAGCCGTATGCCGGACCTGCCCGTCACGTCTGCGGAACCGCTTCCCGTGCTGGCCTACGACGACACGACCGCGCTGGGCCGGGTGCAGGCCAGGGCGCTGTGGCACGTCGTGTCGCGCGACCGGTTCGAGCTGCGGCCCTGGCGTCGGCTGCCCCTGGAGCGGTGGGGGCTGACACCGGACGACTGCCGGGGGGCGCTGGTCTGGATCGGCCGGGACGGCGCGGTCAGCCGGGGGCGCGAGGTGTGGCCGGAGCTGCTGCGCCACGGCCACCGGTTCCTGCGGCCGACCGTCCGTCCGGTGGAGAGGCTCGTCAGAGGGCGCGCACGCCACTGACGATCAGCAGCACGCCGAAGGCCAGGAACAGCACGGCGGCGCCGATCTTGATGGTGCGCTCGGGCAGCTTGCGGCCGAGGAGGGCGCCGACGCCGATGGCCAGGGCGTCCGCCGCGACCATCCCGAGCGTCGAGCCGACCCACGTGCCGAACCACCCCTCCTGGGTGGCGAGGGTGATGGTCGCGAGCATGGTCTTGTCGCCCAGCTCGGCGAGGAAGAACGCCGTGCCGACGGCCAGCAGCGCCATGCCCCGGCTGTTGCGGGCCTTGGCGGCCTCGTCGTCGGTGAGCTCGTCGCCGCGGAGCGTCCACGCGGCGAACGCCAGGAAGGCGACGCCCGCCACGACCTGGATGACGCCCTGGGCGTCGGCGAAGACGTCACCGATGGCGTAGCCGATGCCGACGGAGGCGAGGTGGACGAGCGCGGTGGCGGCGGTGATCCCGAGGAGGACGTCGCGGGCGCGGTAACGGGCGGCGAAGGTCATGGCCATGAGCTGGCTCTTGTCGCCGAGCTCGGCGACGAAGATCACCGCGGTGCTCAGGAGGAAGGCGTACACGAGGGGGTCCTCTCAGGCCTGCCGGACCCGCGTCGTGGACGGACCTCGGCCAGGCACGTCCGTCGACGGGGTGCTGGTCGAAAGTCTCGTCCGCCACACGGTCGTGGCCTGCCGAGCCGGGCCCGAGGGCCAATGTGTCGACTCGACTGTTGGGGACTACTCCCTTTCAGCGTCCAGGGTAGCCCGCCCCGGCCGGCTCGCCCAACACGAGAGGGCGCCACGATCGGCGTGTCCTGGCCGATCGTGGCGCCCTCTGGGCGGGTCTGGGAGAACGTCAGGCGTTGATCTGGTCGCTGTCGAGGTGGCGGACCCGGTTGACCCAGAGCACGCGCCACTCGCCGTCCTCGTGCCGCAGCGCGGTCACCGAGGAGTTGGACAGCTCGAACCTGCGGCCGGCCTCGCCGATGCCGGCCGCGGCACCGATCAGGAGCTGCCCGAAGTGCTGGTGGGTGAGGATGCCGATCGTGGCGCGGTCCCCGTGGTGGGACGCCAGGTCGGCGAGCACGGTGGCCGCCCGGCGCTGCGCCTCGGCGTGCTCCTCCTCGAAGCCGCCGTCCCACTCCGAGCCCTGCTCGACGTCGTCCGGCAGCGTGAGGGACGGGGCGATGTCGTGCATCTCCTGCGTGCTGAGGCCGGGGTAGGGGCGACGCACGTTGGTGGCCGGGTGCGCGGCGTACAGGCCACCCACCTCGCCCAGGTCGGTGCGGCCGATCGGCTCGAGCCCGAGGGCGTCCGCGAGCGGCGCGACGGTCTGCAGGCACCGGTGCGTGAGGGCGGTGTAGAGGACCTCCACGTCGAGGTGGCTGCGGTCCTGGGACACCGCCTCGGCGAGGCGCCTGGCCTGCTCGTGGCCGAGCTCGGACAGCTCGGAGTCGGGGGTGCGACCTGCGCGGCTGCCGGTCTCGGCATACAGCTTGTTGTTCTCTGACTGACCGTGGCGGATGACGAAGAGGTCCATGTCGCAGAGTCTGTCATCCGCCACGGTCGGCGCCCAGCCCGGGGTCGGGCGACGCGCCCGCTGCGGCGTTCAGGCGGTGACGACCTTGGCCGCCAGCTGCTGCGGGAGCGGGTCGTAGCGCAGCCGGTCGCGGCGGAAGGTGCCCGTCCCGTGCGCGACGGACCGCAGGTCGATGGCGTAGCGCGTCAGCTCGAGGGCCGGCACCTCGGCGTGCACGACGGTGCGTCCCTCGTCGCCGGGCTCGGTGCCGACGACCCGGCCACGCCGCGTGGACAGGTCGCTCATGACGGGCCCGACGTAGTCGTCCGCCACGTCCACGTCGACGGAGTCCACCGGCTCGAGCAGCGTGACCGTGGCCGAGCTCGTGGCCTCCTTGAGCGCCAGCGCCCCGGCGGTCTGGAAGGCCATGTCCGAGGAGTCCACGGAGTGCGCCTTGCCGTCGGTGAGGGTGACCCGGATGTCGACCATGGGATAGCCCGCCAGGGTGCCCTTGGCCATCTGGGCCCGGACGCCCTTCTCGACCGAGGGGATGAACTGTCGGGGCACCGCCCCGCCGACCACCTTGTCGACGAACTCGAAGCCCGCGCCGCGCTCGAGCGGCTCGATCTCGACGTGGCAGACGGCGAACTGGCCGTGCCCGCCGGACTGCTTGACGTGCCGGCCCTGGGCCCGGGCCGGGGCGACGAAGGTCTCGCGCAGCGCCACCCGCAGCGGCTCCGCCTCGACGCTGACCTGGTAGCGCTCCTGGAGCCGGCCGAGCAGCACGTCCACGTGCGCCTGCCCCATCGTCCACAGCACCGTCTGGTGGGTCTCGGCGTCGTGGTCCAGACGCATCGTCACGTCCTCGGCGACGACGCGCTGCAGGGCGCTGGCGAGCTTGTCCTCGTCGGCCTTGGAGACCGGGTGGATCGCCACCGGCAGCAGCGGGTCGGGCAGCAGCCACGGCTCGACGACGCACGGGGAGTCCTTGGCCGAGAGCGTGTCCCCGGTCTCGGCGTGGGCCAGCCTGGCCACGATCGCGAGGTCGCCGGCGACGGCGAAACCCGGCGACTTGGGCGCGTGCTCGGTGCCGCCGAGCGGGGTCGCCAGCTGGCCGACGCGCTCGTCGGAGTCGTGGTCCGGGTGGCCCTCGACCTCCTTGCCGACGAAGGCCGACAGGTGGCCCGCCACGTGCACCACGTCCTCGGCGCGCAGGGTGCCGTTGAACACGCGGACGAGCGACACGCGTCCGACATAGGGGTCCGTCGAGGTCTTGACGACCTCGGCCACCAGCGGCCCGTCCGGGTCCCCGACGAGGGGCTCGATCGGCTCGCCGTCCAGCGAGGTCACCATCGGCAGCGGGTGCCGCGTGGGGTCCGGGAAGGCGTCGGTGAAGATCTCCAGCAGCTCCGGCACCCCCGCGCCCGTCAGCGCGCTGATCGGGATGGCGGGGAAGAACGTGCCCGCGGCCACCGCGGTCATCAGGTCCGCCCGGATCGTGTCGAAGGAGACGTCCTCGCCCTCGAGGTAGCGGTCCAGCAGGGTGTCGTCGTCGGACTCGGTGATGATGGCCTCGACCAGGTCGCCGCGGACCTCGTCGATGACCTCACGCTGCTCGGGCGTCGCGTCGCTGATGCGGACGTCGCCGCCGGAGGAGTCGTAGTGGCGGCGGCTGAGCAGGGCCAGCGTCCCGGTGATCGTGCCGTCGTCGTCCTGGACGGGCAGGTAGAGCGGCTGCGCGTCGCCGAAGACCCGCCGGCACGAGTCCACGGTGTCCTCGAAGGACCCGCGCCCTGCCTCGAGCTTGGTCACGACGATGGCGCGCGGCATACCGACCGCCTCGCACTCGTGCCACAGCATCCCGGTGGCCGCGTCGACCCCGTCCACCGCGGAGACGACGAACAGCGCCGCGTCCGCCGCGCGCAGCCCGGCCCGCAGGTCACCCACGAAGTCGGGGTAGCCCGGCGTGTCGAGCAGGTTGATGGTCGTCCCGCCGACGTCGAAGGAGGCCGCGTCCAGCCCGACCGAGCGGGTGTCCTCGCCCTTGGTGGACTCCTTGGCGCGCCGCCCCGGCACGCGGGCCGCTATCAGGTGGTCGAACAAGGTGCTCTTTCCCGATCCGGACGGCCCCACGAGGACGACATTCCTGATGTCCTCGGGGCGGACGGGGGCGGGGGAGCCGGCGGCTCCTTGACCCTGGCTGTTGTTAGCGGCCATGTCATCTCACCTGACTTCGTCGTTGGCGGATCGTCCACCCTGCCGTGCAGGGTGGGTGAGTCCATACTCAACTCCCGGCGAGCGGTGCCGACAAGCGGGGTCCCCCTATGGCTAGGGTGGGGGCACCATGCTGAACCGATTTCGTGCTCTGGCCACCCGGATCTTCACGCCCGTCGCCAAGGTCCTGCTGCGCCTCGGCGTCTCGCCCGACGCCGTGACCATCGTCGGCACCCTCGGGGTGGCGGCCAGCGCGCTGTGGTTCTTCCCCCGCGGCGAGTTCCTCGTGGGCACGCTCCTGATCGCGGTGTTCGTCTTCTCCGACACGATCGACGGCGTCATGGCGAGGCACAGCGGCCGCACCTCCAGCTTCGGCGCCTTCCTCGACTCGAGCCTGGACCGGATCGGCGACGCCTCGATCTTCGGCGGGCTCGTCCTCTACTACGCGTGGCGGGGCGATCGCGTGCTCACCTGCGTCGCGCTCGCGGTGCTGGTGCTCGGGATGCTCGTGTCCTACGTCCGCGCCCGGGCCGAGGGGCTCGGCATGACGGCGAGCGTCGGGGTGGCCGAGCGCGCCGACCGGCTCGTGCTGATCCTGGTGGCCACCTTCGTGACCGGCATCGGCCTGTGGGAGCCCATGGTGGCGCTGGCCCTGTGGGTCCTCGCCGTGCTGTCGGCGATCACCGTGCTCCAGCGGATCCTGGTCGTGCGCACGCAGGCCCTCTCCCGAGGCTGAGGCCGTATGCCGAACCGCCTCGCCGACCGGGCCACCGTCTGGGCGTTCCGCGCCGGCTGGCGCGTCGTCCGCCTGCTGCCCGCGCGCGTCGCCTACGCCGCCTTCGACCGCGCGGCCGACGTCACCCACCGCCGCGACGGGCGCTCGGTGCAGCGGCTGCGCTCCAACTACGCACGGGTGCGGCCCGAGCTGTCGCCCGCCGAGCTCGAGGCGGTCGTGCGCGAGGGGATGCGGTCCTACCTACGCTACTGGTGCGACGCGTTCCGGCTGCCCGACCTCACCCAGCAGGTGCTGCACGAGACCGTGCGCGTCGTCGGCGACCAGGGCGTGCGCGACTCGCTGCGCGAGGGCCGCGGGGCCGTGATGTTCCTCGGGCACCTCGGCAACTGGGACCTCGCCGGCGCCTGGTCCACGCACGAGCTGGCGCCGGTCACGACCGTGGCCGAGCGGCTGCGGCCCGAGGAGGTCTACGAGGCCTTCGTCGCCTTCCGCGAGCGGCTCGGCATGCGGATCCTGCCCCTGACCGGCGGTCCGCCGGCGATGCCGGAGCTGGTCCGCGCCCTGCGGGCTGGCGGCTTCGTGCCGCTCCTCGCCGACCGCGACCTGACCGACCAGGGCGTCACCGTGACCTTCTGCGGCCGCGAGGCCCGGATGGCGCCCGGCCCGGCCGCCCTCGCCGTCGCGACCGGGGCGCCGCTGCACCCCGTGTCCGTGCACTACGAGCGGCGGCACGGACCCGGCGGGACCGGTAGCGGCTACGACGTCGTCGTGACCTTCCACGAGCAGGTGCCCGTGCCCGAGACGGGTCGCACGAGGGACAAGGCCGCGGCCATGACCCAGAGCTGTGCGGCGGCGCTCGAGGCGGCGGTCGTCCGGCATACGGCCGACTGGCACATGATGCAGCGGGTCTTTGCCGAGGACGTGCGGTGACCCCGCTGCGCATCGGGATCGTCTGCCCGTACTCCTTCGACGTCGCCGGGGGGGTGCAGTTCCACGTGCGCGACCTCGCCGAGTGGCTGCTGCGCGCGGGCCACGAGGTGTCGGTGCTGGCGCCCGCCGACGAGGACACCGCGCTGCCGCCGTACGTCGTGAGCGCCGGGCGGGCCGTCCCCGTGAAGTACAACGGCTCCGTGGCGCGGCTCAACTTCGGACCGGTCACGGCGTCGCGGGTGGCGCGCTGGCTCGAGGACGGCGGCTTCGACGTCGTGCACATCCACGAGCCGATCACCCCGTCGATCGGCACCCTCGCCCTCTGGCAGGCGGAGTGCCCGATCGTCGCGACCTTCCACTCCTCCCAGGTGCGCTCGCGGGCGATGCAGACGGTCTACCCCGCCTTCCGCCCGTCGCTGGAGAAGATCCTGGGCCGCGTCGCCGTCTCCGAGGACGCCCGCCGCACGGTGACCACGCACTACGGCGGCGACGCGGTCGTCATCCCCAACGGCGTCTACGTCGACCGGTTCGCCGCCGCGCCCGTCCGCCCCGAGTGGCAGGGCACGCCGGAGCGGCCGACCATCGCCTTCCTCGGCCGGCTGCAGGAGCCGCGCAAGGGCCTGCCCCTGCTGCTGGAGTCGCTGCCCGCGATCACCCGCGAGGTGCCCGGGGTCCGGCTGCTGGTCGCCGGCCCGGGCGACCAGGACGGCGTGCGTGCCGCGGTGCCCGACGGGTGCCACGTCGAGCTGCTCGGGGCCGTCTCCGACGAGGACAAGGCGTCGCTGTTCCGCTCGGCCGACGTCTACGTCGCGCCCAACACCGGTGGCGAGAGCTTCGGGATCATCCTGGTGGAGGCCATGGGGGCGGGGGCGCCCGTGCTCGCGTCCGACCTCCCGGCGTTCGTGCGCGTGCTGGACGGGGGTCGTGCCGGCGCGACCTTCGCCAACGAGTCGAGCGCGTCGCTGGCCGAGCGTGCGGTGGCGTTGCTCGCCGACCCCGACCGGCGCGCCGGGCTGTCCCGCGTGGGGCAGGAGCGCGCCTGGCAGTTCGACTGGTCCGTGGTGGCCGAGCAGGTGCTCGCGGTCTACGAGACCGTGCTGCTCGGGGCGCCCGAGAAGCAGCGAGGGGCCGTGTCCCGCCGCCTCGAGAGCATGGGGCGCAGCCTCACCCAGGGGATCGGCGACGCCCTCGGCCGGGGCGCGCGGCGCTGATGCACGTCCCCGACATCCCGCTCACCGTCGTCCTCGTCGGCCTGGTCCTCCTGCTGCTGGCGTGGCGGCTGACCTACACCGCCGCCCGCCTGGACCGGCTGCACGCCCGCGTCGAGGGCGCGCTCGTCGCCGTCGACGCCCAGCTGGTGCGACGCGCCGAGGCCGTGCAGGAGCTGGCGGGGTCGGGTCTGCTGGACCCGGCGACCTCGCTGTTCCTCGCCGCGGCGGCGGCCGAGACGCTGGAGCTCGAGGACGAGCCGGTCGAGGCGCGGATCGAGGCCGAGACCGACCTGACCCAGGCGCTCGACCTCGCCCTGCCGCCCGAGACGGTCGACGCGCTGCGGCGCGACGGCGACCACGGCGGCCGCGTCCTGCTGCAGCGGCTGCGCAGCTCCTGCACCCGCGTCCAGCTCGCCCGGCGCTTCCACAACGACGCCGTCGTCGACGTGCAGCGGGTGCGGCGCAAGCGCCTCGTCCGCACCTTCCGCCTGGCCGGGCACGCCGAGCTGCCGCACACGGTGGAGTTCGACGACCGCCTGCCCTCCGCCCTCGAGTGATCCGGGCGATGCGGGCGCGTCGCGCGGATGGACCTACGATGACGCCGACACCGAAGTCGACACAGCAGTCCTCGAGCTAAGGCAGCGCCAACGCGATGAGCATCACCGAGTCCAGCCCCGCGACCACCCCTTCCGTCCCCAGCGCCGGCACCGGCACCGGCACCACCCGCGTCAAGCGCGGCATGGCCGAGATGCTCAAGGGCGGCGTGATCATGGACGTGGTCACGCCGGAGCAGGCCAAGATCGCCGAGGACGCCGGCGCCGTCGCCGTCATGGCCCTCGAGCGGGTCCCCGCGGACATCCGCGCCCAGGGTGGCGTGTCCCGCATGAGCGACCCCGACATGATCGACGGCATCATCGAGGCCGTCTCCATCCCGGTCATGGCCAAGGCCCGGATCGGCCACTTCGTCGAGGCCCAGGTGCTGCAGGCCCTCGGCGTGGACTACGTCGACGAGTCCGAGGTGCTCACCCCCGCGGACTACAGCAACCACATCGACAAGTGGGCGTTCACCGTGCCGTTCGTCTGCGGCGCGACCAACCTCGGCGAGGCCCTGCGCCGCATCACCGAGGGTGCGGCCATGATCCGCTCCAAGGGCGAGGCCGGCACCGGCGACGTCTCCAACGCCACCACCCACATGCGCAAGATCCGCGGCGAGATCAGCCGCCTGCAGACGATGGCGGCCGACGAGCTCTACGTCGCCGCCAAGGAGCTGCAGGCGCCGTTCGAGCTCGTGCGCGAGGTCGCCCAGAGCGGCAAGCTGCCCGTCGTGCTCTTCACCGCCGGCGGCATCGCCACCCCCGCCGACGCCGCCATGATGATGCAGCTCGGCGCCGAGGGCGTCTTCGTCGGCTCCGGCATCTTCAAGTCCGGCAACCCGGCCCAGCGCGCGGAGGCCATCGTCAAGGCCACCACCTTCTACGACGACCCCGACACCCTCGCCAAGGTCTCGCGCGGACTCGGCGAGGCCATGGTCGGCATCAACGTCGACGAGATCCCGCAGCCGCACCGTCTGGCCGAGCGCGGCTGGTGAGCTGAGCGTCGTCACCCCCGCTCGGCGCACGCGGGCGGGGGTGGCACGTCAGCGCTCGGAGCGTGGAGCCTGCTCACGGCGAGCGCCGCGGCCACGAGCAGCGCGAGCGATCCCAGCCACAGGACGGGCTCGCCCAGGCGTGACAGCACCCACGTGCCGAGCGCCGGGCCCACCGCCATCCCGACCGAGAAGGTCAGGGAGAAGGACGCCAGGTAGCCCGAGCGCTGGTGCGGGGGCGCCAGCGCCGCGAACATCGCGCCGATCACCGCGGCGGCGCCCACCTCGCCCACGCTCCACACGATCACCGCGACCAGGTGGGTCGCGACGGACCCGGCCACGACGGTGAGCCCGAAACCAGCCCCCACGACGACCAGGGCCGTGGCATAGACGAGCTCGGGTCGCCACCGCTCGATCCGACCCGCCGCGAACGGCTGCAGCAGCACGATCACCACCCCGTTGACCGCCACGATCGCGCCGTAGGCCGCCGCCGACAGGCCGTCGCGCCCCATGACGAGCGGCAGCGTCGAGTAGGCCTGCTGGTAGACCGTCGCGTAGGCCGTGGCGGCGAGCACGAGGGTCACGGCGCGCGGGTCGCGGACCATCGAGGCCACCACCCCGCGCGTGGCGGGTCCGTAGGGGCGGCGGGCGCGCGGCATACGAGGCACGAGCACCACCACGAGCAGGGCGGACAGCAGCGTGGCCGCCGCGTCCACGACGAACAGCCAGCCGTAGCCGAACCGGCTGAGGACCCCGGCCGTGAGCGTCGCGACCGAGAAGCCCAGGTTGAGCGCCCAGAAGACGAGGGAGTAGGCGCGGACGCGCTGCTCGGGCGCGACGACGTCCGCGACGAGGGCGTTCTGCGCCGGGCGGGCCAGGTCCGAGCACAGCCCGACGGCCAGGGCGCCCGCCACGACCAGAGGGGTGGTCGGCGCGGCCGCCAGCCCGAGGAGCGCTAGCGCCGCGAGCGACTGGCCGAGGACGATCGCCGACCGCCGCTCCAGCCGGTCGCCCAGCCACCCGCCGACCAGGCTCGACACGATCGCGCCCACGCCGAGGAAGGCCGCGACCAGTCCGGCCTGCGCGAGCGAGAGCCCTTTCTCGTGGACGAGGAAGAGGACCAGGAAGGGCTGGACGAAGGTCGCCAGGCGGTTGACGAGGACGGCGGTCCAGATCGCCCAGTAGGTGCGCGGCAGGCCGAACGGCCCGTCGGTCCGCAGACGGCTGCTGCTGCCCGTCGAGGGGATCGTGTCGCGGGTGGTCATGGGTCGAGCGTGGGCCCGCAGGACCTGGTCGGGCCAGGATTCGGTGGTGGCCACATCGTCGGGGGCTAGCCTGGCCGTATGACGAGCCCCACGGCCACCCGCGCCACCCGGTCGCGCAGCGAGAACCCCACCGGCGTGCGCACGGTCGGGCCGGCCGAGCTCGGGCGGCTGGGCTTCGCGGTGTCGCCGGTGTGGGAGGCGGTGGCGTCGCTGAAGGTGCTCCAGGGCCAGGGCAGCACCCTCCACGACCCCTGGGCGCAGGTCGCCCGTGACCGGGTGCTGGACGCAGGCCTCGACCTCGGCCTGCTCCTGGCGCTGGTGCCCGGTGCCGGGCACCTCGCGGACTTCGTCACGCCGACCCCGCACGGGCGCGAGGGCTCGATGACGGAGGCGCTGACCGACGTCCGCGAGGCCGCGACGGAGGTCGTCGAGCAGGACCTGCGGATCCTGCTCTCCGAGAGCCCCACCCCCTCGTCTCGCGAGGCCCTGGTCGCGGGGCTGCGGGACCCGGCCTCCGTGCGCGGTCGCGCGGCGGACGACCTCGAGGCGTACTTCGAGGTGGCGGTAGCCCCGGTCTGGGAGCGGCTCCGCGGCCTGGGGGAGTCCGACATCGCCTGGCGCCTCGAGCAGATCGCGAGCGGAGGCCTGCACCAGGTGCTCGGGACGCTGCACCCCCGACTGCGCATGGAGGGGGAGCAGCTGGTCGTCGAACGTGCCTGCCAGCCCGGGCCGACCACGTCCGGCGGCGGGCTCGTGCTCGTGCCGTGCGCGTTCGCGTTCCCCGGGCTGCTCTTCCTCGACATGCCGGGGCACTCCCCGACGGCGAGCTACGGACCGCGCGGGGTCGGCACCCTGTGGCGCGAGGCGCCCGACGCGACGGGCACCGCGCTCGCGGAGCTCGTCGGTCGCACGCGCGCCGGCGCGGTGGTGCTCCTCGACCTGCCGATGACGACGTCGCAGCTGGCCTGCCACCTCGACGTCACCGCGCCCACCATGAGCCAGCACCTGCAGGTCATGGCCCGGGCGGGGCTCGTGGCGGCTCGTCGACGGGGCCGCGAGGTGCTCTACGCCCGCACCCAGCTCGGCGACCTGCTCGTGGCGAGCACCCACCCGCGCGGCCCGTCGGTCGGTGCGGACCGGTAGCGCGAGCGGGCGGTTCAGCGGCATACGGCCCGAGCACTATCGTGAGGCGGGTGACAGCCCCCACCCGCATCGGAGTCCTCGCCGTCCAGGGCGACGTGCGCGAGCACGTCCACGCGCTGGAGTGCCTGCGCGTCCAGGCCATCACCGTCCGCCGGCCGCACGAGCTCGACGAGCTGGACGGGATCGTCATACCCGGTGGTGAGTCCACGGTGATGGACAAGCTGGTGCGAGCGTTCGGGCTGCAGGGTCCGCTGCGGGACCGGATCACCGCCGGTATGCCGGCCTACGGGTCCTGCGCGGGCATGATCATGCTCGCCGACCGCGTGACCGACGCGACGGCCGACCAGCAGACCCTGGGCGGGATGGACATCACGGTGCGGCGCAACGCGTTCGGTCGCCAGGTGGACTCGTTCGAGGCCGACCTGTCGGTGCCGGCGATCCGCGACGGGGTGGCCGAGCCGCTGCGCGCGGTGTTCATCCGGGCCCCGTGGGTGGAGGACGTCGGCGCGGACGTCGAGGTGCTGGCCAGGGTGCCGGAGTCCGCCGAGGGGGCGGCGGCGGGCAAGGTCGTGATGGCGCGGCAGGGCTCCCTGCTGGTCACGAGCTTCCACCCCGAGGTCACCGGGGACCTGCGGGTGCACGAGTACTTCGTGGACCTCGTGCGTGGCGCGTAGACTGGGCCAGTTGCCACGCCGGACATCACGAGGAGCTTACGTATGAGCGGCCACTCCAAATGGGCCACCACCAAGCACAAGAAGGCGGCGATCGACGCCAAGCGCGGCAAGCTGTTCGCCAAGCTGATCAAGAACATCGAGGTCGCCTGCAGGCAGGGCGGCGCCGACCCGGCCGGCAACCCCACGCTGTACGACGCGGTCCAGAAGGCCAAGAAGAACTCCGTCCCCAACGACAACATCGACCGTGCGCTGAAGCGCGGCTCCGGTGCTGACTCCGGCGGCGCGGACTGGCAGACGATCATGTACGAGGGCTACGCCCCCAACGGTGTCGCCGTGCTGATCGAGTGCCTCACCGACAACCGCAACCGCGCCGCCACCGAGGTGCGCGTGGCGCTGACCCGCAACGGCGGCAACCTCGCCGACCCGGGCTCGGTCGCCTACAACTTCTCGCGCAAGGGCGTCGTGACGCTCACCAAGCAGCAGAAGGACCGCGAGCTGACCGAGGACGACCTCCTGGAGATCGTCCTCGACGCCGGCGCGGAGGAGGTCAACGACGACGACGAGACCTTCGAGATCATCTCGGAGGCAGGCGACTTCGTGGCCGTGCGCACCGCGATCCAGCAGGCGGGCCTGGACTACGAATCGGCCGAAGCGAGCTTCGTGCCCAACCTCAAGGTCGAGCTGGACGCCGACGGCGCCCGCAAGATGCTCAAGGTCGTCGACGCGCTCGAGGACAGCGACGACGTGCAGAACGTCTGGACGAACGGGGACGTGAGCGACGAGGTCGTGGCCGAGTTGGACTCAGAGGACTGACGAGCGCGAGCGGCTGCTGACCGCGACGCAGGAGCGCGGCAGCCGGGAGTGCGACGGAGGTCCGACCAGAGGGTTCGAGGACTGACGACAGCGCGAGGACACGAGCGACGTAGGAGCGAGGCCCGGAGCGCCGAGGAGGTCCGACCAGAGGGTTCAGAGGACTGACGACGGCGCGAGGACACGAGCGAGCGGGGCTGGGGACGACGAGGGTCGTGCCCGGCTCCGCTCGCGTCTGTCTGGAGCGTTCCCGTCTGGGGTTGTGGTGGCGGTCTCGCCGTGCGGCGTCGGTCTGGCGCTGCAGCGCGAGACGGGGGATGGTGGGCGACACGGGGGATGGTGGGCGACACGGGGGATGGTCGTGGAGCGCGCGGAGGCGCTCTGGCGAACGTGTGTTCGGTCTGACGGTGTGTCCCGCGTAGCCTGACGGTGCGCACGGTGGAGACTGTCGGTGCGCAACGTGGACACTGTCGCGCGACACGTCCGGCGAGAGGGGAACGACATGCGGGTGCTCGGTGTCGACCCCGGTCTCACCCGCTGCGGTGTCGGCGTGGTGGAGGGAGTCTCCGGCCGTCCCCTGCGGCTGGTGGCGGTCGGCGTGATCCGCACCCCGAGCAGCGAGCCGCTGCACCAACGACTGCTGACCATCCAGACCGAGCTGGAGGACTGGCTGCACCACCACGACCCGGACGCGATCGCGGTGGAGCGCATGTTCGCCCGCGGAGACGTGTCCACGATCATGGGGACGGCCCAGGCGAGCGCGATCCCGATGCTCGCGGCCGCCCGCCGCGGGCTGCCGCTGGCCCTGCACACGCCGTCCGAGGTCAAGGCCGCGGTGACGGGCAACGGGCGCGCGGACAAGGCCCAGGTCACGAGCATGGTCATGCGGGTCCTGGGCCTGGACGAGCGGCCCACCCCCGCGGACGCCGCGGACGCCCTGGCCCTCGCCATCTGCCACGTATGGCGGGGCGGGGCGGCGTCACGGCTCGCCGGCGCCGTGACCGACAACCGCACGGCCGAGGCGCTGGACGCCGCGCGGCGTCGGCAGCAGGCCGCCCCCAACCGGTGGCAGCAGGCCGTGGCGGAGCATCGTGCGCAGGGTGGCGGCTCGGCCCACCCCGCGGTGGCGGCGGCCCGTCGCCAGGCGGTGCGGCGCGGGACGTCGTCGTGAGGGCTACCCTCGGGGCGGCACCGACCCTCGCGGCCCTCGGGAGTGCGACGATGCCGACGACGCCTGGGTCTGCGGTGAGCCGGGATGCGGTGCTGCGGCATACGACGAAGACGACTGGACCACAGGAGAACTCATGATCGCGTCCGTCTCCGGCACGGTGCTGACCGCCCACCTCGACCACGTCGTGGTCGAGGTCGGGGGCGTCGGCATGCTGGTGCACACGACTCCCGCCACGGCCGCCGGGCTGCGCGTGGGGCAGCAGGCCCGCCTGTCGACGACCCTCGTGGTGCGGGAGGACTCGCTGACGTTGTACGGCTTCGGCGACGACGACGAGCGGGCGCTCTTCGAGCAGGTGCAGACCGTCAGCGGGGTGGGGCCGCGGCTGGCGCTCGCGATGCTGTCGGTGCACGCCCCCGACGTCACGCGCGCGGCCATCGGATCGGGTGACATCGCGACCCTGACCAAGGTGCCCGGCATCGGCAAGAAGGGCGCCGAGCGCATCGTGCTCGAGCTCCGCGACAAGGTCGGCGTCCTCCCGGGCGCCACGCCGGGCGCGGGTGCCGCGCCGGCCGCGGGCGGGACCCAGCCGCAGGTCGTCGAGGCGCTAGTCGGGCTCGGCTGGAGCGTCAAGCAGGCCGAGGACGCCGTCGGGCGGGTGGCGTCAGCCGGCGACGCGGGCAGCATGGCCTCGACCTCTGCGATGCTGCGCGCCGCCCTGCGCGAGCTGGGGCGCTGACCCGTGCCCGAGGTGTGGGAGCGAGGGGCGGACGACGAGTTCGCCGGTCGGGCCGACGACGGCAGCTATGACGCGACGGCGCGGGTCGTCGACGCCCGTGGGGTCGACGACGAGCAGCGGGTCGAGGCGGCGCTGCGGCCGAAGCGGCTGGTGGACTTCCCCGGGCAGCCCCGCGTGCGCGACCAGCTGTCCCTGGTCCTCGAGGCCGCGCGACGCCGGGACGCGGTGCCGGACCACATCCTGCTGTCGGGTCCGCCCGGGCTCGGCAAGACGACGCTGGCGATGATCGTCGCGGCCGAGCTGGAGCGGCCGATCCGCGTGACCAGCGGACCCGCCATCCAGCACGCCGGTGACCTCGCGGCGATCCTGTCCAGCCTGGCTGAGGGCGAGGTGCTCTTCCTCGACGAGATCCACCGCATGGCCCGCCCGGCGGAGGAGATGCTCTATCTCGCGATGGAGGACTTCCGGGTCGACGTCATCGTGGGCAAGGGGCCGGGCGCGACCGCGATCCCGCTCGAGCTGCCGCCGTTCACCGTCGTCGGGGCCACGACGCGCGCCGGACTGCTGCCGGCGCCGCTGCGCGACCGGTTCGGGTTCACCGGTCACCTCGACTTCTACTCCTCCGACGACCTCGCCGCGATCCTCGTGCGCTCGGCCCGGCTCCTCGGCGTCGAGGCGCTCGACGACGGCATCGCCGAGATCGCGGGACGGTCCCGCGGCACACCCCGCATCGCCAACCGGCTGCTGCGCCGCGTCCGCGACTGGTCGCAGGTGCATGGCCGCGGCGTGGTGGACCTGGAGGCCGCGCACGAGGCACTCGCCCTCTTCGACGTCGACGTGCGGGGGCTGGACCGGCTGGACCGCGGGGTGCTGGAGCTGCTGTGCACCCGCTTCGGCGGCGGCCCCGTGGGCCTGTCGACGCTCGCCGTCGCCGTGGGGGAGGAGCCGGACACGGTCGAGACCGTCGCTGAGCCCTATCTCGTGCGCGAGGGCTTCATGGTCCGCACGCCGCGCGGGCGAGCGGCCACGGCGCTGGCGTGGCAGCACCTCGGCCTCACCGCGCCGATGGACGCCCCCGGAGCCGGGGCTCCGCAGCTCCCCCTCGACGGGGAGGGCCGGTTCTCCTGAGCGCGTGGTGATTGGGTGGGGACAGACCCGACCCGTACACTGCCGAGAGGAATCCTCCTCGTTGCACCACGTGTCAAGGTCTTCACTCTGCGTCATCCCAGGGCCCGACGATCTTGGCAGACCATCCGATCGAGAGAACGTGTCGATGATCTCTGCCACCCCGTTCGTCGCCGCTGCGGCGCAGAACGACCAAGGGGCTCTGTCCTACCTCATCTTCCTGCTCCCCCTGCTCATGCTGGGGTGGCTCTGGTGGACCACGCGCCGACGCCAGCGCGAGGCCGCGTCCCGCGCCGGGTCGCTCCAGCCCGGGCAGCGGATCGTCACCGCCTCCGGCATCATCGGGACCCTCGTGTCCCGGGGTGGCGGCGTCGCGCAGGTCGAGGTGGCCCAGGGCGTGGTCATCACCATCGACGAGCGTGCCCTCATGGGTGAGGCTCCCGCCGCCGGCACCACGACGACCCTCTCCGAGGGCACCGACTGATGGCCCGCAACCCTCGCACCAGGGGAGCGCGCCGGACCCTGGTCTGGTTCGCCACGCTCCTGCTCGGCTTGGCCGCCCTGCTCGCCGGCGTCAACACCTGGGGCACCGCGCAGGCCACGCCCAAGCTCGGCCTCGACCTCGCCGGCGGCACCCAGGTGGTGCTCGCGCCGCAGGTCGAGGGTGGCAGGGCGATCGACGAGTCGACGATGAACCAGGCCGTCGACATCATGCAGAAGCGCGTGGACGGGTCCGGCGTCGCCGAGGCCGAGGTCTCCACGCAGGGTGGGCGCAACATCGTCGTGTCGCTGCCCAAGGGCACGCCGCAGGAGACCGTCGACTCGCTCAAGAAGTCCTCGATGATGCGCTTCCGGCCCGTCCTGGTAGAGGGCCCCGGCACGACCCAGCCCGCCCCGACGCCCACCGCCACGGGGACGGCCACCGGCACGGCCACCGCGCCTGCGACCGGGTCCGCCTCGGCCACGGCGAAGCCCAGCGCTCCCGCGAGCGCTCCGGCCACCTCGACCCCGAGCAGCCCCGCCACCGCGACGCCGAGCGGCGCCCCGGCCGTCGTGCCTCCCGCCGCCGCCCAGGCCGCGCCCGCCGTGACCGTCTCACCGTCGGCCCCGGCCGCCACGCCTGCGGCGCCGGCCGCGACGACGCCTGCTGCCACGCCGACGGCCCCCGCAGCCACCACGCCCGCAGCCACCACGCCTGCTGCTCCCGCGGCGACCCCGGCCCCGACGTCCAGCGGCACCGGCGGCAAGCCGGCCAACGCCAGCGACCCCGCCTGGGTGACCCCCGAGGTGCAGGCGCAGTACGAAGCGCTCAACTGCACCGATCCCAACCTCGACCTCAAGATCTCCGACGATGCCTCCAAGCCCCTGGTCACCTGCTCGGCCGACCGCGCCGCCAAGTACATCCTCGGCCCGGCCGAGCTGCAGGGCCAGGACATCGCGGACGCGACGTCCGGCCTGCAGCCCAACCAGGCCGGCGGCACGGGCACGGAGTACGGCGTCAACCTCACCCTGACCGGTGACGGCGGCAAGAAGTTCGCCGACCTGTCCAAGCGCCTGCTCAACCTCCCGCCGCCGCGCAACCAGTTCGCCTCGGTGCTCGACGGCGAGGTCATCGTCGCCCCCCGCATCACCGTGCCGATCCTCGACGGGCGCTCCAGCATCACCGGGTCGTTCAACGCCACGAGCTCCGAGGCACTGGCCCAGCAGCTGAAGTTCGGTGCCCTGCCGATGTCCTTCCGCGTCGAGACGCAGGACACCGTCAGCCCGACGCTCGGCGCCGACCAGCTCAGCAAGGGTCTGCTCGCGGGCGCCATCGGCTTCGTGCTGGTCATGATCTACGCGCTGATCCAGTACCGCGCTCTCGGCCTGGTGACCGTGGCCTCGCTGCTCGCGGCCGCCGCGCTGACCTACCTGTGCATCACGCTGCTCGGCTGGTCGCAGAACTTCCGGCTGTCCATGGCCGGCGTCACCGGCCTGATCCTGTCGATCGGTATGACGGCCGACTCGTTCATCGTCTACTTCGAACGCGTGCGGGACGAGATCCGTGAGGGTCGCTCGATCCCGGCGGCCGTCGAGGCGGGGTGGCAGCGGGCCAAGGGCACCGTGATCATCTCCGACGCCGTCAACCTGATCGCCGCCGTCGTGCTCTACCTGCTGGCCTCCAGCAACGTCCGCGGCTTCGCCTACACGCTCGGCCTGACCACGATCATCGACGTCATCATCGTCTTCTTCTTCACCCACCCGATGCTGGCGCTGCTGTCCCGCACCACGTTCTTCGGCCAGGGGCACAAGCTCTCGGGCTTCGACCCGGACGCCCTCGGTGCCAAGCCGGCGCGCTACGTCGGTCGCGGCCGGTTCCGCGACCCCGACGCCGAGCTCGAGGCGCTGGAGACCGAGCGCGCCGCCACCAAGCAGCGTGAGGGCAGCTACACCAAGGAAGGCGGGGCCGTGCTGTGAGCAAGGTCGCTGATTTCGGTAACGACCTCTACACCGGTCGCCGCGGGCTCGACTACGTCGGTCGCCGCAAGGTGTGGTTCCTGCTGTCCGGCCTGCTGCTGGCCGTCTGCATCGGCTCCCTGGCCTTCAGCGGCCTCAACCTCGGCCTGGAGTTCCGTGGCGGCTCGGAGTTCCGCGTCTCCGACGTCCGCAACATCTCGGGCTTCGAGAACCGCGCCCAGGACACCGTGCAGGACGCGGCGTCCAAGGCGGGGGAGCAGGCCGGCAACGTCACGGTCACCAAGATCGGCGACAGCTCAATCCGCGTGCAGACCGAGAAGCTCGCCGACGCCCCGACCCAGGCCGTGAGCAACGCCCTGGGCCAGGAGTTCCAGGTGGGCAAGGACAAGGTGTCGAGCACCTTCGTCGGCCCGTCGTGGGGCCAGTCGGTGAGCCAGCAGGCCCTGCGCGCCCTGCTCATCTTCTTCGCGATCGTCGCCGTGGTCCTCGCGTTCTACTTCCGCACGTGGAAGATGGCGGCGGCCGCGCTCATCGCGATGCTGCACGACATGGTCATCACCGTCGGCCTCTACACCCTCCTGGGCTTCGAGATCACCCCGGCGACGACGATCGGCTTCCTCACCGTCCTCGCCTACTCGCTCTACGACACCGTCGTGGTCTTCGACAAGGTCAAGGAGAACGTCCGCGCGGCCGGTCACACGGGTCGCCAGACCTTCAGCCAGGCGGCCAACCTCGCCGTCAACCAGACCCTGGTGCGGTCGATCAACACCTCGATGATGTCGGTCATCCCCGTCACCGTCGTGCTCATCGTCGGTCTGCTGGTCATCGGTCCGGGCGTGCTGCTCGACCTGTCCCTGGTGCTGCTCGTCGGCATCCTGGTCGGCGCCTACTCCTCGGTCTTCATCGCGACCCCGGTGCTGGCCATGCTGCGCGAGCGGGAGCCGGGCATGAAGGAGCAGGCCAAGCGCGCCCACCGCTACCAGGAGGCGCGGGGCGGCGCCAACTTCTCCGGCACCCTGCTGTCCGACCTCGGCAAGCACGACACCCACAGCTCCATGCTGGACTCCGACCTGACGCCGGCGACCAGCCCCGACGACGTCGCCACGGGTGCGGCCGGTGGCGCGACCTCGGCCACCCGGGCCGGCACCGCGACCGCGACCCGCCGCCCGACCCACCCGTCGGCCGACGGGGGTCGCCGGCCCCTGCACCCGAGCGTCACGCAGGACGGTCCCCGCAACCAGCCGCGGCGTGCGCCGCGGTCCAAGCGATAGGCACCGGCCGTATGCCGACCAGCCCGCACCCCGACCCGGAGCAGCAGCGCGTGGCCGACCTGGTCGCGTCCCTGATGCGGGACATTCCCGACTTCCCGCAGCCCGGCGTGCTGTTCAAGGACTTCACGCCGCTGCTGGCCGACGGCGCCGCCCTGGTCCAGGTCGTCGACGACGTGGCGCGCCGCCATCGCGGTGACGTGGACGTCGTCGTGGGGATGGAGGCGCGGGGGTTCATCCTCGGCGCCGCCGTGGCCTACGTCCTGGGGGTCGGCTTCGTGCCCGTCCGCAAGGCGGGCAAGCTGCCGGGCGCCACCGTCACCGAGGACTACACCCTCGAGTACGGCGCGGCGACCCTCGAGATGCACCAGGACGCCCTGCACGCGGGGCAGCGGGTGCTCGTCCTCGACGACGTCCTCGCCACCGGCGGCACGGCCGCGGCGACCTGCCGCCTGGTCGAGCAGTGCGGCGCGACCGTCGCCGCCTGCGAGTTCGTCCTGGAGATCGACGCCCTCGGCGGCCGGTCTCAGCTGGTGGATCGCGTGGTCTCCTCGCTCGTGCGGGGCTGAGCGCGGCCTAGGATGGCGGGATGACGGACCAGGACGCGCGGAGCCGGTCGGACCTGCCGGTGTCTCGCCCCGACGCCGAGGCCACGGCCCTGCGCACCGAGCCGGACCCCAACGTCTCGGAGCTGGGTCCCTCACCTGCGGGAGCGGCGGCCAGCGCCGCGGTGTCCGAGCCCACCGTGCCGCTGCCGAGCTCGGCACGGATGCGGGCGCGGTTCGCGCGCTTCGGCGGGCGGACGTCCGCCAACCCGGTCCTCGAGCCGATCCTGCGCTCTCTCAAGCTGACCCACCCCAAGGCCGACACCAGCGTCATCGAGCGCGCCTACGTCGTGGCCGAGCGCTGCCACCGGGGACAGCTCCGCAAGAGCGGCGACCCCTACATCACCCACCCCCTCGCCGTCTCCACGATCCTCGCGGACCTCGGCATGCCGCCCTCGACCATCGCGGCCTCGCTGCTGCACGACACCGTCGAGGACACCGACTACTCCCTCGACGAGCTGCGCCGCGAGTTCGGCGACGAGATCGCGCGCCTCGTGGACGGGGTCACCAAGCTCGACAAGGTCCACTACGGCGACGCCGCCCAGGCGGAGACCGTCCGCAAGATGGTGGTCGCGATGGCCCGCGACATACGGGTCCTCGTGATCAAGCTGGCCGACCGGCTGCACAACGCACGGACCTGGCGCTATGTCTCGGCGAGCTCCGCCCAGCGCAAGGCGCGCGAGACCCTCGAGATCTATGCCCCCCTCGCGCACCGGCTGGGCATGAACACCATCAAGTGGGAGCTCGAGGACCTGTCCTTCGCGACGCTCTACCCCAAGGTCTACGACGAGATCGAGAACCTCGTCGCGGGTCGCGCCCCCGCCCGCGAGGAGTACCTCGCCGGGGTGCGCGAGCTGGTGCTGCACGACCTGGCGCAGGCGCGGATCAAGGCGACGGTGACCGGTCGCCCCAAGCACTACTACTCCGTCTACCAGAAGATGATCGTGCGGGGGAAGGAGTTCGACGAGATCTTCGACCTCGTCGGGGTCCGGGTGCTCGTGGAGTCGGTCCGCGACTGCTACGCCGCGCTGGGCGCGATGCACGCGCGCTGGACGCCGGTGCCGGGGCGGTTCAAGGACTACATCGCGACGCCGAAGTTCAACATGTACCAGTCGCTGCACACGACGGTCATCGGCCCGGGCGGCAACCCCGTCGAGATCCAGATCCGCACGCACACCATGCACCGGCGGGCGGAGTACGGCGTCGCCGCGCACTGGAAGTACAAGGAGGACGGCCCCGGCACCGCGGCCCCCACCGACGACGGCCAGACCGACATGTCCTGGCTGCGCTCGCTGGTCGACTGGCAGCAGGAGACCAGCGACCCGGGGGAGTTCCTGGACTCGCTGCGCTTCGAGATCAACACGCAGGAGGTCTTCGTCTTCACCCCCAAGGGCGAGGTCATCGGCCTGCCCTCGGGGTCCACGCCCGTGGACTTCGCGTATGCCGTGCACACCGAGGTCGGTCACCACTGCATCGGCGGCCGGGTCAACGGTCGCCTCGTCCCGCTCGAGTCGCGGCTGGAGAACGGCGACGTCGTCGAGGTGCTGACGTCCAAGGCGCCGGACGCCGGCCCGAGCCACGACTGGCTCAACTTCGTCAAGAGCGCGCGGGCGCGCAACAAGATCCGCGCGTGGTTCTCCAAGGAGCGTCGCGAGGAGGCCATCGAGTCCGGCAAGGACGCGATCGCCAAGCAGATGCGCAAGCAGGGTCTGCCCGTCCAGCGCCTCACCTCGGCCGAGTCGCTGACCGCACTGGCGCGCGAGCTGCACTACCAGGACATCAGCGGGCTGTATGCCGCGGTCGGTGGCGGCACGATCTCGGCGCAGCACGTCGTGTCCAAGATGCTCGCGCAGGCCGGTGGCGAGGAGGGGCTGACCGAGGACGCCGCCGAGACGGTGTCCCCGTCCCGCCGGACCCGCCGCGTGCGCGCGACCGACCCCGGCGTCGTCGTGGTCGGCACGGACGACGTGTGGGTCAAGCTGGCCAAGTGCTGCACCCCCGTGCCCGGCGACGACATCATCGGCTTCGTCACGCGCGGGCACGGCGTCTCGGTGCACCTGCGGGACTGCACCAACGCCGCCGAGCTGCTGTCGGAGCCGGAGCGGCTCATCGACGTGCAGTGGGCGCCCACGGCCTCGTCGGTCTTCCTCGTGCAGATCCAGGTGGACGGGCTCGACCGGTCCCGCCTGCTCTCAGACGTCACCCGCGTCATCGCCGACCTGCACGTCAACCTCATGTCGTCCAGCTCGTCGACCACGACCAACCGGGTGGCGACCTTCCGGTTCACCTTCGAGATGGGCGACCCCGCGCACCTCGACCACGTCATGCGGGCCATCCGCAAGGTCGACGGCGTCTTTGACGTCAGCCGGGTCGGCGGGGCCCGCAAGATCGAGCAGCAGTGAGGAAAGTCCGTGCGTAGCAACGAGTTCGGCCAGCCCATCGGCGACGACGTGTGGGGCTGGCACCCGCGCGTCCTGCCCCGCGACGTGCGCCTGCAGGGCCACGAGGTGACCCTGGTGGACCTCACCCTGGACCACGTGCCCAGCATGTTCGAGCTGACCTGCGGCGAGGGCAACGAGCCGCTGTGGACCTACATGTCCGCCGGTCCGTTCCGCACGAGCACCGAGCTCGGCGCCTACGTCCAGAAGCAGATGCGCAACCCCACGACCGTCCCGCTGGCCATCATCGGCAACGAGACCGGCCGCGTGGTCGGGACCGCGTCGTACTGGAACGTCAGCCCGGTCAACGGATCGATCGAGATCGGCTCGATCGTCTACTCGCCCGAGATGCAGCACCACCGCGGCGGCACCGAGTCGATCTATCTCATGGCGCGGCACGCGATCGACGAGCTCGGCTACCGCCGCCTCGAGTGGAAGTGCGACGACCTCAACGAGTCCTCCCGCCGGGCCGCGGTGCGCTACGGCTTCACCTACGAGGGCACCTTCCGGCACGCCGTCGTCTACAAGGGCCGCAACCGCGACACCGCGTGGTACGCCATGACGGACGCCGAGTGGCGGCGGCTGCGGCCGGCATACGAGCAGTGGTTGTCCGAGGGCAACTTCGACGCCGACGGCCGGCAGCGGTCCCGCCTGTCCGAGCTGACGACCGCTGCCCTGGTCTGACCCCGGCCCGCGGGTCAGTGCCGGGGGAGGGGCTTGTCCCGGGCGGCGAGCAGCGCTGCGGCCACGAGCGCCACCGCGAGCGCGACGGCGACCAGGACGGGACGCCAGGGCAGGGCGTCGAGCAGGCCCGCGGGGGCCGGCGTGGGCACCCAGGGGCGCAGCGTCGGCAGCGCGCTGAGCAGCGGGACCACGACCATGAAGGTCCCTGCCACACAGGCGAACCCGGCGAGCACGCTGCGGCTCAGCACCGCCGCCAGGAGGGCTCCCGCGCAGGCGAGCGTGAGGAAGGCCGCCCCCGCGGCCCAGCACCGGGCCAAGGCGGCCGGGCCGATCGGGTCGATGAGCACGACGGTCTCGTATGCCGCCGCGCCGAGCCCCAGCGTGAACGCCGCCACCGCCGCGGCCCAGGCCGTCACGAGGCGCGGGACCAGCTGGGCCACGAGGCTGGATCGCGTGCGGTAGTAGACGGCCAGGGAGTAGCTGGCGTCGACCGCGCAGGCCGCGACCGTGATGCCGACCGCCACGAGCATCCCGAGACCGCCAGCCTGCCCGAGGTAGGCGGTCAGGGCCTGCTCGACGCTCGGCGGTGGCAGCTGGACCCCGGCGCCGCCGCCGGCGCCCAGCCGCTCGACGATCTGCGGGCCGTAGCGCACGAAGACGGGTTGGGCGAGGCCGAGGAAGGTGAAGACCAGGAGGAGGCAGGCCAGCCGCGGCGTGCGCACCAGCCTCAGCCACTCGACCCGCCAGGCGCTCATCGGGCCCCTCCGGCGTGACGGTCGTCGAGACCCGAATCGAGATCCGGGTCCAGGTCCGCGAGGAGGGAGACGAAGGCGCCGTCCAGGTCGCTCGCCTGCATGACGCTCGACACGATCGGCACCCCTGACGCGGCCAGCGCCGCCGGCAGGGCGAGCAACCCGGTGTCCACGTCGGCGTAGGTCACCGCGACGCCCACGGTGCCGTCGGGCGCGACGGCGGTGACGCCCGGTGAGCGGGCCAGGGCCTGGCGGAGTCGCTCGGCCGCCGCCGTGGACGTGGTGCGCACGCGCCAGGCCGGCCGCAGCCGTGACCCGAGCAGGTCCACCAGCGTCCCCTGCCACCGCAGCCGCCCCTGGTGCAGGATCGCGACCGTGTCGGCCACCTGCTCCACGGCGGCCAGGGAGTGGCTCGAGACCAGGACCGTCCGGTCGCGGCCGAGCTCGCGGACCAGGTCCAGGACGTCGGCCTGCCCGAACGGGTCGAGGGCCGAGGTCGGCTCGTCGAGGACGAGGACGGCGGCCCCGGTGGCGATGGTGGCGGCCAGGCCGAGCCGCTGCGTCATACCGCGGGAGAAGGCACCGACGCGACGGCCGGCCGCGCTCCCGAGACCGCACCGGTCGAGGACCTCGCGGTCCTGGGCCGGACCACCGGGGCCTCGGGCCAGGCTGCGGGACTGGGCGACGACCTCGGTTGCGGTGAGCCAGGGCTCGTGCTCGGGGGTGTCGGGGCAGTAGGCGATCCGGCCGCTGGTCGCGATGGTCCCGGTGCTGGCCCGCGCGAGGCCGGTGAGCAGGCTGAACAACGTCGTCTTGCCCGCGCCGTTGGGGCCGATCAGGGCGTGGACGCTGCCCTCGGGGACGCGCAGGTCGACGTCGTGCAGGCCGACAGCGCCGCCGAAGTCGATGCCGAGACGCTCGGTGCGGACGGCGAGGCTCATGAGCGCGGCTCCCGGCCGAGGAGCAGGTAGGCGATGACCCCGGCGGGGAAGGATGCGAGGCAGAGCAGGGCCCAGGCCCAGCGCGGCAGGTGTCGCGTGCGCCGGCTGCGGGCGATGTCGACCAGGCACCACGCGACGAGCCCGAGGGCGAGCGCCGCGAGGGGTGCGAGGGCGAGGAGGGTGCGGGTGTCCATGGGGACCTCCATCAGGGTGTGCGGGAGCTGCGCGTGGCGGCTGGTGCGTCACGCGCCGGGAAGGGTGGGGTGGCGTGGGTGGTCAGGCGCGGTGCGAGAGGGCCTCGAGCAGGGCGGCGCCGGACGCGGCATCGTCGACGGTGATCGTGAACCGCCGGCCGTCGCGGCGGGTGACGCGCAGTGCCGAGCCGCCGCGGGTCACGAGGGCCGTTCCGTGGACGGGGGAGAGGCGATAGCCCCAGCCGCCGTAGTGGGACGGGTCGACCTGCACGACCTCGGCGGAGGCGATGTCCTCGAGGGGGACGTGGCCGCGGGGGAGGCCGAGGCGGCCCCGCCAGCGCAGGCCCTGGGGGTCGACGGTGACGCGGAAGCCCGTGAAGGCCAGCGCGATCACCGCGATCAGGACCGGCACCCACGCGACGGCCTGGTCGCCGTCCAGGACGACGAGTCCGAGGGTCACGACGAAGGTCGACGCCACGACCACGCTCAACCAGCGCGCCTGCCCCGTGCGGGAGATCCAGACGGCGCGGGTGCCGGGCGCCAGCTCCTGCCGCAGGCGTGGGGCCCGGGGTGCCGGGGCGGGGGGATCCTCCGGGCAGGCCTTGGCGGCGAGCCACCCCGCGAGCAGTGCCAGCGCCACCGCTGCAGCGGCCGGCGGGAGGGGCAGGCGGGCGGCATACGGGTCGGTGAGGTCGAGGTGGGCGCGCAGGACCAGGGCGAACACCGTGGACAGGATGACCTCGACGGCGACCAGGCCCGCGACGAGCCCCTTGGCGCTCGTGCCGGGCCGGGCGCGGGTGAGCACGACGGCGCCGACGACCGCCACCGCCACGAGCGCGCCGCAGAAGCCGGCGACCTGGGACCCGGTCGCGCCGACCTGGTCCGGCACGCCGGCCAGCGTGAAGTGCGTGGCCATGCGGTCCGGCAGCCGTGGCCACCACAGGACGAGCAGGGCGCCCAGCGCGCCGAGGCAGCCGATCGCCGGGACGAGGCAGACGGCGAGGGCCCGACGCCTGGCCGGGGTCGGACCGGGGTGGGTGGTGCGGCTGGTCATGACGAGGCCTCCTGGTCGAGGAGCGTGTGGAGCTGGGCGAGGGTGACGCCGTGGCGGCGGCCCACCTTGAGCAGGTGTCGCGCGGACTGCTCGAGCTCGGCCGTGTCCAGGCCCTTGGCGGTGACCACGGCGCCCCGGCCACGACGCAGCTCGATGGCGCCCTCGTCGCGGAGCGTCGTGTAGGCCCGCAGCACGGTGTGCATGTTGATCCCCAGGCTCGAGGCGAGGTCGCGGGCGCTCGGGAGCTTGTCGCCGGGGCCGACGTCACCGCGGAGGATGGCGCCGCGGACCTGCGACACGAGCTGTCCGTAGAGCGGCTCGGTCGACTCGGGGTCGATGGTGATGAGCACCCCTCAACCATAGTTGTTCTAGAGCAACTAGAACAAGTCGGTTCGAGGATCATGCGCTGTGGTCTGGGCTACAGCAGGCCTCGTTCGTAGGCGACGCGCACCGCGGCCGCGCGGTCGCCGACCCCGAGCTTGGCGTAGGCGTGCAGCAGGTGCGTCTTGACCGTCGCCTCGCTCACCAGCAGGTGCTCGGCCGCGCTGCGGTTGGTGCCTCCCCGGGCGATGACCCGCAGCACCTCCAGCTCGCGCGTGGTCAGCTCGGTGGCGGTGCCGGAGCGGCGTCCGGTGAGCGCGTCGAGCGCTCCGGGAGCGAGCGCGGTGCGGCCGGCGCACAGGTCGACGATCGCGCGGACCAGGTCGGCCCGGCGGGTGTCCTTGAGGAGGTAGCCGTCGGCGCCGGCCGACATGGCCGTCACGATGTCCCGGTCGGTGTCGTAGGTGGTGAGCACGAGGATGCGGGGGCGGGCCGGATCCAGGGCGCGCAGCTCGCGGATCGCCGTGATGCCGTCGCCGAGCGGCATACGAAGGTCCATGAGCACGACGTCGGGGGCGCGGCCCGCCTGGGTGAGCGACGCGACGACCGCGAGCGCCTCCGGGCCGCTGGCCGCCTCCCCGACCACCTCGACGTCGGGCTCCCGCTCGAACATCCCGCGCAGCCCGTCGCGGACCACGGGGTGGTCGTCCACCACGACCACCGACAGCGCGCAGGGTCGGTCGGGGGAGACGGCACAGGCAGGGCTGCTGGGGTCGTGCTGGGGCTTCATCGGGGCACCGCCGCGCTCACCACGCACCCGCGACCGGGGGCGCTCTCGACGGCGAAGGAGCCACCGCACCGTTCGAGGCGCGCGCGCATGCCCGCGATGCCGTGCCCGCGGTGGGCGTGGGAGCCCACGGGGTCGACCGGGCGGGTGGGGCCGGCGTTGGTTGGGCCGGCGTCGCCGGGGTCCGCCACCACGAACCCCCGGCCGTCGTCGCGCACGTCCAGCCGCACCTCCTCGGGCGTGAAGGTCAGGGTGAGCGTCGCCCGCCGTGCGTCGCCGTGGCGCGCGACGTTGGACAGCGCCTCCTGCGCGATGCGCACCAGCTCCGCGTCGTGCGGGCTCGGGCCGGGCGGGCCCTCGACGACCATCGTGGCGGCGACGTCCGCGCTCTCGCCCCACCGGCGCACCAGGCCGTGCAGGGCGGTCGTCAGGTCCGCGCCGTCGAGGTGCGGGGACGCGAGCGCGACGACGGCCCGGCGGGCCTCGGCGAGGCTCTCGCGAGCGGCTCGGCCGGCCCGATCGATGCGGGCCTGCGTCGACGGGTCGGCGACGTCGACGGCCTCGAGCTGGGTGATGACACCGAGCAGGCCCTGCGCGACGGTGTCGTGGATCTCGCGCGACAGGCGCGCCCGCTCCTCGAGGATCCCCGACTCGCGGGCCTGGGCGACGAGCTGCGCCTGCAGGGCGGCATTCTCGCGCTGGGCGGTCTCGAGGAGCCGGATCGCCTCCTCCCGCCGCGTCACGGCCTCCTCACGGCGGTGCTCGACGGCGATCATCGTCCCCGAGAGCCCCGCGTTGATCAGGACGAGCAGGACATACAGCCAGGGCACCGCCCACACGCCGTGCACGCCCCCCGCCTGGGACAGGCCGGTGGCGGTGGCGACGGCGAGGATGCCCAGCCACAGGACGGGCCAGCGAAAGACGCGGACGGCGTCGAAGTAGCCCACGAAGGCGTAGAAGCCGTAGAGCGGGTGCAGCGCGCACAGGGCCAGGCAGGCCAGCGAGTGCAGGACGAAACCCAGCGTCCCGGACACCCTGCCGTGCGCGCCCCAGCGTTCCCACCACCCGCGAAAGACGAGCAGCACCAGGGCGATCCCGGCATAGGCCCACGCCGACAGGTCGGGGGTGAAGAGGTCCCGCGTCCCCAGGCAGAGCGCGGTGGCGGCGAGCACGAGACCGACGGGCACCAGCTGGGGGAGCCTGCGCGAGGCGCCACCCGCATGGGGCAGCGATGCGGGTGCTGCGGCGACGCCGATCGTGCTGGCCATGCTCGCCATCATCCTCCCTCCGGCCGTATGCCGGCCCGCCCGCGTGATCACTCCCACCGGAACGCGCGGGCGGCCACCGCGGCGGGCACGACCGTCCAGGCGAGGAGCACCGCGAGCTGCGCGAGCGAGGGCCACGAGCCGTGCAAGGCGTCCAGCATCGCCCCGGAGGCGGCGCCGCTCGGCGTGAGGTCCGCGATCCGTGCGAGCAGCTCGGGGAACACCGAGCGCGGCACCCACATCCCCGCGAAGAACCACAGGACGAAGGTGAGGACCGTGCCCACGCCGGTGGCCATGCGGGGGTTGGTGGCGAGGGCGCTGACGAGGCCGCCGATGGACAGGAACGCGCCGAGGGACAGCACGGTGACGAGCGCGAAGGCCAGGACGTTGCCGGGCGGTGGGTTGCCCAGGACGGTGGGGATCGCCACCATCGCGACGGCCACGACCAGGGTCACCGCGCCGAGGGAGATCATCACGGCGCCCAGCAGCACGGCGGGCGAGACCGGGGTCGTGCGGAGGCGCTTGAGCACGCCGTCGGTGCGGTACTGCGCCAGGATCGTGGGCATGCCCTGGACCGTGAGCAGGCTGGCCGTGAACAGCACGAGCACCGGCAGGTAGACCTGGGAGAAGCTCCAGCCGCCGAGGTCCGCGGACGCGGTGCGGGTGGCGGGCACGAGAGCCAGGACGACGTCGGCGACCACGGGGATGAGCACGGCCCAGACCACCAGCCCAGGCTCGCGCAGCAGCAGACGGGACTCGTTGGCGGTCATGGCCCCGAGTGCCGACCGGCGGGGTTGCGGGGCGACCCTCGCGGTGGCGGACGGGGTGGAGGGCGTGGAGGGCGTGGAGGTCATCGCTGGTCCTCGGATCGGTGCGGGGTGGTGAGGGACAGGTAGGCGTCGTCCAGGTTGGGCGCCTCGACGCGGAGCCCGCGCGCGCTGACCCCGATCGCCGCGAGGTGGGTCACGAGGGCGCCGACCGCGTCCTCGCCGCCGGTGACGGTGACGCGGTCGCCGTCGACCGTCAGGTCGGTGACGTCGGGCAGGTCGAGCAGCCGGGCGGTCTCCTGCCCTCCGAGCGGTCGCGACGGGGTGAACCGGATGCGCTGGACGCCGCCGGCGGCGCTGGCGAGCGCGTCGGGGGAGTCGAAGGCCGTCACCCGGCCGCCGTCGAGGATCGCGACGCGGTCGCAGAGGTGCTGCGCCTCCTCCATGAAGTGGGTGACCAGGAGGATCGTGACGCCGTCGCGCCGCAGCTCGGCGAGGAAGTCCCAGATCTCGCGGCGCGCGGCCGGGTCCAGACCGGTGGTCAGCTCGTCGAGGATGGCGATGCGCGGGTTGCCGACCAGGGCGAGGGCCACCGACAGCCGCTGCTGCTGGCCACCCGAGAGGCGCTCGAAGCGCTGGTCCGCCTGGGCCGAGAGACCGAAGCGTGCGAGCAGCTCGTCGGTGTCCCGAGGGGCGGGATAGAAGGAGCGGTAGAGGTCGAGGACCTCGCGGGGCGTCGTCTTCTTGGGCAGGCGAGCCTCCTGCAGCTGCATGCCGAGGATGGCGCGCAGCGCGGGCGGGTCATCGTCGGGGTCGAGCCCGTCGACGCGGACCGTGCCGGAGTCGCGGCGGCGCAGACCGCCGATGCACTCCACCAGGGTCGACTTGCCGGCGCCGTTGGGGCCGAGGACGCCGACGATCTCGCCGGCCTCGACGTCGAGGTCGACGCCGCGGACGACCGGTCGGGCGTCATACGACTTGGTGAGGGACGAGACGTGGATGAGGGACATGCCCCCAGCGTGCTCGCGGACCCACCCCGGCGGCATCGACCGGGTGGCCACACCGGCCCTCCACCGATCGGTGGAGCACGCCGGGGGTCGGGCCTCGGTCGACGATCCACCCCGGGTCGTATGCCGAGGGGCCCGCCCCCTCGCGGGTGCGGGCCCCTGGCCGGATCAGCCTGACCTCGACACGTCGGCCGGGCTTCGTCACATCCCCGTGGCGTGCGAAGTCGGGCGGATGTGCCTACCTGAGGCGGTCACATCCGCCTGGCGTGCGAAGTCGGGCGGATGTGCCTACCTGAGGTAGGTCAGGCCTGGGCCTTGTGGACCATCTCGAGCAGGGCCCGGCGGGAGGCGAGGGACTCCTCGGCGGCCTTGATCTTCTTCTCGTCGCCGGAGGCCCTGGCCTTGTCGAGGGCCTTGTTCTCCTTCTCCAGCGCCTTCTCGATCTGCTCGGCGAAGGCCGACGCCCGGTGGTTGACCTCCGGGTTCGACTTCTTCCACTTCGCGTCCTCGGCGTCACGCACGGTCTGCTCGACCTTGCGCAGCTCGCCCTCGACGCGGCCCATTTCGGAGCGGGGGACCTTGCCGGCGGCGTCCCACTTGTCCTGGATGGTGCGCAGCGCGGACTTGGCGGCGTTGAGGTCCTTGATCGGCAGCAGCGCCCGGGCCTGGTCGAGCAGACCCTCCTTGACCTCGAGGTTGGCGCGGAACACCTTGTCCTCCTCGGCCGAGACCTCGTCCTTGGCGTTGAAGAACGCGTCCTGGGCGGCCTTGAAGCGGCCCCACAGCTCGTCGTCCTCCTTGCGCCCGGCGCGTCCGGCCCTGCGCCACTGGTCCATCAGACGCTTGAAGGCGCCCGCGGTCTGGCCCCACTCCTTGCTGGCCGAGAGCTTCTCGGCCTCGGCGACGAGCTTCTCCTTGGCGGCCTTGGCCTCGGACTGGGTGGACTCCAGCTCGGCGAAGTAGACCCGGCGGGCCTTGTCGAAGGAGTTGCGGGCCGCGCTGAACCGCTGCCAGAGAGAGTTCTCGGACTCGCGGTCGAGCTTGACCGACGAGCGCTGGTGCTTCTTCCAGTCGTCGAGCAGCTCGCGGATGCGGGCGCCGCTGGCCTTCCACTGCGTCTTGGCGGGGTCCTGGGCCGCGATCTTCTCGGCCTCGGCGACGATCGCCTCGCGCTCGGTGCGGGCCTGGTCGCGGGCGGCGGCGCGCTCGGTCGCCTCCACCTGACGGCGCGCCTCGATGGCGGTGGCGATGGACTCGACCTTGGCGTCCAGGCCGGGCAGGTCGCCGACGACGTTGGCCTCACCGATGTGCTCGCGCAGCTTGGCGAGGTCCTCGGTGGCCTCCTTGGCGGACAGGCCGGTCTGCAGCACGCGGTGGTAGAGGAGCTCGGCCGCCGCCCACATCTCGTCGTACTTGCGGGCGAAGTAGGCCAGGGCCTCCTCGCTGCTCGCACCCGGGTAGGAACCGACGGCCTTCTCGCCGTCCGGGGTCCGGACGTAGACGGTGCCGTCCTCGGCCACCCGGCCGAAGGTCGCCGCGTTGCTCGGCGGGCCGGCGGGCGGGGTGATCGGCGCCGGCACGCCCGACGGGGACGCGGGGGCCGGACGAGCCGGGGGCTTCGGCATCGCGGCCGGGGTCGGCACGGCGGCCGGGGTCGGGACGGCGCTGGGCGCGGAGCTCGGGGCCGGTGCGGCCGCGGGCTTCGCGTCCGCGGCCGGAGTCTCCGCCGCGGGGGCGTCCTCGGCGGCGGGCGTGGCCTCCTGGGCCGCGACAGGCTCCTCGGAGGGAACCGACTCCTCCGCGGTGGGCTTGGCTTCCGGCGCCGCGACAGGCTCCTCGGAGGGAACCGACTCCTCCGCGGTGGGCTTGGCTTCCGGCGCTGCGTCAGCCTGCTCGGCGGGGGCGGTCTCCTCGGTGGCCGGCGCGGCGGCCACCTCGTCCATGGTGACGCCCTCGCTGGCCGAGGAGGTGGCCTCGGGAGTGACGTCGCTACCCTCGCTCGCGGAGGTGCTCGTCTCGGTGGCGACGGTGCTGTCCGCGTCGGCAGGCACGCTCTCCTCCGCCGGCGCCTCGACGCCGGTCTCGGCGGGGGCGGCCTGCGGGGCCTCGGACGACACGGCAGCGTCGACCTCGGCGTCGACGGGCTGGGTGGTCGGCTGCTCGGGCTGATCGGACACAGTCATGCCTTCTTCTTGGTGACGGAGACCTCGAGGATGCTGATCGGGGTCTTCGGACGGCCGTCGCCTTGGCCGTTGGAGTCGTCGGACCCCGCCGCGGCGATCTGGTCCACAATATCCATCCCGCCGGTGACCTTGCCGAATATCGAGTAGCCACCTCCGTCGGTGGGCAGCGTCGAGGCCTGGTGGACGACGAAGAACTGGCCGCCGTTGCTGTTGGGGTCCTGCGTGCGGGCCATGGCGATCACGCCGCGGGGATAGGCCCCGTCCGCGGGCGCGTTCTCGATGCCGAAGCCGTAGCCGGGGGAGCTCGCACCCGTGCCCGTCGGGTCGCCGCACTGCAGGACCGACAGGCCCCCGGTGGTCAGGCGGTGGCACGGGCTGGGAGCCCAGTAGCCCTCGCGGGCCAGGTGCAGGAAGGACGCGACCGTCTGCGGCGCGGCCTTGCCGTCGAGCTCGAGCGTGACCGGACCGCAGCTGGTCCGCAGCGTCGCCACCCAGGTCGCGCCCTCGGCGGTCGCCTTGTCCGGGACGGCCGTGAACTGCTGGGGCTTGGTCTGCAGCGCGGGCGGCGTCGTGCAGCGCCCCGAGGCGGTGCCGGTGGGGGAGGCCGCGCCGGACGGAGGTATGCCGGACGGGGTCGCCGCAGGTGTGCTCGCTGCCGTGGCGCCGGCGGCATCGGTCGAGTCACCGCGCGGCCGCATTGACAGCGCCACCCCGACCACCGTCGCCAGCACGATCGCCACCGTCGCGATCACCGCCACCAGGCGTCGCGTCCGCTCGCGCTTCTCCGCCTTGCGCTGCTGCGCGGCCTGGACCTTGTCGTGGCGCCGCCTGGCCCGCGCGCGCTCCTGCTCCCTCGTCACGCGCCCGAGTCTAGGGAAGGCCACCGCGAGGCCTCGTCCGCCGCGCCTGCAGCGGACGCATCTCGCCGACAGGGCGAAGACGCTGCTCCGGTTGCCGGGGAGGGCGCCATACCTGCCCTCCCACCGGCCGCGGGAGGCGCGGCCGACCGGATCTCGCGGGCGACGCCCCGTCCCCGCGCGTCCCCGGCCTCCCAGTAGGCTGACGCGGTGCTCGTACTCGCTTTCCCCGCCCAGGCCTTCGCCACCAACTGCTATGTCGTGGCCCCGGCCGCCGGCGAGCAGTGCCTCGTCGTCGACCCGGGCATCGGCGTGGTCGAGCAGCTCCGCGCCGTCCTCACGGAGCACCGCCTCAAGCCGGCCGCCGTCCTGCTGACCCACGGTCACGTCGACCACGTCCACTCGGTGACCCCGGTGTGCACCACGGGCGACGACGCCGACCTGGCGGCATACATCCATGCCGACGACCGCTATCGGCTCGCCGACCCGGCCGCCTCGCTCGACCCGCAGCTGGTCGCGATGTTCGAGCAGCAGTTCGGGCGCGCGTGGTCCTGGCGCGAGCCGCCGCGCGTCGAGTCGATCGTCGACCACCAGCACCTCGACCTGGCCGGGCTCGGCGTCGACGTGGCGCACGCGCCCGGGCATACCGAGGGGTCGGTGATGTTCACGCTCCCCGGCACGCCCGACGGCATCCCCGTCGAGGCCGAGCGCACCGTGCTCGCCGGAGACGTGCTCTTTGCCGGCTCCGTCGGACGCACCGACCTGCCCGGCGGCGACCACGAGGCCATGATGCGCAGCCTGCGCGACGTGGTGCTCCCGCTCGCCGACGACACCCTGATCCTGCCCGGCCACGGCCCCGCGACCACCATGGAGCGCGAGCGGGCCACCAACCCCTACCTCAAAGGACTCTGATCCACCGTGAGCGTCAAGATCGCCCCCCTGTCCGGCTTCCCCGAGTGGCTGCCCGCCGAGCGCGTCGTCGAGCAGCTCTTCCTCGACGTCATCCGCGAGACCTTCGAGCTGCACGGCTTCGTCAGCGTCGAGACCCGCGCCGTCGAGCCCGTCTCGCGACTGGTCGGCAAGGGCGGTGACGCCGACAAGGAGATCTACGGCGTGCACCGCCTCGCCGGCGACGCCGACGGCGGCAGCGCCACCGACCCCGACGCCGAGGCCGGCGACCCCGACAAGGCGCTCGGCCTGCACTTCGACCTGACCGTGCCGTTCTCCCGCTACGTCCTGGAGAACGCCGGCAAGCTGACCTTCCCCTTCCGCCGCTACCAGATCCAGAAGGTCTGGCGCGGCGAGCGTCCCCAGGAGGGCCGCTTCCGCGAGTTCACCCAGTGCGACATCGACATCGTCGACGCGGGCTCGCTGGCCGCGCACTACGAGGCGGAGATGCCGCTGGTGATCGCCGACGTCTTCAGCAAGCTCCCGATCGGGGAGTACCGGATCCAGGTCAACAACCGCAAGATCCCCGAGGGCTTCTACCTCGGGCTCGGCCTGACCGACGTCGTCGGGACCCTGCGGATCGTCGACAAGCTCGACAAGATCGGGCCGGAGGGCGTCACCGAGCTCCTGGCAGAGGCCGGCGCGACGGACGAGCAGATCGGGCAGTGCCTCGCGCTCGCCGAGATCTCCTCCACCGACACGTCCTTCGCCGACCGGGTGCGGGCGCTCGGGGTCTCGCACCCGACCCTCGACGAGGGCCTGGCCGAGCTCACCGCCGTCATGGAGGCCGCCATGGCCCAGCGCCCCGGTGTCCTCGTCGCCGACCTGCGCGTCGCGCGTGGCCTGGACTACTACACCGGCACGGTCTACGAGACCCAGCTGGTCGGGCAGGAGTCCTACGGCTCGATCTGCTCCGGCGGTCGGTATGACGCCCTGGCCTCCGACGGGCGCACCACCTATCCGGGGGTGGGGATCTCGATCGGCCTGTCCCGGCTCCTGGCCAGGCTCGTGTCGACCGGCGTGGTCCGCGCGTCCCGCCCGACGCCCACCTGCGTCGTCGTCGCGCTCGGCGTCGAGGAGGACCGTGCCCGCGCGATGGCCGTCGCCGCGGAGCTGCGCGGTCGTGGCATCGCCACCGAGATCGCCCCCAGCGCAGCGAAGTTCGGCAAGCAGATCAAGTTCGCCGACCGTCGCTCGATCCCGTTCGTGTGGTTCCTCGGGGCCGACGGCGCGTCCGACTCGGTCAAGGACATCCGGTCCGGCGAGCAGGTCGACGCCGAGGCTGCCACCTGGACCCCGCCCGCGGAGGACCTCCGTCCGTCCCTCGAGCGCGTCGAGGCCTGAGCCCCGCTCCGGGCGGGCACCCGACGGGACGTGACCTGTCGGGTCGCGTCGGGTTGAGCCCAGGGCGGGCACCCGACGGGACGTGACCTGTCGGGGCGCGTCGGGTTGAGCCCAGGGCGGCCGCCGACGGGATGTGACCTGTCGGGGCGGGTCGGGTCGGGCCCGAGGCCGCCAGCCGACGGGATGTGACCTGTCGGGGCGGGTCGGGTCGGGCCCGAGTCCGCCAGCCGACGGGACGTGACCTGTCGGGGCGGGTCGGGTCGGGCCCGAGGCCGCTGGGCGACGGGACGTGACCTGTCGGGGCGGGTCGGGTTGAGCCGCGGCGGCTAGCCGACGGGAAGTGACCTGCCGGGCCGGGTCGGGTTGAGCCCGAGGCCGCCAGCCGACAGGTAGTGACCTGCCGGGGTGCGTCGGGTTGAGCCCGAGGCCGCCAGCCGAC
>NZ_AUFG01000035.1 GCF_000426385.1 Arsenicicoccus bolidensis DSM 15745
TCGCGCTTTCGTGAGCTGCGAGCGCACGAACGGCCGGTGAGGGCGCCCCGAATCGCGCTTTCGTGAGCTGCGAGCGCACGAAGGGCCCGACGAGAGCAGGGTCCGAGGCGGCGCCGGCTGGTGGGATCTGCGTCCGGAACGCACCTTTGACACGTGCGGCGGGCCCGGGTGCGACGTACGTGCTTCCCGAACGCACCTTTGACACGTGCGGCCGGCGCGGACGCGGCGCTTGTGAGCTGCGAGCGCACGAACGGCCGGTGAGGGCGCCCCGAATCGCGCTTTCGTGAGCTGCGAGCGCACGAACGGCCGGTGAGGGCGCCCCGAATCGCGCTTTCGTGAGCTGCGAGCGCACGAACGGCCGGTGAGGGCGCCTCGAATCGCGCTTTCGTGAGCTGCGAGCGCGCCAAGGCCCGAGGAGTCCAGGGCGGGTCAGACCAGGGAGCGCAGACCCTCGACGACCGCGTCCACCCAGGAGCCGACGGAGGCCTGGGCCTGCGGCGTCGCCGGGGATCGCAGGCGCGCGTGCAGGCCGGACCCATCGGCGACGAACCACACCTGCACCCCCTGCGTCGGCGCGACCGCCGACACGTGCTGCGCCCGCCAGGCGGGGTCGAGCGCGACCGGGAGCCGGCGGTGGTCCAGCCACGACACCGCGAACATGCCTGGGGTGACAGGCATCCCGTCATACGGCGCCATGATCGGGGCCAGCGCGTGCGACCCGAGGCCCACCGCCTCGCGCACCGCAGCGCCGCACGCCTGGGGCGTCGGGTCCGCCGACTCCAGGACCGCGTTGGTGATGAACCAGCCGACCGATTGGCGCCAGCGCGACTGGTGGCGGCTGTGCACGGGAAGGACGGCTCGCAGCGGCGCGCCGGCCAGGGAGGCCGAGGCCCGCGTCATCACCGAGACGGCCATGGCGAGCGGCCCGACCCCTTCGAGGCTGGCCCGTGCCTCGAGCCGGGCGAGGCCGCGGGGGTCGAGCAGGTCGTGGGTCGAGACCACCTCGGGCCGGGGCGCGGACACGTCACCGAGCGGCAGCGGGAAGGTCGGCATCGCGCCGCCGCCCGCGTCGAGGATCTCGTGCCACCGGCGCAGCACGTGCTCGGGCGCCGGCGGCTGCGTTGCGAGCTCGGCGGTGTGCTCGGCGAAGGACCCGACCCGGGGCAGTCGTGAGGCGGGCGCCCGACCCGCGCGGTGGTCCTCGAGGCAGGACAGCAGGTCGCGCACGAGCAGGGGCAGGGACCAGGCGTCGACGTGGGCGTGGTCGGCGGCGATCACGACGACCGGGTCGCTGCCATAGGTCGGCTCCAGCAGCGCCAGCCGGTGCGAGGGGGACTCGAGCGGGGAGCAGGCGGCGTCGAGCAGGGTGCGCAGGGCGGCCCGGGTCGGGGCCGGCAGCGTCGGGTCGGTCGGGTGCTCGACCCAGCGTCCCGGCTCGTCAGCCAGCGCGAGGGGGTGCAGCCGCAGGCCCTCGTCGGTCTCGGCGAAGGCCGAGCGCAGCGTGCCGTGCCGCTCCACGACGGCGTGCCAGGAGGCGGCGAGCTCGTCCGGTCCCACGCCGCCGGGGACCCGCAGCGCCGCGGCCATCCACGAGCCGGGTCGTGCCCCGGCGCGCAGGTGCATGCCCTGGTCGAAGGACACCGGCAGCTCACCGGCGGCGCGGTGCAGCGGGAGCTCGAGGCTGCGCAGCCGCCCCTCGGGCAGGTCGACCTGGTCGGCGTTGGTCAGGCGCACGGGCGGCCTCCTGCGGGTACGGCGGGGCCTGCGGCCCGGCGGACGACCCGGGCGTCGGTGACCAGGACGGATGTCGGAGCCCCACTGTCGCCGCGCCATACGCGCAGGTCAAGGCGGGTCCACGGTGAGGGATGGCCGTGAACCGCCCTGGCTATGATGGCGACTCACGTGAGTCGCGCCGGGGCGTCACCCCCGGTCCGCGCGGGTGACCGCCTCGGCACCGAGGAGTGGTCATGAGCACGATCGACGTCGACGGAGCCAGCCTCGACGTGGAGGTCCACGGCAACGGCCCGTTCGTGGTGCAGCTGCACGGCCTGACGTCCAGCCGCCGCGCCAACGCCGACGCCGGCCTGGACCTCACCCGTCACCTGCACGAGCACACGGTCATCCGCTACGACGCGAGAGGGCACGGCGCGTCCACGGGTCGGCCGGAGCCTGGGGACTACGGGTGGGAGACGCTCGCCGACGACCTGCTCGCCGTGCTCGACCGGCTGGCCCCGGGCGAGGCGGTGCACGGCGTCGGGCCGTCGATGGGGACCGGGACGCTGCTGCACGCCGCGGTCCGGGACCCCGGCCGGTTCCGCAGCCTGACGCTGACCGTGCCGCCGACGGCGTGGGAGACGCGGGCGGCCCAGTCGGAGGCCTACCTCGACAGCGCGGAGCTGGTGGAGCGTCGCGGTGTGCAGGCGTTCATCCGGGTGGGGCGGGTCGCCGCCCGCCCGCCGGCGGTCGCGGACCAGGAGGTGCCGGTGCCCGACGTGCGCGAGGAGCTGCTGCCGTCGGTGTTTCGCGGCGCGTCGCAGACCGACCTGCCCGACCCGGACCGGCTGCGTGCGTTGTCGGTCCCGACCCTGCTGCTGGCCTGGCCCGGAGACCCCTCGCACCCGCTCAGCACGGCCCGCGCCCTGCACGACCTCCTGCCGCTGAGCGAGCTGCACCTGGCCCGGGACCCCGACGAGCTGTCGGGGTGGCCGCACGTGCTGGAGCGCTTCCTCACCCGGCAGCGCGCCGCCGGCGTCACCGCGAGGGAGGCCCGCCGATGAAGTCGACCACGGAGTTCCACCGCGCCTCGTGCCGGCGCTCCCGCTCCTCGGCGAGCAGGTCACGCGGGCTGCCCGGCTCATAGCGTCGGGCCCAGCGCGATCGCGGTCGCGCGAGACGCACCGCCCCGACCCAGGCGATCCCCGGCACGAACATCCCCACGACCGCGAGCCACGGCTTGCCCTTGAGCAGGCAGACCACCGCGGCGACGACGTTGACGACGAGGACCCCCGTCACGGCCCAGCGCACGGCCCCCGACCCGCGCGGGGTGGAGACCAGACCCAGCGGGTCGGTGCCGAGCAGGAGGGCCAGGGCGATGATCGCCGTGGTGATGAGGGCCGTCACGGAGGTGCGGCCCTGGGGCGACCAGTAGACGTCCTCGAGGTGCAGCCACAGCGCGAACTGGTCCAGCGTCAGCGCCGCCCCGACCCCGAACGCCGCGGCGGCCACGTCGGCCCACGCCCCGGACGGTCGGTAGGCCACCTGGAGCAGGCCGACGAGCAGGATCAGCAGGATCCCCCACACCTGGTGGTGGATGTGCACGCCGTTGATGAGGATGTCGCGGATCGGTCCGCTGGGCCGAGCACCCGCGGGGGCCCGGTCGGCCCGGTGCCGGATGTAGCGCGTGGCCGCCCGCGTCAGCACCGTCGTGACGACGAACGCCAGCAGCAGCCATAGCAGGGACACCCGCTCCGGCGTGGCGCCCGCCCGCGGCAGCACCTGCGGCAGCACCTGAGCAGCCCCGTCGACGACGAAGGCACACGCGGCAGCGCAGGCGGCGATCGTGAGGGCGGCAGTCATGGCGCCTCGATCATGTCAGGCCTCGAGCGGGTCGTCCTCGTCCTCGACGTCGTGGTCGACCGGGGCCGAGGCGGCCGGGTCCAGCGCGCGGGCGACCGCGCCCTCCGGGATGGGCGGGGGAGTGCCGCCCCACGCGGGGCAGATGTCGCGGTGCGCGCACCAGTCGCACAGCCGCGACTTGTTGGGACGCCAGTCGCCGGTCTCGGCGGCGCGGACGATGGCCTGCCACAGCGCCTTGAGCTTGCGCTCGGTGGCCCGCAGGTCCGCCTCGTCGGGCTGGTAGCGCACGATCTCGGCGTTGCCGAGGTAGACCAGCTGCAGCATCGACGGCACCACGCCTCGCAGCCGCCACAGCACGAGTGCGTAGAACTTCATCTGGAAGAGTGCCTTGCCCTCGAAGAGCACCGAGGGGGAGCGCCCGGTCTTGTAGTCGACCACGCGGATCATGCCGTTGGGCGCGACGTCCAGGCGGTCGACATACCCCCTCAGCAGGAGCCCGTCTAGGTCGCACTCGAGGTAGAGCTCGCGCTCGGCGGGCTCGAGATCCGTCGGATCCTCCAGCCCGAACCACCGCTCGACCAGCGAGGTCGCCGAGGTCAGCCAGGCCGTGAGCTCGGTCGCCTCCTCGCCGTCGCCGATCAGCTCGGCCAGCTCCGGCCGCTCGGCCAGCAGCGCCTCCCACTGCGGACCCACGAGGGAGGCCGCGTGCTCCAGCGTGCGCTCGGGCGCCGGCACGTCGAACAACCGCTCCAGCACGGAGTGGACCAGCGTGCCTCGGGCCGCCGCGGAGGACGGAGGCTCGGGCAGCCGGTCGATGACGCGGAAGCGGTAGAGGAGCGGGCACTGCATGAAGTCGGCGGCTCGGCTCGGGGACAGGGCGGCAACCATGGGACCGACGATAGGACCTCGCACCGACATACCCCCTGCGCCACGTAGGCTCGCGCCATGTCCGACCCGCGTGGACCCCAGCCGACGCCGCCCGACCGCCCCGTCGAGCCGGCCGTCGCGGACGCCGACGTGCAGACCCACCCGGGCTGGCGGATCGGCTCGCTGCGCGGCACCCCCATCTATCTCGGCCGCACCTGGCCCATCCTCGTGCTGGTGATCCTCGCGACCTTCGGTCCGTCCCTGTCGCGGTCACGGCCCGACCTCGGGGCGGGCGCCTACGCCGTTGCGTTCGCCTACGCGCTGCTGCTGCTCGTGTCGGTCCTCGCGCACGAGGCGGCGCACGCGCTGACCGCGCAGGCGTTCGGGCACCGGGTGCACCGGATCGTCGCCGACCTGATGGGCGGGCACACGTCATACCAGTCCGACAGCAACACCCCCGGCCGCAGCGCGATGGTGGCCCTCGCGGGGCCGCTCGCCAACGCGGCCCTGGCCGTGGCGGCCTGGCAGCTCCTCGCCGTCACCCCCGCCGGGGTGCCCCGGCTGCTCATGGGCGCCATGGCCTACTCCAACGCGTTCGTCGCGGTCTTCAACCTGCTGCCGGGCCTGCCCCTGGACGGCGGCTTCGTGCTCGACGCTCTCGTATGGCGGATCACCGGTCGCCGCACCACCGGGCTGCTGGTCGCGGGGTGGAGCGGACGCGTGCTCGCGGCGCTCGTCGCCCTGTGGTTCATCGGGCGGCCGCTGCTGTCCGGTCGTGCACCGGACTTCTTCTCGATCGCGTGGGGCGCGCTCATCGGCAGCTTCCTGTGGGCCGGGGCCGGCGGGGCCATCCGCTCCGCACGCGCCCGCGCCCTGCTCGACCAGGTCCGGCTCGGCGACCTGCTGCACCCCACGGCCCTCGTGCCCGCAGGCTCGTCGGTGGCGGACGCCGTGCGGCTCTACGGCGTCCACGGGGCGCAGGTCGTCGCCGTGCAGGACGCGCAGGGGGTCCCCACCGCGGTCGTCGACCCCCGCGCGGTGCAGTCGGTGCCCGTGGACCAGCAGGCCGCCACCCCCGTCCTCGCCGTCGCGCACCAGCAGCCGGCCGGGTGGGTCATCGACCTCGCGCCGGACGTCCCCGTCACCGACGCCGTCGAGCGCATGGCCCAGCTCGAGGCCGGCGTGATCCTGGTGCGCCTGCCGGGCGGCGGGCACGGCCTGCTGGACGCCGGCGAGGTCGAGGACGCGGCGAGCCGCCGAGCCTGAGCCTGACGCCCGAGCCTTGCTACCGATCCTGACGCCCAAGCCTGACGCCCAAGCCCTGGCCCCGGGCCCCGCCGGACGCGGTCGAGGTCTGTCGGTGCGGCTCACTACAGTGGAGGGACCATGACGACACAGCCCGACGCCACCGCGCCCCTCGCCCCACCGCAGCCCACCGGCGCGGCCGGACGCCGAGGCCCCTTCCAGCCCGGCGAGCGGGTGCAGCTGACCGACGCGCGCGGCCGCATGCACACGATCACGCTGGCGGTCGGCGGCGAGTTCCACACCCACCGCGGCCGCATCCTGCACGACGTCGTCATCGGCCTGCCCGACGGGTCCACGCTCACCAACACGGCCGGCGAGGAGTTCCTCGCGCTGCGCCCGCTGCTGTCCGACTACGTCATGTCCATGCCCCGCGGCGCCGCCGTCGTCTATCCCAAGGACGCGGGCCAGATCGTGCAGTATGCCGACATCTTCCCCGGCGCCACCGTGGTCGAGGCCGGCGTGGGGTCCGGGGCGCTGTCCATGTCGCTGCTGCGCGCCATCGGCGACCAGGGGCGGCTGCTGTCCTTCGAGCGCCGGGCCGACTTCGCCGAGATCGCCCGCGGCAACGCCCGCACCTTCTTCGGCACCGACCACCCCGCCTGGACCGTGACGGTCGGCGACCTGGCCGAGACCCTGCCCGAGGTCTGCGCGCCCGGCACGGTCGACCGCGTGGTCCTCGACATGCTTGCGCCCTGGGAGTGCCTCGAGGCCGTCGCCGACGCGCTCGTGCCCGGCGGCCTGCTGATCTGCTACGTCGCCACCGCCACCCAGCTGTCCCGCGTTGCCGAGGGCGCCAAGGAGCACGGCGGCTTCGCCGAGCCCCACGCCTGGGAGACGATCGAGCGCGACTGGCACCTCGAGGGGCTCGCCGTCCGTCCGGTCCACCGCATGCACGGCCACACCGGCTTCCTCATCACCACGCGTCGCCTGGCCCCCGGCGTGACGCCGCCCCTGCGCAAGCGCCGCCCCGCCAAGGGCCCGGACGACCCCGAGGAGCAGCCCTTCGGCGTCGAGGTCGACCGCGAGTGGTCGCCAGAGGACGTCGGCGAGCGGGTCGTCTCCGACAAGCGGCTGCGCAAGATCCGCCGCACCGTCACCGGCGAGGCCCCGCCGCCCGACATGCCGCCCAAGCGCCGAGACGCGGACCCCGCGCCTGGCACCGACCCCGCGCCTGACGGCGACCCGGCAGAGACGCCGGCGGAGCGGCATACGGCCCAGGACGACGTGAGCACCCCGGAGGTGGACCAGTGACCTATGACCCGACGAGCGAGGCGCACGCCGCCCGCATCCGTGACCTGACCACCCAGCTGTCCGCGCTGCGGACCGCCAACGGCGCGCTCGGTCAGGCCAACGAGCGACTCACCACGACCCTCAAGGCGGCTCGCGACCAGATCACGGGCCTGCGCGAGGAGATCGACCGGATCGCCGCGCCGCCGTCGACCTACGGGGTCGTGCAGCGCACGTATGACGACGGCACCGCCGACATCACCAGCGCCGGGCGCAAGATGCGGGTCGCCGTGTCGATGGACCTGCCCCTCGCCGACATCCGGCCCGGGCGCGAGGTGCGGCTCAACGAGGCGCTGGTGGTCGTGGCGCTGGCCGACTACGAGCAGGCCGGCGAGATCGTCATCGTCAAGGAGCGCCTCGACGACCACCGGGTGATCGTGCTGCTGCGCAACGACGAGGAGCGCGTCGTCCGCGTCGCGGGGTCGCTGGACGGGGTGCGGCTGCGCCCGGGCGACGCGGTGCTGCTCGACGCCCGCAGCAGCTTCGTGCTCGAGACGGTGCCGCACGCCGAGGTGTCCGAGCTGCTGCTCGAGGAGGTGCCCGACATCTCCTACTCCGACATCGGCGGGCTGACGCCGCAGATCGACCAGATCCGCGACGCCGTCGAGATGCCCTTCCTGCACCCGGAGCTCTATCGGGAGCACCACCTGCGCCCGCCCAAGGGGGTCCTGCTCTACGGCCCTCCCGGCTGCGGCAAGACGCTCATCGCCAAGGCCGTCGCCGCATCTCTCGCGCGCAAGGTTGCGGAGCGCAACGGCCAGACCGGCGAGGACGCGCCCAAGAGCTACTTCCTCAACATCAAGGGCCCCGAGCTGCTCAACAAGTACGTCGGCGAGACCGAACGGCACATCCGCCTGATCTTCGAGCGGGCCCGGGAGAAGTCCGACGAGGGGACACCCGTCGTGGTGTTCTTCGACGAGATGGACTCGCTGTTCCGCACGCGCGGGTCGGGCGTGTCCTCCGACGTCGAGACGACGATCGTGCCGCAGCTGCTCGCCGAGATCGACGGCGTGGAGCGCCTCGACAACGTCATCGTCATCGGCGCCTCCAACCGCGAGGACATGATCGACCCGGCGATCCTGCGGCCGGGCCGCCTCGACGTCAAGATCAAGATCGAGCGGCCCGACGAGCAGGGGGCGCGCGAGATCTTCGCGAAGTACCTCACCACCGAGGTGCCCCTGCACGCCGACGAGCTCGACGACCACGACGGCGACCCCGCCGCGACGGTCGAGGACCTGATCGACGCCGTGATGGAGCGGATGTTCGCCACCACCGAGGACAACCGCTTCCTCGAGGTGACCTACCTGTCCGGCGCCAAGGAGGTCCTCTACTTCCGCGACTTCGCGTCCGGCGCGATGATCCAGAACATCGTCGACCGGGCCAAGACCGCCGCCATCAAGGCGCTGATCACGACCGGCGAGCGCGGGCTGCGGCTCGAGCACCTGATGGAGGCCTACGTCGCGGAGTTCCGCGAGAACGAGGACCTGCCCAACACCACCAACCCCGACGACTGGGCCCGCATCTCGGGCAAGCGCGGCGAGCGGATCGTCAACATCCACACGCTGGTCGGCGGCAAGGACCTCAAGGTCGACTGAGCACGCCCCACGCGACGGGGTTCACGCGGGCACCGACGGCGATCATTGCGACCGTCGTGAGTGGGGTGCTTGCACAGTGGCGCCGATGGCGCCACACTGGCGCCATGCCCAGCGTGCAGATCAAGGACGTGCCCGAGCAGACGCACGCCGTCTTGCGACGTCGGGCCGCGGAGGCACACCAGTCCCTGCAGGAGTACCTCCTGGGCCGGCTGGTGGACGAGGCGTCCCGGCCGACGCTCGACGAGGTTCTCGATCGCGCCGGCTCTCGGGCAGGCGGAGCGGTGACCCTCACCGAGGCCAGCGATCTGATTCGCTTTGACCGTGATCGTCGTTGACGCGAGTGTCCTGACCGTGGCGCTCGTCGACGACGGTGTCGACGGTGACCGTGCCCGGTCCCGCCTGCGCGGGGAGCGCCTCGCAGCGCCCGAGCTCGTGGATCTTGAGGTGCTGTCCGTCCTGCGAGGGCTGGTGCGGTCCGGGCAGGTGCTGCCGCGGAGGGCCTCACTGGCGATCGATGACCTCCGGGCCATGCCCATCGAACGCGTCCCGCATCGTCGGCTTCTCGAGCGGTGCTGGGAGCTGCGGGACAACATCACACCGTACGACGCTGCCTACGTGGCGCTGGCCGAGGCGCTCGAGGTATCCCTGGTGACAGGTGACGCACGTCTGGCGCGGTCCACGGGACCGCGCTGCCGGATAGAGGTCTTGACGGTGTCCGGCTGAGCACGGCGCAGTGGTGAGGCACCACGACCGGAGCCAGCGTGCACAGTCCGCGCTCCCAGCGCGAGATCGGCACATAGGCGTGGGCTGGGGGCGTCAGGCGTCGGCGCGGCGACCCGAGCGCTGGGCGACGAGGCGGGGGAGCAGCAGGAAGAGCGCGAGGGCCGTGGTCGCGACGAGGACGAAGCTGAACGCGGTCCCGGCGCCCGTGACGGCCCGCAGCAGCATGCCCACCGCCACGGTGCACAGCCAGATCGGGACGCCGCCACGCAGCGTGGTGGGGGACAGGCGGGCCGCGAGCGCCACGCCCCAGCCGACCAGGGCGCCCACGAGGAAGGGCCACGCGGTGCCGAGGACGGCGAGCAGGGCGCCCTCCTCGGCGTGAGACCGGCGACCGATGGCGGCGAAGACGACGACGAGGACGAGATCCAGAGCGAGGAAGGCCGGGGCACGCATGGCCCCGAGCCTACCCGTGAGGTATGCCGCCCCCTGGCCCGGCATACCTCACGGGAGAGGATGGAGGTCAGGACGTCTGCCGACCGCCCGGAGGCTGCGGGACCTCATCCTCGCGGCGCTGCTGGGGGAGCCAGCCGCCGGCGATGGCGAGGACCGCGATAGCGATGCCGGTGGGGCCGTACTCGACGCCGCGGTTCTCGTGGAGCCAATAGCCGAGGTAGCCGAGCACCAGGCACAGGATGGGGAAGACGATGGCGTAGTAGCGGTTGCGCGTCATGGCTCCATGGTTGTCGGGCGGGTGCTGCCGGCATACGCACAGCAGTCAGGGGTGGGGCGTGACAGCTGTCATGCCCCACCCCTGACCGCCCCCCTGACCACGAGGGACGACGAGGTCAGCGGCGTGAGCCCAGCTCGCTGAGGAACCGGATCTGCGCGAGCATGATCCGCTCGATCTCGGCGGGGTCCACGGACTCGTCGGGCCCGTGGATCTTGGCCTTCTCCTCGTCCTCGGGACCCCACAGGATCGCCTCGGCGCCGGGGGAGGCATGCAGCAGCTCGGTCACGAGGGGGATCGAGCCACCGGAGCCGACCTGGGCCGGGGTCCGGCCGTAGACCTCCTCCAGCGCCGCGAGCGCGGTCGCCGTGATCGGGCCGGACGTGTCGCCGAGGAACGGCGAGCCGGCCTTGTCGTCCGAGAACTCCAGCGTGGCGCCGTACGGCGCGTGGGACCGCAGGTGCTCCTTGACCGTCTCGAGCTCGCGGGCCATGTCGGCGCCGGGGGCGATGCGCACCGAGACCCGCGCCCGCACCGAGGGGACCAGCGCGTTGGAGCACTGGTCGACGGGCACCATGTCGAGCCCGATGACCGTCGCCGACGGGCGCGACCACAGGCGTGAGGCGAGCGCCCCCGTGCCCTGCAGGCCGACGCCGTCCTTGACGCCGGCGGACGCCGCGAACTCGGACTCGTCGACCTCGGCCCCCTCCCAGTCGAAGGAGTGCAGCCCCTCGATGACGGTGTTGCCGTCCTTGTCGTGCATCGTCGCCAGCAGCTGGATCATGCCGACCAGGGCGTCGGGCGCCGCGCCGCCGAACAGGCCCGAGTGGACGGCGTTGTCGAGGGTGGTCAGCGTGACGGTGAAGGCGACGTCGCCGCGCAGGCCGGAGGTGATGGAGGGCTCGCCCACCTTGGCCGGGCCGGAGTCGCAGATGATGAACGCGTCGCTGCGCACCATGTCGGGGTTGGCTGCCACCCAGTCCTCGATGTGGCTGAAGGTCTCCTCCTCGCCCTCGAGCAGCAGGCGGACCGTGCACGGCGGCGTGCCGTCGAAGGCCCCCATGGTGCCGAGGATCGCGACGACGCCGGCCTTGCAGTCGGCCGTGCCGCGGCCGTAGATACGCCCGTCGTCCTTGCGCGTCGCGACCCACGGGTCCGAGTGCCACTGCTGGGACTCGGGGCAGGGCTGCACGTCGTAGTGCGCGTACATCGTGACCGTGGGGGAGTCCTCGGGGCCGGGCACCACGGCGTGGATCGCGGGGTAGCCGCCCGGGATGTCGAGCAGCTCGACGTCGGGGACGCCGTTGCGGCGGAACATCTCGAGCAGGTCCTGCGCGATGGCGTCCATGGGCTCCCGGGGGTAGCCGGGGAAGGCGACGGACGGGTGGCCCACCAGGGTGGCGTGGTCCTCGAGCAGTCGGGGCATGGCCTCGCGGGCGTAGTCGCGGGCGGCGGAAAGGTCCATCTGTGCTCCTCGATGAGTGTCGATGCAGCCACCCTATCCACCACCGGGGCTGCGCTATCCTCGACCCAGGTGAACGAGTGTTCACCCCACGAACCGCTCCTTCCCCGCACGAGAGGCACGCGTGACCGCCGCCCCCACCACCACCCGGGCAGCGCTGCACCGCAGACGCGCCAACCCCACCCTCGTCACCACCGTGCTCGCCCTGACCGGCACGATCGTGGCGCTGCAGCAGACCCTGATGGTCCCGCTGCTGCCGGAGTTCCCGACCCTGCTGCACACGACCGCCGAGGACGCGTCCTGGCTCGTCACCGCCACCCTGCTGACCAGCGCCGTCGCGACCCCCGTCGTCAGCCGGCTCGCCGACATGCACGGCAAGCGCCGGATGATGCTGGTCTGCCTCGTGCTCCAGATCCTGGGGTCGGTGCTCGGCGCCCTCGGGGGGACGCTCGCCGTGGTCGTCGCCGGACGAGCCCTGCAGGGCTTCGCGGCAGCGCTCATCCCGGTCGGCATCTCGATCATGCGCGACGAGCTGCCCCGCGAGCGGGTCGGCGGGGCGGTCGCCCTCATGTCCGCCACCCTCGGCATCGGGTCCGCCGCGGGCCTGCCGCTGGCCGGCCTGATCTCGGCGCAAACGAGCTGGCACGCGTTGTTCTGGGTCTCCGCGGCGATGGCGGCGGCCATGCTGGTCGCCATACCGCTCGTCGTCCCGGAGTCCACCCTCCGGACCCCCGGGTCCTTCGACGGGGTCGGCGCGGTCCTGCTGTCCCTGGCGCTCGTGGCCTTCCTGCTGCCGGTGACCAAGGGCAGCCACTGGGGCTGGACCAGCGAGACCACCCTCGTCCTGGCCGTGGCCTCCGTCGTGCTCCTCGCGATCTGGGTGCCGTGGGAGCTGCGCACCAGGACGCCGATGGTCGACCTGCGCACCGCAGCGCGCAGGCCGGTGCTGCTGACCAACCTGGCGTCCGTGCTGGTCGGCTTCTCGATGTACGGCAACATGCTGTCGACCACCCAGCTCCTCCAGCTGCCCGAGCGGACGGGGTTCGGCTTCGGCCTGGACGTGCTGCAGGCCGGCCTCGCCATGGTCCCCGGCGGGCTGATGATGGTGCTGCTGTCGCCCGCCTCAGCCGCGATCACCCGTCGCTGGGGTGGTCGCACCACGCTGGTCACGGGGGCGCTGGTGCTGGCCGGCGGCTACGTCCTGCGCGTCTTCCTCGTCGACCACCTGTGGCAGATCGTCCTCGGGGCGATGCTCGTCTCGGCCGGCACGGCGATCGCGTATGCCGCCATGCCCACCCTCATCATGGGCGCCGTCCCGATCACCGAGACCGCGTCGGCCAACGGCCTCAACTCGCTGCTGCGTGCGGTCGGCACCTCCTCGGCGAGCGCCGTCGTCGCGATGATCCTCACCACCACCGTGAGCCGCGTCGGGGGCGTGGCGCTGCCGACGCTGGACGCGTTCAAGCACATCTTCTGGGTGTGCGCGCTGGCGGCGCTGGTGTCAGCGCTCGTGGCGGCGTTCCTGCCGTCCGCGCGTCCTTCGCCCGTCAGCTCGCGAGGTCGGGCACGCGCCGAAGACGAGGACGAGATCGTCGTGGCCGGCCGGGTCACCGCCACGGGCGTCCGGCCGGTCCGCTCCGCCGTCGTCACCGTGATCGACCTCGATGGCGACCAGGTGGACTGGGCCCGCGTCGAGCCGGACGGCAGCTACGCGATCGTCCTGCCCGGCCCCGGGGACTACGTGACCGTGACCGCGGCCGACGGCTGGGAGCCGCACAGCGAGGTCGTCCACGTGAGCGGGACGCACGCCCAGGACATCGACCTGGGGGACCGGCTGCAGCTGGCGGGCCAGGTCACCGCCGACGGCCTGCCCGTCCCTGGCGCGCTCGTGACGATGACGGCGCTCACCGGTCAGGTCTCGGGCGCGACGCGGGCCGGGGCGGACGGGGGCTACGTGCTGCCGCTGTCCACCCATGGTCGCCACGTGGTGACCGCCGCCGACCCGAGCACCGGCCGCACCGGCTCGGTCGGCGTCACCCTCACGGGGGTCGAGCGCCGGGTGGACCTCGACCTCGGCCCCGCTCCCCGCCATCCGCAGCCCGACCAGCAACCGACCGACCAGCACGCCGCGGCGGAGCTCGCCGCGAGGGCGACCACCTGAGAGGATCACCGGATGAGCCAGAGCCGAGAGCTGATCGTCCGGGCCGCGCGGCGGCTGTTCGCCGAGCACGGCTACTCCTCGGTGTCGGTGCGCGACGTCGCCGCCGAGGCGGGGGTCTCCGCCTCCCTCGTGATGAAGCTCGTGGGCAGCAAGGCCGAGCTGTTCAGCTCCTCCGTCGAGTTCGCCCCCGACGAGCAGGACCTGTCCCACCCCGTCGACCGCCTCGGGCACGAGCTGGTCCGCAGCGTCGTCGGTCGCCTCGGCTCCGACGGGCCCGAGCCCCTCGCCCGGGCAGTCGTGCTCGCACTCCCGGCACCGGACATCGAGCAGGTGCGGTCCCGGTTCCACGCCGCGTATGCCGTCCCCCTCGCCGCCCGCCTCGGGGGTGGCGACACGGCCGAGCAGACCGCCGAGATGGTCGTCGCGACCGTCGTCGGCCTCGCCGTCTCCGCGCGGGTGCTGGGCCTGCTCGGGGACCGGGCCCACGACGAGGACCTGGTGGAGCGCTACGGCGCGGCGGTCCAGCTGATCATCGACCGAGGCGGGGCCTCCGGGGGCTCGCACTAGGGTGGGCGCATGACCGTACGCCGAGTGATGGGCATCGAGACGGAGTACGGCATCTCCGTCCCGGGGGAGCCGCACGCCAACCCGATCGTGCTGTCCGGGCAGATCGTCAACGCCTATGCGACGCGGCCCGAGATCACCGTCTCGCGCACCCGCTGGGACTACGAGACCGAGGCGCCGCTCGCCGACCAGTTCGGCCACGAGATGCCGCGCGCCGTGGCCGACTCCAGCCAGCTCACCGACGAGGACGACGAGATCGCCGCCAACGTCGTGCTCACCAACGGCGCCCGGCTCTACGTCGACCACGCCCACCCGGAGTACTCCTCGCCCGAGGTCACCTCGCCGCACGACGCCGTCGTCTGGGACCGCGCTGGGGAGCTCGTCATGGCCGAGGCCGTGCAGCGCCAGGCCGAGCTGAGCGGTCGGCAGATCAACCTCTACAAGAACAACACCGACGGCAAGGGCAGCTCCTACGGCACCCACGAGAACTACCTGCTGGCGCGGGACGTCGAGTTCGCTGCTGTCGCACGGCAGCTCATGCCGTTCTTCGTCGCGCGACAGGTGATCTGCGGCGCCGGCCGCGTCGGCATCGGGCCCGAGTCGCACCAGGCGGGGTTCCAGATCAGCCAGCGCGCCGACTTCTTCGAGCGCCAGGTGGGGCTCGAGACCACGATCCGCCGCCCGATCGTCAATACCCGCGACGAGCCGCACGCCGACCCCACGCGATACCGCCGCCTGCACGTCATCATCGGCGACGCCAACCAGGCCGAGACCGCCACCCTGCTCAAGCTCGGCTCCACCAGCCTGGTGCTGCGCCTCATCGAGCACGGCGACGTGACGCGGGCCCTCATGCCGGCGGACCCGGTGGCGGCGCTGCGGCAGATCTCGCACGACCCGACGCTGCGGACCACCGTGGAGCTGACCGACGGACGGCGCATGACGGGGCTGGACATCCTGTGGGCCTACTACGAGATGGTCGACGACCACCTGTCGCGTCACTACGGCCACGACCTGGACGAGGAGACGCAGGAGATCATGACCCGGTGGGACCACCTCATGGTCATGCTCGGCGACGACGTCCTGTCGGCGGCCCACAGCGTCGACTGGGTGGCCAAGCTCGCGCTCTTCGAGCAGTACCGCTCGCGCGACGGGCTGGGCTGGGACGACGCCCGCCTGCGCGCCATGGACATCCAGTGGAGCGACGTGCGCCCCGACAAGGGGCTGCACCACAAGCTCGAGGCCGCCGGACGGATCGACCGCCTCACCTCGCCGGAGCAGGTGCGGTCCGCCGTCACCGCGCCGCCCGACGACACCCGGGCGTGGCTGCGCGGCACGATGGTCGAGCGCTATCCGCACGAGCTGCTCGCCGCGTCGTGGGACTCCGTGATCGTGCGTCGTGCCCCGGGAGAGCCGCCGAGCCGCCTGTCGCTGCCCGAGCCCGAGCGCTGCACCCGGGCCCACCTCGATAGCATCGTCGACGCCAGCCCTACCATGGCCGACCTGCTCGACCGGATCGTCTGACCCCGTCAGCACCAGCACGCACCGACCTGAACGCCCTGACCAGAACGCCCTGACCAGCAGGAGGCACCCCATGTCCCAGGAGCAGATCCAGCCCCAGCGCCGCGAGCCGGACCCCGCGGACGTCCCGGCACCCGTGCCGACGGCCCCGGTCACCACCTCCGTCGACGACGCCGGCCTCGACTCCGTGCTGGACGAGATCGACCTGGTGCTCGAGTCCAACGCCGAGGAGTTCGTCAAGGGCTTCGTGCAGAAGGGCGGGCAGTGACCCGCTGAGGGATGCGGACGGCCCGTCAGTGCGTGTCGAACATGTCCTGGATGCGCGCCGTGTCGTCCGTCACCGTGAGCGCAAGGGCCAGCAGCACGCGCGCCTTGTAGGGCCCCAGGTCACCGCCGGCGACGTAGTCGTGCCCCTGGTCGTCATACGCATCCCCCCGGGCCACCGTGCCCCGGGCCACCCGGCTCGACCGGACGACCACCACCCCGGTGGCGCGGGCCCGGTCCAGGGCCTCGGCGACGCGGTCGGGGACGTTGCCGGCTCCCGGGCCCACGTGGACGATGCCGCGGGCGCCGGTCGCGACGACCGCGTCCACCAGGGCGCTGGGCATCCCGGCGCGCGTGACGAGCACCTCCACCGGGGGCAGGTCGTCGAGCCCTTCGAGGGCTTCGAGGTCGTATGCCGACGCGGCCCCGTGCAACTGGCGAGGCATGTGCGCGTAGCGGGGCACACCCCCGGTCACCTCGCCGAGTGGCCCGTGCGGCGAGCCGAAGGCCTCCACGCGTGACGCGTGCTCCTTGCGGACCTCACGAGCCGAGTGGATCTCCTCGCCCACGACCACCAGGGTCCTCAGACCACGTGACGACGGGTGGGCCGCCACGCGGACGGCGTTGAGCAGGTTGCTCGGCCCGTCCGCACCGGGGGCATCGGCCGGGCGCATGGCGCCGACCACCACGACCGGCTTGTCCGTGGGCACGAGCAGGTGCAGCAGGTAGGCCGACTCCTCCAGCGTGTCGGTGCCGTGGGTGACGAGGACGGCGTCGACGTCGTCACGGGCCGCGAGCTCGGCGACGCGCCGGGCGAGCGTGAGCTGCAGCGGCAGGTCCATCTCGACCGAGTCGATCTGGCACAGCTGCTCGCAGGTGATGGTGGCCAGGGAAGCGAGCTGCGGGACCGCCCCCAGCAGGTCCTCGACCGTCAGGACGCCCGCCTGGTAGTGCTTGGCCGTCGTCGCCGCGGACGACCCGGCGATCGTGCCGCCGGTGCCGACGACGACGACGCGGGGGAGCCGGCCGTCGAGTGCAGGAGCATCAGCAGGTGCCGGTGACCCAGCAGGTGCAAGAGAGTCAGCAGGAGCAGCGGAGGTGGCGACGTCGGCTACGGCATCAGGCATGCGCCCATCATGCCGTGGGCGCCGAAGGGGCCGAGGTCGCCGGTGACATCGAGGTCATCAAGCTCGCCGATGACGCCGAGGACGCCGATGGCGCAGTGGCGCCCTGCCAGTCGAGGTCGTAGCCGAAGGACCGAGGCCCCAGCAGCTCGAGACCACGCGACGTCCGCCACGGAGTGGGGGCCGGCAGGACGAGCACGCTGTGCCGCCGGCCGACCTCGACGTCGGGGTTGAGCGCCGGCAGGCCGGACTCGTCGACGAGGACGATCAGGTCGGGGACGCAGGCGTCGAGCGCGCCGTCGCGCCGGGCGAGGATGAACTCGTTCTGCACGTCGATGGCGTAGCGCGAGCCCGCGTCGTCCCGCAGCACGACCTTCCCCCGGCTGAAACCCCCCGCCAGGGCACAGCCGTAGTCGGTCACGACTCCCCGGAACGCCACGTGCCCTCCCGCGTGGGCCGCGATCACGTCGGCGAGCTCCTCGCCGGACGCGCCGGACTCGCGGGCCTCGCGACAGGTCCGCCCGAGCCGGCCGGCCGCGCTGATCGTGCCGGGGATGAGCGCCCCCCGAGCTCTGAGGTCTCGGCCGCGCAGCGGGTGATCGGCCACCCCGACGGAGTGGCCGCTGGCCGCGGAGACCGCTCGCACGAGGTCCTCGGCCCGCTGCTCGGACGCGACGTGGGGGACGACGAGCGTGTCCCCCTGACGGGTCGAGAGGGCCAGCGGGGCGATGGGCAGCCCGACGAGGTGGTAGGTGCTGTGGGACAGCTCGGGCACGTCACGCCCCGCCGGGTCCGCGTCGAGCAGCGGTCGGCCGAGGGCGGCGGCCGCTGACATCGCGTCGGCGGTGTTCTCGGCGCCGAGCTCGGTCGCGACGATCGCCCCGACCGGCTCGCCCAGGTGCTGCTCGAGGGCCAGCAGCGCGCCCAGCGCCTCGGGCGGCACGCCCGGAGCCAGCGGCGGGAGCTCTCCTCCCGGGGGCAGGGCGCCGGCGACGTACGGGCAGGCGGTCCAGGTGTCGTCGGGCAGCTCGGACAGGTCCAGCGCGACACGGCCCGTCGCGACGCGGCGCTGCTGCCCACCGTGCAGGCCTACCTCCGGCACGGCCGCAGCGTCCCGGCGACGGCTCGGGCCTGCTTCGTGCACCACAACACGGTGCGCTACCGGCTGGGCGTGGCCCGCGACCTGCTGCGCGGACGGACCGCGAGCGCCGACCCGCTCGACGACGTCGCCGTCGCCCTGCTCGCCGACGCCGTGCTGAACCCGTCGGCGGACTGACGACGTCGAGCGCCGGCCCCTGCTGCCCGGACGACGGGCATCCGGGTGCGATCTGGTCCGAATCGGCCGAACGCGGGTCAGGTCGGACATATCCTGGCCCGGGCCGTCCGGGTCCGTGGTGGAGGGGACCGGCCGGGGCCCGTCATACCTCCGCAAGGCACCCCGAAGGCAGCACGTGACCGTCAACCCCACCCCCCACCACCTCATGTGGGAGCTCCAGGAGCAGTTCCGCCTCTCCCTGGACCGCGCCACCGACCGCGCGACCGACCAGATCGGGGCCATCGTCTCGGCCGACGCGCTGCTCGTCGGCTTCCTCGCCGACGACGTCACGGTGCCCGGCGCACCCGACGTGTGCATCGCCCCGGCGGACCGCGGCTTCAGCATCCAGGACCTCGAGGGCATCCGCGCGGACGCGCAGCGCCGGTTCGAGGCCCACCCGGCGCACGACGAGACCTACGAGTCGGCCGCGGTCCAGCAGGCCGGCTCGACCACTTCCTCGACGAGACCCGCCGCGAGGCCGTCGCCGCGGCCCTCGACAGCGGTCGGGCCGGCCGCGGGCGCACCTTCTTCATCGGCAGCGGCGCCCGGGTCGGGGACTACGTCGTGCACCCCGCCATCAGCGTGGACAGCAGCGCGTATGCCGAGCTCAACGCCCTCCCGTACGACGAGATCGACGGGGTCCCGCTCACGACCTCGCTCGCGCACGGCATCGTCGTCGAGCTGCTGCGCATCGCCACCCACGCCCTCCTCGCGGCCCGGCCGCCGCGCTCGATCTCGCCGATCGACGACGACGTCCCCAACGACGCGATCCGGCGGTCGGCCAACCACCTCGTCTACTCCGCCGCCCTCATCGCGGGGGAGCGGCTCGGGCAGGGGCTGTTCGACGCGTTCGAGGGCCTGTCGTCGACGCCCTACGAGGGTCGCGTCGGCTCCGGCACCGTCGTCATGGCCCGCGAGGGGCACCCCCGCATCTCCGTCGACGTCCAGCTGCGCTCGGCGGTGTCGGTGCGCGAGCGGCGGCAGTTCCGCAAGCTCCTGGAGATGACCCGCCCCGGGCTGCACCTGCTGATCGACGGCCAGCGCATCTACGGCCTCGGGTCGGTCCAGCCGCTCGCCCACGACGAGCCCGACGACTCCGACAACGACATCTTCCGGTTCACGCTGCTCGAGCAGGGCTCCTGGCAGATGGCCTACAACCGCAACCCGCTCCTGCGGGTGTCCGGCGGCCACCCGCAGCTGCCCCGCCCGCGGATGTCGACCAGCCTGTTCATCGACGCCATGCGGCGCGTATTCGACGAGGTGTCCGACCACGACATACGAGGCATCTGGATGCTGGCCCAGAGCGCGGCGCAGCAGGCCCGCGGCGCCCTGCTCGTCGTCACGACCGCGGCGGCCGAGGAGGCCAGGCGCCTCGCACCCCAGGCCCTCTCGATCCGGCCGCAGCAGCTCAGCCCGGACGTGCTGGACGCGGTCACGCGCATCGACGGCGCGGTCCTGCTCACCCCCGACGGGGTCTGCCACGCGGTCGGCGTCATCCTCGACGGCGTCGCCACCGGGGCCGGCGACCCGAGCCGCGGGTCCCGCTACAACTCGGCCGTGCGCTACACCGAGGCCTCGACGGCGCCCTGCCTCACGGTCATCGTCTCCGAGGACGGGATGATCGATGTCTATCCCGAGCTGGCCCCCCGGGTCCGGCCCGAGGACGGCGAGTAGGCCCTCGCGGACCTCGAGGCCGCCGGCAGCCTGGACGTCGACGAGGCCCGGGACGTCGACCTCGAGGCGTTCTACGCCCTGCACAAGCGCCTGCGCCGGTTCGCGTTCTACCTCTCCGAGAGCCAGTGCGAGCGCGCCTACGCGGTGTGCCTCACCATCGAGGACCTGCGCTGGGAGCGCTCGCGGACCCGGGTGCGCACCGTGCCGTTCCGCACCGACCCCCGCATGAACGCCTCCTTCTTCGCCTGATCTCGGCCTGAGTTTCACCTGACCTCGTGACACCTGTCAGGGGCGATGGGCGTGATGCGACCCCTAATTTCGGAGAGACCGAGATCGAGGGGGATCCGATGGACCTGCGCACCGGGGCGAGCATCGTGGGGCTGCTCGCCGTCATCTACGGCTTCGCGGTGGCGTTCGGGCCACGCGCGCACCAGGACGCCGGCTTCTGGCACCGCTTCACCGTCGTGGGGGCGCTCCTGCTGCTGGTCGCCGTCGTCGTGCTGGTCGGCGTCCCGTTCTACCGAGAGGGAGGTCTGTCATGACCCAGGCTCCATCAGAGCGCTACGGCCGCAACCCCGGCTGGGGCGTCACCGCCGTCCTCGCGATCGTCTACGGGATGCTCGTGGCCTTCGGCGACCTCCTGCACGACGACCGGGTGTTCTGGGACGCCTTCACGATCTGGGCCGGGCTGCCGGTCCTGGCCGTCTTCGTCATCTGCATGGTGATCCCGTTCATCCGGTGGCTCACCTCCTCGCGACAGACCTACCGGCGGTAGGTGCATCAGCCTGGCGGACGAAGGCCGGTCGACGTGACTGCCGCCGGTAGGGTCGTGCCATGGATCGACGCATCTTCGGGATCGAGACCGAGTATGGCGTGACCGCCACCTCCGAGGGCCAGCGGCGACTGACCCCCGACGAGGTGTCGCGCTACATGTTCCGTTCCGTCGTCGCCTGGAGCCGCAGCTCCAACGCCTTCCTCGCCAACGGCTCACGGCTCTACCTCGACGTCGGCTCGCACCCGGAGTACGCCACGGCCGAGTGCGACTCGCTGCTCGACCTCGTCGCCCAGGACAAGGCCGGCGAGCGCATCGTCCAGGGCCTCGCCGACGACGCCCAGCTGCGCATGGCCCAGGACGAGATCGTCGGCGACGTCTACGTCTTCAAGAACAACGTCGACTCCTCCGGCAGCTCCTACGGCTGCCACGAGAACTTCCTCGTGCACCGGTCCACCGACCTGCGCACCGTCACCGACACCCTCGTGCCCTTCCTCGTCAGCCGCCAGATCACCTGTGGCGCAGGCAAGCTCGTCGTCGACCCCCAGGGACGGCCGACCTACTGCGTCAGCCAGCGCGCCGACCACATGTGGGAGGGCGTGTCCTCCGCCACCACGCGCTCGCGGCCCATCATCAACTCCCGCGACGAGCCCCACGCCGACGCCGAGAAGTTCCGCCGCCTGCACGTCATCGTCGGGGACTCGACGATGTCGGAGACGACGATGCTGCTCAAGGTCGGGTCCGCCGACCTCGTGCTGCGGATGATCGAGGAGGGCGTCCCGCTGCCCCACCTCACCCTCGCGAGCACCACGGCCGCCATACGCACCATGAGCACCGACCCGACCGGCCGCGCCGAGGTCGCCCTGCAGCGCGGCGGGACCACGAGCGCCCTGGCGGTGCAGAGCGCCTACCTCGAGGCCGCGCGACGCTTCGTCGACGAGGGCGGCAGCGACGACCCGGTGCACGAGCGCGTCCTGGACCTGTGGGAGCGGGTGCTGTCGGCCGTCGACTCCGGGCGGCTGCAGGAGGTCGGCACCGAGATCGACTGGGTGATCAAGCGGCGCCTCATCGAGCACTACTCCAGCCGCAACGGCCTGCCGCTCGAGCACCCGCGGCTGCAGCAGATCGACCTCGCCTACCACGACCTGCACCCGCGCCGGGGTCTGTTCAACCTGCTGCAGGCCAGGGGGCTCGCCGCGCGGGTCACCACCGACGAGCAGATCGAGCACGCGGTGACGGCGCCCCCGCAGACGACCCGGGCCAAGCTGCGCGGGGACTTCATCGCCGCGGCGCGGGCGGCTCGGCGGGACTACTCCGTCGACTGGGTGCACCTCAAGCTCAACGACGGCAACCAGCGCACCATCTTGTGCAAGGACCCGCTCGCCTACGAGGACCCGCGGGTCGAGCGGCTCGTCGCGAGCCTCGGCGAGCACCCCGCCCCGGCCGGCACCTGGCCCGGCACCTGAGCCAGGGAGCCGGACGCCGACAGCCCCGCCACAGGATCGCCCGCTAGGGTGGCACGAGCTCAAACGACCCACATCCGAGCGAAGGACCCCTCTTTTGCGCCTGCGCACCAGCTCTGCCCTCGCCCTCGCGGCCGTCCCGGCCATCGCGCTCAGCGCGTGCGGGAGCGGCGGGGCCTCCACCACCACCTCGACGACCACGACCCCCGCGCCGAGCCCCTCGGCACCGGCGACCCCCGCGTCCGCGACGCCCCCGCCGATCACCCCGGCCGCCAAGGGCGACCTCGCGGGCATCACCGTCGGCGGCACGCCCGCCAAGCCGTCGCTCAAGGTCGACAAGGCGCCCTTCACGACCAAGGAGACGACCGCCAAGGTCGTCACCGAGGGCACCGGCCAGGTCGTCAAGAAGACCGACATGGTGGTCGCCAACGCGCTGTTCGTCTCCGGCAAGACCGGCAAGACGCTCGAGGACACCTTCGCCGCCAACCAGCCCCAGCAGATCCCCGTCAACCAGTGGATCCCCGGCGTCGCCAAGGGCATGCTCGGCCAGAAGGTCGGCAGCCGCATGCTGATCGCCATGGCTCCCGCCGACGCAGCGACCCTCATCGCCCAGGGCAACCCCCAGTCCGGCCTCGCCGCCGACGAGACGCTGGTGGCCTACGTCGAGATCCAGAAGGTCGGCTTCAAGGGCGAGGCCTGCAAGGTCGTCACCAGCAAGGAGGGCCTGCCCGAGGTCACCGCCGCCGACGGCAAGGCAGCCACCATGAAGCCCACCACGGCCGCCGCGCCCAAGCAGGCCACGGCCTACGTCCTCAAGGAGGGCACCGGCCCGGTCGTCAATGCCGGCCAGACGCTGTCCTCGCACTACACCGGCATGCTCTGGACCAACGGCACCAAGTTCGACTCGAGCTATGACCACGGCGCCGAGCCCACGCCGTTCCCGATCGGCGTCGGCCAGGTCATCCCCGCCTGGGACAAGTGCCTCACCGGTCAGAAGGTCGGCAGCCGCGTCCTCGTCGTCGCCCCGCCGGCCGAGGCCTACGGCGCCAAGGCCCAGGACAAGATCCCGGCCAACTCGACGCTCGTCTTCGTCGTCGACCTCGTCAAGGCCCAGTAGCCGGACCAGCACCACCCGTCATCGCGTCCCCCCGAGCCACCAGGAGGCACCATGCCGTTCGACCCCACCACCACCAAGCCCGAGATCGACTTCCCGGGCGACCAGCCGCCCGCCGACCTCGTCATCGAGGAGGTCTGGGAGGGTGACGGCGCCGAGGCCAAGCCCGGCAACGTCGTCAGCACCCACTACGTCGGCGTGGCCTACTCCACCGGCGAGGAGTTCGACGCCTCGTGGAACCGCGGCGCGCCCCTGGACTTCCAGGTCGGCGTCGGCCAGGTCATCCAGGGCTGGGACCAGGGCCTGCTCGGGATGCGTGAGGGTGGCCGGCGCAAGCTGACCATCCCGTCGCACCTCGCGTATGGCGACCGCGGCGCCGGCGGCGTCATCAAGCCCGGCGAGAGCCTGATCTTCGTCGTGGACCTCGTCGCCGTCCGCTAGGTCTCGCTGCACCCCAAGATCGTGAGGGTTTGGTCCAAGAATCGGACCAAACCCTCACGATCTTCGTGGTTGGGGGTTGGGGAGGGGCCGGGAGGCTCAGGCCTGGGAGGCCCAGCCCTGCAGGGCGGCGATGATCCGCGGGCGCAGGTCGGCCGGGGCCACGACCTCGTCGACCGAGCCGACCTCGACGGCGCGGTGGATGCTGTGGACCGCGTCGAACTCCGAGGCGACCTCCCCGAGCTTCTCGGCGCGGACGTCGCGTCGCGTCTCGACGAGCTGGGCGGCCAGGTCGGCGTGCTCCTCGCCGGTGGCGGCCGACAACCGCTGCTCGAGCTCGGCCACCCGCGGGTCCTTGGCCGCGCGCGCGTCCACGTCGCGGCTGAACACCACGGCGGCGGCCGGCGCGCCACCGAGCACCGAGGCGTAGGACCCCTCGACGGCCAGCACCCGCATCTGCGGGTTGAGGGCCTTGGAGAACACGACGAACGCCCCGCCGTGGTAGCGCGAGATGACGCAGAACACGATCGGCCCGTCGAAGTTGACGATGGCGCGGCCGATCTCGGCGCCGTACTCGAGCTGCAGGTTGCGCAGCGACTCCGGCGAGCCGTCGAAGCCCGACAGGTTGGCCAGGACGACGACCGGGCGGTTGCCGCTGGCGCCGTTGATCGCCCGGGCGACCTTCTTGGACGACCGGGGGAACAACGTGCCGGCGGTGTAGGTGTCGGGGCCGTCGGTGGGAGGGAAGCCGCGGCGCGGGACGGCCTTGGACTCGATGCCCACCAGGCAGACCGGGATGCCGCCGAGGCGCGCGTCGTAGACCACGGAGGTCTCGGCGTCCGCCATCCCGGCCCAGCGCTCGAGCGTCGCGTGGTCCTGGTCGGCCACGGCCGCCATCACCGTGCGGATGTCGAACGGCTTCTTGCGGTCCGGGTTGGTGGCGGGGGAGAAGATGTCGCCGACCGTCGTGAACCCGGAGTCGATCGGGTCGTGCGGATAGGTCGTGACGTCGCGGTCGACCGGGTCGGTGGTCGCGGCGACGCGCGGACCGCTCTCGCCGGGGGCGACGTAGGCGTGGTCGTAGTGCGTCATGAGGATGCCGAGCGCGCCGGCGAGGTCGGGCGCCCAGTACTGCGCCTGGCCGTTGGGGCCCATGATCCGGTCGTAGCCGCCGATGCCGTAGTTGTCTTCGGCCGAGACGCCGCCGGAGAAGTCCAGGGACTGCTTGCCGGTCAGCACCATCGCGCTGTCCGGGGTCATGACGAGGATGCCCTTGGTGTGCATCAGCATCGTCGCCTCGGCGTTCCAGTACGGCTGCGCGCCGACGTTGATGCCGGCGACGACGACGTTGATCTCGCCGCCCGCCTGGGTGAACTCGACGATGCGCTTGAGCGCGCGGGCCACCCAGTCCATGTTCTCCGTGCCGGAGTCCATCGAGATGCGGGCGCCGGCGGACAGGGCGAACCACTCGACGGGCACGCCCATCGACTCGGCCAGGTCGAGCGCGGCGATGATGCGCATGCACTCCGCCTCGGAGACCGCACCGAGGGCCCGCAGCGGGTCGCCGCACAGCAGGACCCGCTTGACCCCCTCGGGGTGGCGCGTGGTGGGGGTCGAGATGACGCCGACGATGATGCCCGCGCGGTTGAGGCCGTAGGGACGGTCGACCGGCACCAGCGCACCGGAGTCGTCGAGGTCGTGCTCGGTCGCGGTGCCGCCGGGCCCCGCGATCAGCGACTGCAGCTCGTAGGGGTAGGCCATGCCACGACGGCGTGCGGTGACGACCTTGCGGGAGTAGTCGTCCAGCGGCTTGAGCCGCTCCTCGGGCGGCCCCTCGATGGAAGTGACGACCCCGGACCCCGGCTGGTAGTGGAAGCGCGCGGCCATCGGCATGGTCTCGCCGCCACCACCGGGCAGCGCCACGGTGCCGTCCAGGAGCACCTCCTCGACGCCGGCGCCGGCCGTCATCGGGGCGATCGTGCGCTTGAGGGTCGTCAGCTCCTCGACGTCACCCTCGATGGTCGGCCAGACGTGGACCCACACGTGGTTCATGTCGAGCCGGGTCCCGGCGGGGCCGCTGCTCGTGCGGGCCCGGCGGATCGCGTCCAGGCAGCCGGCGATGGCCCGCTCGACGTGCGGCAGCCCGGTGACCCGGCCCTGCTCGTCACGGACCACGGCGAGCTGTCGCACCTGCGCCATGGCCACGAGGCGCACGTCGGTGTCGTTGCCCCGCGCGACGCAGCGATAGAGCAGGACGTCCTCGGGCGCCTCGAGGCGGGTCACGTCGAACTCCGTGAGGCGCCACAGGTTGAGCCGTCGCCCGACCATCGGGTGCACGCCGCGGACGAGCTCGTCCTCGACGACCGACCCGGCTGAGCCATCCGTGACGGCAGCGCCGGCAGGATCGTTGTCGGCGGGACGGAAGGTCAGGTAGCGGACCGGCTCCTCGCCGTCGCTGCACACGCCGACCGCGACGCGACGAACCCCGCGGCCGAGGTCGAGCCCGGAGAGCCGCTGCACGAGCTCGGCCGAGAGCTCGTCGAGCGAGGCCGGCGCGTCGTCCCAGCGCAGGTAGAGGTCGACGACGCTCTGCTGACCGGCACCGGCCTCGGCGACCTCGGAGGCGATGTCCTGGACCAGGTCCGAGCCGGGACGCAGGTCGTCGACCCGCCCGATCGTGGAGACCAGGTGGGTCGGCCGGTCGTCGATGGTGTAGTCCGCGACGACCAGCGGACGCCCGTCGATGCGGATCTCGCGGAAGTCGCGCATGTCGTGGCCTCGGTAGTGGCGCTGGGCCAGCACCGTCAGCATCGGCTCGGAGGACGGCAGCTCGGGGCCGGACAGCCGCTGGGCGAGGAAGCGGGCGATCCGCTCGGGGATGCGCACCAGCGCATCGATGTGCTCGTCACGCTCCGGGCCCTCCGGGAGCTCGGCGATGCGGGCGATCTCGTCGGCCACGCCCCCGAGCACGCCCTGGCGCTCGGCGTCCACCAGGGGCTGGTCGAACCACCGGAAGCGCACGCTGCGGGCCAGGTCCCCGACGACGGGGATGCGCAGCTGGGTGGCGCGCACGAGGTGGTCGAGGGCTGCGCGGGCGCGGGTGTCCCCGGGTGCCTCGGGCACCGGATCGGTGAGCCACCGCCGCAGCAGCGCGGTCACGACCTGCAGGTCGGGGGTCGACCGCTGCTGCGCGACGAAGACGCGGAAGACGGCCTGCTCGAGCTCGTCCCCGTGCTCCAGGTCGGTGACGCCGTAGCGACGCAGGACGGCCCCGAGGCGCTCCTGGAAGTCCTCGGGCAGGCCGGCCCGGACCGGGTCCAGGCTCTGCAGATAGGTGTGAAAGTGCTCGCGGGGGCTGTGGATGCGGTTCTCGAGGTGCAGGTCGTCGCCCGCGGGACGGTTGCGGGACAGCTCGGCCAGGTCGGCGAAGGCCTCGAGCAGCTCGACCTCCGCGGCCACCGGGCTCTCGCCCCGGGTCGCCTCCTCGTCGCGGACCGCAAGGTATGACGCCAGCACCCGCCCCTCGTCGCGGGCGTCCACGTCGTAGCCGAGGATCAGCGCGAGCAGGTCGCCGCGCAGCCGGCTCGCGCGACGGTGCGGGTCGGCCCCGCCACTGGCTCTCGCGTCGACCGTGCTGCTGTCGACGTCAACGTCGGGCAGGTCCAGGTCCACGCCCGGCAGCTCCTCCGCGGCGGCCTCGTCGCCGTCGCCGACGGGCTCGAGGCGCACGAGCGGGGTGCCGGTCTCGACCTGGCTGCCGGCGGACACGAGCAGCTCCCTGACCCGGGCGGCGAACGGCGCGGGCAGGACGGTCTCCATCTTCATCGACTCGAGCACCAGCACGGGCGCGCCCGCGGCGACCTCGTCGCCCACCGACACCGGGGTGGCGACGACCAGCGCCGGGGTGGGGGAGCGCAGCACGCCGCCCTCGTCGAGGCTGATCCGGTGGGTGACCCCGTCGACCTCGACGAGCTGGATGGTGCCGTGCGAGGCGGTGATCAGCCGGTGCTCGCGGCCGCTGACGGTGATGCGGGCGGCGTAGTCGTCGATGCGGTCGAGCTCGGCCTCGACGGCGTGCTCGCCGGCGGGGGAGGTGACGGTGACGCGGAACCGGTGCGGCGCCACGCGCGACACGGTCAGCGTGTAGGCCGTGCCGCGCAGCGTGAGCTCGACCTTGCGCCCCGGGGCGTGCTGCAGCTGGGGGCGGCCGCCGCGCGCCGTCTCGAGCAGGCGAGCGCGGGCGATCGCCTCGTCGGCCTCGTAGGCCTGGATCCCGGCCGCCACCAGGGCAACCCCGGCGTGACGGTGGCTGCTGAGCCGGCCCTCGCCGCGGACCCGGTCGATCCAGCCGGTGTCGGCGCTGCCGTCGATCACCTCGGGGGCGTCGAGCAGCTCGAGGACGAAGCTCTTGTTGGTGGCGCCGCCCTCGATGACGACGGTGGTCTCCTGCATGGCGCGGCGCAGGCGGGCGAGAGCCTCGTCCCGGTCGCGGCCGGAGGCGATGATCTTGGCGATCATCGAGTCGAAGTCGGCGGGGATCGTGTCGCCCTCGGCGACACCCGTGTCGACGCGGATGCCGGGGCCCGCCGGCAGCTCGAGCAGGGCGATGCGGCCCGGTGACGGCGCGAAGTCGCGGTCGGGGTCCTCGGCGTTGAGGCGGGCCTCGACGGCGTGGCCGCTCTCGACGGGCCGCTCGCCCTCGAGCCGACCGCCGGACGCGACGTGGATCTGCAGGCGCACCAGGTCGGTCGCGGTGGTGACCTCGGTGATGGAGTGCTCGACCTGCAGGCGGGTGTTGACCTCGAGGAAGGCGAAGAAGCGCTCGGTGGGGTGGTAGAGGAACTCGACGGTCCCGGCGCCGCAGTAGCCGACCGCGACGGCGAGGCGCTCGGCGCTGGCCTTGAGCTCGGCGACCTCGTCGGGGGAGAGGACGGGGGAGGCCGACTCCTCGATGACCTTCTGGTTGCGGCGCTGCACCGAGCAGTCGCGGACGCCGAGCGCCCAGGCCGTGCCGTGCGAGTCGGCGATGACCTGCACCTCGACGTGCCGCGCGCCGGTGACGAGCCGCTCCAGGAAGACGACGCCGGAGCCGAACGCGCGGGCCGCCTCGTCGCGGGTGCGCTCGTAGGCATCGGCCAGCTCGGCGTCGGAGGAGACCTTGCGGATGCCGCGCCCACCACCGCCGGCGGTGGCCTTGAGCATGAGGGGGTAGCCGATCTCCTGGGCGGCGGCCACGGCGTCCTCGAGGGTGTCGACGCCGCCGCGGCTCCACGCCGCGACCGGCACGCCGACCTGCTCGGCGATGAGCTTGGAGCCGATCTTGTCGCCGAGCTGACGCATGGCCTCGGGGTTCGGCCCGATGAAGGTCACCCCGATCCGCGCGCACAGGTCGGCGAAGGCCGGGTCCTCGGCGACGAAGCCCCACCCGACCCAGGCGGCGTCCGCGCCCGTCTCCAGCAGGGCGCGCTCGAGCACCGCGTGGTCGAGATAGGGCCGGTCGGCGGCGGGTCCGAGGTCGTAGGACCGGTCCGCCTCCCGCACGAACATCGCCCGGCGCTCGCCCGTCGTGTGCAGGGCCACCGTCTCGATCCTCGGCTCGGCGGACCCGGGTCCGCGGGACGCGTTGAGGTCGCGGACCGCATGGATGAGGCGCATGGCGGCCTCGCCACGGTTGACGATGGCGATGCGGGTGAACATCAGACGGCTACCTCCGAGCGGCACGGTGTGGCAGAGGCCACGCATTCTCCCGGAGGCTAGTCACTGTGGGGGGTTACTCGCGCGTCGGGATGCGCGTGGCGGCGTGGCGACCTGCGACCGCGGCGGCCAGGAAGGACGCCCGGTCGTCCTGCAGACCGCGCCCCATGGTGCTCAGCCGGACGGGCGACGTGGCCAGGGCGGCGTCGAGCCCGTCGGTCGGGACGCCGACCGGCGTGAGCCGCCCGCCCGAGCCCGCGCACAGCTCGTGCGCCTGGCGGCGCACCTCGCGACCGGTCTCGGTGTCCTCCTGGGGGATCGGCACCTCCGCGGGCACCAGGGCGACCCGGCCGTATGCCGTCACGCTGTGATGGCTGACGCCGCGATGCCGCGGGCGCGGGTCGGCCTCGGACACCCGCAGCGAGGCCACCGCGACGCCGCCGAGCGTGTGGGCGGCGTTGACCGCCTCGCCCGCGCTGGTCCCCGAGAAGCCCCAGCGGGTGCCGGTGCCGAGGTTGCCCGGGCCCTGCGCGACCACGGCGACGTCGGCACCGACCACGAGCCGCGCGGCGAGCAGCCCGGTGTGGACGTTGACGGCCTCCAGGTCCCCGCCGTAGGCCTGGCCCACCGTGATGCAGGACGCCAGCCAACCCGCCTCGCGCAGCCCCGCGACCGTCCGGCTGAACCGTGCGGGCAGGGCGCCGCCGTCCGTCATGACATAGGCGACGACCGCGTCCGGCTGCTCGGCCCGCAGGCCGGCCAGGACGGCGGGCACCGCGGAGTGCAGGTCGGCCGTGACCACCGGCATCCCGTCGATCGAGTCGGCGTCCGCGAGCAGCGCGTGGTGCGGGCTCTCCTGCTCGTCGACGCCGAGCACCATGGCCTGCAGCGGCGTGTAGCGGGCCTTGACGACGTGCCCGGGCCCCGGGGGCGGGTCTGCCGGCATACGGTCCGGGTCGGCGACCACGAGGGCCAGGCCGCCGGTGCCGAGGCCGCGCTCGAGCGCGGAGACGTTGAGCAGGACGGTGTCGCCCACCTGCGGGCGGCCCACGAGGTCGACGTAGGCGAGGGCCCGACACGCGGTGCCGGAGGCGGCGTCCCCAGCCCCCTCCTCGAACACAGTTACGGCATACTCGACTGCGCCGGGCCACTCGGCCCGGACGGCGTCGACTCGGGCGCTGCGCCAGCGGATCACGGCGCCAGACTAGTGGCCGGACCATCGAAGGGAGGGGCACGACGTGGCTCCTGCGCGGACCCCCATCAGCTCCGCCAAGACCGAGCGGCTGCTCAACCTGGTCATCTGCCTGCTCTACACGCGACGGGCGCTGCCCAAGTCCAAGATCCGCGAGGCCGTCCCGCAGTACGGCGCGGCGCTGTCCGAGGACGCCTTCAACCGGATGTTCGAGCGCGACAAGGACGAGCTGCGCGAGCTCGGCATCCCGCTCGTGACCGAGGACATCGACCCCCTCTTCGACAACGAGGAGGGCTACCGCATCGACCGGCGCGAGTACGCCCTGCCCGAGGTCGCCTTCGAGCCCGACGAGATCGCGGTGCTCGGGCTCGCCAGCCGCACCTGGGCGCAGGCGTCGCTGGCCGGGCCCGCCGCCCGCGCGCTGCGCAAGCTCGAGGCGGCCGGCGTGGAGCGCGACGACTCCTCGGTGATCGGGCTCGAGCCGCGCGTCCGCACCGCCGAGCCCGCCTTCGCCCGCGCCAAGGACGCCGTCCTGCAGCGACGCCCGATCCGCTTCGACTACCGGCGCTCGGGGACCGGCGCGCTCACCACCCGCCACGTCCAGCCGTGGGGGATCGCGGCGTGGCACGGCCGGTGGTACCTCACGGGCTTCGACACCGACCGCGACGCACCCCGCGTGTTCCGCCTCGGGCGGGTCGAGGGACCCATCGCCTGGGCCGGCAAGGCCGGGTCGTATGCCGTGCCCGCCGACCACGACCCGCTGGGGTCCATCCGGGCCCAGGCCTCCGAGCGCCCCGCGGTCACGGCGACGCTGCGCGTCCGCCAGGGCGCGGGGCACGCGCTGCGCCGCCGCGCCGGGCAGACCGGCCCGAGTAGTGGTGCCGGTGGTGCTGGTGGTGGCGAGGCCGGGACCGGCATGACTGGCGGGTGGGACGAGATCGAGCTGCCGTGCACCGACACGGAGCGGCTCGCCGACGAGCTCGCGGGCTATGCGGCGGACGTCGAGGCGCTGGCGCCCGCCGAGCTCCGCGAGGCCGTCATACGCAGACTGACCGGGGCGCTGGAGGCGAGCCGATGAGCGCCAGGGATCCCCGCGGCAGCGTGGACATGAACGAGTCGGCGACGGCGCGGCTCAGCCGCCTGCTCACGATGGTGCCGTGGCTGCTGACCCACCAGGGCGTCGAGATCGACGTCGCCGCAGCGGAGTTCGGCGTGTCCGAGGCCCAGATCGAGGCCGACCTGGCCCTGCTGTTCCTCTGCGGCACGCCCGGCGGCTACCACGACGACCTGATCGACGCGCAGTGGGAGGACGGGCAGGTCTACGTCTCCAACGCCGACACGATCGCCCGCCCGCTGCGGCTCGGGGTCGACGAGGCGCTGTCGCTGATGGTGGGGCTGCGCGCCCTGGCGGCGGTGCCGGGGCTGGGGGAGCGCGACGCCGTCGACCGCGCCCTGGCCAAGCTCGAGGCCGCCACCAGCGAGGTGTCCGGCGTCGCCGCGCAGGCCGCCCAGATCAGCGTCGACATGCGCGTCGAGGCCGAGGGCGGCGGCGCGGAGGGCGAGCGTCTCGAGGGGCGGCTGTCGGCGCTGCGGCAGGCGCTCGCCGGGCGTCGCCGCGTCCACCTCAACTATGTCGTGCCGAGCCGCGACGAGACCACCGAGCGCGACGTCGACCCCATGCGCCTGGTCAACGTCGACGGGCCGTGGTACCTCGAGGCCTGGTGCCACCGGGCGCAGGACGTCCGGCTCTTCCGCCTCGACCGGATCGCCGAGCTGGAGGTCCTCGACGTCGACGGCACCCCGCCGGCCGACGCGCGCCCGCGCGACCTCGACAACGGGATCTTCCGCCCCGACGAGCTGTCGTTGCGCGTCGTCCTCGACCTCGACCAGCAGGCGCGGTGGGTGCGCGACTACTACCCGTGCGAGTCGGCGCAGGAGCGTGACGGCGGTGGGCTGCGCGTGACGATCGCGACGAGCGACACCGCCTGGCTGCGGCGGCTCCTGCTGCGGCTCGGCGGCGCAGCACGCGTCGTCTCGCCGGACGAGCTGCGGGCCGAGGTGCGGGAGGGCGCCGAGGCGGCGCTCGCGCTCTATCGCTGAACCGTGCCCTGCCGGTGAGCGGTCGCCATCCCGGTGACGCCCTGCCGTTGCCGCATGTTCACCGGCGTTGGTCGTCCTCGGGGTTGACACCCGTAGGATGACGGACCAGGACCTCTCGTCCCTCGTAGGCAGACCCACTGGAAGGCTGGTCGACCCCGATGATCCGCAACGCGTTCGAGCCCTGGCACCTGATCATCCTCGTGCTGGTGATCGTCACCGTCTTCGGGTGGAAGCGGCTGCCGGACGCCGCCCGCAGCCTGGGCCGGTCGATGCGCATCTTCAAGTCCGAGGTGTCCGAGATGAAGAACGACGGCGAGCGCGACAGGTCGAGCACCACGGTCGACGACGAGCTGGCCGAGCCGCATCGCACCACCACGACGACGAGCACCACCACCCGGCCCACGTCCGGAGGGGTCGACGCGACCCAGGCGACGCAGGAGACCCGGACCACGCGCGTCACGCAGACCTCCCAGCCGGCTCAGCCCGTGCCCCCGGCCCAGCCGGTGCACGGCGCCGCGTCCGGCGCCTCGTCCGCCACGTCCGGCGACGAGTTCGTGGTCATCGACGGCGTGCGCTACCGCCGCGAGCCCGGCGACACCGCACCCCGCGCCTGAGCCGGGCGGTCGCCCAGCGCATGGCCCGCGAGCAGTCGACGCGTCCCGGCATCCGCCGCCGGGGACGCAACCCCGAGGGGCGGATGTCCCTCGGTGACCACCTGCGCGAGTTCCGCAACCGCATCCTCATCGCCGCCCTGGCGGTCGTGCTGGCCTCGATCATCGGCTGGATCTACTACGACCCCCTGGTGTTCCGCCTGCAGGAGCCCCTGCGGATCAGCGCCGCCGCACGGCGCGCCAACGTCATCCTGTCCTTCCCCGACATCACCGGCGCCTTCTCGCTCAAGCTCAAGGTCGCGGTGTTCGTCGGCACGATCGTCGCCAGCCCGGTGTGGTTGTGGCAGATCTGGGCGTTCATCGTCCCGGGGCTGCACAAGCGCGAGAAGCGCACGGCCCTGGCCTTCATCACCGCCGCCGTCCCGCTCTTCCTGCTCGGCTGCTGGGGCGCGCTCTACGCCCTGCCCAAGGCGATCGAGGTGCTGCTCGACTTCACCCCGATCGGCGCGTCCAACATCCTGCAGGCGGACTACTACCTCACCTGGGTCACGCGGTTCATCCTGAGCTTCGGCCTGGCCTTTCTGCTGCCGGTGCTCCTGGTCGCGCTCAACGTCATCCACGTCCTGCCCGCGCACATCATGCTCAAGGGTTGGCGGATCGCGGTCGTCCTCATCTTCACCTTCGCCGCCATGATGACGCCGACCCCGGACCCGTGGACGATGTTCGCGCTGGCCCTGCCCCTGTGCGGTCTCTACTTCGCGGCCTACGGGGTGGCGAGGATCATCGACGGCCGGCGCGCCCGGCGCGAGCCCGACTACAGCGACCTCGCCGACGACGAGGCCAGCCGGCTGTGACGCCGGGCGCCGTCATACGAGGGCCTGTCGGTCCTGTCGCGTAGCCTGCTGGACATGGCGCAGCACCCACATCTGGACACCTTCACCGCGAGCTTCCCGTTCGAGCTCGACGCGTTCCAGCTCGAGGCGTGCGCGGCGGTCGAGGACGGGCATGGGGTCCTGGTGGCCGCCCCCACTGGGGCCGGCAAGACGATCGTGGGGGAGTTCGGCGTCCACCTGGCGCTGGCCACGGGGCGCAAGGCGTTCTACACCACGCCCATCAAGGCGCTGTCCAACCAGAAGTACCACGACCTCGTCGCCCGGCACGGCGCCGACCAGGTCGGGCTGCTCACCGGGGACTCGTCCGTCAACGGCGAGGCCCCCGTGGTCGTCATGACCACCGAGGTCCTGCGCAACATGCTGTATGCCGGGAGCTCGTCGCTGCACGGCCTCGGCGTCGTCGTCATGGACGAGGTCCACTACCTCGCCGACCGGTTCCGCGGCGCCGTGTGGGAGGAGGTCATCATCCACCTGCCCCAGGCGGTGCAGGTGGTCTCGCTGTCGGCGACCGTCTCCAACGCCGAGGAGTTCGGCGCCTGGCTGGGGACCGTGCGCGGGGACACCGCGGTCGTCGTGTCCGAGCACCGGCCGGTGCCGCTGTGGCAGCACATGATGGTCGGGCGCGAGCTGTTCGACCTGTTCGTCGACGACGGCGGCGCCATCCTCGGCAAGGACCGCGACTCCCACAACCGGATCACGGACGAGATCGTCAAGGTCAACCCCGACCTGGTGCAGCGGCTTCAGTCGCTGGAGCGGTCGTCCTACGCCGCCGGGCGCGGCATGCGCAGCACGAGCCGGGCCAACGACCCGTGGGGCTCGCGCGGGCGCGGTCGCGGTCGGGGTGGGCCCGACTCGGAGCGCCCTCGCGGCGGTGGGCCGGGCGGTCAGTACTCAGGTGCGGGCGGGGGTTCCGGTGGCGGCGGGGCGCGGGGCAGCCGACCGGGCGGCGCGGCCTCGCGGGCCGAGGTCATCGCGCGGCTCGACCGCGGCGGGCTGCTGCCGGCCATCACCTTCATCTTCAGCCGGGCGGGCTGCGAGGGCGCGGTCGCCCAGCTGCTCGCCCAGGACGTCCGGCTCGTGCCGCCCGAGGAGGGGCGCCGCATCCGGCGCACGGTCGAGGAGCGGATCGCCGGGGTGGCCGACGAGGACCTCGGCATCCTCGGCTACCACGACTTCGTCGAGGCCCTGAGCCGGGGCTACGCCGCGCACCACGCGGGGATGCTGCCGACCTTCCGCGAGATCGTGGAGGAGCTGTTCACCGCCGGGCGGATCCGCGCGGTGTTCGCCACCGAGACGCTCGCGCTCGGCATCAACATGCCCGCCCGCACCGTCGTGCTGGAGAAGCTCGTCAAGTTCAACGGCGACGCGCACGTCGAGCTCTCCCCGGCGGAGTACACCCAGCTCACGGGCCGCGCCGGGCGCCGCGGGATCGACATCGAGGGGCACGCCGTCGTCGTGTGGTCCCGCGGCATCGACCCGCTGGCCGTGGGCGGCCTCGCCTCCACGCGCACCTACCCGCTCAACTCGTCCTTCCGACCGACCTACAACATGGCCGTCAACCTGGTCGAGCGGGTCGGCCGCAGCGAGGCCCGCGACATCCTCGAGACCTCGTTCGCGCAGTTCCAGGCCGACCGGGCCGTGGTCGGTCTCGCGACCCAGGTGCGGCGCAACGAGGAGGCCCTCGAGGGCTACCACGAGGCGATGACCTGCCACCTCGGCGACTTCGAGGAGTACTCCGCGCTGCGCGAGCAGATCCGCCAGCTCGAGAAGTCCATGGCCCGCGAGCGGTCCTCGTCGCGGCGCGCCGAGATCGAGCAGTCGCTCGAGGACCTGCAGCCCGGGGACGTCATCTCGCTGCGCGAAGGCCGCCACACCGGCATGGCGATCGTCGTCAACGCCAACACCGCGGGGCGCAACAACCCGCCGACCCCGCTCGTGATCAACGCCGACGGCCGGGCGCGACGCCTGACGGTCCACGACGTCGACGCGCCCGTGCGCCCGGTCACGACCCTGCAGCTGCCGCGCAACTTCAACGCCCGCAACACCAAGATGCGCAAGGACCTCGCCTCGACGGTCCGGGCCAAGGTGCCCTACGAGCCACCGCCGCGCGGCAAGGGCCGGCGCCCGGGGTCCGACGGCGAGGGGGGATCGTCCGCGGGGGAGCAGGCGGTCGCCTCGCTGCGCCAGCGGATGAAGTCCCACCCCTGCCACCAGTGCCCCGAGCGCGAGGACCACGCCCGCTGGGCCGAGCGCTACCACCGGCTCGCCCGCGAGACGCACGGGCTGCGCCGCAAGGTCTCCGGCCGCACCAACTCCGTGGCCCGGCAGTTCGACCAGATCTGCGACCTGCTGTCCGAGCTCGGCTACCTCGACCCGGCGGGGGAGTCGGTCACGCCGAGCGGGCAGATGCTGCGACGCCTCTACTCCGAGAAGGACCTCCTGGCCGCCGAGTGCCTCGCGCACGGCGTGTGGCAGCGGCTCGACGGTCCCTCGCTGGCGGCCACCGTGTCGGCCCTCGTCTACGAGCCCCGCCGGGACGAGACCGACCCCAAGCCGCGCACCCCCAACGCCGACGTGGCCGAGGCCTACCAGCAGATGGTGCGGCTGTGGTCGACGATCGCCGACCGCGAGGCCGCCGGCCACCTGCCCGAGACCGGCCAGCCGGACGGGGGCATGCTCTGGTCCGTCCACCGCTGGGCCTCCGGCCAGGCGCTCGAGGTGTGCCTGCGCGACTCCGACATGGCGGCGGGCGACTTCGTGCGGCGGTGCAAGCAGGTCGTGGACCTGCTCGGCCAGATCGCGACCTGCGCCCCGCAGCCCGCCCTCGCCGCCACGGCCCGCGCCGCGATCGACCAGGTGATGCGCGGCGTGGTCGCCGCCGACCGCCTCGACTGACCCGCCGCGGGCAGAGGCATCGACCGGCCTTCGTTCAGCGGGCTGATGGGACGGAGGCCGGCTGATCCGCCTGCCCGACCCGTATGACGCGAGCCCGGTCCGTATGACGCGAGCCCCGCCGGATGGCGCGAGCCCGACCGGATGGTCCGGCACCTCGGGCGGCGTGGCACGGGGCCCGACCCGACCGACCTGCCTAGGCTGAGCGAGTGACAGCCCCGCAGTCGCCCACACCCCGCAGGCCGGCGCTCCGCCTCACCCCGCGTGGCCGGGTCGTCCTCGTGGTCCTCGGCCTCGTGGTCGTGCTCGCGCTGAGCCTGCTCGTCCGCAGCTGCACCGCGAAGCCTGCTGGCACAACGACATCCACCGCAGCCGCCACCGCAGCGGCGGCCGGGACCGCAGCACCCTCCGCGGCGGCCGGCTCGTCCTCGTCGCCTGGGGATAGCCCGTCCTCATCACGTAGGGCCAGCACGTCGACGCCGACGACCACCTCGACCAGCAGCGCCGCCACGACCGGGCCGACGAAGGCCGCGGGCGGCGGCATACGACGCTCGGGAGTCAAGGGCGACGGCACCTGGACGGCGGCACCGACCGCGGTCAAGCCCGCACGTCAGACACCCAGCGTCCACCGGTATGCCGTCAAGGTCGAGGGCGGCACCGGCATCGACGCGGGCGCCGCGGCGCGCGAGATCGCCGGTGTGCTCAACGACCCGCGCGGGTGGATCGGCTACCGGGGCGCGTCCTTCGAGCTGGTGCCGGACGCGACGCAGGCGGAGTTCACGATCTATGTGGCCTCACCGCCGACGACCGACCGCATGTGCCTGCCGCTGCAGACCCTGGGGCGGTGGAGCTGCCGGCACGGCGACGACGTGATCCTCAACTCCGACCGCTGGACCCTGCAGACGCCGACCTTCACCGACGTCGCGACCTACCGCGCGTACATGGTCAACCACGAGGTGGGGCACTTCCTCGGTCACGGGCACCGGCAGTGCGGCGGCAAGGGCGAGGTCGCGCCCGTCATGATGCAGCAGAGCAAGGGTCTGGCCGGCTGCCAGCCCAACGCCTGGCCCACCGCCGGCGAACGCTAGCTCCCGCAGACCGCGCTGGTGGGACCGGCGGGATCCGGGACTCGTGAGTGGGCGCGTATGGCGCCCTCCCGGCAGTCCGAGCAACCAGTTCCGCCCTCTCACCGGAATCGCCCACTCGCGTGCGTGGCGCCCACCAGCACCGGTGGCGCCCTCCGACGCCGGTGGCGCCCACCAGCACCGGTGGCCTGCTGCAGCGCGCCACCAGGCAGCGCCGTCACCACCCAGACCGGAACCCGCCACCGGGACCAGATCCCACCAACGGCCCGTGGTCGGCAGCTCGTGAGAGGGCAGCTATGGCGCCCTCCCGGCAGTCCGAGCAACCAGTTCCGCCCTCCCACCGGAATCGCCCACTCGCGTGCGTGGCGCCCACCAGCACCGGTGGCGCCCACCAGCACCGGTGGCCTGCTGCAGCGCGC
>NZ_AUFG01000036.1 GCF_000426385.1 Arsenicicoccus bolidensis DSM 15745
GATGAGTTCCTAAGGGGAGTCAAGTCAGTGCGGGGCTTCTAGGATTGATGGGGACGGGTCGGGATGTTGGAGCGCTGTGCGACTTCTGTGACTCCCGGCTCGTCCTTTTCTTGTGGTGCTGGGCCTTGCGGTTCTTGGTCTGTCCACGGGTCTTGCCAGGGTCGATCTGGTAGCGGTCGTTGACGATCTGACGGCCCTGGGCCGTGGTGATGGGGGTGCCGTCGGTGTCTTTGAGGATGTAGGGGCTGTTGGCGCGCCAGCAGGCCACGGCGCGCACCAGCAGGGTGCCGGCCAGGTGACAGATCGCGCTGGTGTGGTGTCGTCCGCTGTGGCGTAGTCGTTGGTACTGGCGGGCGAGCTGGGGGTCGGTCTGGCGGGCGGTGTCCGCGGCCAGGAAGGCCATCTTGCGTAGCAGCGGGTCACCGGCCTTGGTCAGCCCGCGGGCGCTGGCCTGGTTGCCGGACTGGCTGGTGATCGGGACCAGGCCGCTGTAGGCCCGGACGGCGTCCAGGCTGTGGAAGCGGGCGGGGTCGGCGATGATCGCCACGATCACGGCGGCGGTAGCGGCTCCGATGCCGGGGACCGAGGTCAGGACCTTGCCGGGGTCGGCGTCCTGGACGTGGGGGGCGATTCGAGCGTCCAGGGCAGCGATCTGGTCGTGGAGGGTGAGCAGGTCGCTGGCTTCGGCGGCGATGCTGTCGGCCAGCTCGGCGTAGTCGATCCCCTCCGGGCCCCACATCTGCACGGACTCGCGGGCCGCGGCCAGCAACGCGTCGGCGTGCGGCCTGCCCCAGTGGCCGCGGGAGTGACGGGCCAAGAAGGTCGTCAACCGGGCCGGTCCCAGCCGCAGCAGGGCGCGGGGGTCGCTGTACCGGATCAGGACCTTCGCGCCGGTCTTGGTGAAGTCGCTGCCCAGCGCGTCGTGCCAGCCCGGGCCCAACAGCTCCAGCAGGCTGTCCAGACGCATCTTGGCCTGGGTGTGCTGGGCCACCTTGCGGTCCCGGCGCCGGACCAGGCGTCGCAGCGGGTCACCGGGCCCGGCGCCGTGGTGCTCGCGTAGCTCCTCGCCGTGCAGGGACGGCAGGCGGGCCAGCAGCTGGGAGTCCAGCTTGTCATTCTTGGTGTGCTTGGACAGGTACGCGCGCAGGTCCGCGGACTGCGTGGTCGGTATCAGCACGACGCGGGCACCACGGGAGGCGAACCAGTGCTTGGGCAGGACCCACGCGTTGCGTGTGGGTTCCATCACCACCAGCAGGTCGTCGCCCGGGCCTAGCGCGATCTTGGCCCACAACCGCTCGAGCTCTTCGGGGCGGGACGTGAATTTCCACCCATGCCAGACGATCCGGCCATCGATGTCGGCCAGCGAGGCCTGATGTCTGGCTCTGCACGCCAGATCGATCCCCAGCACGTATTGCACGACGAGTCCTCCGATCACGTGTCCTGTCATTCCAGGCCCGTGTCGTCGTGGCTCACCTACACATTCGAAGTAGGGGTCGACCACAGAACGGTCGCCGCACGCTCCCGAACAAGAGACACCCCTCAGACACCGGCATGCCCGCGAGCGACCAATCATCCGCAAGAGCTCACCGAAGCGGCCCAGTGACAGACAGGACGCCCGCGGGCACCACCCAACCTAAATGTGACTACCTGAGGTAGGTCAGCGGACGGTGAAGGTGCGGGTGGCTCGGCCGAGGTCGCGCTGGCCGTCGGCGGGGCTGGGCGCCCACACCTGGAGCTGGTAGCTGCCGGCCGCGAGCCGGCCGAGGTCGACGCGCCAGGCGCCGCGCGTCGGACACGCGATGGAGGCGGTGGTGTGGCCCGAGCGGACCGCCTTGCCGGCGCGCGTGAGGGAGTAGGACACCGAGCCCTCGAAGGCGCACGCCTGCCCGGTCGCCACGACCGGTCCCGCCTTGAGCGCCGCGCCCGCGCCGGGGGAGTCGATCCACACCGCCGCCAGCTCGCTGGTCTGGGCGACCCCGGCCGACCGGGAGTAGGTCTTGCTGGTGGGGAGGGTCCCGAGCACCCGGCCGTCGGGGGAGCGGAACCGGACCGGGAGGTTCTTGCCCGTGGCGGCGGTCACCGTCCACACGACGGATGCCGTGCCGATGCGCGCGGTGGCGTCGTCGACCGTGCGGGTCGGTCCGTCGAGGGTCACGTCGATCGCGCCCGCGCCCACCTTGATGTCCGTGACGGTGCGCTCGCCCCACACGTTGAGGTAGCCGCGCGACCCGGCCTCGCGCATCGCGACGTTGGCGGCCGTCTCGGCGCGCTGCTCGGTCGAGCCCGATCGCTGCGCGGGCACGAACTCGCGGAACAGGCGCAGCCGCGGCGTCGCGGCACCGCCGCCCTCGCGGACCTGGGTGCCGTCCCGACCCAGGAAGTAGACGGGCAGGGCAGCCCGTGACGGTGCCACGGACCGGGCGGCGACGTCTGGTGCGGCTGACGACGGGGCTCCGGCGGTGGTGGCGTCGACCGGTGCGGGCGTCCCGGCCTGCTCCGAGCCGGCCCCGTCGGTGCCGGCTGACGGCGTCGCGGACGAGGTGGTGGACGTGCCGGAGGCCGCGGGCGTCGTGGAGCCCGCGCTGCTGGAGGCGCTGGCGGCTCGGGACACCTGCGAGCTGGTGGTCTGCTGCGCGCACCCGGACAGTGCCACGGCGACCGACGCGGCGACCGCGGCCGTGGACATGGTGGACAGGACCTGGCGGGACGTCGTGCTCGTGCTGGTCACGTCGAGCTCCTTCGCTGACGACGACGGGGTTGCTCACAGTGTCACCCACGTCGGGGCCCCGCACCACGGCGCCCCGCCGACGGATGCTCGCCCGGCCGGGGCGGGGGTCCCTGGCTAGGCTGGCCGCATGACCCCACGTGACCCTGACTGCCTGTTCTGCAAGATCGTCGCCGGGGAGATCCCGGGGGACGTCGTGCACGAGACCGAGACGACGCTCGCCTTCCGCGACATCCAGCCGCAGGCGCCCACGCACGTGCTCGTGGTGCCCAAGGCGCACCACCCCAACGCCGTGGCGACGGCCCAGGCCGACCCCCAGCTGATGGTCGACGTGGTCCTGGCAGCAGGGCAGGTCGCCGAGCAGCAGGGACTGGTCGAGCGCGGCTACCGCCTCGTTTCCAACACCGGCCAGGACGCCCAGCAGAGCGTCGACCACCTGCACCTGCACGTCGTGGGCGGCCGCGCGCTGCAGTGGCCCCCCGGCTGAGTCCCCCGGCCGACACACGCAGAGCCTCGGCCGGCCGGCCACGTGTCCCAGGGTGTGTCGGACCCGGCACGTAGACTGACGGGACGATGACAGACACCCCACGACCCGACACCCCGAGCCCTGGTGGCGCCCCTGCCGCGCACCACGCGATCGTCATACCCGCGTCGGTCCCCATGATCTCGCTGCTGGGGCCGCACGACGAGCTGCTACGCACGATGGAGCGCGCGTTCCCGCGGCTCGACATCCACGTCCGCGGCAACGAGTTCCGCCTCGACGGCCCCTCCAGCGACGCCGCGCTGGTCGAGGAGCTGGTCGGCGAGCTCCTCGTCGTCGTCGAGGCCGGTGGCGCCATCAACCGGGACGCCGTCGAACGCTCGATCGTTATGCTGCGCAACCGCTCCGTCGAGCGGCCCGCCGACGTGCTCACCACCAACATCATCTCGGCGCGCGGGCGCACGATCCGCCCCAAGACCCTCGGGCAGAAGCGCTACGTCGACGCCATCGACACGCACACCATCGTCTTCGGCATCGGGCCCGCCGGCACCGGCAAGACCTATCTCGCGATGGCCAAGGCCGTCGCCGCGCTACAGGCCAAGGACGTCACGCGGATCATCCTGACCCGGCCGGCGGTCGAGGCGGGGGAGAAGCTCGGCTTCCTGCCCGGCACGCTCACCGACAAGATCGACCCCTACCTGCGCCCGCTCTACGACGCGCTGCACGACATGCTCGACCCCGAGCAGATCCCGCGGCTGATGGCCGCCGGGACCATCGAGGTGGCGCCGCTGGCCTACATGCGCGGCCGCACCCTCAACGACGCGTTCATCATCCTTGACGAGGCGCAGAACACCTCGCCCGAGCAGATGAAGATGTTCCTCACCCGTCTCGGGTTCGGCTCCCGCATCGTCGTCACCGGTGACGTGACCCAGGTCGACCTGCCGGGCGGCACCCAGTCGGGCCTGCGCGTCGTGCGCGACATCCTGTCCGACGTCGAGGACATCCACTTCTCCGAGCTCTCGGCGGCCGACGTCGTGCGCCACCGGCTCGTCGGCGAGATCGTCCAGGCCTACGGCGCCTGGGACGAGTCGCAGCACGGCGGCACCTCGCAGGGCCGCACCACGCACCACCAGAGGGGACAGGCGCCGCGCCGATGAGCATCGACGTCCACAACGAGACCGACCACCGGGTCGACGTGCGCGAGCTCGTCGCGCTGTCCCAGTTCGTCTACGGCGCCATGCGGGTCCACCGCGGCGCCGACCTCGCCATCACCCTCGTCGACGAGGACTCCATGGAGCGGCTCCACGTGCAGTGGATGGACCTCGAGGGTCCGACCGACGTCATGAGCTTCCCGATGGACGAGCTGCGGCCGGGTCGCGAGGGGCAGCGGCTGCAGGAGGGCGTGCTCGGCGACATCGTGCTGTGCCCCTCGGTCGCCAAGAAGCAGGCCGCGGGGGCCGGGCACTCCTTCGAGGAGGAGCTGCTCCTGCTGACCACCCACGGCATCCTGCACCTGCTCGGCTACGACCACGCCGAGCCGGACGAGGAGCGTGAGATGTTCGACCTGCAGCGCACGCTGCTCCTCACCTACCTCGCCGGCCGCGGGCGACCGCAGGGCTGATCGTGACGATCCAGCTCGTCCTGGGTGCGGTGCTGGCCCTGGTCCTGACCTTCGTGCTGGCGCTGACCGAGTCTGCGGTGCAACGCGTCTCGCGGCACACCAGCGAGGAGATGCTCGACGAGGGCCGCCCCGGCGCGCGAGCCCTCGCCACGGTCGTCGCCGACAAGCCCGGCTACATCTCGGCCGCCACCTTCCTCCGTGTCGTCATGGAGGCGACGATGGCCGTGCTCGTCACGGTCGCGGTGACCGAGCGCCTCGACGGCCCGGTCGCGCCCGTGCTCGTCAGCATCGGCGTCATGGCGCTGCTGTCCTTCGTCCTGGCGGGGGTCTCGCCGCGGACGCTGGGGCACCAGCACGCCACGCGCGTGTCCCTGATGATGTCGCCGACCCTCGTGTGGCTGCGCCGCGTCCTCGGCCCCGTCGTCCGCCTGCTCGTCGCCTTCGGCAACGCCGTGACGCCCGGAAAGGGTTATGCCGAGGGGCCGTTCGCCACCGAGGCGGAGCTGCGCGACCTCGTCGACATCGCGAGCCAGCGCGACGTCATCGAGGACGACGAGCGCGAGATGATCCACTCCGTCTTCGAGCTCGGGGACACCGTCGCCCGCGAGGTGATGGTGCCGCGCACCGACATGCTCACCCTGGAGCACGACAAGACGCTCGGCAAGGCCATATCGCTCTTCCTGCGCTCCGGGTTCTCGCGCATCCCGGTCGTGGGGGAGGACAGCGACGACGTGCTCGGGCTGCTCTACTTCAAGGACGTCACCCGGCGGGTCAACGACGACGAGCAGGCCAGGTCGCTGCCCGTCGAGGAGCTGATGCGGCCCATGCACTTCGTCCCCGACAGCAAGCCGGTCGACGACCTGCTCCGCGAGATGCAGCAGGACCAGGTCCACCTGGCCGTGGTGGTCGACGAGTATGGCGGCACCGCCGGCCTCGTCACCATCGAGGACATCCTCGAGGAGATCGTCGGCGAGATCGCCGACGAGCACGACCGCGAGGCGCAGGGGGTCGAGCCCCTCGAGGACGGCACGGTCCGGATCCCCGCCACCATGCACGTCGACGACTTCGCCGAGGAGTTCGGGATCGACCTCGAGGAGGAGGACGTCGACACCGTCGGCGGGCTGATCGCCAAGGCCTCCGGCCGCGTCCCGATCCCCGGGTCGCGGGTCGAGCTGCTCGGCCTCGAGCTCACCGCCGAGCGTCCGGCCGGCCGCCGGCACCGGATCGCGACCGTCGTCGTGCGCCGCCTGCCGCAGGAACCCTCGCCGGTCGACGTGTGGGAGGCTGAGCGTGATCGGGACCGCACCCTTCGCGCCGACACCGTCGACGCCGCCCGGCACCAGGAGGACCACTCATGAGCACACCCTTCCGCGCAGGATTCGCCTGCCTCGTGGGTCGCCCCAACGCCGGCAAGTCCACGCTGACCAACGCCCTCGTCGGGCAGAAGGTCGCGATCACCAGCAGCAAGCCCCAGACGACCCGGCACACCATCCGTGGCGTCGCCAACACCGAGCAGGGCCAGCTGATCCTGGTGGACACCCCGGGACTGCACAAGCCGCGCACCCTGCTCGGCCAGCGGCTCAACGACCTCGTCCGCGAGACCCTGCTGGAGGTCGACGTCATCGGCTTCTGCCTCCCTGCCGACCAGCGACCCGGCCCCGGCGACCAGTTCATCGCCGCCGAGCTCGCCGAGCTGCAGCGGTCGCGTCGTCGCCCGGTCGTCGCCCTGGTCACCAAGAGCGACAAGGTCGATCGGCAGCGGCTCGCCGAGCACCTCATCGCCGTGGACCAGCTGGGCTCGTGGGACGCGATCATCCCCTGCTCCGCCACGTCCGGCGACCAGGTCGGCGAGGTCGCCGAGGTGCTCGTGTCCTACCTGTCCGAGTCGCCGCCGCTCTATCCTGAGGGTCACCTCACCGACGAGCCCGAGGCCGTCATGATCGCCGAGCTCGTGCGCGAGGCGGCGCTCGAGGGCGTGCGCGACGAGCTGCCGCACTCCCTGGCCGTGGTCGTCGAGGAGATGGTCCCGCGCGAGGACCGGCCCGAGGACAGCCCGCTGCTCGACGTGCGGGTCAACGTCTTCGTCGAGCGCCCCTCGCAGAAGGCCATCGTCATCGGCCGCGGCGGCTCCCGCCTGCGCGAGGTCGGCACCCAGGCCCGCACCCAGATCGAGGCCCTGCTCGGCCAGCGGGTCTATCTCGACCTGCACGTCAAGGTCGCCAAGGACTGGCAGCGCGACCCCAAGCAGCTGCAGCGCCTCGGCTTCTGACCCTCGCGGCGCGGCCTGTGGATGACGGATCCGGCCGCGTGCCCCGCCTGTGGATGACGCGGGGCCGCGAGGCGGCGGTCGCCATACCCTCCTGACATCAGTCGAGCAGGAGGTGGCCCGCAGATGAGCCGGTATGTCGTGACCGTGCCGGCCGTCGTCGACGGCGGCACCTGCGTGCGTGGCGCCGCCGACGAGCTGGCCCACGCGCGCGTCGCGCCGGTGGTGGAGCCGCTCGCCGGTGCTCTCCCCGGCAGCGTCAGCGCCGAGGTGGCATCCAGGTTGGCCGAGCTGCTGGACGGCCGGCTCGCGCTGCTGCACCAGGCCCTTGGCCTGCTCGGTGACGCCCTCGTGGGCGCGGGCGAGGCCTACGGCGCGTGCGAGGACGCGGCGACGACCGCCCTGGACGGTGCGCCATGACGACGCTGGAGCAGGTGCGGCGCTGGTCGGCGTCCGGGGTCCGCGACGTGGCCGCCTCGGTCGGCGGGCGTGCCGTGACCCTCGGCGGCGTCGCCCAGCGGCTGCCCGACGAGGTCGCCGGATGGCGCGGCGAGGCCGCCGACGCCGCGCGGTCCGGGCTCGACGGCGTCAGGGCAGGCGTGCGGGCCGAGGCGGCCGAGGTCGCGGCGGTCGCCGAGGCCCTGCAGGCGGCCGCCGGACGGCTCGACCAGCTCGTCGTCGCCCTGCGTCAGCTCGAGGAGTCGTTGCGCACCACCGGGTTCGAGCTCACCGACGACGGGCGGGTCGTCGACCTGCAGGCGTGCCTCCCGGCCGTGGACGCGGCGTGGTCGCCGGCCGAGCGGCTCGGTCTGCGGACCACGGCGGAGGGCGATGTCCAGGCACTCCTGGCGACGGCTGACGACGTCGACCACTCGCTCGCCCGGGCCCTGGCCGGCATCGGCGCCGGGGAGGTGACCTCGTCCTCGGCCGTCTGTCGACCCGGCGTGGCCACGGCCACCTCCGTGGCCGCCTCGGCCGCCTCCCGCGACGAGGACCTGCGCACCCGTGCCCACCAGGTGGTGGGGGTCGTCTCCTCGCACACCCACAAGAGGGGCCGGGGCCCGGTGAGCGAGGAGTCACGGCAGCGCTATGCCGAGGACGAGGCGTTCGCCACCGCGGCGGACGAGTACTCCGACCACGGGGACGCCGGGATGCTCGCGCGCTCCGTGCTGCTGGCGACCGGCGATCACGAGCTGGCGCAGTGGGTCTACACGCACCCCTACGAGTGGGCCCACGAGGCGGAGCCGTTCGAGTCCCCGGACGGCGCGCCATACGTGATGGACGTCCCCGTGCAGCACTCGACCCTCACGCTGTGGGCTCGCGCGGCGACCGCCGTCTCCCAGGGATATCTAGACGGGCAGCGCCCCCGGGTCGTGCGCACGCCGCGGCCCGACCCGCGGGCCGTCGAGGTCGCCCGCAACCGCGCCGCCCACGACATGTTCGGCAAGGTGACCAACCGGGTGCACGTGGAGTACGGCGCCACGGCGCAGCGGATCGCCCGGGGCCACTCCTACGACAAGCACGTGCTCGGTCTCGACAAGAAGGGCGCCAAGGTCCACACCCCCGACATGCCGGAGATCACGTCGCACGCGGAGCTCGAGGAGCGCATCTTCCGCACGATGTACACCCAGCCGCGCGTCGAGCTGGCCGGTCAGCGGGCCTACCACCTGGACCGCACCGACCAGCACATCGTGATCACCAACGAGCGCGCGTCCGACGGCGGCACGAGCTTCCGCGTCACGCAGGAGGCCCACGAGCAGCGGATGCTGGCCCAGGACGCCGCGCAGCGCGCGAGGGAGGGGCTCGATCCCACGCCGCCCCCGCGGACCGCGCCGGGCGATCTGCAGCAGGAGTATGTCGACCGAAACCCCCTCCCCGAGAAGCCCCCGACGACCTGGAGGACCGAGATGACCACGACCTTGACCACGCTCAGGGACAGCACCCAGCCGACGTGGATCTGGCCGTGGAGCTCGGAGGAGCGACGATGAAGCTGCTGGCGCAGTACCCCGACGCCGTCGCCGTGTCCTTGCACGACCTGGAGGCGGAGGTCCTGACGACTGCCGCCCGCGAGATCGAGTTCATGGCGCTGCTGGACCCGGACGCGCTCGGGGCCGTGACCCTGAGCGGGCAGGACCTGCGCGCGGACCTGGCCGACTGTCGCGCACTGTCCCCTGGTCTGGCGCCCGGCAACCCCGATCATCGTCCGCTGGAGCTGTGGGGGTTCCTGCGCTCACCGGCCCCGCAGGCGCTGGAGCCGATCGACGGACGCATCGCGGACCTCCTGCAGCGTCATACGGCCCGACTGCCGGCCGACCAGCGGCGTCTCGCGGCGGAGTCGCTCGAGCTGGGCAGCGGGCCGCTCGCTCTGCTGCTGCTCATCGACGCGCTCAGGCAGTCGGCCGCCGTCCTCGACGACGAGGAGTACGAGACCTGCCAGCTGATCGCCCAGCGCTACCTGGCCTCGTCTCGCTACACCTCTGCGCTGCGGTCCTGCTGGGGTCGTCTCGGGCAGGGGCGCAGCGACCAGCTGCGGGCGGAGGCCGCGGCGGCCGTGCTGCCCCTGACCGGCCGGTGCCTGCTCTACCTCGACACGGTGGACGGCCGGATGCACGTCCGCGTGCCACGCACCCGGCTCCCGGACCTGCTCGCCACCGCAGCCGTGGCCCGCGACAGCATCGATCCCCTCCAGCACCGCTTCCCGGCGCACTACCGGCGCGGGCTGGAGCAGCTGCACGCCGACATCGAGGTCGTGCTGCGCTATCTCGACGCCGGCCCGGTGCATCGGACGCTGTGGCGCTGGGGCGCCGGGAGATAGGGGCTGCTAGCCGTCCAGCTGGTCGAGGATGCAGAGCTCGTTGCCCGAGGTGTCCCGCAGGACGACCCAGGGATGCCCCTGTGCCCAGTCGTCGTCGGCGCGGGTGGCCCCGAAGGTGAGGGCGAGGTCGACGAGCTCGTCCCGCGACGGATCGTCGGCCTCGGGCCGGACGTCGAGGTGCAGCCGGTTCTGACCCTGCTTGGGCGACAGCTCTCGGCAGAGCTCGAGCAGAGGGCCTCGCAGGCTCGGGTGCCGCAGCGTGACCGGCGCGGAGCCGACGACCTGCACCCATCCGGTCAGGGCGGCATACAGCGCGGCGTCGCGCTCGGGATCGGCGCTGTCCAGCGGCAGCGCGGCGATCGGCCCGGTGTCGCGAAAGGCCTCGCGATCCTCCATCACGCAGAAGGGGTTGCCGTCGGGATCGGCGAGCACGACCCACGGCACGTCGCGCTGACCGACGTCAAGGTGCCGAGCGCCCAGGCCGAGCAGACGGTCGACCACCTCCTGCTGGCGCGCGCCGCCGGCCAGGTCGGGGTGTAGCCGAGGGGAGGGGGTCGGCGCCCGGTCGACCTGCTCGACGCTGAGGTCGAGGAACAGGTCGTCGCCGAGCACCAGCCGGCCCTCGAACCCGAAGTCCGTGGGGCCGGCGTCCACCAGCCCCAGGGCCTGGGTCCAGAAGGCACCGACGCGCTCGGCGTCGCGGGCCTGCATGACCAGATTCTCGAGGCGCACGCCACCACGCTAGTCGTCGGAGTCCTTGCCGGTGGCCGGCTCGACCCCGACCTGCTGCCACGCCTGTGCGACGGCGGTGCTCTCCTCACTGTCGGCACCGTAGCGGGCGGCCGCCGCGTCGAGGGTGGCCCGCGCGAACCGGGCGAAGCCGCAGTCCTGCGGGATCCGCACGCCGTGCGCCGCCGTCAGCACGTCCCACCACACCTGTCCGGCCCGCTCCCACGCGTGCCCGCCCAGCGCAGCCGCCGCGAGGTAGAACGCGCGGTTAGGGATGCCGGAGTTGATGTGGACCCCACCGTTGTCGTTGTCGCTGTCGTGCGGCAGGTCGACGTAGTCCTCCATCGACCCCGGCTGCGGGTCCTTGCCCAGGGCGGGGTCGTCATAGGCCGTGCCGGGCGCCTTCATGGACCGCAGCGCCACCCCGTGGACCTTGGGGGTGAAGATCCCGGCCCCGATCAGCCAGTCGGCCTGGTCCGCGGTCTGCCCGAGGGAGTGCTGCTTGGTCAGCGAGCCGATGACGTCCGAGATCGACTCGTTGAGGGCGCCGGACTGCCCGACGTAGGTCAGTCCCGCCGTGAACTGCGTGATGCCGTGCGCCAGCTCGTGGCCCATGACGTCGATGGAGTCGGTGAACGACGCGAAGTAGACCCCGTCGCCGTCGCCGAACACCATCTGCTCGCCGTCCCAGAAGGCGTTGCTGTAGTCCCGGTCGTAGTGCACCGTCGCCACCAGCGTCAGCCCGCGCCCGTCGAGCGAGTCCCGGCCGTAGACGTCCGCCAGCAGGCGATAGGTCACCCCCAGCCCGTCGTAGGCCTCGGTCACGGACTCGTCCTTGGTGGGGGGATCGTCCTCGGAGCGGACCAGCTGACCGGGCAGGGTCGTGCCGTGCCGGGCGTCGTGGAGGCGGCGGTCGGGCTTCAGCGTGGCGGGCTGCGACGGCGAGCCCGGTTGTGGCGCAGCAGGAGTCGTATGACGGGTGCGCGAGTCCCGCAGGCCGATCGCCCCCGGCAGGCGCGGCTCCGGACGGGTGGTGCGGACCTCGCGTGTGCTGCGCTTGCGCGTGTCGTGCTGCAACGTGTGCCGCGCCGCCTCGACCGCGCGCCGCTCCGGCGCGTCCTCGGCGATGTGCCGCAGCAGGTGCGGCGGGACGATGCCGCAGCAGCGCGGCAGGACGGGGGCGGGGAGCTGCGCAGGCGCGGTCGGCATACGACCAGCATGTGACTGCTGGGGCTCGACTGCCTGCCGAGACCGCGCCATCAGGAGAACGCCCCGCGCCGTCTCCAGCAGGACGTCACGTGGACACGGCGTCCCAGGATGCGGGACCGCCCGGCGTGCCAGGTGGACGGGCCGGGGGCATCGCCATACGGTCAGGATCGTGCGTATGCGGAACGGGGCCGTCCACCCGGCCACCTGGAGCCTCCTCCTTCCCTGCCGCGGCGAGGCCCTCTAGAGACGGCCGCCCTCGCCGCGGAGCTCGCTCTGCTCGGCCGTCGAGCATGACAGCGACCAGCGAACTGTGAGGCACGAGAGCATGATCCACCCCCAGCAGCCCAGCCCGATGCCGGTTGGCAAGTACGTCCCCTTCCACGAGCAGATCCGCGTCGAGCTGCCCGACCGCACCTGGCCCGACAAGGTCATGCAGGCCGCCCCGCGCTGGTGCGCCGTCGACCTGCGGGACGGCAACCAGGCCCTCATCGACCCGATGAGCCCGGAGCGCAAGCTGCGCATGTTCCAGCTGCTCGTCGCCATGGGCTACAAGGAGATCGAGGTCGGCTTCCCGAGCGCCAGCCAGACCGACTACGACTTCGTCCGCCAGCTGATCGAGGGCGGTCACATCCCGGACGACGTGACGATCCAGGTCCTCACGCAGTGCCGCGACCACCTGATCGAGCGCACGTACGACGCCCTGCGGGGCGCCAAGCAGGCGATCGTCCACTTCTACAACTCCACCTCGGTGCTGCAGCGCAAGGTCGTCTTCGGCCTCGACCAGGACGGCATCGTCGACATCGCGCTGCAGGGCGCCCGCCTGTGCAAGAAGCTCGAGGAGACGCTGCCCGACACGGACATCTACTACGAGTACTCCCCGGAGTCCTACACGGGCACCGAGCTCGAGTTCGCCGCCCGCGTCTGCAACGAGGTCATCGAGGTCATCGACCCGACCCCGGACCACAAGATCATCATCAACCTGCCGGCCACGGTCGAGATGGCCACGCCCAACGTCTACGCCGACTCGATCGAGTGGATGAGCCGGCACCTGGACCGCCGCGAGTCCGTCGTGCTGTCCCTGCACCCGCACAACGACCGCGGGTCGGGCGTCGCGGCGGCCGAGCTGGGCTACCTGGCCGGGGCGGACCGCATCGAGGGCTGCCTGTTTGGCAACGGCGAGCGCACCGGCAACGTCTGCCTGGTCACGCTCGGCATGAACATGGTCAGCCAGGGCATCGACCCGCAGATCGACTTCTCCGACATGGCCGGCATCCGCTCGGTGGTCGAGCACTGCAACCAGCTGCCCGTCCACGAGCGCCACCCCTACGGCGGCGACCTCGTCTTCACGGCCTTCTCCGGGTCGCACCAGGACGCCATCAAGAAGGGCTTCGACTGGATGGACCGCGAGTCCGCGTCCTCCGGCAAGGGGATCGACGAGCTCGTGTGGGGCGTGCCCTACCTGCCGATCGACCCGCACGACATCGGCCGGTCCTACGAGGCGGTCGTCCGCGTCAACAGCCAGTCCGGCAAGGGCGGCGTCGCCTACATCCTCAAGTCCGAGCGCGGGCTGGACCTGCCCCGCCGCCTCCAGATGGAGTTCAGCGCCGTCGTGCAGGCCCGCACGGACGCGCAGGGCGGCGAGGTGTCGCCGGCGCAGCTGTGGGAGGTCTTCGAGGACGAGTACCTGCCGGCCGAGCGGCGCTGGGGCCGGTTCGCGCTCAAGGGAGTTCGCACGGACGACGAGGGCGAGGGCGGACGCGGCACGTGGTCCTTCCGGATCGACGACCGTGGGGTCGAGCAGGTCCTGACGGGCAGCGGCAACGGTCCGATCGCGGCCTTCGTCGACGCGCTGGGTGCCTATGGCGTCGACGTGCGCGTCCTCGACTACGCCGAGCACGCCATGTCGGCGGGTGGCGACGCCCGGGCGGCGTCATACGTCGAGTGTGCCGTCGGCGAGCGCGTCCTCTGGGGCATCGGCCTGCACGAGAACATCCTGCGCGCCTCGATCGAGGCCGTGGTCTCGGCGGTCAACCGCGCCGAGCGCTGACGACTCACCCCTCCCACCCACCCCCACGATCGTGAGTGTTTGGTCCAAGAGTCTTGGACCGAACACTCACGACCTGCGGTTGTGGGGGGACAGATCTGGCCTAGTTGCAGGGTTAAGGGGTCAGATCTGGCCCCGTGTTGCTAGTTTGGCTGTATGACGAGCCCGACGCCACGCTCCGTCACCCGCGCTCTGGCGAGCCTGGGGGAGTCGTTGCGCGGCTGGCGGGTGCTGCAGGGACTGACGGTGGCCCAGGTCGCCGACCGCGCAGGCATCTCGGAGCGCACCGTCAAGCGCCTCGAGGCCGGTGAGGGTGCGGCGCTGGAGCACGCCCTGCGGGTGGCCCGGGCGCTGGGTGTGCTCGACGAGCTCGTGGCGTCGGTCGATCCCCTCCGCAGCGACGTGGGACGGCTGCGTGCGGAGGAGCTCCTGCCGCGGCGGGTGCGACGCCGGGCCGGAGCGGGGGAGCCGTGATTACCGTCGAGGTGTGGCTCGACCCCGACGTGCGGGTGGGGACCATGCACGTGCACCAGGGGCGCGGGGCCGAGTCCCTCACCTTCACCTACGACCCGGGCTACTTCGCGCGCGAGGGCGCCTATGCGCTCGAGCCCGGTCTGCCGTTGCGATCCGGTGGGTTCCACAGTGCGGGGAGGTTGTTCGGCGCCTTCGCGGACAGTGCGCCCGACCGGTGGGGGCGGACGCTGGTGCGGCGCACCCTCGCCGAGGCGGCTCGCGAGGCCGGCGAGACGCCCCGTCAGCCGGGGGAGTCCGACTTCCTGCTCGGCGTGCGCGACGACCTGCGGCAGGGCGCGCTCCGCTACCGCCTGCCGGCGGACCCGCCGGGCAGCTTCCGGGCGGGGGCGCAGGACGGCGTGCCCGTCCTCACCGAGCTCGGCACCCTGCTGTCGCTGGCGGACAAGGTGCTGTCCGACGAGGCCGACCTGGGGGAGCTGCGGCGGCTCGTCGGTGCCGGGTCGTCCCTCGGCGGGGCACGCCCCAAGGCCCACGTGCGCCTGCCCGGAGGGGCGGTCGGCATCGCCAAGTTCCCCGCGGACCGGCACGACGACTGGAACGTCATGGCCTGGGAGAAGGTCGCGCTCGACCTGGCCGCCGCGGCGCAGGTCGTCGTGCCGCCGTCACGGCTCGTGGCGGTGGGCGGCCGCGACGTGCTGGTCGTGGAGCGCTTCGACCGGCGGGGCGCCCACCGTCTCGGCTACGTCAGCGCCATGACGATGCTCGAGGCCACCGACGGCGACCGCGCGACCTACCTGGACATCGCCGAGGTGGTCGAGCAGGTCTCGCCCCAGGCGCGCGAGGACATGCACCAGCTCTGGCGACGCGTCGTCCTCGGCGCCCTGATCAACAACACGGACGACCACCTGCGCAACCACGGCTTCCTGCGCGAGGGCGACGGGTGGGTGCTCTCGCCGGCCTTCGACCTCAACCCGACGCCCTTCGCCGGCCCCTTCGCCACGGACGTCGCCGACCCGGGCGACGGAGGGTCGATCGAGGCGGCGCTGGACGTCGCGGAGTACTTCCGCCTCGGGGCGGCCGACGCCGCGCGGATCCTGGACGAGGTCCGGGCCGCCGCGAGCGGGTGGGACCGCGCAGCGGCGTCATACGGCATCGGCGAGCGCGAGCGAGCCCGCATGGCAACGGCGTTCACCTCGCCCGACCAACGATGATCGTGGGGGTTTCGTCCAAGGACGTTGGACGAAACCCCCACGATGTCGGTGGAGTGGGGGGAGGGTCAGCGGACGCCGCGGGGGCGGAACTGGATCGAGATGCGGGGGCCGGTGGCGGAGGTCGACTTCGGTATGGCGTGCTCCCACGTCCGCTGGCACGAACCACCCATGACGACGAGGTCGCCGTGACCGAGGGAGAACCGGTGCGCGGTGGGGCCACCCCCGCGGGGCCGCAGGGCCAGCGTGCGTGCCGCCCCCACCGAGACGATGGCGACGATCGTGTCGTGAGTGGAGCCGCGACCGATCGTGTCTCCGTGCCAGGCGACCGAGTCGGCGCCGTCGCGATAGAGGCAGAGCCCCGCGCTGGTCAGGGGCTCGCCGAGCTCGGGCAGGTAGTGCGCCGACAGTCGGTCCCGGAGGTCGTCGAGCAGGGGGTCGGGCAGCGTCTCGCGCGAGCCGTAGTACTTCGTGAGGCGCGGGACCGCGACGACGTTGTCGTACATCTGGCGCTCCTCCGCGTGCCACGGCACGACCTCGACGAGGCGGTCGAAGAGCTGGCCGGAGCCCTGCACCCAACCGGGCAAGTGATCGACCCAGGCGCCCCGCGTCAGCTCCGTGCGCTGCATCCCGTCGAGGGGACCCGGCGCACACTCCTCCGCCAGGTCGAAGATGGAGCCCTGCAGTCCGATCATGCGTTCGATCATAGCGCCGAAAACTCCCTCGGCGCCGTCTCTTCGCGTCGCTACGGTGGCCGCATGGAGCTGCTCACCCCCACCCTGCGCACCGATCGCCTGCTGCTGCGCCCGTTCGCGGCGTCCGATGCCGACGACCTGACGGCCCTGATGAGCGACGCGAGGGTGCTGGAGTACTGGGACTCACCGCCCTGGACCGATCCTGCCCGCGCCGGGGTCTTCCTCGAGCGCTGCCGCACCATGGCCGAGCAGGGCAGCGGCATCCGGGTGGCCGTCCAGCGTCTCGAGGACGGGGCCTTCCTCGGGTGGTGCCTCTTCGTCGACTGGGACGACACCTTCCGCAGCGCCCGGCTCGGGTACTGCTTGACCCAGACGTCCTGGGGCCACGGCTACGCCACCGAGGCCTCCCGCGCCGTGCTGACCTGGGCGTTCGACGCGCTGCCGCTCAACCGGGTGCAGGCCGAGTGCGACACCCGCAACCCCGCGTCCGGTCGCGTGCTGGAGAAGCTGGGCTTCGTCCTGGAGGGGACGCTGCGACAGGACTGCATCGTCGACGGCGTGGTCTCGGACTCGTGGGTGTACGGCCTGCTCGCCGAGGACTGGCCCGTGCGTCGCTGACCGGTCGCCGGCCTGAACGCACCGGGAGGGTGTCCGGGTGGGTGTCGGGGAGTGACCTGCGGGCGGGAGCAGGGATGATGGGGGTGATGGCGCTCTATCGGGATCAGGCGGTGGTCCTGCGCACCCACAAGCTGGGTGAGGCGGACCGCATCGTCACCATGCTCTCGCGGCGCCACGGCAAGATCCGCGGTGTGGCCAAGGGCGTGCGCCGCACCAAGTCCCGCTTCGGGGCCCGGCTCGAGCCGTTCATGGTCGTGGACGTCCAGCTCTACCAAGGGCGTTCGCTCGACACCGTGACCCAGGTCGAGACGCTGGGTGCCTACGGCGACACGATCATGCGCGACTACGGCGCCTACACCGCGGCCAGCGCGATGGTCGAGACCGCCGACCAGCTCACGGTCGAGCACGAGCCCAACGCCCAGCAGTTCATGCTCCTGGCCGGCGCGCTGCGCAGCCTCGCGGTGCACGAGCACGACAGCGGCCTGGTCATGGACGCCTATCTCCTGCGCGCGGTCGCCACGGCCGGCTGGGCGCCGAGCTTCGACGAGTGCGCGCGGTGCGGTGCGCCGGGCCCGCACCGTGGCTTCAACCTCGCCTCCGGCGGTGCCGTATGCCGAGACTGCCGCACCCCGGGGTCCGCCGCACCCAGCCCCGCCACGATGATCCTGCTGTCGGCGCTGCTGTCGGGCGACTGGGAGACCGCCGACTCGAGCGAGGTGCGGCACCGGCGCGAGGGGGCAGGGCTGGTCGCGGCCTTCGTGCAGTGGCACCTCGAGCGCGGGGTCCGGTCGCTGCGGCTGGTCGAGCGCACGTGACCAGCGCATCCAGCAGGTCGATCCGAGCTATCAGAAGGAGCAGGTCGTGGCGCTGAGGTCCCGTCGAGCCGAGCCCCGTCGAGCGGAGGCGTGGAAGGGTCAGGTCCGGCCGCCGTTCCCGCACCCCTCCGGCGCCCGGCCGCCCGGCATACCGCGCGAGCTCGTCCCCAACCACGTGGCCGTCGTCATGGACGGCAACGGTCGCTGGGCCAACCAGCGGGGCCTGCCGCGCACCCAGGGTCACGAGGCGGGGGAGGCTAGCCTGCTCGACGTGGTCGCGGGGGCCATCGAGATGGGGATCCCCAACCTGTCGGCCTATGCCTTCTCCACCGAGAACTGGCGCCGCAGCCCGGACGAGGTGCGCTTCCTCATGGGCTTCAACCGCGACGTGATCCACCGCCGCCGCGACCAGCTGGCCGAGTGGGGCGTGCGGATGCGCTGGGTCGGCCGTCGGCCGCGCCTGTGGTCCAGCGTCATCAAGGAGCTCGAGCACGCCCAGGACCTGACCCGCGACAACGACGTCCTGACGCTGTACTTCTGCGTGAACTACGGCGGTCGCGCCGAGATCGCCGACAGCGTGCGGCGCATCGCCGAGGAGGTCGCGGCCGGCCGGCTGTCGCCGCGCGGCATCGACGAGCGGACGATCGCGCGCCACCTGGACTACCCGGACATGCCCGACGTCGACCTGTTCCTGCGGTCCTCGGGGGAGCAGCGCACGAGCAACTTCCTGCTCTGGCAGAGCGCGTATGCCGAGATGGTGTTCCTCGACACGCTGTGGCCCGACTTCGACCGGCGGGACCTGTGGCGCGCGGTGCAGATCTATGCCGAGCGGGACCGGCGCTACGGCGGAGCGGTGGACAAGCCGGGTGAGGACGCCGCTCGCTGAGGTGGCGCGGCACCGGCGGCGAGCTCGTCTCGTGCTGCAGCGCGAGACAGGTGCGGCAGCGCGAGACGCCGGGCTGCGGCATACGAGCAATTGTGCATAGCCATGCAGCCGCCCGTATGATGACCGTATGCCCAAGGTTCTCACCTCCCTCCCCATCGGCCGGCGCGTCGGCCTGGCGTTCTCCGGCGGCCTCGACACCTCCGTGGCGGTCGCGTGGATGCGAGAGAAGGGCGCCGTGCCCTTCACCTACACGGCCGACATCGGCCAGCCCGACGAGCCCGACATCGACGGTGTCCCCGGCCGCGCGATGGAGTACGGCGCCGAGGCCGCCCGCCTCGTCGACTGCCGACCCCAGCTCGTCGAGGAGGGCCTGGCCGCGCTGACCTGCGGCGCGTTCCACATCCGCTCGGGCGGTCGCTACTACTTCAACACCACGCCGCTCGGCCGCGCCGTCACCGGGACGCTGCTCGTGCGCGCCATGCTCGAGGACGACGTCCACGTGTGGGGCGACGGATCGACCTTCAAGGGCAACGACATCGAGCGGTTCTACCGCTACGGCCTGCTCGCCAACCCGGGGCTCAAGATCTACAAGCCCTGGCTGGACGCGGACTTCGTCGACGAGCTCGGCGGGCGCAAGGAGATGTCCGAGTGGCTCTCCACGCGTGACCTGCCCTACCGCGACGCGACGGAGAAGGCCTACTCCACCGACGCCAACATCTGGGGCGCCACCCACGAGGCCAAGACCCTCGAGCACCTCGATACCGGCCTGGAGTCGGTCGAGCCGATCATGGGCGTGAAGTTCTGGGACCCCTCGGTCGAGATCGAGACCGAGGACGTCACGATCCGCTTCGAGTCCGGCCGGCCGGTCGCCATCAACGGCGAGGGCTTCGCGAGCGACGTGGGGCTGGTCCTCGAGGCCAACCGCATCGGTGGACGCCACGGCCTCGGCATGTCCGACCAGATCGAGAACCGCATCATCGAGGCCAAGTCGCGCGGCATCTACGAGGCGCCGGGCATGGCGCTGCTCTACGTCGCCTACGAGCGGCTGCTCAACGCGATCCACAACGAGGACACCCTCGAGACCTACCACGAGATGGGGCGCAAGCTCGGTCGCCTGATGTACGAAGGCCGCTGGCTCGACCCGCAGTCGCTCATGATCCGGGAGTCCGTGCAGCGCTGGGTCGGCTCCGCCGTGACCGGCGAGGTGACGCTGCGCCTGCGCCGTGGCGAGGACTACTCGATCCTCGACACGCAGGGCCCCGGCTTCAGCTATCACCCGGACAAGCTGTCGATGGAGCGCACCGAGGGCGCGGCCTTCGGTCCCGTGGACCGCATCGGCCAGCTGACCATGCGCAACCTGGACATCGCCGACTCCCGCGCCCGGCTCGAGCAGTATGCCGGGATGGGGCTGCTCGGCGTCGCTCAGGGCAGGCTGATGGGAGAGCTCGAACCCGGTGGGGCCGACCGCATCTCGCGCGACCGCCGCTACCTGGAGGCGGACGAGGACGTGGAGAGCCTGGACCACGCCGCGATCGAGTTCGGTGTGGACTGACGACGAAGGCGTGAGGATCCGACCGAGGGACGAGGGAGGCCCGGAGCGTCGAGGAGTCGGTCCCGAGGGTGTGGACTGACGACGAGGCTCGTTCACGCCAGCTGCCTCGGCGGGACGTTCCGGTGCCCGTGGCGGCGGCTGGTGTCCGTGGCGAGCTGCAGCACGCCACGGGGGCTGGTGGGTGCCGCGGCGGATGGCCGGGCCGACGGGGGACGGTCGCCGAGACGGGGGACGGCCGTATGCCGGGGCCCGGGAGGCGGTGGGCGCTGCGGCATACGGCCGGATGCGCACGCGCCTGCACCGGCATCGAGCATCCGGATGAGAAGGTTGACGGGTGATCGAGTACAAGACGCCGGCCGAGGTCCAGGCGATGCGTCCGGCGGGGGAGTTCGTCGCCCGGGTGCTCGCGACGCTGCGCCGCGAGGTCGGCGTGGGGACGGACCTGCTGGACGTCGACGCGCGGGCGCACGAGCTCATCCGGGAGCGCGGGGCGACGAGCTGCTACCTCGACTACCACCCGAGCTTCGGCGACTCGCCGTTCGGGCACGTGATCTGCACGAGCGTCAACGACGCTGTGCTGCACGGACTTCCGCACCGCTATCGGTTGCGTGACGGGGACCTCGTGACCCTGGACTTCGCCGCGTCGGTGGACGGATGGGTGGCCGACAGCGCCATCAGCTTCATCGTGGGCGAGGCCGCGCCGGCCGACCTGGAGCTCATCGACACCTGCGAGCGGGCGCTGACCGCGGCCATCGACACGGCGCGCGTGGGCCAGCGGCTCGGCGACGTCAGCGCGGCCATCGGGGAGGTGGCGGCGGAGGCGGGCTACGGGGTCAACACGCAGTTCGGCGGTCACGGCGTCGGTCGCACCATGCACGGCGAGCCGCACATCCCCAACGACGGGCGTGCTGGACGCGGTCTCGGGCTGCGTCCCGGCCTCGTCATCGCGATCGAGCCCTGGCTCATGGCCACCACGGACGAGCTCGCCAAGGACCGCGACGGGTGGACGCTGCGCAGCGCCGACGGCTCCCGCACCGCGCACGTCGAGCACACGATCGCCGTCACCGAGGACGGGCCGCTCGTCCTGACGGACCGTCGGAACCTGGCCTGACCCCGCTGCACCACCGGCCTCGGACCTCGGACCTCAGGCCCTCGGACCTCAGGCCCTCGGACCTCAGGCCGCGGACCTCGGACCTCGGACGTCAGGCCGCGGCCTGACGCTGGCGGCGACCGTATGACGCCCCCGCGCCACCGCTCGGCGACCCACCGTGGGGGCGCGCGGGCGGCATACGGCCGACGTCCCTAGTCTCGGGGTGACCGACACGAGAGGGGCAGGGCGATGAGCGACGGCAGGGCGTTCCAGGACGGCTATCCCGAGGACGTGGCGCACTGCTACGGCTGCGGGCGGCTCAACGAGACGGGGATCCGGCTGCGCAGCTACTGGGACGGCGAGGAGACGGTGGCGCGCTACACGCCGCGGCCGGAGCACACGGCGATCCCGGGCTATGTCTACGGCGGGCTGGTGGCGTCGCTGATCGACTGCCACGGGACGGGCTCGGCGGCGGCCGCGGGGTCGCGGGCGGCGGGGCTGGACCCGGCGACGGAGCCGCTGCTGCGCTACGTCACGGCGAGCCTGCAGGTGGACTACCTCGCGCCGACGCCGATGGGGGTCGAGCTGGAGGTGCGGGGCGTGATCGAGCAGGTCAAGGGGCGCAAGGTCGTCGTCGAGGAGACCGTGTCGGCGGGGGAGTCGGTCGTGGCTCGCGGGCGGGTCGTGGCGGTGCAGATGCCGCAGTCGATGGCGCCGGCCTAGGAGCCGGTCAAGACCCGCCGCCGGTAAAGGCATCAGCCTGGGGGACGAAGGCCGGTCGATGCCTTTACCGGCGGCGGGTCAGGAGAAGAGGGGCATGCGCCCGATCCGGTCGAAGGCCTCGGCGCACCGCTCGACCGACACCGTCATCGCCAGCCGCAGGTAGCCCTCGCACGAGTCGCCGAACGCCGTCCCCGGGATCGTCAGCACGTGCGCCTCGTCGAAGATGCGCGAGGCCACCTCCGCGCTCGGCAGACCGGTCTCGGTGACGTTGACCCACAGGTAGATCGACCCCTTGGGGCGCAGCGCCGACATCCGCGGCGTCGCGCACACCCGCTCCCACGCGTAGCGCATCCGCTCGGCGTAGAGCTCCTTGATCGGGGGCTGGATCTCGTGGCGGCGACGCAGCGCGTGCAGGGCGGCGCGCTGCGAGATCGCGGGGGCGGTGAAGACGGCGTTCTCGTTGACGTCCTTCATCGTCCGGACGATCGCCGGGGGAGCGATGGCGTAGCCGATGCGCCACCCCGTCATGACGTAGTCCTTGCTGAACGACCCCAGCACGATCGTGCGCTCGGCCATGCCCGGCAGCGTGACGATCGGGAGGTGGGGCTCGTCGTAGGAGTACAGCGGGTAGATGTCGTCCGCGATCACGAGAAGGTCGTGGCGGCAGGCGATCTCGGCGATCGCGTCGAGCGTCTCGCGGGAGAAGCAGGCACCGGTCGGGTTGGTCGGCGAGTTGAGGACGAGCGCGCGCGTCCGGTCGGTGATCAGGGCCTCGAGGCGCTCCGGCGAGACCTGCCACTCCTCGTGCTCGTAGGTCGCAAGGGCCACGGGCACGCCTCGCGCGAGCCGGATCTGGTGCGGGTAGGGCGTGAAGTAGGGCTCGTGGATGATCACCTCGTCGCCGTCGTCGAGGACGGACTCGAGGGCGAGCCACATGCCGTGGCAGGCGCTGGTGGTGACCAGCAGGTCGCTGAGCGGCCGCTCGTGGGAGTACTCCTCGGCGTAGAAGTCGAGGATCGCCCGTCGCAGCTCCGGGTCGCCGTAGGTGTCGGTGTAGTGCGTGTGCCCGGCCTTGGCGTCGGCGGCGGCCGCGTCGATCACGCCGGCGTCGGTGGTCAGGTCGGGGTCGCCGAGCGCGAACGAGATCGAGTCCGGGTGGCGGCTCGCCAGGTCCACGGCCGAGCTCATCGGCGTGGACGGCGCCCCGCGATAGCGCGAGCTCACGAGCCGGTCGGGGTCGGCGGAGCCATCGGCCGTATGCCGTCCCCCGCCGCCTCGCGGGGCCGGGGTCTGCGAGGGAGCGGGCGTCATACGGGCAGCTCCTCGATGTCGGCGAGGTCGGGGTCGACGTTGGGGGCGATCTTGTCGCGGTCGACCAGGTGGACGACGACGTAGGACACGAGGCCGAGGGCCATGCCGATCATGATCGGGTAGTTGCCGCCGATGGAGTAGTCGGCCGCCCCGCTCACCCGGCCGTAGACCATGGTCGACGCGACGCCCAGGAAGCTGAGGGCGAGGCTGACCAGGCCGGCGCGCGGGCTCACCCGCTTGAGGACGAACGCCGCGAAGACCGGCACGAACACGCACCCGGACAGGAAGGCGTAGGACAGGTCGAGCGCCTTGAAGATGTCCTCGATCACGACCGACAGGGCGATGATGACCACGCCCAGCGCGAGGGCGATCCCGCGGTTGATCCAGACGTCCGTGGCGGTGTGCACGTGACCCTCGGCGTCGGTGCGGGCCTCGTCGATCTCGGCGTGCTTCTGCCCGCGCACGAAGCGCAGGTAGAGGTCGTTGTAGACGACGGTCGAGGCCGCGAGGATCGTGCCCGACGCCACGGACATCGCGGCGGCCATGGCGGCGGCGAGCAGCAGGCCGGCGATCCCCATCGGCAGGAAGCTCACGACGCCGACCTCGAAGACCAGGCCCGGCTTGTCGACCTTGATGCCGGCGGCGAGGACGGCCATGCCGAGCAGGACGGCCGCGAGGGCGTAGACGATCGAGTAGATGCCGGCGGCCAGGGTGCCCGTCTGGGCGACCCGTGAGCTCTTGGCGGTGAAGACGCGCTGCCAGATGTCCTGGCCGATCACCAGGCCGGGGACGTAGAGCAGGATCCAGTAGAGCGTGCCCATGCGGCCGTAGCCGCCGAGGTCCCAGTGCGAGGCGGGGACCTTGTCGATCAGGCCGCCGAGGCCCCCGACACGGTCGTCCGCCAGGACGAAGATCGGGGCGAGCAGCAGGATGCCGAGGGTCTTGATGACGAACTGCACGATGTCGGTCAGCGTCACCGACCACATGCCGCCGAGGAAGGTGTAGAAGACGACCACGAGGCCGGCGTAGACCATGGCCAGGCGGGTGTCGATGCCGAGGATGCCCGCGAGGATCGACCCCATCGCGACGACCTGCACCACCGACAGCGCGACGGTGTAGATGATGGTGAGGACGGCGCCGAACACGCGGGCCGTGGCGCCGTAGTTGCGCTCGATGACCTCGTTGATCGACAGCGCCCGCAGCCGGTTGAGCTTGGAGCTGACGAGCATGCCCAGCAGGATCAGGCCCATCCCGAGCGAGCCACCGACCCACAGCCCGGCGATGCCGTCCTGGTAGCCCTTGCCCGTGCCGCCGACGGTGACCGCGCCGCCGACCGCCATCGCCGCCATGCACGCGAAGAACATCGGGAACTGCAGCCGGCGCCCGGCCACGAGGTAGTCCTCGCGGGTGCGCGCCATACGCATCGACCAGAAGCCGATCCCGATCATGGCCAGGAAGTAGGCGCCGATGACGGCGAGGTCCAAGGGGTGCAGTGCCACGATGACGTCCTTCGGGAGGCCGGTTGGATCGTCATACGTTATCCCGACAGACCATGCACCTCGATCAGCGGGGCAGGAGACGCACCAGGACGATCGCGACCCCGAGCAGGGCGGCCGCGATGCGGATCAGCTTGGCGTTGGTCGAGGCGTAGGGCCACGCGAGGTAGAGGAGCCAGGCGACGAAGGCCACGGCGAGACCGAGCAGCACCCAGCCGACGGCCCCGCCGACGATCGCGGCGATCACCAGCAGCAGGACCCAGACCACGGTCGTGACCCAGCCGGGGAGCCGTGACAGGGCGGCGGCGGCGGGGGTGCTGGCACGTTCGAGGGACTGGCGCAGGGGGGTGGTCTCGGGCACCGCACCACCTTACCGACTAGATTTCGCTCCATGACCCAGCCCCGGTCGACCATCGACGACGTCCTGTCGCTGTGCAAGCGCCGGGGCTTCGCCTACCCCTCCGGCGAGATCTACGGCGGGACCGGCGCCTGGGACTACGGCCCCCTCGGGGTCGCCCTCAAGGAGGCGATCCAGCGTCAGTGGTGGCGGGCGATGGTGCAGCTGCGCGACGACGTCGTGGGGCTGGACTCCTCGGTCGTGCTGCCCGCGGCCGTATGGCGCGCCTCCGGGCACGTGGACGCCTACACGGCACCGGTGCTGGAGTGCGAGCGCTGCCACGACGTGGCGGCGGTGCCGGAGCTGCGCCAGGCGGCCGGCGAGGAGGGGCTGCGCCTGGACGCGATCCCGTGCCGCGCCTGCGGCGCCATGGGCTCGTGGGTCGAGGCGTCCCCGGTGACGCGGCTGGTGTCGACCCGGCTCGGGGCCGGTGCGGCCGGGGGAGAGGCGCACTACCTGCGGCCGGAGCTGGCGCAGGGCGCCTTCCTCAACTTCGCCAACGTCGTGACCACCTCCCGGCGTCGGCTGCCGTTCGGGATCGCCCAGGCGGGCAAGGCCTTCCGCAACGAGCTGTCGCCCGGGGCGTTCCCGTTCCGCACGCACGAGTTCGAGCGGCTGGAGCTGGCCTACTTCGTGGAGCCGGGCGCGGCGGCCGGGTGGCACGACTACTGGGTGGAGCAGCGGCGCGAGTGGTACGTCCGCCTCGGGGTGGACCCGGCCCGCCTGCGCCGGACCGAGCGGCCCGCGGACGACCTCGCCCACTTCGCCACGCGGGGCACGACCCTGGAGTACCACTACGGCGACCCCGAGGCCGAGTGGGGCGAGCTCGAGCGGATCGCGGACCGGTCCGACGACGACCTCGCCCGGCACTCGCACGCGTCGGGCGCGGACCTGCGCTACTACGACCAGCGGACCGGTGAGCGCTACATCCCGCACGTGGTCGAGCCGGTCGCCGGCCTGACCCGCGCGTTCATGGCCTTCCTCGTCGACGCCTACGCCGAGGACGAGGCACCGACCACCAAGGGCGGGGTCGAGCAGCGGGTCGTGCTGCGGCTGCACCCCCTGCTGGCGCCGGTCAAGGTCGCCGTCCTGCCGCTGTCGCGCCACGCGGACCTCTCGCCGCTCGCCGCGGACCTCGCCGACCGGCTCCGGCGCCACTGGATGGTCGAGACCGACGACGCGCAGGCCATCGGGCGGCGCTACCGCCGCCAGGACGAGATCGGCACCCCCTACTGCGTCACCGTGGACTTCCACACGATCGGCGACCGGTCCGTGACGGTCCGGGACCGCGACACGATGCGGCAGGAGCGCGTGGGTCTGGACGCGCTCGAGGGCTACCTGGCCGAGCGCCTCGTCGGCTGCTGAGGCCCTCGTCCGATGTCGTTGAAACTGGCCATATCGGCTAATTCGTCCGTATTCACCACCTGACCCGGGCAGCTGTGCCATCGTTGATCCATGGCCCGACAGCTACGAGCACTGCACGACGCGGAGATGAGCTCCACGTCGGCCGAGGCGCGCGCCGCTGCCCTGCAGTACGTCCGCGTCGTCACCGGCTCCGCCCGCCCGCGGCCGGAGCATCGCGAGGTCTTCGAGGAGACCGTCCTGCAGGTGGCCGTCGCCACCCAGGCGCTCATCGACCGCATGGAGTCGGCAGCCGAGGTCGAGCGTTCCCGCCCCCGTCGCGACGAGCATCAGTCGTTCGACGCCGCCGGCTGACGGCACCGCCGCCACCACCGCGCAACAGGCCCGCCCGACGACCACGTCGGGCGGGCCTTCTCGTCATACGGGAATGGATCCCCGGGGTCGTCTGTTAGCGTGGTTGAACATTCAACCAACAGCGTGGAGGAGGACCCCATGCAGTTCGGCATCTTCTCGGTCGGCGACGTCACCACGGACCCGACCACCGGTCGCACCCCGACCGAGCACGAGCGCATCACGGCCATGACGCAGATCGCCCTCAAGGCCGAGGAGGTCGGCCTGGACGTCTTCGCGACCGGCGAGCACCACAACCCGCCGTTCGTGCCGTCCTCCCCGACCACCCACCTGGGCTACCTCGCCGCCAAGACCGAGCGTCTGCTGCTGAGCACCGCGACCACCCTGATCACGACCAACGACCCGGTCAAGATCGCGGAGGACTACGCGATGCTGCAGCACCTGTCGGGCGGTCGGGTCGACCTGATGATGGGCCGCGGCAACACCGGCCCCGTCTACCCGTGGTTCGGCAAGGACATCCGCCAGGGCATCCCGCTCGCGGTCGAGAACTACCACCTCCTGCGGCGGCTGTGGCGCGAGTCCGTCGTCGACTGGGAGGGTCGGTTCCGCACCCCGCTGCACGGCTACACCTCGACCCCCGCGCCCCTGGACGGCACCCCACCGTTCGTGTGGCACGGCTCGATCCGCAGCGCCGAGATCGCCGAGCAGGCGGCCTACTACGGCGACGGCTTCTTCCACAACCACATCTTCTGGGGCCCGGAGCACACCCGGCAGATGGTCTCGCTCTACCGCCAGCGGTTCGAGCACTACGGCCACGGGTCCGCGGACCAGGCGATCGTCGGGCTCGGCGGACAGGCCTTCATGGCCGAGACCGAGGCGGAGGCCAAGCGTCGCTTCCGGCCCTACTTCGACGTCGCCCCCGTCTACGGCCACGGCCCGTCGCTGGAGGAGTTCACCACCGCGACCCCGCTGACCGTCGGCACGCCCGAGATGGTCATCGAGCGGACCCTCGCCTCGGCGGACTACGCCGGTGACTACCAGCGCCAGCTGTTCCTCATGGACCACGCCGGCCTGCCCCTCGACGTGGTGCTCGAGCAGATCGAGATCCTCGGCCGCGAGGTCGTCCCGACCCTGCGCACCGAGTTCGAGCGTCGTCGTCCGGCCCACGTGCCGAGCGACCCGCCCACCCACGCCTCGCTCGTGGCCGCCGGACCCGAGTCGCCGCACCACCTCGTCACGCCGACCGCCTCCCTCGCGTCGGCGGCCACCACGGAGGAGACCGTATGACGCGCCGCATCGTCGCCGTCACCGCCGGGCTCTCGCAGCCCTCGTCCACCCGCCTGCTCACCGACCAGCTCACCGCCGCCGTCACCGCCCAGGTGACGGCGCGCGGGGAGGCCGCCACCGTCGAGGTGATCGAGGTGCGCGAGCTCGCGACCGACCTCGCCCAGCTGATGACCTCGGGCCTGGCCACGCCGCGGCTGGACGAGGTGCGCGAGCTCGTCTCGTCCGCGGACGGGCTCGTGCTCGTCACGCCCGTGTTCAACGGGAGCTATGCCGGCCTGTTCAAGCTGTTCGTCGACGCCCTGTCGCCGGACTCGCTGACCGGGATGCCCGTCATCGTCGCGGCCACCGCCGGCACCGCCCGCCACTCGCTGGTCCTGGACTTCGCGATGCGGCCGCTGCTCACCTATCTGCGCGCCGTCGTCGTGCCCACCGGGGTCTTCGCCGCGACCGAGGACTTCGGCGGCGCCGAGGCCGGGTCGGGGCTGGCCTCCCGGGTGCGCCGCGCGGCGTCCGAGCTGGCCGCGCTGGTCGTGGCCGAGACCGGGGCGGTGGCGGGGTTCGCCGAGGGCTCGGCCGACCGGGACCGGTCGGACCGTGCCGCCCGCTCCTCCGGCGTCGGGCTCGCGCCGGTGACCCCCTTCGAGCAGCTGCTGGCGGGGCACACGGGCTAGGGTTCGGCCCATGGCTCACCCCCTCGCCCCCTGGTTGCGTCACGTCGTGCTGCCGGGGGCGGGGATCAGCGTCGGCATCGCCGCCCTCGGGCGCGTCATCGAGGGGCCCCTGCAGGGCTGGCCGGCCGAGGACGAGCTCAACCGCTGGTGCGTGCGTCACCGCACGCCCCTGGGCAACGCCCTCACCTGGGTGCCGTCCACGTATGCCGACACGCCCGCCACGATCGTCATGTCGCTGGTGTACGGCGGGTGGCTGTGGCGCGAGACCCGCAGCGTGCGCGAGACCGTCGCGCCGCTCGCCGCCATCACGGTCGAGACGGTGTGCTTCATGAGCGCTGCTCGGGTGGTCGGGCGCGAGCGTCCCGACGTGCCCTGGCTCGACAAGCCCGCCCACACCTCCAGCTTCCCGTCGGGGCACACCGGCGCCACGACCGCGATGAGCCTCACCGTCGCGCACGCCATCGCCCGCCGGGACGTGCCCGGCTCGCGCGGTCTCGCGCAGGCGATCCGGTGGGGTGTGCCGGTCAGCGTCGCCGCGTCTCGCGTCTATCGGGGGATGCACCATCCCTCGGACGTCGTCGTGGGGTCGCTGCTGGGCGCGTGGACGGCGGGTGCCGTGCGGCGGGCCCTCGGCATACCCACGCTGTAGCCCTCTCGGGGCCTCTGCCCGAGCGTCGCGCGCTCGTTGAGAGGCGACAGATGGGGGTTATGGAGGTCGGTTGACCCCCATCTGTCGCCTCTCAACGATGGGGCGGCGGCGCTGGTGGGGGTGAGGGCGGCGGGCGCTCGGCATACCGGCCCGTGTTGGCACCCGGCCACTGCACCCGGCGCGGCCTGAGACAATCGACGGGATATGACTGCTGTCCTCCCGCCCCTCGTCATCGGCCGCCACACCTATGAGTCCCCGGTCGTGCTCGCGCCCATGGCCGGGATCACCAACCGTGCCTTCCGCCGCCTGTGCCGCGAGCACGGGGCCGCCGGGCTCGCGGCGGCGGGCACGCCGGGCGCCAAGCAGCTCTTCGTGTCCGAGATGATCACCACCCGCGCCCTGGTCGAGCGCGTCCCCCTGACGATGAAGCTCATCGAGATGGACGAGGACGAGTCTCCCCGGGGGATCCAGCTGTATGGCGTCGACCCGGTCACCGTCGGGCAGGCCGCCCGCATCATAGCGACCGAGGACCGCGCCGACCACATCGACATGAACTTCGGCTGCCCCGTGGCCAAGGTCACGCGCAAGGGCGGCGGCTCGGCGCTGCCGTGGAAGACGGAGTGGTTCCGCGCCATCGTCCGGGCCGCCGTGCGCGAGGCCGCACCGTACGACATCCCCGTGACGGTCAAGATGCGTGTGGGGATCGACGCCGACCACGTCACCTATCTTGAGGCCGGCCGGATCGCCGAGCAGGAGGGTGCCTCCGCCGTCGCGCTGCACGGCCGCACCGCCAACCAGCACTACTCGGGGCAGGCGGACTGGTCCACGATCGCCCGGCTCAAGGAGGCCGTGACGACGATCCCCGTGCTCGGTAACGGCGACATCTGGTCCGCCGAGGACGCGGTGCGGATGGTGCGCGAGACGGGGTGCGACGGGGTCGTGGTGGGGCGCGGCTGCCTGGGGCGGCCGTGGCTGTTCGCGGACCTCGCGGCAGCCTTCGCCGGCGTGACCTATCGCGCGCGGCCGAACCTCGGCGAGGTGGGGGACACCATGCGCCGGCACGCGGCCTACCTCGCCGACTTCTACGAGGACGAGGGCAAGGCCTGCCGCGACATCCGCAAGCACATCGCGTGGTACCTCAAGGGATTTCCCGCCGGCCACGACGTCCGCAACCGCCTGGCCCTGGTTGACTCCCTGGCCGCGCTGGACGAGCTGATCTTGACGCTGGACCCGTCGGTGCCATGGCCGGACGAGGCCGCCGAGGGACCACGGGGGCGGGCGGGGTCGCCCAAGGCCGTGGCCCTGCCCGACGGGTGGCTGGACTCGCCGCAGATCGACGAGCGCCAGCAGCGGCTCATCGCCGAGGCCGAGCTGAGCGTCAGCGGCGGCTGAGCACCGGGGGCGGGGGCTGCGGCATACGGCCTGGACCGCTCAGGCGCCGGTCTCGACCGGCCGACTCGGGTCGGTGATGTAGTCGCTCCACGACCCCGCATAGACGGCCAGGTCGTCGCTGATGCCGACCGCCGCCGCGGCCAGGGCGACGTGGCAGGCCTGCACCCCGGACCCGCAGTAGACGCCGACGGTGCTGCCGTCGTGCACGTCGCGCCGGTGGAAGCGGGCGAGCAGCTCGTCGCGGGGCAGGAAGCGCCCCTCGTCGTCGACCAGCTCGAGCGCGGGCAGGGAGACAGCACCGGGGATGTGCCCGGCGACGGGGTCGACGGTCTCGTCCTCGCCCTTGAACCGGTTGGCCGGGCGGGCGTCGAGCAGCGTGCCGCTCTCGGCGTAGCGCAGCGCCTGGTCGGCGTCCAGCACGGTCAGGGCACCGGGCCCCACCTCGACGTCGCCCGGCTCGGGCGTGACCTCGCCGGTCTCGACGGGCAGGTCCGCGGCCTGCCACGCGCCCCAGCCCCCGTCGAGGACGCTGACCTCGGCGTGGCCGGCGTGCCGCAGGAGCCACCAGGCCCGGGACGCGGCGATCGAGCGCCAGTCGTCGTAGACCACGACCGGGCGGTCCCTGCGCACACCGGCGGCGCACAGCCCGGCCTGCAGCTGCTCGGGCCGGGGGAGCGGGTGCCGGCCACCTGCGCCGTCCGGGCGGACGTCGGCCAGGACGGTGTCCAGGTCCACGTAGGCCGCCCCCGGCACGTGGCCGGCGGCGTGCTGCTCGCGACCGTCGGATCGACCCATGGCGTAGCGGACGTCCAGGACGACGGGCCGGTGCTCGACGGGGGCACGCAACGCCTCGCCGAGCTCGTGGACCGAGATCAGGGGCAGACGGGACAACGGCGTCGTGGTCATGGCGCCAAGCCTAGGCCTCGGGCCGCGTGGAGGGGTCTGTCGGTGGGGCGCCCTAGAGTGCTGGCTCAGAGGTGAGGAGGGGTTGATCGAGATGACGCAGCAGGGACATCCGGCCTACGAGGGGTATGCCGCGGCCGACCGTGATCGGTGGGTCGGCGAGGACCCGGCGCAGAAGTCGGGGGACCGGGACGACTTCGCGCGGGACCGGGCACGACTGGTGCACTCGGCGTCGCTGCGGCGGTTGTCGGCCAAGACGCAGGTCGTGCGTCCGGGGTCGAGCGACTTCGTCCGCAACCGGCTGACCCACTCCCTCGAGGTCGCCCAGATCGGGCGCGAGCTCGGCGGCGCGCTGGGGTGCAACGCCGACGTGGTCGACACCGCGTGCCTGGCCCACGACCTGGGCCATCCGCCGTTCGGCCACAACGGCGAGCAGGCGCTCGACGAGATCGCCCAGGACATCGGGGGATTCGAGGGAAACGCCCAGACCTTCAGGCTCCTGGTGCGGCTCGAGGCCAAGCGCTTCCACCCCGGCACCGACCGCTCGGCGGGGCTCAACCTGACGCGGGCCAGCCTGGACGCCTCGTGCAAGTACCCGTGGGGACGCGGCCAGGGACCGACGGTGACCCGCAAGTTCGGGGTCTACGACGACGACCTCGAGGCCTTCGACTGGGTGCGCGAAGGGTCGCCGACGAGCCATCGGTGCATCGAGGCGCAGACGATGGACTGGTCGGACGACGTCGCCTACTCCGTGCACGACGTCGAGGACGCCATCGCCTCCGGGGGCCTCGACGTGCGCGAGCTCCACCGCGGGGCGGCGGTGGAGCACGTCCTGCCGATCGCCCGGGACCGCTACGCCAGCGACGTCGAGATCGGGTCGCTGGAGGAGGCCTACTGGCGCCTGGTCGTGCCACACCTGGTGCCGGTGACCTTCGACGGCGGGTCGCGCCGTGACCTCGCGCGGCTCAAGGACCTGACCTCTCGCCTGGTGGGGCGGTTCGCCGGGGCTGCCGAGCGAGCGACGCGGGAGCGCTACGGTCACGGTCCGCTCACCCGGTATGCCGCCAACCTGGTCGTGCCCGAGGACGTGCGCGCCGAGGTCGCCGTCCTCAAGGCCATCGCGGCGCACTACGTCATGCAGACCCGCGAGCGCGTGGACCTCATGGTGCAGGAGCGCATCGTCGTCGCGGGGCTGGTCGAGGGCTTCCTCGCGGACCCCGAGGCCCGGCTCGACCGCGAGCTGCTCGCGGACCACCGGGCCGCCGAGACCGACGGGGAGCGGCTGCGGGTCGTGGTGGACCAGGTCGCCAGCCTCACCGACGCCCGTGCCCTCGCCCTGCACCAGGCCTGGCGCGGGTGAGGGTGCCTCGTGCGCTCCGGCATACGGCCTAGACTCGACCCGACGACGACGGGGAGGTGCAGGTGGCGCTGATCAAGCCCGAGGACATCGCGCAGGTCAAGGAGCGCACTTCGATCGAGGACGTCGTCCGCGAGCACGTCACCCTCCGCAGCGCCGGGCCGGGCAGCCTCAAGGGGTTGTGCCCCTTCCACGACGAGAAGACGCCGTCGTTCACCGTGCGTCTGGCCGTCGGGGCCTACCACTGCTTCGGCTGCGGCGAAGGCGGCGACGTCATCCGCTTCGTGCAGGAGGTCGACCACCTCAGCTTCGTCGAGGCGGTCGAGCGGCTGGCGGCGAGGGCCGGCGTGGAGCTGCGCTACGAGGACGGCGAGGCGCCGCAGCGCGAGCCCGCCGGCAAGCGGCAGCGGCTGGTCGAGGCCCACCGCGTCGCGTCGGAGTTCTACGCCGAGGCGCTGCTGGCCATGCCCGAGGCGCGCGCAGGCCGAGACTTCCTGCGCGCCAAGGGTTTCAGCGGCAAGGACTGCGCGGTTTTCGGCGTCGGCTATGCGCCGCGAGGTGGCGAGCTGATCACCGACCACCTGCGCTCCAAGGGCTTCACGGACGACGAGATCGTCACGTCGGGCCTGTCGGCCCAGGGGCGGCGGGGACCCTACGACCGGTTCCGGGGTCGCGTGGTCTGGCCGATCCGCGACGTCACCGGCGACACCGTCGGCTTCGGCGCGCGGCGCATCTTCGACGACGACCGCATCGAGGCCAAGTACCTCAACACGTCCGAGACGCCGATCTACAAGAAGACCTCCGTGCTCTACGGCCTGGACCTGGCCAAGCGCGCCATGGCCCGGGACCGGCAGGCGGTGATCGTCGAGGGCTACACCGACGTGATGGCCTGCCACCTCGCCGGGGTCGAGCAAGCGGTCGCGACCTGCGGCACGTCCTTCGGCGTCGACCACATCAAGACGCTGCGGCGGATCCTGCGCGACGAGGCGGGACAGTCTCCGGCCAAGGTCATCTTCACCTTCGACGGTGACGCCGCCGGGCAGAAGGCCGCCATGCGGGCCTTCGCGGAGGACCAGCGGTGGGCGTCGCAGAGCTTCGTGGCGGTCGCGGACGCCGGGCAGGACCCCAACGAGCTGCGGCAGTCCGGCGGCGACGACGCCGTGCGGCACCTCGTCGAGGACGCCGTCCCGATGTTCGAGTTCGCCGTCCGCACCACCATCGGCCGCTTCGACCTGGAGACGGCCGAGGGCCGGGTCATGGCGATCCGGTCGGTTGCGCCGATCATCGCCGGGATCCGCGACCAGGGCCTGCGCCCGGAGTACATCCGGACCGTCGCGGGCTGGCTCGGTGTGACGGTGGAGCAGGTCGCCCACGAGGTCACCACCGCGGGGCAGGCCGCCACCCGGGTGCCGGTCTCCCCACCCGCGCACGCCCAGGCCCCCGAGGCGACGCAAGACCCCCGCAGCACGGCCCTGCCGAGGCCGGACCTGCGCGACCCCGTCGTCTTCGCCGAGCACCAGCTCCTGCAGTGCCTGCTGCAGTACCCCTCGTTGTTCGACCCCGAGGAGGTCGACGGCCTCGCCCCCGAGGCGATGGTCGCACCCGCCTACCAGCTCGTGCTGCAGGCGGTGCAGGAGGCCGGGGGACTGTCGACCGCCGTCGCCGTGTCCGGCCAGGCCTGGACCACCGCCGTCACCGAGCACGCCGACGAGGAGGTCCGGCCGCTGCTGCACGAGCTCGCCGTCGCGCCCGTGCCCACCCGGCTCGACGCGTCCACCGGCATCCCCAGCCGGCGCTACACCGACGAGCTGATCCGTCGGGTGCGCGAGGTGACGCTCCGCCGACGCATCGCCGACGCGATCAGTGCGCTGCAGCGCATGGACCCCGCCCAGCCCGGGGAGTCCCGCGCCCTCGGCATCCGCATCCAAGGGCTCCAGCGCGAGCTCGCCGTCCTCCGATCGGAGATGTCCTGATGGTGTCCTGGCCCAGGCGCGCCACCCAGCACCCCAAGACGACGCTGTCGCGGACCGAGCTCGACCGGCTCGGCCTCACCCGGCAGGACCGGGTGCTCGCCGTGCTGGAGTCGCCCTCGTCCGAGCTGCGCCTCGTCATCACCCAGCACCAGCTCGTGCTGCTCCCGGACGCCGGGACACCGGTGGCCCGCCCCTGGCACCTCGTGGACCGGGGCTCCTGGTCCCGCGAGGACGAGGCGCTCACGGTCACGTGGGTCGACGGGCCCGAGCCCTGGCGGTTCGTGCTGCCGCAGCCCGACCCCACCGCCCTCGCGGCCCTGCGGGAGCGGGTCCAGGCCAGCGTCATCACCCATCACGACGTCAAGGTCGCCCACGGGCGGGGGAGCGTGCGGGTGGTCGTCCGGCAGGAGCTGGCGACCCGTGAGGTGCTGGTGCAGACGCTCTACGGCCAGGGCGTCCCGGCTGGCGATCATGTCGTGCAGCGCGCCGTGGCGGCCGCCACCGCGGAGCTGCGCGACGCCGTGGGGCTGCCGCCGGAGGAGTGAGGGTTGCCGCCGGAGGAGTGAGGGCTGGCGCCGGAGGAGTGAGGGCTGGCGCCGGCGAGCCGAGGCCGAGCGTCGGCCGTCGCGCTCAGGCGCCGCGCGCGATCCGGCGCATCGCAGCGACGTAGCGCCGGGTGATGCCGCGCTGCACGAGCCGCGTGACCGGACCGCCGGCGCGGGACCACCACGTCGCTGGTCGGGACAGGGCCGTGATCGTGAGCCACACCCGCGGCTCGCCGTCCGCCGGACGCCCCTCGACGTGCCCGGCCGCGCCACCGCCGGCACTGCCTGCGTCGTTGCCCTCGAGCTCGACCAGGAAGGTCTCGGTGCCCAGCTCCGGGTGGCCCGGCAGGGCGTCATAGGTGAACCCCGTGCGCGTCGGGCCGCGCCATACGCGCGTGACCACGACCGGGGCCCTCAGCGACATCCTGCCGACGCCCAGGCGCAGGACCGCCCGGGTGTCCGTGCGGACGACGTCGTCAGGCGAGTCCACCGCCAGGCCGGCGCCCCGGTGCATGTCCCAGGACATCAGGCCGGCCGAGGCCCGCTCGAACACCTCGCGCCCCGCTCCGAGGAGCACGCGCTCGTCGACCCGATCCCACCTGTCCATGCCGGTCTCCTGTCCCTTGCGGCTAGCCCAAGACCAGGTGCCCGCCCGGTGAACCCATGACGACGCACGGGTGCCAGGCGGATTCGGTCGCGCGCAGAGTTGCTGCTAAAGTCTCTCTCGCGCCGCACGCGGTGCGATCCCCTGTAGCTCAATTGGCAGAGCAGCCGGCTGTTAACCGGCAGGTTATTGGTTCGAGTCCAATCGGGGGAGCCATGAGACCCCTTGTCCACGACAAGGGGTCTCGTCGTTGCTGGGGGAGTGTGCGCCCAGACCGAGCGACGCATCCCGCAGGCGCGGTGCGGCTGCCGCGGGACGGGCGGTTGGATCAGTCGGTGTCGCCGAGCAGGTCCCAGAGGTTCCCCCAGGGGTCCCGGACGACAGCGACGCGGCCGTACGGCTCGACTCGGGGTGGCCGGACGAGCTCGCACCCGGCCTGTCCGACAGCACGCAGGACGCCGTCGAGGTCCCGGACGCGCAGGAAGAGGCCGACCCGGCCGGCGAACTGCCGACCGATGGCCGAGGCCTGCTCAGGACCCTCGGCGCGAGCCAAGACCAGACCGGCCCCTCCGTCGCGGGGACGCACGACGACCCAGCGCTTCGAGCGACCGTCGGTGGTGGCGGCAGGACGATCCTCCACCAGGTCGAAGCCCAGCGTGCCGGTGAAGAACGCGATGGCCTCGTCGTAGTCGTCGACGACGAGGGAGAACAGCTCCAGGGTCACCCCGCCATGCTAGGGAGCCCCCATCGAGGTGCCGTCAGGCCCGGAGCAGCCCGTGACGGGTGAGGGTGGCGCGGGAACGTCAGCGACGACACGTGTCTTCACGAGCTGGTCGGCATACAGCCTGGACCACGATCCGTCCTTGATCGACTCCTCGAGAGCGGTCTTGACCCGTCCGCACAGCTCGGCGTCCTCGTCCTTGACGCGCAGGTAGTAGTCGATCGTGCCCATCTCGGCCCCGACCACGCGGATGGTGCCCTTGAACGGCGCCTCCGAGGCGTAGCCGCGCAGCGCCAGGCCCTCGTCGCTGACCGCGTCCACGGTGCCCTGGCGCAGCTCGGTGAGGCAGGTGGAGAGGGTGCGTCGATAGGCCAGCCGGGCACCGGGGAAGGTCGATCCCGCAGCGCGGGCCAGGTGGGTGCCGTCCACGAGGCAGACCCGGCGGCCCACGAGGGACCCGGGGGCGACCTCGCCACGCTCACCCGCGCGGACGGCGATGTCCTGACCGCCGCGCAGGTAGGGCCCGACGAGGTGGACGCCCTTGGGGGGAGTGGACCCGGTCGCATAGGCCGCGACGAGCAGGTCGTAGGGGACCGCACCCTTGGTCGGGGTCGCGCGTGGCTCCGGGACGTTGCTGAGCGTGAGGTCCTTCTTGCCGGGGTAGCCGAGTCGGGCGCCCAGGTCGCGGGCCAGCTCGCTCTCGAAGCCCGACTGGTCCCGCAGCACCCGCAGACCGAGTCCGGGGCGGTCGAAGGAGACCCCCACGACCAGGGAATCGCTGCCGCACGCCGCGGTGGCCAGGGCAGCCACCGTGGCCACGGCCAGTCCCGCGGTGCGTCGAAGACGCGGTCGTGACGTGCGGGGCATCGCGGTCCTCTCCTCGGTGATCGAGGCCAACCTATCGGCCCTCGCGCACGAACCCCGCACGGCAGGCCGGAACCGGCCACGCCGGCACCCCCGGACGGGCATCATGTGCTCATGAGCGAGCACAGGCACAGCGGGTCGGCCTCCGGCGGCGACGTGGGCGACCGGATCGAGGACGTCGCGGAGAAGGCCGGCGATCATCCCGCCACGAGGGCGGCCGTCCGGACCGGCTACGCGGTCAACGGCCTGCTCCACCTGCTGATCGCCTGGATCTGCCTGCAGCTCGCGATGCTCCACGCCACGGGTGACGCCGACCAGTCGGGCGCCCTAGGGCGTGTCTCCCAATGGCGTGTGGGGTGACCCGCGATTCTGGACAGCATGTCGCGGATGAGGGTGCTCTCGGATGCCGAGTGGGAACTGGTCGAGCCATTCATGCCGACCTCGGATGGTAAGCGAGGTAGGCGTTTTCGTGATCACCGCACGGTGGTGGAGGGGATCATCTACCGGTACCGGACCGGGATCGCGTGGCGGGACCTGCCAGGCGAGTACGGGCCCTGGCAGACGGTGTGGAAGCGCCACCGCCGCTTCGCCGGGGACGGCACCTGGGACCGTGTCCTGAGCGCGCTGCTGACTCGAGCAGACGCGGCAGAGGTCATCGACTGGCAGGTCGCGGTGGACTCCACCATCGCCCGCGCTCACCAGCACGCCACCAATACCACCCGCCTCACAGGGGGACTTGTCGAATCACAAGAATCTGCTCGTCGAGCCTGACGATCACGCGAT
>NZ_AUFG01000037.1 GCF_000426385.1 Arsenicicoccus bolidensis DSM 15745
CTGTTCGACGCGGTCAAGGCGGGCGACTTCGGGGGCTACAAGGCGTTCGAGGACCGGCTGCGCGTGCACATGGACCGCGAGGACAACGGCCTGTTCCCCGCCGCGGCCGTGTCGCTCGACGGCCCGTCCTGGGACCGCATCATGGAGCTTGCCTGACGCCTGCCGGATTTTTGTGAGCTCCCAGCTCACGAAGCACCGCCCAGACGCCCGCCAGACAGCAGTTTGTGAGCTCCCAGTTCACGAAGCACCGCCCAGACGCCCGCCAGACAGCAGTTTGTGAGCTCCCAGCTCACGAAGTGCTGCCCAGACGCCCGCCAGACAGCAGTTTGTGAGCTCCCAGCTCACGAACGGCAGCGCGATGGCTGCGGATGGTCGCGGCGATGAGCGTCAGCCCCGGAAGGGTCGGCGCGACGGCATACCGCCGGTGGAGTCGGTCGGCTTTGTCGCGGCACGAGCAGTGATCGGGTCGTGATCCCGTATGTCGAGCGTGGCCCTCGCCCAGGTTGCGCGCGTAACGTCAAGGTATGCCCGCCGTCGCTGAACACCCTGACACCACCGGAGCCTCCCGCGCCGCGTCCTCGCCGAGCGTCGCGCAGCGGCCGGTGGAGGCCTTGCGCCAGGTCAAGCCCAAGCTGCGCGGGTGGCTGCACGCCGGCATGACGCCGGTGATATTCTTCGCCGGGCTGGTGCTGTGCGTGTTCGCGCCGACGCTGACGGGACGCATCGGCAGCGCGATCTACCTGGTGGCGGCGCTGCTGCTGTTCGGCACGAGCGCGACCTATCACCGCGGCACGTGGAACGAGAAGGTCTACGCGGCGTTCCGGCGCTGGGACCACGCCAACATCTACGTGTTCATCGCCGGTAGCTACACCCCGCTGGCGCTGCTGCTGCTCGAGGGTCGCTCCCGCGTGATCCTGCTGTCGCTGATCTGGGCGTGCGCGATCGCGGGCGTGCTGTTCCGCACGCTGTGGATCGACGCGCCGCGATGGCTCTACACCCTCCTGTATGTCGCGATGGGGTGGGCCGCGGTCGGGTGGCTGACGCAGTTCTGGGCCGCCGGAGGCGCGGTGACGGTCATCCTCATCGCGGTGGGCGGTCTGCTCTACACCGGCGGCGCGGTCTGCTATGGCCTGAAGCGCCCCAACCCCTCGCCCACCTGGTTCGGCTTCCACGAGGTGTTCCACGCCTGCACGATCCTGGCGGCGATCGTGCACTACATCGCCATCGCCTGGGTCATCTTCAGCTGACGCGCCAGCCTCACGCACCCCCGCACCCCGCACACCCGCTGGCCGCATTGGTCACCAATCCCGTGTGGACGCCCATTGTGAACGTTCCAAAACGTTATTGGTGACCAATGGCGTGCGCTGGCGGGCCGGGGTCAGAGGCGGCGGGCGCTGGCGGGCCGGGGTCAGAGGCGGCGGGCGCTGGCGGGCCGGGGTCAGAGGCGGCGGGCGCTCGCGGGGCGGGGTCAGAGGCGGCGGGCGATGCGCTGGGCGCACTGCACGACCTGGTCAGCCAGGTCGGGGCGGGTGTTGTCGCCTACGTAGCTGACCGCGACGGCGGCAGGGACGTGGTGGCCGAGCAGCGGCGCCGCAATCGCCTGCACGCCGTCGAGCACCTCGCCGTTCGTCTGAGCCCACCCGCGCCGGCGACAGCGGACGGCGCCCTCGGGGTCGTCGGAGGCGGGGGCGTGCTGGGCCAGCAGCGCCAGGCCGGGGGCTCCCCGATCGATGGGGTGGACCGTGCCGACCCGGTGGGTGAACATCGTCCCCGGCGTCGTGGGCTCCGCCACCATCAGCGTGACGCACTGGGCGCGCTCCTCCACGACGAGGAAGGCCGTCAGGTCGACCTCGTCCGCGAGCGCCCGCAGGTGCGGCGTCGCGATGGCCCGCAGGTCGGGGTCGAGGGTGCGGGTCAGCGCCACGAGGCCGTAGCCCAGGCGGAACCGGTCCGAGTCGTCCCGCGACACCAGGCGGTGCTCCTCCAGCGTGCGCAGGAGCCGGTAGACGATCGACCGGTGCAGCCCTGCCGCCTCGGCGACCTGGGCGATGGTCAGCGGGCGGGGCGCGGCGGCCAGCACCTCGAGCAGCGAGAGCCCGCGGTCCAGGGTCTGGCTGCCGGACGGCTTGCCTCGGGACGTGGCCTCGGACGTGCTGTCGGCGGGCGCGGTCATGACGGATCCCCTCTTGCCGGTGCGCGGTTTCCGCCATACAGTCGTGAAAACCGATAAACGCACTTGCGACTCTATATGAGAACTCCCCGCGTGGGAACTCACGCGGTGCACCAGCGCAGCCACGACGACACAGGAGTCCCCATGGCCAAGCCCTTCGCCTCGTCCGCCGACCTCGGCCCCAAGGAGCAGACGCTCGAGGTGCTGGCTGATGGCGTCTACGCTCTGACCGCGGAGGGCGACCCCAACATCGGGGCGGTCGAGGGCGAGGACTTCGTGGTGTGCTTCGAGGCGCTCGCGACCCCCGTCGCCGCGCGCGACTGGCTCGCCAAGCTCCGTCAGCACACCGACAAGCCCGTGCGGTGGCTCGTCCTCAGCCACTACCACGCGGTGCGCGTGCTCGGCGCGAGCGCCTTCGACGCGGAGACGATCGTCGCGCACCACATGACCAAGACCCTCATCGACGAGCGCGGACAGCAGGACTGGGACAGCGAGTTCGGCCGCATGCCAAGGCTGTTCAAGGAGCCCGAGTCCATCCCCGGGCTGACCCACCCGGACCAGACCTTCGACGACGAGCTCGTCATCCCGCTCGGCGGCGACCGCGGCGACGTCGTCCTGAAGTACTGCGGCCGCGGCCACACCGCCGGCGACATCATCATGTGGATCCCCAAGCACAAGGTCCTCTTCGCGGGCGACCTGGTCGAGTCGCAGGCCGCGCTCTACACCGGCGACGCCTTCCACCGCGACTGGTCCACGGGCACCCTCGACCAGATCAAGTCGTATGGCGCGGAGCACCTCATCGGCGGGCGCGGCGCCATCGCCCACGGGCGCGAGGAGGTCGAGGCGGCCATCGAGCAGACGCGAAACTTCCTGACGACGATGCGGCGCGAGGTCGGGGCGGTGCACGAGCGCGGCGGCACGGTCAAGGAGGCCTTCGAGGCGACCCACGCGGCCCTCGCCCCCAAGTACGGCAAGTGGCCGATCTTCGAGCACTGCGCGCCGTTCGACGTGCAGCGCGTGTGGGACGAGCTCGACGGCATCGACTGGCCGCGCATCTGGACGGCGGAGCGGGACCGCGAGGTCTGGGACAAGCTGCAGGACTGAGCGACTGATCGACGCGACCGCGAATCTAACCTGAGAGCAAGGACATCGACGTCATGCCTCACGAATCCACCACCCCACCAACGCTTTCCGACGACCAGAGGGTCCTCGTCATCGGGGCGGGACCCGTCGGCCAGACCGCGGCGCTGCTGCTCGCGGGCTGGGGAGTCCCGGTGCTGCTGCTGGACTCTCGTCCGGAGCGGGACCCGATCGGCTCCAAGGCGCTGTGCCAGCAGAGGGACGTCCTGGACGTGTGGGACCACGTCGGCGCGGGTCGCCAGGTGGCGGACGAGGGGCTGACCTGGACGCGGGCGCGCACCTTCTATCGCGACACCGAGCTGTTCTGCCAGGGCTTCGTGGACAAGGGGCGGTCGCCGTTCCCGCCGTTCGTCAACATCAGCCAGACCCGCACGGAGGAGCTGCTCGACCAGCAGATCGCCCGCTCCGCACTGATCACCTATGCCTGGGGGCACCGGGTCACCGGCCTGCGCCAGGACGCCGACCACGTGACGCTGACCTGCGAGACCCCTTCCGGCACGGTCGATCTCACGGGGTCCTATGCCGTCGCGGCGCCCGGCTCCAAGGGCGGCCCGATCCGCGACCTGATGGGTCTGACCTTCGACGGCCTGACCTTCGACGACCAGTTCCTGATCTGCGACATCCGCGCGTCCCTGCCGGGGTGGGAGCAGGAGCGGCGGTTCTACTTCGACCCCGCGTGGAGCCCCGGCCGTCAGGTCCTCATCCACCCGTGCCCCGACTCGACCTACCGCATCGACTGGCAGGTGCCGCCGGACTTCTCGCTGAAGCAGGACGAGGCGAGCGGCGGGCTGGACCGACGGATCCGGCAGATCATCGGGGCGGACAGCGACTACGAGATCGTGTGGAAGTCGCTCTACCGCTTCCACGCTCGCCAGGTCGACCGGATGCGCGTGGGACGCGTGCTGGTGGCCGGCGACGCGGCGCACCTGGTGTCGCCGTTCGGTGCGCGCGGCCTCAACTCCGGGGTCCTCGACGCCGAGAACGCCGCGTGGAAGCTCGCCTTCGTCCTGCACGGGTGGGCCGACGAGCCCCTGCTCGACAGCTATCACTCCGAGCGGCACGCCGCCGCCGCGGAGAACCTCGAGGTCACGTCGCGCACCATGGCCTTCCTCGTGCCGCAGACCCCCGAGGAGCACGCCCGCCGCCTCGACATCCTCGAGAACGCCGTGCTCAACCCCGAGGCCCGCGGCCAGGTGGACTCGGGTCGGCTGTCCGAGCCATTCTGGTACGTCGACTCCGAGCTCACCACGCCCGCTGCCGATCGCCCGTGGCCCGGACGCCCGCCCAAGGGCGAGGACCCCGAGCCCGTGCCCGGCGTGCTCGTGCCGGACGTCCCCATCGCCGGTCCGGGCGGTGTGCACCGGCTGCGCGAGCTGGCGCGCCGCGGCCTGGTCGTGCTCGTCGGCTCCGACCTCGACCTGGGCGCCTGCGAGGACGCCGTCGACGGGATGCGGTGCGGCGTCACGGTGGTCACGCTGGACGAGGTCGACCCCGAGGGCGTGGTCGCCGCGTCGCTGCACCTCCACGGGCGGCAGGCGGTCGTCATACGGCCCGATGCGCACATCGCCGCGATCGTCACCACCCCGGCCGAGGTCGGCGCGGCCGTCCGTCGCGTCCTGCGCCGCTGACGCGCTTGTGGTCGACGCCGCCCTTTGACTCAGGCGTGCGGCAGGAGCATCGTCACCGTCAGCGTCGTGGGCTCCAGCGCCCGCACCGCGTGCCGCAGCATCGGCGTCAGGTGCAGCAGCGCCCCGGGGGCGAGCTCGACGGTGCGGTCGGGCAGCTCGAAGGTCACGCGCCCCCGCACGACCTGGATCAGGACGGGGTGGCGCGCCGCGTGCTCCTTGAGCTCGTCACCCTCGGCGAACTCGAAGGCCACGACCTTGGTGCTGTCGTTGTCGATCACGGCGGTCGCGCCGGGTCGTCCGCCGCGCGACGACGACCGCCCCCACACCTCCTCGACCAGCGTCGACGTGCCGTCGGTGGTGCCGGGCCGCCGGTCCGGGCCGTCCCCCTGCTCGACGTGGCCCTCGGTCGGGTCGCTCATGTCGTGCTCCTCTCGTCGGTGCAGCCATCCTCGCAGCCGTGAGCGCTCCTCGGCCGGGCGCGTGCGCCCCGCTGCGGCTCGCGAGGGCCGGGTAGGCGATAAGGGTGATCCACAGCAGGACGTTCAGGCAGGCCGCCGCCACGACGAACCAGGCCCGGACGTCCCCAGAGATACCAATGGCCAGTGATGCTTCGATCGCCATCGCGAATGACGCCTGGGCAAGCAGGGCCATCCCCCAGCCGATTCGTCGATCGACGCCACCATGAGTCATGACCGCCAGCAGGATCGTGAGCACCGCGACAGGGAACATGTACCGCTCGTGCATCCTCGTCTGCACCATGAAGAACGTGAAGAAGAAACTGGTGCCGAGCCAGATCGGGGACGCTGCTCCCTTCAGCCGGAGGGCATAGGCAGTCAGCCCGGCGAGCAGACACACCAACGCCACATTGCCCCAGGACCGTGCTGTCAGCGGACCGAACATCGTCGTGTCCCAGACCCAGCTGCGCCCGCTCACGATCATCCACACGTTGGACGCACCCAGCGTCGTCGCTCGGTAGAGGTCGCTCGCCTCACGCAGCTTGTCGTGAAGCTGCCACCTGGCACCGACCCCGGGCAGGCCCATGTCGAACGGAAGCATGAGCAGCTGCGCCCAGATGACACCGCCGAGCGCATAGCGGACGGTCCTTGACAGAGCTCGCCGATCAAGGCGTGACCGGATGAGCCACGCAATGAGAAATCCAATGAAGAACACAGCCAGCTGGGGCTTGATGAGGCAAGCCCACGCGGCGAGCGCCCCGCTCAGCTCAGGGCGTTGGCCCGATCGTCCGTAGGACATCACCGCCAGGACGAGCAGCAATGCCGACAGCGCATCCCATTGCCCCCAGATCGAGCTCACCATGATGATCCCGGGCGAGACGGCGATCAGCGCAGCGCCGGGCCAAGCCCCCCCCCCTGCTGCTGGTTCTCGCCCACCAGAACACGGTGAGGAGCAGGCAGAGGTCGACGAGGACGGCGCACGACTTGAGAAGCACGAAGTAGGTCTGCGAATCGCCCAACAACCCTGCCCGATCGGCCATCACGGCCAGGACCCCGTGAAAGAAGAGATCCCCCGGCAGGTGATCCGCTACACCGCTCGCCTCGTAGAAGTGAGACCACGGCTGGGAGGCGAGAGACATCCCCCACCCGTGAAAGATCCCCCGGTCAAAATCGTGGCCGGGCGTCCCCCAGGCCAGGGCGACTCGCAGCAGAACTGCCACCGATATGACCGACAGACACGCACGACGCGTCGGTTCCCAGCGCACGCATCTCCCCCTAACGATGTGAACCCGTCAGCGTGGGGCCGGCGCTTCGTGACGCGGGAGGCGTCGATGAGGACGTGGACGTGGTTGACCGGCGGCTGCGCGCTCACCCTACCCCCAGCCAGGGGTTCTGACCCGCCATCCCCTCGTCGCCCATGACCTCGGATCGGCGGAGCGGATGACAGGTCTGATGAGGCGTCTGGACGGGCCGGCAGAAGCAGCAGACGGCCATACGTCAGGTGGCCCGTCAGAGGGCCAGGTGACCGCGCAGCGAGCCGTCTCGCGCTCCGCCCGTCGCTCCCCGGCTCCACTACGGTCGAGGCATGTACCGGACGCCGATGATCACGCTGTACACCGACGATCTCCCCCGCCTCTCCTCGTTCTACGAGGGGCTCGACTTCCACGTGACCTTTCGCACCCCCTCCCACGGAGACCCCGTGCACGTGGAGCTGACGCTGGACAGGGTCACGATCGGGATCTCCACCGTCACCGCCGCCCGGGAGGACCACGGTCTGGACCCACAGCTCGGCGGTCGGCCCGTGGAGATCGTGCTCTACTGCGACGACGTCGACGGCGAGGTCGCCCGGCTGACCGCGGGAGGCGCTCCGCTCCTGTCCGAGCCGCATCCCTTCCAGGGTGGGCGGACGCGCGTGGCCTGGGTCGCAGACCCCGACGGCAACCCCGTCCACCTCGTGCAGGTCACGGCCGACAAGCACCTCTGACGGCGTCCGCTGGCTCCTGGGCTCAGGCCCAAGACGTCCACAGAGCCTGACGGCCGCGTGGGGTGGCCGCGGACGCGGCCGGAGGTGGGTGATCAGCCGGCGGGCCAGGTGAAGGCGGTCGCGCCGGACGCCTCGACCTGCACCCGCGGCTCGCCCGACACGTCGAGCGTGACCCTTATGACGGCAGCGGGGTCGCCCTCCTCGGGGGCGCCGGCGGCGGGGCGCGACTCGTAGGTGAAGCGTTCGTTGCTGAGCTCCACCACGCTCGTGCGCGCACGGACGAGCCAGGGGTGCTGGCGACGCACCGCGATCAGCCCCTGGTGCACGTGAAGCATCCACTCCCCCAAGGTGCTCAGCTCGGCGGGGGTCGCGGGCAGCGGTGGGCGGACGGCGTCGTCGCCGCCCTCGCGGTCCTCCTTGACGCCCTCGAAGGCCTGCTCGTCGCCGTAGTAGAGCGAAGGCGTCCCGCCCACCGTCATGAGGCAGGCCACCGCGAGCACCGTCGCGGCCGGACCCACCCGCGAGGCGATGCGGGTGACGTCGTGGTTGCCAACGAAGGTCATCGGCACGACGTCGCCGAGGAGCGCGCCGTGCCGCTCGAGGGCGTGGGAGAGCTCGTAGAAGTTCTTGTCGTTGAGGGAGGACCAGAGGGCCTTCCACAGCTCGTACTGCGTGACGGAGTCGAGCGTGGACTCGCGCACGATCGCGGCGTAGTCGCCGTGGATCACCTCGCCCACGAAGGTCGCGTCGGGGAACTCCGCCCGCACGCGCGGCAGCACGCGCGCCCAGAACGCCGGCTCGACCGCGTAGGCCGCGTCCAGCCGCCACCCGTCGATGCCCCGGCGAAGCCAGTGGAGCATGACCTGGGCGACCAGGTCGACGACCTCGTCGTGCGCGTGGTCGAGCGCGACGAGCGACCCGTGCCCCTCGAAGACGTCGGGTCGGGGCCCGCCGTCGGCGTCCCAGTCGATGCGGAAGTGCCGGGCCGCGTGCGACTCCCGGCCCTCGCCGAGGGCCTGCTGGTAGAGCGGGTGCTCGAGCCCGACGTGGTTGAAGACGCCGTCGAGCATGACCCGCAGGCCCCGGTCGTGCGCCCGCTTGACGAGCTCGTCGAAGTCACCGTCGTCGCCGAGGCGCGGGTCGATGCGCAGGTGGTCCGTCGTGTCGTAGCCGTGGGTCGTGGAGGCGAACACCGGCCCCAGCTGGAGCCCGTTGGCGCCCAGCGAGATCGCGTAGTCCAGCCACCCGTCGAGCCGCTCGAGCGGGTGGGCGACCACGCTCTCGTCATACGGCTCCCTGATGGGCGCACCCACGGCGCCCAGGGGATAGACGTGCCACCAGATGACGTGCTCGGTCCAGGCCATGCCCCCGAGTCTGCCGCATCCGTGCGGACCGGCGCGGGACGCGTCAGTGGCGCAGGCGGGGCGCGACGTCGTCGCGGGCTCCGACGAGCTTGTCCAGCAAGGTGACCAGCACGTGCTGCTCGGCGGGGCTCAGCGCCGCGGCCCAGGCCTGCTCCCGCTCGTGCTGCGCGGCGAACAGGGTGCGGATCTCCTCCACCCCGCGTGGCGTCAGCCCCAGCCGGACGGAGCGGCCGTCGTGGGGGGCGGGCTCGCGGCATACGAGCCCGTCGTCGACCAGGCCGCCGGTGAGGTTGGAGACGGCGGCGCGGGTGAGGCCGGTGAGCTGGGCGACGCGCTTGGGCTCCATCGCGCCGGCCAGCCACAGGACGTAGAGGATGCGGAAGGCCGACCAGGACCGGCCCGCGGGGCGGTGGATCGAGGACTCGAGGTCGTAGGTGACGATCCCGGACGCGCGGTTGAGCGTGAGGAGCAGCTCGGTGGCCCCGGGGTCGGCGTAGCCGGCGTCCGTGAGGCGGTCGCGTGCCTCGCGCACGAAAGACCAGAAGTCCAGCTCGCTCATCACGCCCCCTGGTGCCTGTCGGACCCATCCGCTACAGTCCAGATAGTACACCGATGTATCAGTTGCGCGAGAGACGAGGCGTCATGGCTCACTACCGCACCGCGGGCAGCATCCCGCCCAAGCGCCACACGCAGCACCGCACCCCCGAGGGCGACCTCTACTACGAGGAGCTCATGGGTGAGGAGGGCTTCAGCTCGGACTCGAGCCTGCTCTACCACCGCTACATCCCCAGCGCGATCGTCGACGTGCGCCCCTGGGAGCTGCCGGACCAGACGCTCACGCCCAACGACCCCCTGCTGCCGCGCCACCTCAGGACCCACGACCTGCCCGCCGAGGCCGAGGGCCAGGGCCTCGACGCCGTCCGCCACCGACGTCTGCTCCTGGGCAACGGAGACGTGCGGATCAGCTATGTTGCGGCGACCGAGCCCAGCCCGCTCTACAAGAACGCCATCGGCGACGAGTGCTGCTACGTCGAGTCCGGGACGGCCACCGTGCAGACCCAGCTCGGGCACGTCGACGTGCACGAGGGCGACTACGTGATCATCCCGCGCGCGACCATCCACCGCTGGGTGCCGACGGGCGACGAGCCGGTCCGCGTCTACGCCATCGAGGCCAACAGCCACATCAACCCGCCGCGCAGCTACCTGTCCAAGCACGGGCAGCTGCTCGAGCACGCCCCCTACTGCGAGCGCGACTTCCGGCACGTCAGCGACCCGGTGATGGTCGACGAGCAGGACGTCGAGGTCTACATCAAGCACCGCGGGCGGGGGCCGTCCGGCATCGACGGCACGATCCACGTCCAGCCCCAGCACCCCTTCGACGTGATCGGCTGGGACGGCTGCCTCTACCCCTACGTCTTCAACGTGGCCGACTACGAGCCCATCACCGGTCGCGTGCACCAGCCGCCGCCCGCCCACCAGGTGTGGGAGGCCAACAACCTGGTCATCTGCAACTTCGTGCCCCGCAAGGTCGACTACCACCCGCTCGCGATCCCCGTGCCCTACTACCACTCCAACGTCGACAGCGACGAGGTCATGTTCTACTGCGGCGGCGACTACGAGGCGCGCAAGGGGTCCGGCATCGGGCAGGGCTCGATCTCGCTGCACCCGGCCGGTCACGCGCACGGCCCGCAGCCCGGGGCCTACGAGCGCTCGATCGGGGCCGAGTTCTTCGACGAGCTGGCCGTCATGGTCGACACCTTCCGCCCGCTGGACCTCGGCGAGGCCGCGCTGGCGACCGAGGACGACCGCTACCCCTACAGCTGGTCGGGCGGGCGCCGGCTGGGTCAGGGATGATCGGCCGTATGACGGACGCAACCGACGCACCCGGGGCCCCCGCACCGCTCGCGACCCAGCCGCTCGTCGCGGCGCTGGTCGACGACGCCGGCCTGTTCCCGCCCACCGCCCTCGCGATGGACGACGCCGTCGCCCGCCACCGGGCCGACCTGGTCGCCGCCCACCCGGTGCACACCGGCCGGTTCCTGTGCCCAGGGAGCAGGCTCGACGAGCTGCGCCAGGCGCTGCGCGAGGGGGAGACCGTCGACGTCGGCGTGATCCTCGACCAGCCCCTCGCCTCCCTGCCGGGGCTCGCGACCTCCCTGGTCGGCGACCCGCGCCTGCAGCTCGGCGCCGTCGAGCTGCGGCTGCCCCTGGACCAGCCGCTCGACGAGGCGATGGGCGCGGTCGTGACGTCGGCCAGCGCCCTGCCCGACGCGGTGTCGACGTACGTCGAGATCCCCCTCGCCCAGGCCGACGACGGCGAGACGCGCGCTGCGCTGACCGCGGTCCACGAGGCGGGCCTCGGCGCCAAGGTCAGGTGCGGCGGCGGGACCCCCGACCTGTTCCCGAGCATCGACCAGCTCGCCGACTTCCTCGGTGCCGCAGCCGAGCTCGGGGCGCGCTTCAAGTGCACGGCAGGCCTGCACCACGCGCTGCGCTACACCGACGAGCAGACGGGGTTCGAGCATCACGGCGTGGTCAACATCCTCGTCGCGCTGCTGCGCGCCCAGGCCGGCGCCGACTCCGCCCAGGTCGCCGAGGCGCTCGGCAGCACCGACGCCGACGCCCTCGCGGCCGAGGCGCTCGCCGCGAGCGAGGACGCGCAGCGACGCGTGCGGGCGGGGCTCGTGGCCTACGGCTCCTGCAGCACCGGCGCACCGGTCGAGGACCTCGCGGCCCTCGGCCTCACCTCGCCCGTCGAGGTGCTCGAGCTGCGCGACCCCACCCAGCAGGTCGACCAGCAGCAGTAGCGCCCCCGCATCCGTAGCCGCGCCCACACCCGTAGCCGCGCCCCACACCCGTAGCCGCACCACGACGACCCAGCACCCCCACCTGACCTACGCCACCCGCACCGAGCCACCACAGCCACCTCAGCCACCAAGAAGGAGCTCACGTGACGACCACCTGGGTCGACATCCCGCAGGACAGCCCGTTCGGCCTCGACGCCCTCCCCTACGGCTCGATGGACACCGGCGACGACTTCGCCCACCTCGGGGTGCGCATCGGTGACCAGGCCCTCGACCTCACGGAGGCCGCGACCGAGCTGCCCGGCGAGTGGTCCGACGTCGTCGAGGAGAGCAACCTCGACGTCCTGCTCGCGGCAGGACCGGAGGCGTGGGAGCGGCTGCGCGGCGACATCCAGACCTGGCTATCCGACGAGGCCCACCGCCCCGTCGTCGAGAAGTACCTCGTCGACCTGGAGGGCGTCACGATGCTGATGCCGTTCACCGTCGGCGACTACGTCGACTTCTATGCCTCCGAGAACCACGCGTCCAACATCGGCCGAATCCTTCGCCCCGACTCCGAGCCCCTCACGCCCAACTGGAAGCACCTGCCGATCGGCTACCACGGCCGCTCGCAGACCGTGATCGTGTCGGGCTCGGACATACCACGGCCGCAGGGCCAGCGGCGGACGCCCGACGGCGACGTCGTCTTCGGCCCGTCGATCCGCCTCGACATCGAGGCCGAGCTGGGCTTCGTGGTCGGCGTGGGGTCAGAGCGCGGATCCTCCGTCGCCGTGAGCGAGTTCGACCAGCACGTCTTCGGCGTGACCCTCACCAACGACTGGTCCGCCCGCGACATCCAGGCGTGGGAGTACGTCCCCCTCGGCCCCTTCCTCGGCAAGTCCTTCGCCACGTCGATCAGCGGCTGGGTGCTGCCGCTCGCGGCCCTGCAGGACGCTCGGATCGAGCCGCCGGCCCGCGACGTGCCGCTGCAGGACTACCTCAAGGACGTCCCGGACCAGCCGTGGGGCCTCGACATCGACATCGAGGTGCGGCTCAACGGCGAGGTCGTCTCCCGCCCGCCCTACGCCCAGATGTACTGGACCGGTGCGCAGATGCTCGCCCACACCACCATCAACGGCGCCTCCGTGCGCACCGGGGACTTCTACGCCTCCGGCACCATCTCGGGCAAGGAGGTCGACCAGCGCGGCGCCCTCATCGAGATGACCTGGGGCGGGCGCGACCCGATCACCTTGTCCGACGGCTCCACGAGGACGTTCCTCGAGGACGGCGACGAGATCGTGCTGACGGCCACCGCACGCGGGCGCGACGGCCGCCGCATCGGCCTCGGCGAGTGCCGCGGCCGCATCACCCCTGCCCGCTGACCTCTCCACCCTGCGGGGGAGCCGTCCCACGGATCTCGTCCGCGAGACGGATCCCCCGCCCAGGGTGGGGCCCTAGGTTCGAGTCATGGACAACACGCCGACCAAGACCACCAGAAAGACCACCAAGCAGAACGCCATGACGATCGCCCTCGCAACGGCCATCGGTGTCGTCCTGGCGATGACCACGGACAACTGGAGCCTGCTGGCCATCGCCGTGGCCGTCGGCTGCGTCTTTGCCGGGCTGCCCCTCGTCGGGCGCCGCAAGGACCAGCCCACCGACGCGCCCACCGAGGGTCGGGACGACTCCACCCCCACCCCGCTGCGCAGCTGAACGCCGCCCTGCGCCCGCTGCCCGCCGCCTTACCCGCACCGGCCCAGGCTGCGGGCGCTCCGGCATACCGGCCGCTTGGCGTCAGGTCACGGTCAGGACACGCTCAGCCTCAGGTCCCACCCCGGACGAGACCATATGCGCGTCGTTGCATAGTGTGTGCCGACGTCGCGCCCGCGACCGCCCGTCATCACCACGGCGGCCCCGATCTCGCACGAACGGACCCCCATGAACGCGATCCACGACGGCATCCTCGTCGCCAACGACAAGCTGACCTGGCTGCTGATCGTCCTGCTGGCGGCCGCCGGCATCCTCTTCACCCTGTGGAGCAAGGGCGCCCAGTTCCGCCGCTTCGGGACGATGGTCAAGGTGGCCATCGGCTCGCGCAGCGGCGGCGGGGAGGGCATCTCCAGCTTTCAGGCCTTCTGCATCTCGCTGGCGTCCCGCGTCGGCACCGGCAACATCGTCGGCGTGGCCATCGCCCTCGCGCTGGGTGGTCCGGGCGCGATCTTCTGGATGTGGGTCATGGCCTTCCTTGGCATGGCCACCGCGTTCGTCGAGGCGACGCTCGCCCAGCTCTACAAGGTGCCCCACACCGACGGCACCTTCCGCGGCGGCCCGGCCTACTACATGCAGCGCGGCCTGAAGTCCCGCCCGATGGGCATCGCCTTCGCCATCTGCCTGATCTTCACCTTCGGCCTGGCGTTCAACATGGTGCAGGCCAACACGATCGCCGGCGTCGTCGAGGGCACGTGGGGCATCCCCACCTGGATCACCGCGATCGTCCTGGTCGTCATCACCGCGGCCATCGTCCTCGGCGGGCTCAAGTCCGTCGCCCGCGTGACGGAGTACATGGCGCCGCTGATGGCGCTCGCCTACTTCCTGCTCGCCCTCACCGTGCTGGTGCTCCGCATCGGCGAGGTCCCCGACGCCATCGGCGACATCTTCAAGGGCGCCTTCGGCCTCGACCAGGCGCTGGCCGGCACCGCCGGCGGCATCGTCGCGGCGATGCTCAACGGCGTGAAGCGCGGGATGTTCTCCAACGAGGCGGGCATGGGCTCGGCCCCGAACGCCGCGGCCGCCGCCACCACCTCGCACCCCGCCCACCAGGGCATGGTCCAGGCGCTCGGTGTCTTCATCGACACGATCATCGTCTGCACCTCGACCGCCGTGATGATCCTGCTGGCCGGCCCCGAGGTCTACACGCCCGGGGTCACCACGCGCGACCAGGCGGCGACGCTCACGCAGACCGCCCTGGCCAGCGAGCTCGGCTCGTGGGTCGCCCCTGTCATGGCCTTCCTGATCTTCGTCTTCGCGTTCAGCTCGGTCATCGGCAACGAGACCTACGCCGAGGTCAACATGGACTTCATGCGTGGCGGCAAGGTCGGCGCGTTCGCGATCCGACTGCTCACCATCGGTGCCGTGGCCTGGGGCGCGCTGCAGAGCCTGGCCTTCGTGTGGGACCTGGCGGACCTGGCCATGACCTTCATGGCGGTGCTCAACCTGGTCGCCCTCATGGCGCTCGGCAAGCACGCGATCGCCGCGCTGCGCGACCTCGAGTCCAACCCGGACCCGGTCAACGCGGGCTTCGACCTCGACGACAACCCCTACATGCCGGACGACGTCCCCGGCGAGGTGTGGCGCCTTCGCCCGGGTCACGCGCCCGGCCAGTGGTTCGCGCCCAACGACGTCCACGAGGACGCCGACGTCTGACGGCAGGGCCCGAGGCGGTCGTCAGCACGTCCCGTCCGGGAGCGCCCCCTTGACGAGGAAGGTCTTGCCCTCGTCGCGCGACTCCAGGTCGTAGACGATCGCCTCGCGGCTCTGCCCCCTGGGCTTCGGCTTGCGGTCGAGCCCCACGGTGACGTCCTTGCCCTTCTCGTCGAGCATGCGGACGTCACCGACGCTGCACACGCGCATGGAGGTCACCGGCCGGGGCCAGATGGAGTACTGCACGCGCTTGATCGACTCGAACCTGCGCTGGCCGACCATCCGGTTGCCGCCGGCCTCGATGCTGCGGCTCATGGCGTTGTGCTGCTCGAGATACTCCGGGGTGAGGAAGTCCGCCGAGGCCACCGGCCCGTCGACAGGGAGCTTCTCGAGCTTGCGCAGCGCGGCCTCGGAGGCGGTGAAGGCGTTCTGCAGGGCCTCCTCCGAGCCACCGGCGGCGGCCTTCTCGGTGCTGCACCCGGCGGCCCCGAGGGCGACGGCGGCGAGGACCCCGACGACGACGTCGGCGCGAGGGCGGCTGGGGCGGTGCGTCATGGCTGCGGTCTCCCGGGGTGGAGGGCGGAGCGCTGGCCTGCAGCGCCCACGGGCACGGTGCGTCGTGACGCTATCGGCCCGCCCGCCGTCCCTCTACCCGTGAGTAACTACGCCACCTGCCTGCACCACTCCAGTCGCTGTACGTCGTCATACGACCACTCCCCGGCTCCAGGACCTCCCTCAGGTAGGCACATCCGCCCGGGTTGGCACGCCAGGCCGATGTGACGACCTGAGGTAGTCACACCAGCCCGGGTCCGGCAGATCGACCCGGCTTCGACACATCGACCGGCCTTGGGAACATCAGCCTGGGGGACTAAGGCGGGTCGATGTGACTACCTGAGGTAGGTCTAGATGTCGACGGTGAGCTCGTGGCGGGGGTTGAGGTCGTCGGGGCCGCCGTAGTTGCCGCCCGGCGTGACGATCGTGCCCGCCTCGCCCTCGATCATGGCGGCCACGTCCTGCAGCCGGCCGATCCCGGCGAGGTCGCCGGTGAGCTCGACGAACCGGCACACGGCCTCGACCTTGGGGCCCATCGACCCCGCCGGCAGGTCCATCGCCCGCAGCATCCCCGGCGTCGCGCGCGTGATCGGCCGCTCGTCGTCCGTGCCGAAGCCCTCGACCACGTGCGCCACGTCGGTGAGGATGAACAGCGCGTCCGCCTCGAGCGCCTCGGCGAGCCGCCCGGCGGTGAGGTCCTTGTCGACGACCGCCTCGACGCCCTTGAGCTTGCCCTTCTCGTCCCGGATCACCGGTATGCCGCCACCGCCCGCACAGACCACGACCGCACCGGACGACAGCAGCAGCCGGACGATCCGGGTCTCGACGATGCGCTGCGGCGTCGGGGAGGCCACCACGCGGCGCCACCCCTTGGTGTCCTGCTTTACGGTCCAGCCGCGCTCGTCCGCCTTGGACCGCGCCTCGGCCTCCGAGTAGGTCTCGCCGACGAACTTCGTCGGGTCGGCGAACGCCGGGTCGTGCGCCATCACCAGGGTCTGGTTGACCATCGCGGCGACCTGTCGGCCGGGCAGGGCGTTCTGCAGGGACTGCAGCAGCCAGTAGCCGATCATCCCCTGCGTCTGCGCACCCAGCGTGTCGAAGGGGTAGGGCTCCGACAGGGCCGGGTCGTTGGCCGACTCCAGCGCCAGCACCCCCACCTGCGGGCCGTTGCCGTGGGTGATCACCAGCTCGTGCTCCTCCGCCAGCGGCGCGAGGGCGCGGGCGGCCGCCTTGGCGCGCTCGAGCTGGGTCGAGGCGTCGGGCTTCTCGCCCCGCTCGAGCAGGGCATTGCCGCCGAGGGCGACGACGATGCGCACGGGTCAGTCCCCCAGGGTGGCGACCATGACCGCCTTGATCGTGTGCATGCGGTTCTCCGCCTGGTCGAAGACGATCGACGCCTCGGACTCGAATACCTCGTCGGTGACCTCGAGGGCCTCCATGCCGGTGGCCTGGAAGATGTCCTCCCCCACCTTGGTGGCCCGGTCGTGGAAGGCCGGCAGGCAGTGCATGAACTTGACCTGCGGGTTGCCTGTCGCCTCCATCGTGGCCTTGTTGACCTGGTAGTCCTTGAGCAGCGCGATCCGCTCGTCCCAGACCTCCTTGGGCTCACCCATCGACACCCACACGTCGGTGTAGAGGAAGTCCGCGCCGCGCACCCCCGCCTCGACGTCGTCGGTGATCGTGATGCGGGCACCGGTCTGCTTCGCGATCCCGCACGCCAGGGCGACGACCTCCTCGGTGTTCTGCAGCGACGTCGGCGCGACCATGCGCACGTCCATCCCGGCCATGGCGCCGGACACCAGCAGCGAGTTGCCGACGTTGTTGCGCGCGTCACCGAGATAGGCGAAGGCGATCTGCGACAGCGGCTTGTCCGAGTGCTCGGTCATCGTGAGCTGGTCGGCGAGCATCTGGGTGGGGTGCCACTCGTCGGTCAGGCCGTTCCACACCGGGACGCCCGCGAACTCCCCGAGCGTCTCGACGAGCGACTGCGCGAAGCCGCGGTACTCGATGCCGTCATACATGCGCCCCAGCACCCGCGCGGTGTCCTTCATCGACTCCTTGTGCCCGATCTGCGAGCCCGTGGGCTCGAGGTAGGTCACCCCCGCGCCCTGGTCGTACGCCGCGACCTCGAAGGCGCAGCGCGTCCGGGTCGAGGTCTTCTCGAAGATCAGCGCGATGTTCTTGCCCCGCAGCCGCGGCTGCTCGGTGCCGGCGTACTTCGCGGCCTTGAGGTCCGCGGACAGCTTCAGCAGGTGCTTCCACTCCGCGGGGGTGAAGTCCACCTCCTTGAGGAAGTTGCGGTGGCGCAGGGTGAACGACATCAGATGTCCTCTCGCTCGATGGGGCAGCTCATGCAGCGCGGGCCGCCACGGCCCCGGCCCAGCTCGCTCCCCTTGATGGTGACCACCTCGACACCGTTGTCGCGCAGGTGGTCGTTGCTCGTGGTGTTTCGCTCGTAGGCGATCACCACGCCGGGCCGGACGGTGAGCACGTTGCAGCCGTCGTCCCACTGCTCCCGCTCCGCCGCCGCCAGGTCCTGGTCGGCGGTCAGGGTGCGGATGTCGTCGAGGCCGATCGCTCTTGCGATCGCCCTGTGCATGTCCTCGGGTGCGTGGGACCGGACCCGCAGCCGGCCGGGTTCGTCCCCCGGGGTCAGGGTGTATGCCGGGAGCATCCCCAGCCCGGCGTACTTCGTGAAGGTGTGCTCGTCGACCATCGACATGACGGTGTCGAGATGCATCATCGCCCGACCCTGCGGCATGGCGATCGCGACGACGCTGGTGGCGGCGTGCGCGTTGAACAGCTGCTGCGCCAGGCGCTCCACCGCCTGCGGGGTCGTGCGCTCCGACATACCGACGAGGACCCCGCCTCGCCCCAGCACGTGCACGTCGCCGCCCTCCATCGAGGCCAGCCCGGTGCCGAGGCCGTCCGACCAGCGGGTGAGGGAGTGGTCGCCGCCGGACAGCTCCGGGTGCCAGTGATAGATCGCCTCGTAGTGCAGGGACTCGCGCACGCGCGCCGTCATGCGCATCGAGTTGATCGACACCCCGCCGTAGACCCAGCAGGTCGTGTCCCGCGTGAACAGGTGGTTCGGCAGCGGCGCCAGCACGAACTGGTCGCGCCCCATCGAGTGCAGGACCAGCGAGGCGGGCTCGTTCGGCATACGGCCGAGCATCTCCTGCTTGGTGATCCCGCCGATGAGCACCGAGGCGAGCTCCCCGGAGCCCATGCCGGACAGGACCTCGAGCATCGGGTCGATGGCCTGCGGCCCGAAGACCTCGTCGTCGAGGAGGTGGTCGAACAGGAACTGGCGGGCGGCCGGGTGCTCGAGCGTCTCGGTCAGGATGTCCTGCAGGTAGAGGACCTCCACGTCGAGGTCGCGCAGCGCCTGGGCGAACTCGTCGTGCTCCTTCTGCGCCTCCTCGAACCACGGCAGGTCGTCGAAGAGCAGGGCCTCCTTGTTGCTCGGCGTGAGGCGCGCCAGCTCACGGTCCGGGCGGTGCAGCAGCACCCGGCGGAGCTGGCCGACCTCGGAGCCGACGTAGGCTCTGCGCTCGCTCGTCATCTGGGTTCCCTCGCTCGCTGGTTCTGGGTGGATCGCCCTCGCTCGAAGGCTTCCCCGCCGTGGTCCGCCCCTATCAAAGCGCAGAGCGGGCCCTGCGCCTACACCGGGGAGGGTGCCGATCTCGCTGGTCAGAGCGGGTGGTGAGCGTTCATGCTGCACCGGGTCGAGCGGCACACGGTATGCCGCAGATAGGTATGCGCGGCAGCGAATCCCACCAGATGACGGGCACCCGGACGTGAGACGACCGCCAGGGGGGCATACGGTGTATGCCGTGCCTCACCCATCGGCACGCTGGCCCCCGACGGCGTGGGCCACCGCACGACCCATCAGAGAGGAAGGCCACGACTCATGGCCACGATCGACGAGACCACCCCAGCACCGACCAGACCCTCGTCGAGGGACGACCGAGGGTTCGTCGGGCACCCGAAGGGCCTGGCCTGGCTGTTCCAGGTCGAGTTCTGGGAGCGGTTCTCGTACTACGGGATGAAGGCCATCCTCCTGTACTTCATCATCGCCACAGTCGGCGAGGGCGGCCTGGGGATGGAGAAGTCGACCGGTGAGGCGATCGTCGCGACCTACGGCGCCGCCGTCTACCTGCTGGCCATCCCCGGCGGGCTCGCCGCGGACCGGCTGCTGGGCGCCTGGCGGTCCACGCTCTACGGCGGCATCATCATCATGGTCGGCCACATCTGCCTGGCCCTGCCGACCGTCGCCACCGCGTGGCTCGGCATCTGCCTGGTCGCCATCGGCACCGGGTTCATCAAGCCCAACCTGTCGACCATGGTCGGTGAGCTCTACGACCGCGACGACCCCCGCCGCGACGGCGGCTTCCAGATCTTCTACATGTCGATCAACATCGGCGCCTTCCTGTCCCCCCTCATCGTCGGCTTCCTGCAGGGCCGCTGGGGCTACCACGTCGGCTTCTCCGCCGCGGCCGTCGGCATGGGCTTCGCGATCCTGTCCTTCATCGCCGGCAAGAAGGCCCTGCACGGCATCGGCTCCACCGTCCCCAACCCCCTGACCGGCAAGGACGGCGCCCGCGTCGGCGGCGTCGCCGTCGCCGTGGTGGTGGGCACCGCGGTGCTGTACCTCCTGTTCAACGCCCTCGAGGGCGGCGCGACCACCGCTGCCATCGTCGACACCGTCGCGGCGCTGTCGATCATCGCGGCCGTCGGCTACTTCGTGATGATGTTCCGCAGCCCCAAGGTCGACGCGACCGAGCGCAGCCACCTCGCGGCCTACATCCCGCTGTGGGTCGGCGGGGCGCTGTTCTTCATGATCTTCGAGCAGGCCGCCGTCAAGATGGCGAGCTTCGCCAAGAACAACACCCAGCTCGAGGTCGGCGGCCTCACCGTCAACCCGGCGTGGTACCAGTCGATCAACCCCTTCGCGATCGTCATCCTCGCCCCGATCGTGGGCTGGTTCTTCACCCGTCGCGCCGGCCGCTTCCCGCAGACGCCGGCCAAGTTCGCGCTGTCGGTCGCCCTCATCGGCCTGTCCGCCATGGTGATGGGCTGGGCCTTCGGCACCTGGACCGGCGGCTCCGCGCTGGCACCGTTCTACTTCCTCGGTCTCGTCTTCGTCATGCAGACGGTCGCCGAGCTGTTCCTGTCCCCGGTCGGTCTGTCGGCCACGACGATGCTGGCCCCCAAGGCCTTCGCCAGCCAGGCCATGGCGCTCTGGCTGCTGACCTCGGCCGTCGGCCAGGGCATCGCCGCGCTGCTCATCAAGGGGATGGCCGGCCTGTCCGACGCGGCCTTCTACTTCACCCTCGGCGGCATGACGCTGGCCTGCGCGGTCATCCTGTTCGCGCTCGTGCCGTGGACGCAGCGCAAGATGAAGGACGTCGAGGACATGCGGCGCGAGGCCTCCGACGCGGCGCGCGCAGCCCGGGCGCACTGACGGCGCCCCACCCGCAGCGGCGCTCGCTAGAGTGCCGCCCATGCGCAGACTGACCGAGCGGCAGGAGCACCTGGTCGAGGTGCTCCTGCTGCTCGGTCTGTCCCTGGGCTCCTCCGCGATCTACTCGATCCTGCGGATCATCGAGCGGACGACCCGCGAGGTCGCCCTCAACCAGCAGACCTCTACCCTCAACCAGTCGGTCACCCCCGACCGCCCCTGGCTCGACCTCGCCTACCAGCTGACCGGGATCGCCCTCGGCGTGGTCGCCCCCGCGATGGCGATCTTCCTGCTGCGGCACCGCCGCCCACCCGCCGACCCGCGCATCGGGTGGGACCGGCGTGAGCCGGGCCGCGACGCCGCGCACGGCGCCCTCCTGGCGGCGGGGATCGGCATACCGGGCCTGGGTCTGTATCTCCTCGGCCGCCACCTCGGGATCACCACCGAGGTGGTCGCGGCCGACCTCACCTCGACCTGGTGGACGATCCCGGTCCTCGTGCTGGCGGCGCTGCAGAACTCCGTGCTCGAGGAGGTCGTCGTCGTGGCCTACCTCCTCGGGCGCCTGCGACAGGTCGGTATGCCGGACCGCCTGGCGCTGGTCCTGTCCGCCCTCCTGCGCGGGAGCTATCACCTCTACCAGGGCTTCGGGGCGTTCCTCGGCAACGCGGTGATGGGGCTGATCTTCGGCGCCTACTACCAACGGCGCCGACGCGTGATGCCGCTGGTGGTCGCGCACACGCTGCTCGACGTCGTGGCCTTCGTCGGCTACACGCTCGCCAAGGGGCACCTCGGCTGGCTCTGAGCGGGGGCCGTCCGGGCCGTCTCACGATACGCGCCGGTAGCCGACGCAGCCGTGGCGACATATCACCTGAATGCACTTGAATGGCTACACAACGCAGCATGCGATGGGCCCCTGTGTCACGATTCGCGCCAATTGATCGGTCCAGCAGCTCGACCGACCCGCCGGCAGTCTCTGGGAGGTGCCCCCGTGTCGCAGACCTACGGTCGTCACCGCGGCAGCTCGAGCGACCGCGTGGGCAACATCGCTGCGGCGGTCATCGCCCTCGCCGCGCTCGGCGGCGCCGGGGTCGTGGCGGTGCAGGGGCGCACCGGCCCCGAGGGCGGATCCGGTGGATCCGCCGGCGTCCAGGGACCCGCGGGGACGCGGCAGAGCACCGTCCCCGCCTGCGACGACGCCGCCCCCATCTATGCCTCGCCCGACCTGACGGACGCGCTCGCCCAGGTCGCCGAGGGCTACCGCGCGGCCTCGGGCTCGTCCTGCGCCCCGATCACCGTCACGGCGGTGGCGGGGCCGTCCACGCTCCCCGGACTGCTCGGCGGTGGCCGGGCGGCGTTGTGGCTCGCCCGGTCGGAGGCGGACGTCGCGGCCCTGCCCGCCACGGTCCGGCGCACCGCCCCGCAGGTCGTGGCCAGCACCCCCGTCGTCCTGGCGATGCCCTCCCCGATGGCCGACACCGCCTCCTGGGGCTGGCCCACGCGACCGCTCACCCCCGACGCCTGGCGGGCCTGGATGCTGGGACGGTCGACCTGGGCGCAGACCGGCCACCCGGAGTGGTCGTCCTTCTCGCTCCGGATGGCGGACCCGACCACCAGCCCGACGGCCGCCATCGGCTACGGCGCCATGATCACGCTCGCCAACGGGGTCCCGCTGGCCAAGGCACCGGACTATGCCCAGCCGAGCGACAAGGACCTGGCCGTGATCAAGGTCGAGCACCGCGTGACCTCGCTCGCGAGCGACGACGGTGACGTGCTCCCCGACCGCGACGCCACGTTGTCCGAGGTGACCGCCCAGGCCTCGGCCTACGTCACGACCGAGCGGGCCGTCGCTGCGCACAACGCCACCGACCCAGCTGTGCCGCTGGCCGCCGTACCACTCGCCGGCGGCGCCGCGTCCGTCCCGCTGTCCCTGCTCGGGGTCGGTGCCAGCGACGAGGATGCTCCCGGCGCGGCGTCGGCGCGAGGGTTCCGGGCCTACCTGACCTCCGCGAACGGCCTCACCGCCCTGCGCGCCGCCGGACTGCGTGGGCCCGACGGCGCCGTACCCACCGACCACCCGGCCGGCGTCGCGTATGCCGCTGCCCCCCTCGAGCCCGCCCCCGTGCCGCTCCCCGTGCTGCAGCAGACCGTGCAGGCCTGGCGCGGCATGCACTCCCGCATCTCGTCGATGGTGCTGGTCGACGCCTCAGGATCGATGAACCAGCACTTCGCGGGCGGGGCGACGAGCCGCATCGACCTCGTCCGGGGCCTGGTCGGCAACGTCTACCAGACCGCGTCGCCCCGCGCCCGCTCCGGCGTGTGGTTCTTCCACACCTCCAACGAGCTCGGGACGCCACTGATCGAGCGCGCCACAGACCTGGCCGTCAACGAGAGCGTGGACGGTGGCCGCCGGCACAGCGACGCCGTGGTCGACGCCATGAGCACCGTCACCATCAAGGGCGGGACACCGCTCTACCAGGCCGTCCGCGAGGCCTACGCCTACACCCTCGGCGAGTACGACCCCGGCTACGTCAACCAGCTCGTGGTCCTGTCCGACGGCGCCAACCGCGACACCACCAGCCCCGACACGCTCGGCCAGCTCCTCGCCTACCTCAACGAGGTGAAGGACCCCAAGCGGCCCGTCCGCATCATCTGCCTGGGCTACGGCGCCGAGGCGGACATGGGAGCCCTGCAGGCGATCGCGAGCGCCACCGGCGGCCGCGCGGCCCAGGTCAGCAGCCCCGCCGAGATGAAGGCCGCCGTCAACCTCGCCCTCTTCTCGCTCTGACCCAGCCCTCACCCGCCCAGACGGCCCCTCCAGACGACCCGGACTGAGCCCCCAGCTCACAACGCGCCGCCCACACCCCTCCACGACCCCTCCGGACGACACGGAGTGAGCCCCCAGCTCACATCACGCCGCCCCCACGCCCCGGGCGTCGGGCATGGCGAAGGCCCGGCCCCCGCGTGGGGGACCGGGCCTTGGCCGTGGCTACCTGGTGCCGGACGCTGAGGTCCGACGCGTCAGGTCAGCTGATCAGCGACCGACCTTGCCGTCGTTGTCGCGGTCCAGCTTGTCCTTGATCTTGTCGCCGAGGCCGACCTTGCCGTCGTTGTCGTGGTCGCGGTCGTTGCCGACCCCGCCACGACCGCCGTCGCGGACACCGTCACGAACGCCACCCTCGCGCTCGACCTCGATCTCCTCCTTGCGGACGTCCTCGGTGACGCGCTGCTGCTCGGTCACCTTCTCCTTGCCCAGGGAGATCTGCTCCTTGGCCACGACGTCCTTGTCGACGACGACCTCGTCCTCGCGGAGACGGACCTCGGCGGTCTCGTCGCCACCGATGCGGCCACCCTCACCGTCGCGGATGGGGGTGCGCTCGACGCGGACCTCCTCGTGGGTGACGGGGACCGTGACGGTCTCCTTCTCGGTGCGGACGTGCTTGCGCAGACGGACACGACCGGCCTCGCGCTCGCGGGTGCCGACCTGCAGCTCCTCCTCGGAGCGGGTCATCGTGTTGTCGCCGCGGGTGCGGTCGCGGTCGGCCAGGGGACGGCCCGCGGTGGCGTCGGCGTCGCCGTCAGCACCGTGGTCGTTGCGGCCGGCGGTCGCGTCGGCGTCGCCGTCGGCGCCGTGGTCGTTGCGGCGACCCACACCGGCGACACCAGCGGTGCCATCGGCGCCGTGGTCGTTGCGGCCGGCGGTCGCGTCGGCGTCACCGTCGGCGCCGTGGTCGCCACCGCGGGTGCCGGCAGCGGCGTAGCCCTCGTCGTAGTCGCGACCGTAGTAGCGGTAGAGCTCGCGCTCCTCGTCGGCGTCCAGGTGACGGTCGGCGTCGACGCGGGGGGCGTCCTTGACCTTGTCCTTGGAGAACGGCACGCGGATGGTGTCGCCATCGACCTGCGCGTCGTCGAGCGGGATGAAGGTGTTGGACGTGCCGAACAGGCCGGTGTTGACGGTCACCCAGGACGGGTTGCCGGTGCGGTCGTCGTTGTAGACGTCGCCGACCTTGCCGATCTTGTCGCCGTTGTTGTCGACGACGTGGCCGTTGAGGACCTGCTCGATGTGCTCGTTGGAGAACATGCTGGGGTTCCGCCTTTCGTTGGTTACCAGTTGATGGAAGACATCGTCGCCGTGGGCGACGGTGCCTCGCTGCTCGTAACTTGCCCACGCCCGTCGGACGGCAAACCCCCGAGCCCAAAAAAATCTCGATATGGTCACACCGCGACGTCTGCGCAGGTCAGAGCCCTGCTCGAGGCTGTGCGCGAGTCGGGGCGGGCGGCGCGACGGGCAGCTCGGGCTCGGACACCGCGCAGACGACGGGCCGCAGGTCGAGCCACCACTGGTCCTTGGGCCGACGGTGCTGCATGTCCATCAGCTCGAGCATCCGGGACATCGGCGTGGCCCGCACCCGGCCCTCCACCAGCCCCACCAGCTGCGCCTCGCGACCCCCTCCCGCGAGCTGCTCGGTGAGCAGGTCGACCGCGTGCGCCACGAGCCGCGTCGCCAGCACCCGGTCGAACGGCGAGGGGTCGCCGCCCTGCTGCAGGTGCCCGAGGACCGCCTGGCGCACGTCATACCTCTCCTGCCCCTCCTGGTCGAGGAGACGGGCGAGGAAGTCCGTCGTGTACTGCTCGCTCGCGCGCTCGTTGCGGATGGCGAGGTAGAGGCGGCGTCCGGCGTCGAAGGAGGAGCGCAGGCGGTGAACGTCGTCCTGCAGGTCGTCCAGGGTGATGCCCTCCTCGTGCAGGTAGACGCGCTCGGCACCGCTCGCCAGCCCGCTCATCAGCGCGAGGTAGCCGCAGTAGCGCCCCATCGTCTCGACCACGAAGCAGCGTCGTCGCGCCGAGGCGGACTGCTTGATCCGGTCGACGGCCTCGACGATCGCGTTGAGCGCGGTGTCGGTGCCGACGGCCAGCTCGGACCCCGGCAGGTTGTTGTCGATCGAGGCGGGCACGCACACCACCGGGATGCGGAAGGCCGGGTAGCGGTCTCGCTCCTCCCACAGGCGGTGCGCCGCCTGGTAGCCGTTCCAGCCGCCGACGACCAGCAGCGCGTCCACGCGGGCGGCCTCCAGGCTGCGACCGATGGCATAGAGGTCCTCGATCTCGGGGACCGTGCGGCGGATCCCCAGCTCGGCACCCCCGATGGAGGTCCATCCCTCCACGTCGCCCCAGGTCAGCTCCTCAACCTGGCCGTCGCGCAGGCCGGGGAAGCCGCCGCGCACGCCGAGCATCGTGTGCCCGCGGTCGATCCCGAGGCGCACGGCGGCGCGGGCGGCGGTGTTCATGCCGGGGGCGAGCCCGCCGGCGTGCAGGATCGCGACGCGTCGGGGCGACTCGCCCTCGGCCAGGGCGGGGACCGGCGGCTCCGACATCTCGGTGAAGACCTGGGTCATCTCGGTGAACGACCCTCCCCGCAGCCGCATCGCCTCCGCATAGTCGCCACCGGCGATTGCCGCCGGGACCTCCCGGGTGCGCTCGACGGCCTCCATGAGGGGGACCTTGGCGATGCGGTTGCCCCGTATGCCGACCACGTGGGCCACCGACCCCGGGGTCGCCGCCAGGACCTCCTCGGCCGCCGCGTAGCCCAGCCAGGTCGAGGCCCACCGGTCGAAGGCGCTGGGCCGGCCACCCCGCTGGACGTGCCCGAGGATCGTCACGCGGGTGTCCTCGTCGAGGCGTTGCTCGATCGTGTCGCGCACGTACGCCGCCGTGATGGGGTTGCCCTCGCGGTCCTGGGCGCCCTCGGCCACCACGACGATCGAGTCCCGGCGACCGGCCGCGCGCCCGCGCCGCAGCTCGGCGCACATGCGGTCCTCCCAGCCGTCGGCGGGCGGGTTCTCGGGGATGAGGGCGTAGTCGCAGCCGCCCGCGATGGCGCTCATCAGCGTGAGGTAGCCGCAGTGCCGGCCCATCACCTCGACCACGAAGCTGCGCTGGTGGCTGGCCGCCGTGCTGGCGATGGCGTCGATCGCGTCCACGATCCGGTGCAGGGCGCTGTCGGCGCCGATGGTCATGTCGGTGCCGACGAGGTCGTTGTCGATGGACCCGACGAGGCCCGCGATCATCAGGGCCGGGTGGGCGTCGGCGAGCGCCTGCTCGACCCGCCCCGTCTCGACGAGCTCGGCGAGCAGCCCTGGCCACTCCTGGCGGAACAGGTCCAGGCCGCTCAGCGACCCGTCCCCGCCGATCACGATCAGCCGGTCGATCCCGCGCTCGAGCAGGTTGGCGGCGGCGCGCAGCCGGCCCGAGCGCTCGCGGAAGTCCTTGCTGCGGTAGGTCCCGATCATGGTGCCGCCGCGGTGCAGGACGTTGCCCACGTCGTCCCAGCCGACCTGACGGATGCCCTCGCCGCCGTCGACCATGCCCTGGTAGCCCTCGTAGATCGCGAACACCTCCGCCCCGAGGTGGATGGCGGTGCGCACGGCGCCGCGCACCGCGGCGTTCATGCCCTGCGCGTCACCGCCGCTCGTCAGGACGGCGATCCGCGAGGTGGGGGCGGCGTCGGGATCGGGCACGGTCGGCATGACTTCCTCCGGGTCGGTCAGGACAGGCGAGCGTTCCTCGTCCCCATCCAACCGTGTCCGCCCGGGCGCCGCGCCCCGAGGGGGGTTGATACGGGTTCGTCCGGGCTGGTGAGGCCCACTAACCTGGGTCCCATGGTTGCCCCGATCGACGCCCTGGCCCCGGCCGTGCAGTCCGCCCTCGTCGCCGCGTTCGGCGAGGACGTGCGAGGGGCGGACCCGGTGGTGCGACCCAGCCAGTTCGCCGACGTGCAGGTCAACGCCGCCATGGCCCTGGCCAAGCGGCTCGGTCGCAAGCCGCGCGACGTCGCCGACGCCATCGTGGAGCACCTCGAGACGGGCGACCTCATCGCGTCCGCCGAGGTCAGCGGACCGGGCTTCATCAACGTGACCTTCAGCGACACGTGGATCGCCCAGCAGGTGCAGGCCGCCCAGGCGGACCCGCGGCTCGGCGTGGCCACCCAGCCGGCCGAGATCATCCCCATCGACTACTCCGCGCCCAACGTGGCCAAGGAGATGCACGTCGGCCACCTGCGCACGACGATCATCGGCGACTCGCTCGCCCGCACCCTCGAGCACCTCGGCCACACCGTCATCCGGCAGAACCACGTCGGCGACTGGGGCACCCCCTTCGGGATGCTGGTCGAGCACCTCCTCGAGGTCGGCGAGGACTCCTCCGAGGCGCACGTCGTCGAGACCGACCCCAACGCGTTCTACCAGGCAGCCCGCGCGAAGTTCGACGGGTCCGAGGACTTCGCGACGCGCGCCCGTGCCCGGGTCGTCCGGCTGCAGGCCGGCGACCCCGAGACGCTGCGGCTCTGGGGCAAGCTCTACGACCTGTCCAAGGTCTACTTCAACAGGGTCTACTCCACCCTCGGCGTGACCCTCACCGACGCCGACCTGGCCGGCGAGTCGTCGTACAACGAGGACCTCCCCGGCATCTGCGCCGACCTCGAGGCCAAGGGCATCGCGACCATGGACGACGGCGCGCTCGTCGTCTTCCTCCCCGGCTTCACCGGCCGCGAGGACAAGCCCGTCCCGCTGTTCATCCGCAAGTCCGACGGCGGCTACGGCTACGGCACCACCGACCTGGCGACGGTCAAGCACCGCGTGGAGGACCTGCACGCCGACCGGATCCTGTATGTCGTGGGCGTGACCCAGAGCCTGCACCTGCAGATGGTCTACGAGACCGCGCGGCAGGCGGGCTACCTGCCGAAGGACCCCGCCGAGGTGCAGGTCGAGCACGTCAAGATCGGCTCGGTCCTCGGCGAGGACCGCAAGATCCTCAAGACCCGGTCCGGCGCCCCCCTGCGCCTCATGTACCTCCTCGACGAGGCCGTGCAGCACGCCCGCGCCTACATCGACGAGGCGCGCCCCGAGCTCCCCGAGCAGGAGCGCGCCGACATCGCGCGCATGGTCGGCATCGGGGGCGTGAAGTATGCCGACCTGTCGGTGGCCCACGACTCGGACTACGTCTTCGACCTCGACCGGATGCTCGCGCTCACCGGCAACACCGGCCCCTACCTGCAGTACGCCACGGCCCGGCTGCGGTCCATCCTGCGCAGCGCCGGCGTGGACCCCGAGGCGCAGGACGCCCCCGTGCTCGTCACCGAGCCCGCCGAGCGCGAGCTGGCCCTCAAGCTCCTCGACCTCGACGGCGTCCTGGCGCAGGTCGGCGCGATCTACGAGCCGCACCGCCTGTGCACCTACCTCTTCGAGCTGGCCCAGACCTTCTCCTCGTTCTACGAGGCGTGCCCGGTGCTCAAGGCGGACGACGAGCAGACCCGGGCGTCGCGCCTGACGCTGTGCGCCCTCACGCTCCGCACCCTCGTGCAGGGCCTGGACCTGCTCGGCGTGGAGGCTCCCGAGCGCATGTGACCGACCCCACGTGGGGCGGGCTCTCGGCATACGGCCCAGTCCCCCGCAGGGGGTCGGGTGAGGTTAGCCTGTGTGCCATGGCTCACAAGCGCCCCCACGTGGTGATCATCGGATCCGGATTCGGCGGGCTCTTCGCCGCCCAGGAGCTCAAGGACGCCGACGTCGACGTGACGATCGTCGGCAAGACCGTCTACCACCTGTTCCAGCCCCTGCTTTACCAGGTCGCGACCGGCATCCTCAGCCCTGGCGAGATCGCTCCCAGCACGCGCGAGGTGCTCAAGGGCCAGCGCAACGCCAAGGTCATCATGAGCGAGGTCACCAGCATCGACGTCGACGCCCGCACGGTGACGGCCGAGGCGCTGCAGCACGAGACGACCCTGCACTACGACTACCTGATCGTGGCCGCCGGCGCCGGCCAGTCCTACTTCGGCAACGACCACTTCGCGGTCTACGCCCCCGGGATGAAGACCATCGACGACGCCCTCGAGCTGCGCGCCCGCATCTTCGGCGCCTTCGAGGTCGCCGAGCTGTCCGAGGACCCGGCCGAGCGCGAGCGGCTGATGACCTTCGTGGTCGTCGGGGCCGGACCCACCGGCGTCGAGATGGCCGGGCAGATCAAGGATCTCGCGACCAACACCCTCAAGGGCAACTTCCGCTCCATCGACTCCACGCAGGCCCGCGTGATCCTCATCGACGGGGCCCCTGCCGTCCTCGGGGCGTTCGGCGACAAGCTGTCCAGCCGCGCCAAGGCCGAGCTCGAGCGCATCGGCGTGGAGGTCATCCTCGACGCCCTGGTCACCGACGTGAACTCGGAGTCCGTGACCTACAAGCGCAAGGACGGCTCGACCGAGCGCATCGGCGCCGTCTGCAAGGTGTGGGCCGCCGGCGTCCAGGCCAGCCCCCTCGGAGCCACCCTCGGCAAGCAGACCGGCGCCGAGGTGGACCGGGCCGGCCGCATCTCGGTCAACCCCGACCTGACGCTGCCCGGGCACCCCGAGATCTTCGTCGTCGGCGACATGATGAGCCTCGACAAGCTGCCCGGCGTCGCGCAGGTCGCGATCCAGGGTGGTCAGCACGCCGCCCGCGCGGTCGCCTCCGACCTGGCCGGCGCTCGCGACACCTCGCCGTTCCAGTACAAGGACCGCGGGTCGATGGCCGTGATCAGCAAGTTCGGCGCCATCGCGAGCATCGGCAAGATCAAGCTGACGGGCTTCCCGGCGTGGCTGGCCTGGCTGTTCGTGCACCTCATCAACATCGTGGGCTTCAAGCACCGGGTGACGACGCTGATGCACTGGGCCATCGCGTTCCTGTCGACCGGGCGCGCCGAGCGCACGACCACGCGACAGCAGCTCGTCGGACGCCTCGCGGTGAGCCAGCTCGGCAGCCAGTTCCAGCCGACGATCGGCGGCGTTCGCCTGCCCCTCGAGCAGCCCTACGACCCCGAGGCCGCCGACCGCCGCACCCGCTGACCCGCCCCCGGCCGAGGCATCGACCGGCCTTCGTCCCCCAGGCGGGTGTGACGGAGGCCGGTCGATCTGTCTGCGGCGGCTCCGCCGGGCCCCGCCGGGCGCAACGGGTGGACTCCGCCACCGTCATCGGTGGTCGAACCCACCCGTTCCTGTGCGGGGGTCGCGGACGGAGGACCGTGGTCAGACGGGGCGCTCGGCGCCGCGGCGCTCCTCGAGGTGCTTCATGGCGGGGGTCGCCAGCACGCCGTGCACCATCACGCTCACCACGATCGCAAAGGTCACCGTCGCCCACAGCGTCTTCTGCTCCGGCCACTCGTGCTGAGCCGTCGCGAAGGCCATGTAGAACACGGAGCCGATGCCGCGGACGCCGAACATCGCGGTCACGACCTTCTCGCGCGAGCCCAGCTGCTTGGTGCCGATCAGCGAGACCCAGCCGCACAGGGGGCGGATGACGAGCACGAGGGCGACGCCGACGAGCATGCCCTGCCAGCTCAGCGCCGACAGCTGCCCCGACGACAGGGAGGCGCCGAGGAGCAGGAGGATCAGCAGCGTCAGCACGGACTCGACGTGCTCGATGGCGTCGTGGAGCCGGCCGTGGTACTCGTGGCCGCGCTCGGCGGCCCGCAGCGTCACCGCGCAGACGAACACGGCGAGGAAGCCGTAGCCGTGCAGGACCTCGGCCAGTCCGTAGACGGTGGCGACCAGCGCCAGCCCGAGCATCGGCTCACCGACGTCCGCGAGGCGCAGGTTGTCCCACTGCGCGCGGAACACCACCTTGCCGAAGGCCCAGCCACCCACCAGCCCGACGAGCGCGCCGATCACGATCTTGCCGACCAGCTCCATGCCGAGCCAGTGCCAGCCCCACTCGGAGATCGGCCCCGACGTGGCGAGATACAGCGCCAGCCACACGAACGGGAAGGCCAGGGCGTCGTTGAGACCGGCCTCGGACGTGAGGGCGAAGCGCACCTCGTCGTCCTCCTCCTCAGGGCTCTCCTCCTCGCCGCTCACGCTGGGCCCGGCGACCTGCACGTCCGAGGCGAGCACGGGATCGGTCGGCGCCAGCACCGCCCCGAGCAGGATCGCGGCGGCCGGCGACAGGGCGAGCGCCCACCAGCCGAGCAGGGCGACCGCCGCGATGCACAGCGGCATGGCGATCCCGAGCAGCCGCCACGTGGGTCGCCACGCGCGCCACGCGAACGGCCGGTCGATCGCCAGGCCGACGCCCATGAGGGAGACGAGGACGCAGACCTCGGCGACGTGCTGGGTGATGGTCTGCTGGAAGACGGGCGCGATCGGCTCGTCGCCGGGCAGGAACCAGCCGACGGCGATGCCGACGAACAGCACCACCATCGGGGCGGAGATGGCACGCTCGCGCAGGAGCCTCGGCAGGAAGGCGCCGAGCAGCAGGCCGATCCCCGCGACGAGATAGACGACCCCGGTGACCACCTCAGCCGCGCCAGGTCAGCGCGGGCAGGCCGGACACACCAGGCCGTATGGCGCACACCCCGCCGGCCAGGGGGTCGTCGCCATCGTCGAGGCCCTCTCTGGAGGTGGTGATGTAGAGGGTGCCGAGGTCGTCGCCGCCGAAGGTGCAGGCGGTGACCTGCCGGGCGGGGACCTGCACGACCTCGTCGAGCCGTCCCTGCGGGGTGTAGCGGCGCACCTCGCCGGCGCCGTTCATCGCCATCCAGACCCCACCCTCGGCGTCGACGGTGAGCCCGTCGGGGCTACCGTCCGGACCGAGGTCCACGAGCGTGCGGGGGGCCTCGATGGCGGCGGTCCCGTCATACGGGAAGGAGATGACCTGGTGGGTGGCGGTGTCGGCGTAGTAGCCGGTCGCGCCGTCCGGGCTCCAGACGATGCCGTTGGAGACGGTGACGGGGTCGAGGGCCACGTGCGCGGACAGCTCCTCGTCCATGACGTAGAGGGTGGCGGCGTCGGGCTGCTGGTCGTAGGCCATCGACCCGACCCAGAACCGGCCGTCCGGGTCGCAGCCGCCCTCGTTGAGCCGGATGCCGTCGGGCACGAAGGTCGGGCCGACCGTGAGCTCGGTCAGGTCGTCGCGCCGGGTGCTGGCGACGGCCCGCTCGAGCGCCAGGACCGCGCCACCGCCCTCGCGCGGGCGCAGGCAGGCGACGACGGTGCCGACGTGGGTGCGGGTGGGCTCACCGTCGGGCCGCAGGGTCATGACGTCGCCGGCGAGCATGTCCACCCACCGCAGCCCCCACGAGGGCCACCAGACCGGCCCCTCGGCGTGGTAGCAGATGGGATCGGTCACGGGGTCGGCGCGCATGGGCCTCACCCTAGGCGAGCGCGTGCGGGCTGCGGGTCCTACGCTGGCGAGATGGTTGACCAGATCGCTGACAGCACGGCTGGCGAGGGGCACGAGCTGGCTGCGGAGGCCGCCGTCGCGCGGGCGCGGGAGCTCGCGGCGCGGCCCGGGCGCCGGGTCCTCGGCATCACCGGGGCCCCGGCCGCCGGCAAGTCGACGCTCGCGGAGCTGGTGGCGCAGGCCGTGCCGGGCGCCGTGGTGGTGGGGATGGACGGCTTCCACCTCGCGCACAGCGTGCTCGAGGCCCGCGGCGACGTCGCTGACAAGGGCGCACCGTGGACCTTCGACGCCGAGGGGTATGTCGCACTGCTGCGTCGCCTGGTCGCGGAGCCCCCGGTCGCGGTGTGGGCGCCGGAGTTCCGCCGCTCGGTGGAGGACGCGGTCGCGGGCGCCGTGCTGGTCCCGCCGGACTGCCCGTTGGTCGTGACGGAGGGCAACTACCTGCTGCTGCAAGAGGATCCGTGGACCGCCGTGCACGCGCTCTGCGACGAGGTGTGGTTCGTCGACGTGCCGGAGCGGCTGCGCGTCGAGCGGCTCGTCCACCGGCACGTGCAGTTCGGTCGGACCCGCGACGCGGCGCTGACCCGCGGGACGGAGGGCGTGGACGCCGCCAACGCGCGGCTGGTCGCGGCGACGCGCGAGCGGGCGGACGTGGTCGTGGTGCTCGAGTGAGTGGTGGGGCGGGTCCACGCGTCGTCTGCGTGGGGCTGACGACGCTCGACGTCGTGCAACGCGTCAGCGAGCCGGTCGTCCTGGGCGGCAAGTCCCGCTCGGACGCGGTCGAGCTCGTGGCCGGGGGTCCGGCGGCCAACGCCGCGGTGACGGCAGCGGCGTTGCTGCCCCCTGGTGCTGTGACCCTGATCAGCGCGGTCGGGAGAGGCGTGGCAGCCGACGTGGTGCGGGCGGACCTCACGGCGTGCGGGGTGCGCCTCGTCGACCTGGTGGCGCCGGGTCATGGTGGGGCGGGCGGTGCGGCGCGTGGTCCGGCTCGTGGTCCGGCCCGGGGCGGGGTCGCCGGTCGGGACGGTGGCGCCTGGGCGCTTCCGGTGGCCACCTGCGTCGTCCACGCCGACGGGGAGCGGACGGTCGTCTCGCCGGGCGCGCAGAGTTCCACGTGGAACCTCTCCGACGAGGCGCGCGACGAGATCGCCCGCGCCGCAGGCGTGCTCGTCGACGGGCACCACCCGGTGGCCGGCGAGGCCGCGTTGCACCTGGCCCGGGCCGGACGCGTGACGACGGTGCTGGACGCGGGCAGCGTCAAGGCCCACGTCGAGGGCTGGCTGCGGCTGGTGGACGTGGCGGCGGCCTCCTCGGCATACGGCCGTCAGCTGGGACTGGACCCGTCCGACACCCTGGACCACCTGCTCGAGGCGGGCTGCGGCACCGCGCTGGTCACCGACGGGCCACGAGACGTGCGCTGGCGGTCCGCGCGAGGAGGGAGCGATGGTGCGGTGACGCCGCCCGCGGTCACGGCCGCCGACTCCCTCGGGGCGGGGGACGCGTTCCACGGGGCGCTGGTGGCGGCGCTGGCGCAGGGGCAGGCGCTGCCCGGCGCGGTCGGGCCGGCCTGCCGGGTGGCAGCGGTCCGGGTGTCGCACGCGTCGTCCCGAGGCTGGCTCGCCGACATCCCGACAGCGCTGGGACCACGCCCCTGAGCAGACCTGCCGGCGGCGGGATCATCAGCCTGGGGAACGACGGCCGGTCGATGTGACCGCCGCCGGTAGGTTGGGGAGGACGTCCCGACCAACGAAGGAGCAGCCATGTTCACCGGCATCGTGGAGGAGCTCGGCTCCGTGGAGTCCGTCGAGCTCGGCGCGGACAGCGCCGTCCTGACGGTGCGCGGCCCCCTGGTCGTGAGCGACGCGACGCACGGCGCCTCGATCGCGGTCAACGGGGTGTGCCTGACCGTGGTGGCGCACGACGAGGCGACCTTCAGCGTGGACGTGATGCGTGAGACCCTCGACCGCTCGAGCCTCGGTGCGCTGCAGGCGGGTTCGCCCGTCAACCTCGAGCGCGCGATGCCCGCCGGGGGCAGGTTCGGGGGGCACGTGGTGCAGGGTCACGTCGACGGGGCGGCCACGATCGTGCGCCGCGAGCCCGGGGACCGCTGGGAGGTCGTGACCTTCTCGCTGCCGCCGGAGCTGTCGCGCTATGTCGTCGAGAAGGGGTCGATCACGGTCGACGGCATCTCCCTCACGGTGAGCGCGGTGGACGACGCGACCTTCGCGGTGTCGCTGATCCCGACGACGCTCGAGCTGACCACCCTGGGCCGCAAGCAGGTCGGGGACCTCGTCAACCTCGAGGTGGACGTGATCGCCAAGTACGTCGAGCGCCTCATGACCCGCTAGCCGCTCGCCGCTACCTACGCGCCGCTCGCCACTCCCCGCTCGCCAACAGCCGCTAGCCCTCCTCGGCCAGCGTCGACGCGTTGAACCGCACGGCCTGAGCCCCCACGATGGCCGCCTCGAGGCGCATCCGCAGCAGGGCCGTGTCGTTGGACGACAGCGCCCGCCACTCCGGCGCATCCCGGTGCGGACCCACGGCGCTGAGGTGCCGCCACAGCTCGGTCGCGGACGCGAGCGCGGCGTCGACCCGGGCAGGAGCGGGTGCCGGCCCCTCGTCCGCCCATCGCTGGCGCGGGCCGAGCGCCTGCTGCAGACCCGCGATCCGGGCGCGGACCTGGCCGGGCACCGTGCACGCGAGGTCCTCGTCGTAGAAGCCCGCACCCTCCGACCGCGCGTGGTCGAACCCCTGGGCGAGCGCCTCGGCGTCGCGCTGGTCGTCGGCGTCCGGCACGACCAGCCCGCGGCGGGCGAGCTCGACCGCGATCAGCCGGTCCTGGTGGTCGTAGACGCTGCTGACCTCCGCCCCGTCCTCGCCCTGGCGGGGCGCACCACGTCCGTCGAGGATCCACCCACGGGTGCCCGGCGCGTGCCGCAGCGTGACCGGTGACCCCGTGGGCGCCAGCTGCTCGAGCGCCTCGTGGGCCTCGTCCGCCAGGCACTGGACCCCACCATCAGACGCCCGGCGGGGTGCCTCGACCCCGGCGAGGCGCACCAACCGCCGGTTGCGCATCGTCGTCACGTCGAGGACGTCTCCGCTCTGGGCGCCCACCACCCGCAACCGCTCACCGTCCGGTGAACTGGTGATCCCTCCGCTGACCAGGCCGTATGCCGTCGCCGACGCCAGGCCTACGCCTGCGAGGACCGCGAGGACCCGCAGGCCCCATCGACGTCGGCGGCCGGGCCTGGTCATCTGGTCCCTCCATGGTGCGGGTCGGGGACGGGGTCAGACCTGGCGGACGGCCTCGAACGGCGCCCGCGACGGCATCCGGTGCAGGATCGCCTGACGGACGAACTCCTTTGCGGTGCGGGCGGCGTCGAGGGGCGACGCGCCCTTGGCCAGCTCGGCGGTGACGGCGGCGGCGAGGGTGCAGCCGGCGCCGCTGACGGCCAGGTCGCCGATCTTGGGCGCCCTCAGCACCTCGAGAGTGGTGCCGTCGTAGAACACGTCGATGGCGTCGGGCCCCGTGAGCCGGACGCCGCCCTTGGCGAGGACGACGGCGCCGGAGCGCTCGTGGATGGCGCGGGCGGCGGCGACGAGGTCGTCCTCGCTCTCGATGGAGTCCATCCCGGACAGGGCCATCGACTCGAAGTGGTTGGGCGTCACGAAGGTCGCCAGCGGCAGCACCTGCTCCTTGAGCGCGGTGTCGGTGTCGAGCGCCGCGCCGGGCTCCTGCCCCTTGCAGATGAGCACCGGGTCGAGGACCAGGTTGCGGGGCCGCGCCTCGCGCAGGACGCCGGCGACGGTCTCGATCGTGGCCGGCGTGCCCAGCATGCCCACCTTGATGGTGTCGATGTCGTATGCCGCCAGCTCGGCCTCCAGCTGGTCGGCGATCACGCCCGGGTCCACCGGCACGAACCGGTGCCCCCAGTCGGCCTTGGGGTCGAAGGACACGATGCACGTGAGGGCAGCGATGCCGAAGGTGCCGAGCGCCTGGAAGGTCTTGAGGTCGGCCTGGGCTCCAGCGCCGCCGGTCGCCTCGGACCCGGCGATGGTCAGCGCGATGGGAGCGGCCTCGGCCGCGGCGACAGCGTTAGGTGTGGTCATGCCCACAGTTTCTCACCGACCGGCGCCGGTGCGGGAGCTCAGCTCGCGTCGGCCTCGAAGCCGTTCTCGTGCTCCGGGTCGCCCGCGATCTCGACCAGCCGGGCGCGCAGCCCTCGGTCGAGGTCGTGCCAGCGCATCCCGCGCACCGCACCCTCGAGAGCCTGCAGGGACGTGGCGTCGTCGAACAGGCCCTGCTCGCGCATGTCACGCCACACGGCCTCCGACCCCCGCTCCCGCAGGGTCTCGGCGTCGACGACCCCCACGGCCCGCAGCGCCGCGGCCAGCTTGGGACCGATGTTGGGCAGCGCCTCCACGCGCGTTCGGCTCCCGCTCACCATGTCCCCCATCGTCCACGTGATTACTCTCAGCAGTCACAGCCCGCATCTTTGACCTGCACGGATGCGACTGACGTCGTAACTAAAGTATCACTCTCCGTGACCTATCGCCGGGTCGCCGCGCCCATCCGGAGCTGTCACCCGGCCGTTGGTCACCAGTGACGCCTCGCCGCCCGGCCATTGGTCACCAGTGACGCCCCACCCTCGCCATTGGTCACCAGTGACGCCTCGCCGCCCGGCCATTGGTCACCAGTGACGCCCCGCCGCCCGGCCATTGGTCACCAGTGACGCCCCGCCGCCCGGCCATTGGTCACCAGTGACGCCTCGCCGCCCCTTTGGAACGATCCACAACACCAGGGGTGACCAATGGCGGGAGGCCCGAGGACGCGTCGGACGGCAGCCGACGACACCTCCCCGTGCCCCGCCCCCGAGCCGGCGGCGTCAGCGTCAGAGAACGAATCGCCCGGGACGGTGCATTTGCGGACATTCGCGGCGCGAATACTACGCACCGTGTTC
>NZ_AUFG01000038.1 GCF_000426385.1 Arsenicicoccus bolidensis DSM 15745
GGGACGGTCAGGGTCTGCTGCTGGTACTCGGTGGCGGTGGTGCCGTTGCCGCCGAGCCAGAGCTTCCAGGTGCCGGTGTGGGCGGGGCGTCCGGCGTTGTTGGTGATGGGGCCGGTGGTGCCGGTCCAGCCGGTCTGGCCGGACTCGAAGCCGCCGTTGACGACCGCGTTGCTGCCCGGCGTCGGGGTAGGCGTGGGCGTCGGGGTAGGCGTGGGCGTCGTGCCGCCGGGTCGCGTGCCGCCGATGGCGTCGATGGCCGACAGGATCTGCGAGCGGTAGGCCGAGATCTTGGTGTAGTGCCCCGCGTCGTTGGCGCGGGCGCAGCCGACGCCCCACGAGGTGATGCCGACCTGGACCTCGCGGCCGTAGGTGTTCTTGGCGAAGAGCGGGCCGCCCGAGTCGCCGTTGCAGGTGTCCTTGCCGGCCGTCCCGTTGCCCGAGGCGCAGATCTCGGCGTCGGCATACGGCAGGCAGCCGCTGCCGGTGTGCAGGGGGAGGTCCACCTGCTGGAGGTACTGCGTGCTGGCGCCGCCCTCGGTGAGCCGGCCCCAGCCGATGGCGGTGAACCAGGGGGAGCGGTCGAGCGACGTGTCTGCCGGCAGGGGGGGGCGAAGGTGGTGATGGTCGACGGGCGGTCCAGCTTGCCCACCGCCCAGTCGCCCTTGCGCGGGCCCGCCCCCGTCTTCCACGTGACGACCTTGCGGGACTCGCCCTTGGTGAAGTCGACCTCGCCGATGAGAGCCTCGACGCTCATCGTCGACGGCGTCTCGTCGAGGCAGTGCTGGGCCGTCAGGACGGTGTCCGGGCTGATGAGGGTGCCGCCGCAGCCGAAGGTGCCGCCCGAGGTGGTCATCTTGATCTTGACGGCCATGGGCCACCGGCCCTCGGGGGCCTGGCCGCCGCCGACGATGGGGTTGACGTCCGGCGGTGCGGCGGGAGCGCCGGCCTGGGCGATGGGGGCGAGGACGCCGGCACCGAGCGTGACGGCGGCGACGGTCGCGAGGGACATGAGGGCAGGGCGGGGCACGGTCAGATGGCGCATCGATGACTCCTGTGGGTGAGCACGGCCTGGGGATGGGAGGGCCGTATGGGGGATCATCCTGGACCGTCAGCGATCCCCTGTAAAGACCTTCTGGCCTCTGATTGTTTCTTGATCGGTCAACACGCCACGAGATACGCAGAGGGCACGTCCCGTCACGGAACGTGCCCTCGGTCCAGGCTTGACGAGTGGTCAGCGAGGCGGCATGCGCAGCGCCCCGTCGAGGCGGATCACCTCACCGTTGAGCATGGGGTTGGCGATGATGTGCTCCGCGAGCCCAGCGAACTCCTCGGGGCGGCCGAGGCGTGACGGGTGCGGGACCATCGCGCCGAGGCTGGCGCGGGTCTCCTCCGGCATGCCGGCCATCATCGGGGTCTCCATGGTGCCGGGGGCGATCGTCATCACGCGGATGCCCTTGTCGGCGAGGTCCCGGGCGGCGGTGAGCGTCAGCCCGACGATGCCGGCCTTGGAGGAGGCGTATGCCGCCTGCCCGACCTGCCCGTCGTAGGCCGCGATCGAGGCGGTGCTGATGATGACGCCGCGGTCCCCGTCGACGGGCTCGTTGTGCACCATCGCCGCCGCCACCAGGCGCATGACGTTGAAGGTGCCGACGAGGTTGATGTCGACGACGGTCCGGAACGTCTCCAGCGCGAGGGGGCCACCGCGACCCACGACGCGACCCGGCGTCGCCACTCCCGCGCAGGACACCGCGATCCGCAGCTCGCCGAGCGTGGCGGCGACGTCGACGGCGGCCTGCACCCCGTCCTCGTCCCGCACGTCGGCGGGGCAGAAGCGCGCGCGCTCACCCAGCTCCTCCGCGACCTGGGCCCCGCGCGAGGTCTCGAGGTCGACGATGACGACGGCCGCGCCGGCGGCGTGCAGGGCGCGGGTGGTGGCCTCGCCGAGGCCCGAGCCGCCGCCGGTGACGAGGGCGACGGTCTGGTCGGTGATCTTCACGAGATGTCCTGTCCTGGTGGGATGTTGACGATCGGATGATAGGTCTGGCCGCGGCCCGACGAGCTCAGCCGCGGAGCAGCGCCCGCGAGATGACGAGGCGCTGGATCTGGTTGGTCCCCTCGAAGATCTGGGTGACCTTGGCCTCGCGCATGTAGCGCTCGACGGGGAAGTCCATCGTGTAGCCCGCGCCGCCGAGCACCTGCACAGCGTCGGTGGTGACCTTCATCGCCGCGTCCGTGGCGGTGAGCTTGGCGACCGACGCCTGCTTGCCGACGCTGCGCCCGGCGTCCTTCATGCGGGCGGCCATGAGATAGGTCGACCGCGCCTGGTGGACGGCGGCCTCCATGTCGGCGAGCAGGAAGGCCAGGCCCTGGAACTCGCCGATGGTCCGGCCGAACTGCACGCGCTCCTTGGCGTAGCGCACGGACACGTCCAGCGCGGCCTGGGCCAGGCCCGTGGCGCACGCCGCGATGCCGAGACGACCGGCGTCGAGGGCGGCCAGCGCGATCGGCATACCCTGCCCCTCCGCACCGATGCGGCGACCCTCGTCGACCTCGACCCCCTCGAGGTAGACCTGGCGGACCGTGTCGCAGTGCAGGCCCATCTTGCGCTCGGGCTCGGCGAAGCCCAGCCCCGCCGCGTCCCCCGGCACGATGAAGCAGGACAGGCCCTTGGCGCCCTCGTCGCTCGTGCGGGCGAAGGTCGTGTAGAAGTCGGCATGGCCCGCGTGCGAGATCCAGGCCTTGGTGCCGCGCAGGGCGTAGGGACCCGAATCCCCTTGGCGCGTGGCCCGGGTCGTCATCGAGGCCACGTCGGACCCGGCCTGCGGCTCGGACAGGCAGTAGGCCCCGAGCTGCTCGCCGGAGAGCATGCCGGTGAGCAGGTCGCGCTGCTGCTCCTCGGTGCCGTAGGTCGCGACCGGGAAGCAGGTCAGCGAGTGCACGGACACGCCCACGGCCACCGACATCCAGGCGTAGGCGATCTCCTCGACGACCTGCAGGTAGACCTCGTAGGGCTGGCCGCCGCCCCCCAGCTCCTCGGGGTAGGCCAGCGTCAGCAGGCCCGACCTGCCGAGCAGCGTGAAGATCTCGCGGGGGAACTCGTGAGCGGCCTCCATGGCATCGACCTGGGGCGCGAGCTTGTCGCGGCAGATCTCGCGGGTGAGGTCGATGAGGTCCTGGGACTCGTCGTTGGGCATCAGGCGCTCGGCTGGCATGCCCCTGAGGATAGGACTTGACGTCGCGGAAGGCGCAGGCCCGGGAGCGCTGCCCGGGGCCCGCGGCGACCGTGATCTACAGCACGGAGACCTGCAGCACGCAGACCTACAGCACGATCTCGGCGATCTGCCGCACGGTGCGGGCGTTGCCGTGGACGACCATCGTGGTGATTAGCGACTCCTCCCACGCGGCGAGCTCGTCCTTGATCTTGGCCACCGGGCCGACGAGCGCGATGCGCGACACCATCTCGGTCGTGACGGCGGCCACGGCCTCCTCCTTGCGCCCCGCCAGGAACAGCTCCTGGATGCGCTCGCACTCCGCCTCGAAGCCCAGCCGTGCGACCGCGTCGTAGTGGAAGTTCTGCCCCTTGGCGCCCATCCCGCCGACGTAGAGCGCGATGTGCGGCCGAAGCCGATCGGCCGCCCGCTCGAGGTCCTCGTCCACGACGACCTGCACCGGCAGCGCCACCTCGAAGTCGTCCGGGCGGCCGCCACGCGCGGCGAAGCCCTCGTCGAGGCAGCGGCGGTAGAAGGAGTCCTCGTAGGGGGAGTAGAACAGCGGCAGCCACCCGTCGGCGATCTCGGCCGTGAGGGCGACGTTCTTGGGGCCCTCGGCGGCGATCAGGATGGGGATCGTCTCGCGGACGGGGTGCAGCGTGGACTTGAGCGGCTTGCCGAGACCGGTGCCACCCTCAATCGGCACCTGGTAGTGGCGGCCGGTGTGCTGCACCACGTCCCGACGCATGGCGGCGCGCAGGATCTCGACATACTCCCTGGTCCGGGCGAGGGGCTGCCGGTAGGGCTGGCCGTACCATCCCTCGACGACCTGCGGTCCGCTGGCCCCGATGCCGAGCGCGAACCGTCCGTCGGAGAGGTGGTCCATGGTCATCGCGGCCATGGCGGTGGCGGCGGGGGTGCGCGCCGACATCTGCATGACGGCGGTGCCGAGCGTGAGGCGCGTGGTGCGGGCGCCGAGCCACGCGAGCGGCGTCAGTGCGTCGGACCCGTAGGCCTCGGACGTCCAGACGGAGTCGAACCCGCACTGCTCGGCGGCCGCGACGGCCTCCTCGACCCCCTCGGGCTTGCCCGTGCCCCAGTAGCCCAGTCCCAGACCCAGCTTCATCGCCTGCTCCTCACCGTTGGATTACCGGCCAGTATGCCCGGGGTGCCCGGGCGGGACCAGGACGAGGCCGTATGACGAACCCCACCCGCTCGCGCGCAGGACGGTCCATCCACAGACGGTGAGGACGGCGTGGCGGCGGATCGAGTGGATCTCACCGCTCGGCTCGTCAGGGGTGTGGGAGAGCCGCGGGGCCGAGTCGGCAGCTGGCAGCCGTCCGACCTTAGGGCTCAAGGTGTCGCCGCGGCCCCGTCGAGGCAACTTTAAGCGTTAAGGTTGCCACAGGGCATCTTGAGGGCATCTCGACGAAAGGCTAGCGACTATGGGCACGTGGGAGCAGGCGTGGTGGGACTCGTCCGAGCCCAGCCTGCCTCGGCGCGAGCGGCGTTCGGGGCCCTACCCGCGATATGTGCCGGACCTGCTGGTCGGCGCCGCGCTGGCTCTCGACCCGGAGACGGATCGGCTCGTCGCGGAGGCCGAGCGGCGTGTGCGTTCGCTCGACGGGGACCTTCGAGATCTTGCCGGGATCTCCCGCTTCCTCCTGCGCTCCGAGGCGATCGCGTCGTCGCGCATCGAGGGGATCGCGCCGTCCGCCCGAAATGTGGCGCTCGCCGAGCTGGGTCAGAGCGAGGAGGTCAAGGGGGTCGGCGAGCAGGCGCAGATGGTTGCGAACAACATGGCCGTCGTCCGTGAAGCGACCACCCGCCTCGTCGGCGTCGATCACGTGGCGGTCGAGGACATCGAGGCCCTGCATCGGTCCCTTCTCCCCCGGGAGGAGCACCACCACGGGCTGCGGCAGGTGCCGAACTGGATCGGCGGCTCTGACTGGCATCCCCTCGACGCCGACTTCGTCCCTCCCGACCCCGAGCGAGTGCCCGCCCTCATGCAGGATCTCGTCGCCTATCTCGCCGGAGGACTGCACTCGCCCATCGCCCAGGCGGCGCTGGCGCACGCCCAGTTCGAGACGATTCACCCCTTCACCGACGGCAACGGCCGGGTGGGCCGCGCACTCATCCACACCGTGCTCGCCCGCCGCGGACTGACTCGCGACGCGGTGCTGCCCATCAGCCTCGTCCTGTCGACGATGCGCAGCCGGTATGTCGAGGGACTGACGACATACCGGGTCGCCGCCAGTGCGGACTCGGTGACAGGGATGGCGGTGCGCTCGGCCTGGATCGCCGTCTTCTCGACGGCGACGATCCTTGCCTGTGACCAGGCGGAGCGGATCGCGAGCGAGCTGGCGGCTCTGCGCGCTGACTGGGACACGAGGATTGCGGAGGAGCGGACGAAGAAGGGTGCCACCCGCGGCCTGCGTAGCGATTCGGCCACGGCGGCGATCCTCGCGGACCTTCCTGCGACGCCAGTCCTCACCGTAGCCACCGTGGTCCGGATCCACGGCGTCTCGCGGACCGCAGCCGGGAAGGCGCTGGACGAGCTCTACGTAGCACGGATCCTGACGAGGAAGGCCATCGGGCCGGGGCGGCAGGCCTACGTGGCCGACGACCTCCTCGACATGATCACCTGGGCCGAACGTCGGCTCGCGAGCACCCGCTTCGACACGAGACAGAGCGCGCCTCACCGCGGCGCTCCCACAGCCCCTCCGGCAAGGCCCGCTCATGACTGACTCCGACAGGCTCATCGACAAGCTCTGGCCCTGCTGCGATGTCCTGCGCGGGATCGCCTGCGAGAAGCTCTGAGAGCTCAGCGGCTGCGGCCGTCAGTGCTGGGAGGGGGCGAAGGCGCGGCGCGGGTCGACGACCTGCAGCGTGGGGTACTTGGGGGCGCGGCCGTCGCCGGACGACCGGCCCGTGAGGCGGCGCTGGACCCAGGGGCCGACGTAGGTGCGGGCCCACTCGACGTTGCCGCGCAGCGCCTCCGAGCGAGCGGATGCAGCCATGGGCGGCAGCGGCGTGCGCCAGTCGGCGAGCTCGGGCGGGAAGCCCAGCGACTGGAAGGCCTCGGCGGCGACGCGCTCGTGACCGTCCGGCGTCATGTGGATGCGGTCCTCGGACCACATGCGCCAGTCCTTGAGCGGCGTGAGGGCCCACTGGTTGAGCAGGTAGCACTCGTGCCGCTGGGCGATGGCCACGATGTGCGCGATGTAGGTCGCCGCGCGACCGCGCGTCAGGCCGACGAGGGGCGCGTCCTTGGGGTCGGTGGGGGTGGCCATGAGGACGTCGGCGCCGGTCGCGCGGATGCGGGCGACCGCACCCTCCAGGCGGGACGCCAGCGCGTCGATGTCGGCGCGGGGACGCAGGATGTCGTTGCCGCCGCCCACGATCGACACGAGGTCGGGCTCCAGCGCGAGCGCGTCGTCGACCTGCCGGGTCACGATGTCGTCGAGCAGGCGGCCCCGGATGGCGAGGTTGGCGTAGCGCAGCTCCCGGTCGTCCTTGGCGGCCACGACGGCCAGCATCGCCGCGAGGCGGTCCGCCCATCCGGCATACACGTCACCGTCGGGAGAGGCCGGGTCCGGGTCGCTCATCCCCTCGGTGAAGGAGTCGCCGATGGCGACGTAGCGGCCCCAGGACCTCGGATCACGGGCGATGCTCACGGGAGCCTCCAGTCGATGGGTTCGGCGCCCTGCTCCTGCAGGGCGGCGTTGGCGCGGCTGAACGGTCGCGAGCCGAAGAACCCGGCGTGCGCCGACAGGGGTGAGGGGTGGGCGGACTCGATGCATGGTATGCCGGGAAGGTGGGGCGCCAGGTTGCGGGCGTCGCGACCCCACAGGATCGCCACGAGAGGGCCGCCGCGCTCGACCAGCGCCGTGATCGCGCAGGCCGTGACGGCCTCCCAGCCCTTGCCACGGTGGCTGGCAGGCTTGCCGGGCTGGACCGTGAGGACGCGGTTGAGCAGCAGCACGCCGTGGTCCGCCCACGGCGACAGGTCGCCCGAGCCTGGCTGGGGGACACCGAGGTCCGTCGTCAGCTCCTCATAGATGTTGACCAGCGAGCGGGGGATCGGGCGCACGTCCGGGGCGACCGAGAAGGACAGGCCCACCGCGTGACCCGGGGTGGGATAGGGGTCCTGGCCGACGATCAGCACCCGCACGTCGGGCAGCGGCTGCTCGAAGGCGCGCAGCACGTGGGCCCCGGCCGGGAGGTAGGGGCGACCCGCCGCGACCTCGGCCCGCAGGAAGTCCCCCATGGCCCGCACCTGGTCGGCCACCGGCTCGAGGGCCGTCGCCCACGTGGGGTGGACGATCTCGGACAGCGGCTGGGGCGGGGTCACGGCGACCACCCTAGACGGATCCCGGCGCCATCAGGTGTCGCTCAGGGTCCGGCCAGGGGTTTCCCCTGGCCCTGACGCAGCGTCAGGCCAGTAGCCTCGAGGGAGCAGCGGTCGGCCTCCCGGCTGGACCGCCACCGGACTCGCGGCAGCGGGGACCTATCGGAGGGGATGTCAGGGATGGGACTGTTCAAGAGGCAGCAGCCACGTCACGCACGACAGCAGACGGAGCCGGTGGTCGAGGCCGGCGACCCGCGCGAGACGGCGGCCACGCACGAGACGGTGGCCACGCACGAGACGGTGGCCACCCGGGAGGTCCGCGCGCCGGCATACGAGCAGCGGGCGGTCCAGGGCGAGGTCGCCGCCTCGACGCGGGGCCTGGCCAAGGTCTATGGGCAGGGCGACGCCCGGGTGGTCGCGCTCGGGGGCGTCGACATCGCGTTCGAGAAGGGGCGGTTCACCGCCGTCATGGGACCGTCGGGGTCCGGCAAGTCGACCCTGATGCACTGCGCGGCCGGGCTGGACGCGCCGACCGCCGGGCAGGTCTTCGTCGGGGACACCGAGATCGGCGGCCTCAAGGACAAGGACCTGACCGAGCTGCGGCGCGACCGCATCGGCTTCGTCTTCCAGGCCTTCAACCTCATCCCGACCCTGACGGCGGAGGAGAACATCCTGCTCCCGCTGTCGATCGCCGGGCGCAAGCCGGACCCGGAGTGGTACGACACCGTCATCGACACCGTCGGGCTTCGAGACCGGCTGCGGCACAAGCCGTCCGAGCTGTCCGGCGGCCAGCAGCAGCGCGTCGCCTGCGCCCGCGCGCTGGCCAGCAAGCCCCAGATCATCTTCGCCGACGAGCCCACCGGCAACCTCGACTCCCGCTCCGGGGCCGAGATCCTCGGCTTCCTGCGGCGCAGCGTCGACGAGTTCGGTCAGACGATCGTCATGGTCACCCACGACCCCGTGGCCGCGGCCTACTGCGACCGCGTCGTCTTCCTCGCCGACGGCGAGCTCGTCGACGAGCTGCAGAGCCCGACCCGCGAGGACGTGCTCGACACCATGGCCCACCTGGACGAGCTGGTCCAGGGGCGCCGCCAGCCCCAGCGGGCAGGCTGACCCGCCATGCTCCGCACATCGTGGAAGTCCCTGATGGGCCGCAAGCTGCGGCTCCTCATGAGCGCCTTCGCCATCGTCCTCGGGGTGTCCTTCGTCAGCGGCTCCCTGATCTTCACCGACATGCTCGGCAGCACCTTCAACGGCATCATGAACGGCACCGTCGCCGACGTGAACGTCCAGCCCAAGGGCTCGTCGGCCGGGGGCGCGACGGCCGGGTCCCGCAGCGTCCTCACCCGCGCCCAGATCGACCGGATCGGCCAGGTGGAGGGCGTCCGGTCGTCCGTGGGCGCCATCACCGTCACCGACGCCTACCTCGTCGGCAAGAACGGCAAGGTCCTCGCCACCGTGGGGCCGCCGTCCATCGGCGGCAACGTCATCACCGAGCCGGCCTTCGGCGGCCAGCAGGGCATGGTCGTCAAGAGCGGACGGACGCCCCAGCGGGAGGGTGAGGTCGCGATCGACCCCGCCTCCCTCGAGAAGTCCGGCTACCGGTTGGGCGACACCATCGCCATCGCCAGCTCGGGGGCCGAGCCCACCATGCGGGCGACCATCGTCGGGACGGTCCTGTGGGGCTCCAAGGGGTCCACGGCGGGCGCGACCTACGCGATGTTCGACGACCGGACCGCGCAGCAGCAGTGGATGGGCGGCAAGGACGCCTACCAGGCGGCCTGGGTCACGGCCGAGCCCGGGCAGGACGTCGACGCCCTGGCCGAGCGGGTCCGCGCCCTGACGCCGGCCGGCTACGAGACCCTGACGGGCGCCGAGCTGGCCAAGAAGAGCGAGGACCAGGTCGGGCAGGCGCTGTCGTTCATCTCGACCTTCCTGCTCGTCTTCGCCGGCATCGCCCTCGTCGTCGGGTCCTTCCTCATCGTCAACACCTTCTCGATCCTCGTCGCGCAGCGCTCCCGCGAGCTGGCGCTCCTGCGGGCCATGGGGGCGAGCCGGCCGCAGGTGCGCCGGGCCGTGCTCTTCGAGGCGTTCGTCGTCGGGCTCGTCGGCGCCACCCTCGGGCTGCTGCTCGGCCTGGGGATCGCCCAGGGCATCTCGGCGATGTTCTCGACGTTCGGCCTCGACATGGGGTCCACCCCACCTCGGCTCACGCTGCAGGCGGTGGCGGCGTCATACGTCGTGGGTCTGCTCGTGACGATGCTCGCGGCCTATGTCCCGGCCCGCAAGGCGTCCTCGGTGCCCCCGGTCGCCGCCATGACCGGTGACGCGCTGACCGGCCGGTCCGACCTCGGACGACGGCTGGCCATCGGCCTGACCCTGACCGGCCTGGGCGTCGCCGGGCTGCTCGCCGGGCTCTTCTGGGAGGACGCCCCCGGGCGCACGTGGTGGATCGGGGCCGGCGCGCTCCTGACGCTGCTCGGCGTGGCCTTCACCTCGCCGGTGCTGGGCAAGCCGGTCCTGTGGGGCCTCGGCCGGGTCTACCGCGGGATGTTCGGCCAGGTCGGAGCGCTCGCCGAGACCAACGCCACCCGCAACCCACGCCGCACGGCCGCCACCGCCTCGGCCCTGATGATCGGCCTGACCCTCGTGACCACGATGGCGGTGCTCGGCCAGTCGGCCAAGACCTCGCTGACGGGCATCATCGAGGGCGGGCTCCGCGGGGACTACATGTACTCCAACCCGGCCTTCCAGCCCTTCTCGCCCGCCATCGCCGACCAGGCGGCCAAGGTCGACGGGGTGGCCAGTGTGCACCGCATGCGGATGGCGTTCGGGACGCTCGGGGGCGAGCAGACGATCCTGGGAGCGATGGCGCCGAGCGACTTCGACAAGATCTTCAAGCAGGAGGCCGGCCGGGGCTCGCTCGCGGACTTCCGCAAGGGCACGGTCATGGTGCCCGAGAAGATGGCGACCGACAAGGGCTGGGCGCTCGGGCAGAAGGTCGACGTCGCGCTCCCCAGCGGGCCGCTGCCCCTGACCCTCGCGATGACCTACCAGCAGGACGAGGGGATGGACGGCGGGCTCTACACCACCCTAGACACCCTCGCGGACGCCGGGGTGCCGGCGACCGACATGCGCGTGGTGGTGGACGTGGCGGGCGGCGCCGACAAGGCCAAGGTCCGTCAGCAGCTGGAGACCATCGTCAAGGACCTGCCCATGGTGACCGTCAAGGACAACCAGGAGTTCGCCAAGACCCAGACGGGGCAGATCGACCTGCTGCTCAACATGATCTACGCCCTGCTCGGGCTGGCGATCGTCATCGCCGTGCTCGGCATCGTCAACACGCTCGCCCTGTCCGTCATCGAGCGGACGCGCGAGATAGGGCTGCTGCGGGCGATCGGCCTGCGGCGGGGACAGCTGGGGCGGATGATCCGGCTCGAGTCGGTGGCGATCGCGCTGCTCGGCTCGGTGCTCGGTCTCGGCATGGGGCTGCTCTTCGGCTTCGCGCTGGTCCGGGCGCTCGAGGGCGACGGGCTGGCCCTGCACGTGCCGTGGGTGCAGCTGCTGGCGTTCCTCGTCGTCGCGGGGATCGTGGGGGTGCTGGCCGCGCTGTGGCCGGCCCACCGCGCCGCGCGGATGGACGTGCTGCGGGCGATCCAGACCGAGTGAGCGGCGGCCATGTGGGTGATCAGGGGCGCGGCACGAATGACATGCGTGTGATTCGGCCGCTACCCTGAGGCTCATGAGCGCCGCACTGCACCCCACGTCGGCCGAGCGTCCCGTCGCCTCCCTCAGCGACCGGGAGCGCGAGATCCTCGCGTTCGAGCGCCAGTGGTGGAAGTACGAAGGCGCCAAGGAGCAGTCCGTCAAGGAGCTGTTCGACATGAGCGCGACGCGCTACTACCAGGTGCTCAACGCCCTGATCGACACGCAGGCGGCCCTGGAGCACGATCCCATGCTCGTCAAGCGGCTGCGGCGCATGCGCGCCCAGCGGCAGCGCGCCAGGTCAGCACGCCGGCTCGGCGTCCAGCTCTGACCCCCACAGACCCGTAGGCCCCCGTCCTCGCACAGGACGGGGGCCATCGGCATCCCGGGGGCCGGGAGTAGATTCGCGGGCATGCGCACCGGACCCACCAACACCCTCGTCGACGTCGCCGGGTTCCGGGTCGGTCACGCGACCCGGGACGAGACGGGCTGGCTGACCGGGACCACCGTCGTGCTCCCGCCGGATGGCGGCTGCGTCGCCGGCGTGGACGTGCGCGGCGCGGCCCCCGGGACCCGCGAGACCGACCTGCTCGACCCGCGCAACCTGGTCGACCGGGTCGACGCCGTGGTCCTGTCCGGCGGTTCGGCCCTCGGGCTCGCCTCGGTCGACGGCGTCGTCCAGGGGCTGCTGGAGGACGGCATCGGGTGGCCCATGGGCTCGCACGGGCAGGTCGTGCCCATCGTCCCCGCAGCGGTCGTCTTCGACCTCGGGCGGGGCGGCGAGTGGCGGCACCACCCCGGCTTCCGGGACGGTCAGGCCGCGTATGCCGATGCGCGCGACTCGGGTGCGCGGCCGGTGCCGATGGGCGCCGTCGGCGGCGGGACGGGGGCCAAGGTCGGCGGCTTCAAGGGCGGCGTGGGCTCGGCGTCCTGCGTGCTCGACGACGGTGTCACGGTGGCCGCCCTGTGCGTGGTCAACGCCATCGGGTCCGCGGTGGACGAGACCACCGGCGAGCTGTGGGGCGCCCGTCACGAGCTCGACGACGAGCTCGCCGGCCTGATGCCGCCGTCGGCGCAGGAGGTCGCCGCCGCGCGCACAGTGGCCGCCGGCCTGCCCGAGCGGTTCGCGGGGATGCCGGGCATGGCGACGACCATCGGCGTGGTCGCCACGGACGCACGGCTCAGCAAGGCGCAGTGCCACAAGATGGCGGGCGTGGCCCACGACGGGCTGGCGCGGGCGCTCAAGCCGGTGCACACCTACTTCGACGGGGACACGCTCTTCGCCCTCGCCTCGGGGGGGCACGAGCGCGAGCTCTCCCTGCCGGAGCTGGCCCTCGTCCAGGAGGCGGGAGCGGACTGTGTGACGCGCGCCGTGATGCACGCCGTGCTCGCGGCCGACTCGGTCGACCGCAGGGCCGACGGCGGCGCGGCTTGGCGCTCCTACCGCGCAGCCTTCCCCTCGGCATACGGCTGACCGATCGAGGGACTGACCGGCCCGGCCGCCCGAGTCTGGGAGAGTGGTCGTATGACGGAGCAGTGGGACACGCCGGACAAGCTCGCCGCCATGGGCGACGCCACCGAGGCCACCGTGCCCGGGTGGCGTCGGCCGGCCCTGTGGGCGGTGGGGATCAGCGCGGCCTCGTCGGAACCGGAGTGGGAGTTCCCGTGCGTCAACCGCGGCGCGGGCTACCTGCCCGCGGTGGTGCTCGGCCGGCTGGTGCGGCACAGCCGGACGACCGAGACGCTGCCGGTGTCGGCGGAGGTGCTGCGCCGGGCCGTCGACGACCTGTCGCCGGCCGAGGCCTGCACCTCGGTCGACCACCCCAACCTCGTGGCGTGGCGGTGGCTGCTGGGCGAGATCGAGTCCAACCCCGCGCGGGACCTGGTCGTGGTCTACGTCGACGACCTGGACGACCCCGTGAGCAGCGAGGCCGACGGCGAGCTGAGGGCCGCGGCCTCCTGACAACCGGCCTGACAGGACCCGAGCGGCCCGCCGACGCAGGTCACGCTGGGTCGATCGGCGTCACGGACGCGATTTCTTCAGACGCGGAGGGTAACGCTCGTCATACTTGATGCAGAGGACGTGCCGGCGCCCGCTCGTCGAAGGCTCCGCGAGGCGATGGCCGGGAGCCGTCAGCAGGAGGAATACTTCCGCAGCCTCGTCCAGGACTCGCAGGACGTGATCATGATCTGCGACGGGCGTGGGGTGCTGGAGTACGTCTCACCCGTCGCCGAGCGGGTGATCGGGACCGAGGAGGCCCTCCGCAGCGTCGACGACCCGCGGTCCTCGACGCTGGCCGAGGTGCTGCTCGTCGATCCCACCGTCGTCACGGAAGCGCTGCGCCTGGCGAAGGACGAGGGGTCCGCGTTGTTCGACGTCCAGACCGACGGTCGGGTCCTCGAGACCTCGGTCGCCCCGCGTCCCGACGGGTTCGTGGTCGCCGTGCGCGACGTCACCGCGCGGGTAAGCTGTGCGAGCGGCTGCACGCGCTCGCCTACAACGACACCCTGATCGGGCTCGCCAACCGTCCCCAGCTGCTGGAGCGCCTCGGTGAGCTGCTGGACGACCCGGTGGAGCGCTCCGAGGTCGCCCTGATCTTCGTCGACCTCGACCGGTTCAAGCAGGTCAACGACTCCAGCGGGCACCACGCCGGCGACGCCCTCCTGCGCGAGGTCGCCGCGCGGATCACCGGCGTGACCGGGCCCGGGCGCCTGCTCGCCCGCCTCGGCGGGGACGAGTTCGCCGTGGTGGCGTCGGCCGGCATCGAGGAGGCGACGGAGCTGGCCGGTCACGTGCACGACGCCCTCGCTCGGCCGTACGGCCTCCTGGACCGGGTGCACCAGGTCGGCGCGTCGATCGGCGTCGCGGTGGCGGAGCCGGGGGAGCCCCGCCTCGCCCCGGAGGAGCTCCTGTAGCGGGCGGACCTCGCGATGTATGCCGCGAAGCAGGCGCACGAGGCCTGGCGTGCCTACGACCCCGGCATGCGGGCCGCCGTGGAGCGCCGCGCCGACGCCGACCACGAGATCACGAGGGCCTGGGGAGCTGACTCCGTCCGCCTCTACCTGCAGCCCATCGTGCGCACGCACGACCTCACGGTGCACTCGGTGGAGGCGCTGCTGCGGTGGGTGGGTGCCGACGGTCGGGTCGTCGGCCCCGCGACCGTGCTGGACTACGCCACCCGCACCGGGCAGATGACGCGCCTCACCCAGTGGGTCGTCTCGGGCACCGTGGAGTCCCTGAGGCGCATCGGGTCTGGTGGTGTCCCGGTCTCGATCAACCTGCCCACCGCGCTGCTGGACGTCGAGGACGTGGCGCCGAGGCTCGAGGACACGCTGCGTCGGGGCGGGCTCCGACCCGCCGACGTGCACCTCGAGCTCACCGAGGAGGCGATGGTCGATCGCGGCCCTCGGTCCGCGGAGACGATGCAGAACCTGCGTGCCCGGGGTTTCCGGGTCTACGTCGACGACTTCGGGACCGGTTACTCGTCACTGAGCTATCTCGTCCACCTGCCGATCGACGGGATCAAGATCGACCGTGCGTTCGTGCGGGACCTGCCCACCTCCGTCGCGGCCCGGTCCATCGTCCGCGCGCTCGTGGCCGTCTCCGAGGAGCTGGGGGTCGAGCTCCTCGCCGAGGGCGTCGAGACGGGGGCGGAGGCCGCGTGGGTCGAGCGACTCGGGGTCCCCCTGGCCCAGGGCTTCTGGTATGCCCGCCCCGCCGACGCCGCGCGGCTCCCCAGCCTGCGGGAGCTGGCGTCCTGGGGGTCGTTCATGGGCGCCGGAGGCGTCCGGCATACGACACCATCGTCATTTGCACTCGGGGGTGCCGAGTGCTAATCATGGTGTTAGCACTCTCCTAGCGAGAGTGATAAGAGCCCGGTCGTATGACGAGGTCCGGGGTCCCCAGGTGATGTGAACCCGGTGGCCACGAGCCGTCCGTCGCGGGCGTCCTGCGACCGACACATCCGTTTCGTGTGGGAGGAAACCCCCGAATGGCCAAGCTGATTGCCTTCGACGAGGAGGCCCGTCGCGGTCTCGAGCGCGGCATGAACATCCTTGCCGACGCCGTCCGCGTCACCCTCGGCCCCAAGGGCCGCAACGTCGTCCTGGAGAAGAAGTGGGGAGCCCCCACCATCACCAACGACGGCGTGTCCATCGCCAAGGAGATCGAGCTCGAGGACCCGTACGAGAAGATCGGGGCCGAGCTCGTCAAGGAAGTTGCCAAGAAGACCGACGACGTCGCCGGTGACGGCACCACCACCGCGACGGTCCTCGCGCAGGCCATGGTCAAGGAGGGCCTGCGCAACGTCGCGGCCGGCTCCAACCCCATGGCGCTGAAGCGCGGCATCGAGACCGCCGTCAAGGCCGTCTCCGCCGAGCTGCTCGACATGGCCAAGGACATCGAGACCAAGGAGCAGATCGCCTCCACCGCCTCGATCTCCGCCGCTGACCCCCAGATCGGTGAGCTCATCGCCGAGGCCATGGACAAGGTCGGCAAGGAAGGCGTCATCACCGTCGAGGAGTCCAACACCTTCGGCCTCGAGCTCGAGCTCACCGAGGGCATGCGCTTCGACAAGGGCTACATCGCGCCCTACTTCGTCACCGACACCGAGCGCATGGAGGTCGTCCTCGAGGACCCCTACGTGCTCATCGTCAACTCCAAGATCTCGGCGATCAAGGACGTCCTGCCGCTGCTCGAGAAGGTCATGCAGTCCGGCAAGCCGCTCGCGATCATCGCCGAGGACGTCGAGGGCGAGGCCCTGTCCACGCTGATCGTCAACAAGATCCGCGGCACCTTCAAGTCCGTCGCCGTCAAGGCCCCGGGCTTCGGTGACCGTCGCAAGGCCATGCTCGGCGACATCGCCATCCTCACCGGTGGCCAGGTCATCTCCGAGGAGGTCGGCCTCAAGCTCGACACCACCGAGCTCGACATGCTCGGCCGGGCGCGCAAGGTCGTCGTCACCAAGGACGAGACCACGATCGTCGAGGGTGCCGGCGACGCCGACCAGATCGCCGGTCGCGTCGCGCAGATCCGTTCCGAGATCGACCGCAGCGACTCCGACTACGACCGTGAGAAGCTCCAGGAGCGCCTCGCCAAGCTCGCCGGTGGCGTCGCCGTCATCAAGGCGGGCGCGGCCACCGAGGTCGAGCTCAAGGAGCGCAAGCACCGCATCGAGGACGCCGTGCGCAACGCCAAGGCGGCCGTCGAGGAGGGCATCGTCGCCGGTGGTGGCGTGGCCCTGCTGCAGGCCACCGACGCTGCGTTCGCCAAGCTCTCCCTGGAGGGCGAGGAGGCCGTGGGCGCCAACATCGTCCGCGTCGCTGCCGAGGCTCCGCTGAAGCAGATCGCGATCAACGCCGGTCTCGAGGGTGGCGTCGTGGCGGAGAAGGTCCGCCACCTCACCCCGGGCGAGGGCCTGAACGCCGCCACGGGCGAGTACGTCGACATGATCAAGGCCGGCATCATCGACCCGGCCAAGGTCACCCGCTCCGCCCTGGAGAACGCCGCGTCGATCGCCGCGCTGTTCCTCACCACGGAGGCCGTCATCGCCGACAAGCCGGAGAAGGCTGCGGCGGCGGCGCCTGGTGGCGACGACATGGGTGGTATGGGCTTCTGACGAAGCGCGTAGGTGAGGCCTAGTCCCGAGGAACGAGGGACACGGCCGAGCCGGAGTGCGAGGAAGAAGCCCGATCAAGCACAGGCTTCTGACGCACGACGCAGACGGAGCCCGATCAAGCTCAGGCTTCTGACGCACAAGATTCCCGAAGGGCGGCTCACCGATCACGGTGGGCCGCCCTTCGCGTGCGTAGCTGCTGCACATAGCAGGTCGAGCATGAGCCGGGGTGTTGTGCCGCAACGGAATTCGACGGGGACGGGTCCCGATGTGCAGCAGTTGTGCGCGCCGCCGGGCCTCGGTGGGCGGATGCCGCGCCTGCGAGCGCGTCTTGGCGCACCAGCCGGGTCGTATGCCGGGCCGCCGGGCACGTGAGCGACGTCATGCCGTCCGAAACGTGGGTGGACGTGCGCTCCAGGGCCCGGTCGGGGGAGAGTCGTGGTCGGACCACATCGACGACACCGCAGGAGCCCCAGCATGATGCCGCGCAAGGACACCTTCCTGGCCTGCGTGGTCATCCTCATCTGGGGCGTGAACTTCGTGGCGGCGAAGTACGGCATGGAGGTGATCCCGCCGCTGCTGTTCGCGGCGCTGCGGTTCACGCTGGTCGCGTTCCCCGCGGTGCTGTTCGTCCGGCCGCCGGGCAACGGGTGGCGGACGGTGCTGGCGTGCGGAGCGACGATGTCGGCGGGGCAGTTCGCGCTGCTCTACACCGCGATGAACCTCGGGATGCCGGCGGGGCTGGCGTCGCTGGTGCTGCAGATCCAGACGGTGTTCACGGTGACGATCGCGGCCCTGGTGCTGCGGGAGCTGCCGACGCGCTGGCAGGTGGCGGGCATCGCCATCGGGGTGCTCGGCATGGTCGTGGTGGGGTGGGAGTTCATGGTGGCGGCGCCGGTGCTGCCGTTCGTGATGACGATCGCGGCCGCCGCGTCGTGGGGGATGGGCAACGTGCTCACCCGTCGCCGTCCGCCGCGGGACGGCTTCTCGCTGGTGGTCTGGTCGGCCCTGGTGGCGCCGCTGCCGCTGCTCGGTCTGTCGCTGTGGCTGGAGGGCTGGGAGCGGGACCTGCATGCGCTGACGCACCTGACGCTGACGTCGGTGCTGGGGCTGGCGTTCGTCACCTACGGCGCCTCGATGGCGGGCTACGGCCTGTGGAACCTGCTGCTGTCGCGCCATGCGGCGTCGACGGTGTCGCCGTGGTCGATGTTCGTGCCGGTCATCGGCACGGTCGCCGCCTACTTCTACAACGGTGAGACCCCGACGGTCCTCGGCCTGGTCGGGGCGGTGGTCATCATCGTCGGCGTGCTCATGGCCCTCGGTGTGCTCGGCCCGCGTCGACGGCCACGGTCGGACCTGCCGGACCGGGAGCACCCGGCTTCAGAGCCCGCGGGTCTCTGAGGCTCGGGCCGCCTCGGGCGACCGGCTCCTGGCGACGCGCCCGGTCCAGGGCCCGGTTCCCGGTTCCGCCAGACCGTCGAGGGACACCGAACCGGAAGAAGGCCGCGGCGGGGCTGGGGGACCCCCCGCCGCGACCCTCCCGACCCGGGCGGGCCGAGCCCGTGGGCCCGCCCGGGAGCTCGTGGGGTCAGCGGAACATCGCGGTGTTGGCCTGCTCGGTGTCGGCATACTGCACCCCGGCCTGCTGGAGCAGCCGGTTGATCGACTCCAGTGACTCGCGCACCTGCGACTGGGTGCCGCGCCACTGCGCGATGACCCCCTGGAAGCCGGCGGAGGCGCTGCCCTGCCAGGCGTCCTGCAGGGCGGTCAGGCGGCCCATCATGGCCCCGACCTGCGTCTCGATCTCCGCGGAGATCTGGCCGATGTCGGCCGAGGCCGCCGAGATGCGCTCGGTGTCGACGGTGAAGGTTGCGCTCATGTCCGAATCCTCTGCTCGCGTTCGACCCTGGTGGCCCTTCCGGTGTGCCCGGACCGGCTGAGAGCAACTCTGCCCGGCTCGGCCCGTGACCTGGTGCGCTCATCCACAGGCGGGGTCGGTTAGCCTGCCAGCATGGGGACGGTGACCGCGTGACGCTCTATGTCGACGCTCCGCAGTGGCCGGCGCACGGCCGCCACTTCGCCCACCTCATCTCGGACCGCTCCTACGACGAGCTGCACGCCTTCGCGGCGGAGGTGGGACTGCACCCGCGGTCCTACGACGGTGACCACTACGACGTCCCGCAGGAGCGCCACGCAGACGTGGTCGCGGCCGGGGCGCGCCTCGTCGACGGTCGGGAGGTGGTCCGGCTGCTCCACGCCACGGGACTGCGCTTCCGCAAGCGCAAGGGCGAGCGCCCGATGGGCCGCTACCCGGACGTGGTGCCGACCGTCGCCGGACCGCACCACCTCGACGTGATCGTTTCCGACCAGGAGCCGCCCGAGCCGACGACCTCGGCGGCGGCGACCTTCGTCTTCGACCGGTCCGATCGCCTCCTGATGGTCCACAGCCGCGCCCGTGGCGGGTGGGAGGCGCCGGCCGGGGCCCGCGAGCCCGGCGAGACCCCGCGCGCCGGAGCGGTCCGCGAGGTGCGCGAGGAGACCGGCTTCGACCTCGACGAGGCGCTGCTGCGGCCGATCGGCTACGAGCGGATCACTCAGAGCCGACCGTCGCCGCGCTGGCCGCACCTGCCTCACTGCCACGTGGCGATCTATGCCGCGGACCTGGACGTGGACGGGCCCTCCCTCACGCCATACCGCACCGAGGTCCACGACGCGGTCTGGGTGCCGCTCGACCAGGTCCCCGAGCACTGCTCGGCGCAGTTCTGGTGGCCGGTGCTGGACTGGTTCCTGCAGCAGCGCTGACGCGCGCCGCAGGAACCAGTCCAGCACCGGCCGGGACCGAGCCGAGCAGCACCCGACGAGCAGCGGCGGCTCAGACGAGCGCCCAGGCGGCCGCGACCGTCCCGAAGCCCACGAGGCTGCCGATGGTCGACAGGACGGTCCAGGTCTTGAGCCCGTCCGCCACGCTGAGTCCCAGGTAGCGCGTCACGATCCAGAAGCCGGAGTCGTTGACGTGGGAGGCGGCATACCCGCCGAAGGCGATGGCCAGCAGGATCAGCACGACCTGCACCGAGCTGAATCCCCCTGAGGCGATGGAGGGCTGGACCAAGCCGGCCGTCGTCAGGATCGCCACGGTCGCGGAGCCCTGCGCCACGCGCAGCCCCACCGCGATGAGGTAGGCCATGAGCAGGACGGGCATGCCCAGCCCCGCCAGGGACCCGGACAGGGCCTTGCCGACGCCCGTCTCGATCAGGACGTTGGCGAAGACGCCGCCCGCCCCGGTCACGAAGATGATGACGGCGACCATCGGCAGGGCGGAGTCCATCAGCTCGCCGCCCTTCTCCATGCTCCAGCCCTGGTTGAGGCTGATCACGTAGTACGCCAGCAGCGCCCCCACGAGCAGGGCGAACGGCGGGGCGCCCACGAGCGAGAGGATGTTGCGCAGCGTGCCCTTGGGCAGCAGCATCGCGCCCGTCGTCCCGGCCATGATCATGCCGATGGGGATGAGGATGAGGGCCATGACGGTGCCCGCGCTCGGGACCTTGCGGCGCGGTGCGTCGGCGCCCCCGGCATACGAGCCGGTCGCGAGGTCGGTGGAGTGCTCGGCCGTCTTGAGGGCCTCCGTGGCGGGGGAGTCCTGCAGGGTGATCCGGTCGTAGCGCATCCGCTGGGACACGAGGTAGCAGACGACGGCCATCGGGATGCAGGCGAGCAGGCCGAGGATGGTCAGCAGGCCGGCGTCGGCGCCGAGCGTCGCGGCGGCCGCGACGGGACCAGGGTGCGGCGGCACCGCCACGTGGACCGCCAGCAGCACGGCCGCGACCGGCAGGCCGATCTTGAGCGGCGAGATGCGGGCGACGGCCGCGAAGCCGAACACGATCGGCGCCAGGATGATCACGCCCACGTCGAAGAACACGGGGATGCCGAGCACGAAGGCGGCGCAGGTCACAGCGAGCACGACGCGCTTCTCGCCGAGGCGGGCGGTGAAGCGGCGGGCGAGGTTCTCGGCGCCGCCGGACAGCTCGATCATCCGGCCGAGCATCGCGCCGAGGCCGACGATGATCGCGACGGAGCCGAGGGTCTTGCCCATGCCGTTGGTGAGGACGGTGATGACCTTCTCGGGGGCGATGCCGCCGGCGAGCGCGGTCACGAGACTGACCAGGATCATGGCGACGAACGCCGGCATCTTGGCCTTGATGACGAGCAGGAGCATGACCGCGATCGCGCCGGCGGCCAGGCAGAGCAGGTATGCCGTGGACATGGCTCAGGCCCCCTGGACGTCGGGGGTCGTGACGCGGGTGGGGGCGAGGACCCGGATGACGCTCGAGTCGTCGGAGGCCGCCAGGCCGTGGGACTGGCCGAGCAGGTAGAGCTGCTGCGCCGCCGCCGCGACGGGCGTGGCGAGACCCGCGCCCTTGGCGGCGGTCGCGACGATGCCCATGTCCTTGACGAAGATGTCGAGACGGCTGCGCACCTCGGCCCCGTCCTCGTCGTAGGCCTGCAGCATGCGCGGCCCGCGGTCGCCGAGCATGAACGACGCCGCGGCGCCGGCACCCAGCGTCTCCAGGGCGGCGGCGGGGTCGAGCCCGAGCGCGTCGGCCAGGGCGAGCGCCTCGGCGCCGGCGGCGATGTGGACGCCGCACAGGAGCTGGTTGACGGTCTTCATGGCCTGGCCGGCACCGGCGCGGTCACCCACGCGGCGCAGGGTCGAGGCCATCGCCTCGAGGACGGGACGGGCGACGTCGTATGCCGTGTCCTCGGCGCCCACCGTCACGAGCAGGTCGCCGTTGCCGGCGCGGGTGGGGCCACCGGACACGGGCGCGTCGACGAGGCCGAGGCCCTGGTCGGCGAGGCGGGTCGCGACGTCCTCGACCGCGGCGATGCCGACCGTCGAGGTGAGCAGCACCACGCTGCCGGGCTCGAGGACCTCGGTGACGCCGTCGTCACCCCACAGCGCGGCCTCGAGCTGCTCGGCGTTGCGGACGGCGACGAGCACGACGTCGGCGTCGGTGGCGGCCTCGCGGGCGCTGGCGTGGCCCGTGGCGCTGGTGGTGCCGAGGCCGGCGGCGCGGGAGGGGTCGAGGTCGTAGGCCCGGACGGGGAAGGTCTGGGCGAGGTGCGTGGCCATGGGCAGGCCCATGGCGCCGAGTCCGAGGACGGCGACGGTGGGGGTCACGGGATCTCCTTCGATCGTGAGGGTGCAGCGGTTGGGGCGATGGGGCGATGGGGCGCGGAGGGGTGCGGCGGGGCGCCATACGGCAGGTGCGTGGTGCGCGTGGGACCGACGTCAGCGGGAGAGGGTGTCCACCACGTCGGCGAGGGAGGCGTCGGTGCCGACGTTGCCGGCGAAGACGATGTAGGGGATGCCGCGGGCGGGTCCGTCCACCGGCTCCCACAGCGACACGATCCCGGGGAGCATCGGGCCGCGGACGTAGGCGCGGGCGATGCCGAGACCGCGGCTGGCGACGTCCGAGGAGGTGATGCCGCCCTTGGCCACGACGAAGCGCGGCGCCCGGCGGGCGAGGACCTGCTGGACCACCTCGACGACCGCGGTGGACACGGTGCGGGCGATGTCGAGGGAGCTGTCGGCGTCGTCGCCGCGCACGAGGGTGCGGCTGGTGCGGACCACGACGGTGCCGGTGGCGAGGGCCTCCACGACGGTGTCGACCACGGCGAGCAGGTGGGCGTCCCGGTCCTCGGAGCGGACGGTGGGGACGTCGATCTCGAGCTCGACCGGCTGGGTGCGCTCGCGCAGGGCGTCCAGCTGGCGGGTGGTCAGGGCGACGTGGGAGCCGACGACGACGAGGCCGCCGGTGGCGTCCTCGGCCAGCCCGCCGTCGCGGATGCGGGCCACCTCCGCGGAGGTGAGGGGGGTGCGGGGCTCCTGGCCGATGAACGCGCGGGGAAAGGGCGGGCCGACGCGGTAGAGGAAGGTGGAGCCGGCGGCCTCGGCCTCGAGCAGGGCGGCGCTGAGCAGGCGCAGGTCGTTCTCGTCGACGATGTCCGCGACGACCGGTTGGCCGTGGGTGAGCGAGCGCAGGAGCGCGACGGTGCCGGCACGGTCCTGGCGCAGCAGGTCCAGCCCGAGGGAGACGACCCGGGACTGCTCGCGGGTGGTCCCGGACTTCTCGGCCACCCAGTCGCGCAGGTCGGAGCTGGCGTAGCCGAAGGTCGCGTCGCGCGCGAACTCGGTCTCGCCGACGGGGGTGTAGCCGTCGACCGGGTTGCCGGCGTGGTGCACCGCGTCGACGGTGACGCGCCCCGCGTCGCCGAAGGCCGGGACGAGGACGACGCCGTCGACGTGGGGGCCGTCGAGCTCGGCCAGGGTCTCGGCGATGGTGTCGGTCTCGAGCGGGAAGTGACCGCGCAGGGTGGAGTCGGAGCGGGACACGAACCCCACGGTGACGCCGGTCTCGCGGGCGGCGGCCAGGGCGGAGGTGACGACCTCGCGGTTGACGCGGGCGGCGTCGGCGGGGGCGAGGCTGCGGGAGTTGGTCATGACGTAGACCGCGGGCTCGCGCTGCTGCAGGGCCCAGGCCAGGGAGTCGACGTCCCACGCCGTGAGCACGGGCAGGTCGGCGACCGACTGGGTGCCGGTGGGGTCGTCGTCGAGGACGACGAGGACGCGGCCGCGGCGGGCGACCTCGGCCGCGATCTCGGCGGCGGGCTGGTGGGGGCCGGCGGCGTGGTGGCGCACCAGGTCGTCGAGTGTGACGCTCACGGGTCTCTCCTTTGAGATCAGAGGTCTGATGTCTAGAGAGGGTAGCGGGGGACCACCGAGGAGGGAAGGGGTGGCGCGATCTCGGCCTCAGAGCCGCACGTGGGTCGCCAGGTCGTCGGAGGTCTGGTCCATGTGGGCGTCCATCGCGGCCTGGGCCGCCTCGGGGTCGCCCGTGCGGAGCGCAGCCAGCACCCGTCGGTGGTGGTCGAGCGCGTGCTCGCGGATGACCGGGACCTCCGAGGTCTGGTAGCGGGCCCGCTCGAGGACCCGGCGCAGCGGGTCGTAGACGGCCCCGAGGAAGGGGTTGCCGGCGGCCTCGAGGATCCGGGCGTGGAAGGCCATGTCGTGGCGGACGAAGGACTCGAGGTCGGACTGCGTGACGGCCTCCGCCATGGCCTCGCAGTGCTGCTGCAGGAGGTCCAGGTCGCGCTCGGTGGCTCGCCGGGCGGCGAGCGCGCAGGCCCCGACCTCGATCATCCGGCGGATCTCGATCAGCGACTGGGCCGTGGCGTCGGACCCCTGGCCGCCGGCCCGCGCGGCGCGGCTGACCGCGTCGAGGTCGGTCCAGCGGTCGACGGGGTTCACGAAGGTCCCGTTGCCGTGCTCGACCCGCAGCACGTGCCCGGCGGCGAGCGTGGCGGTGGCCTCGCGGACCGTCAGGCGGCTCACGCCGAGCAGCGTGGCGAGCTCGTCCTGGCCGGGCAGCCGGTCACCCGGGCCGAGCCGGCCCGACACGATGCGGTCCAGCAAGGTCGTGACGGTCTCGTCGACCAACGAGCTGCGCGGCATACGGCCCTCTCCTCCTGGTGGTGCCAGCCAGGATAGGACGCGGAGGAGGCCGGTCAGGCCAGCCGGGCCAGCTCTCGCCGGACGTTGTCCCGGGCCGCCGCCTCCCAGGCGGTGCGCGCGCCGGGCGTGGCATAGATGTGCGGTCGCTCCACGAGCGCCTCGAGGATGCGGGAGCGGCCGGTCCGGTAGTCGTCGTCCGGGACGGCGGGGTACTCGTCGCGGACCTGGCGGCAGTACTCGTCGAACCGGTCGGCCGGCGCCCCGAGGATCCACAGGTCGGCGTCGAGGAAGGCGGCGTGCACCGGGTCCGTCGTCGGGCCGTGCTCGGCGGTCGCGTGCACGAGCCCGGCCACCTGCTCGATCAGGTCCACCTCGGCGTCGAGCTCGTCGAGCAGCTCGACGGCCAGGGCGGCGCTGGCCTCCTCGTTGGCGCCGGGCTCGGCGGTCACGTCGTAGACCGCGTCGTGCAGCCACGCCGCCACCCGGCAGGCCAGCAGCTGGGGTGGGGTGAGGGCGTCGTCGGCGGCGAGCCGGCCGAGGACCGCGAGCATCTCGGCGAGGTGGTGGATGCCGTGATAGGTCCGGTGCGGCTCGCGCCAGTGGTCGACGAGTCGCGTGGCCGCGCGCTCGAGGGGGACCGCGTCGGCCCGAGGGGCGAGGGCCTGCAGGTCGGCCTGGCAGGCGGCGACGAGCTCATCCATGGCCCCACCCTCTCATCCGGTCGTCAGTCCAGGGGGGTGGGCGCGGTGAGCGGTCCGGGGAGCGGTCGGGCGTGAATCACGCTGAGACCAGACACGGCTCGCGTCAGGACGACATAGAGGCGTCGCAGCCCGGTCCGCTCGTCGGGCTCCGCGTCGGCGATGGCGGCCGGCTCGACGACCACCACGCGGTCGAACTCCAGACCCTTGGCGACGGTCGCCGGCACGACGTGGACCTGGTGCTCGACGTCGCCGTGGTCGGCGCCCAGCGTGCCGTGCTCGATCCCCGCGTCGGTCAGGGCGGCGGACGCGGCGGTGACGCCGGCGTCGGGGACGACGACACCGACCGAGCCGGGCCGCCGGGCCAGGCCGGCGACCCTGTCGGCCGTCTCTGCCCAGAGCGAGTCAGCCTGCACCGCAACGATGTCCAGCTCGCCGACGTTGTCGCGCACGGACTGCGGAGCCGCCAGGCCTGGCGCCATGACGGGTAGCAGGCGGGCGGCATACTCGATCACCGCCGCGGGCACCCGGAAGCCCCGGCGCAGCTCGGTGACCTCGCCGTCGGGCTTGCCGAGGTGGCGCAGCGACTCCGCCCACGAGCCGGTGGCCCACGGGGTCGTGCCCTGCGCGATGTCACCGAGGACGGTCGCCGCGCCGGTCGAGCAGCGCCGGCCGACCGCCCGCAGCTGCATCGGTGACAGGTCCTGCGCCTCGTCGAGCATCACGTGACCGAGGCTGGGGGTGCGGGTCAGCAGGTCCGCGAGCTCGTCGAGCAGCACGGCATCGGCGAGGGTCCAGCGGGCGGACCCCGGCGTGCGAGGAGCCTGGTCCCACACCAGGTCCGCCTGCTCCGCAGGGGCGAGTATGCCGTCCGCCGCCGACTCCAGCGCCGCCGGGTCGGACCACAGCCGGTGCAGGACCGCAGCGGGGTCGAGGCGGGGCCACACGGCGTCGGCATACCGCGTGACGGGGGTGGAGCGGGCGACCGCGTCCTGGACCCGGTCGTCGGGCGAGTCGCCGGCGGCCTCCATCTGGACCAGCACCGCGTGGGCGAGGCGCTGCGGGAGCATCTGGCGGGCGGCGTCGTGACGCACGTCGCGGGTGCGCAGCTCGTCGAGGATCTCGCGCACCTCGTAGGCCGGGATCCGCCACCGGCGGGCACCGCGGGGGACGACGAGGGGCTCGTCGGGGTCCTGGACGGTGGCGCGGACCGCGCGCCGCAGCACGTCGGCGAGGCGGGCGTCGCCCTTGAGGGTCGCCCGGCCGGGAGGGTCGGTGGCGCGGATGCGGACGCCCTCGCCCACCAGGCCCTCGATGGTGGTGTGCCTGACCTGCACCTCGCCCAGGGCCGGCAGCACGGCGCCGATGTGCTCGAGGAAGGACGCGTTGGGGCCGATGACGAGGACGCCCTGGCGGGTGAGGCGGTCGCGGTAGGCATAGAGGAGCCACGCGGCGCGGTGCAGGCCGACGGCCGTCTTGCCGGTCCCGGGCGCGCCCTGGATGCAGACGGTCGTGCTGTCGTCGACGCGCACCAGCAGGTCCTGCTCGGGCTGGATCGTGGCCACGATGTCGCGCATGGGACCGACGCGCGGACGCTCGATCTCGCGGGCGAGGATCTGCGAGCTCGCCTGCTGCTCGGTGCGATCCGTGAGGTGCTCGTCCTCGAGGGCGGTGATGCGACCCCGGTCCAGGCCGAACCTGCGGCGCAGGGTCACGCCCATGGGCTCGGTCCGGGAGGCGCGGTAGAACGCGGTCGACACTGGCGCCCGCCAGTCGATGACGAGAGGGTCGCCGGCGTCGTCGGTGACGTGGCGTCGGCCGACATACCAGCGCTCGCCGTCGTGCTCCGCGTCGAGGTCGATCCGGCCGAAGAACAAGGCGGTCGCGGGGTCGTCCTCGAGCGAGCGGGCGCGCTGCCAGAGGGTGCGTGCCAGGTGCTCCGCGGCGATCGGGTCGCTGCCCTGCACGTCGACGGCGAGGGTGCGCTCGCGCATGGCGGCGAGCTCGGTGCGGGCCCGGTCGAGGTGTCCATGCTCGGCCAGGAGCTCGGGGTCGAGGTGCGTGTCGCTGGGCGCGGGCATGACGGCAGCACCTTCCGGGGTGGGCGTGAGGGGGACGCGCCACCCTAGCCCAGGCGCGTCCAACCCCGCGTCCAACCCCGGCCGATGTGCATACCTCAGGTCGTCACATCGGCCTGGCGTGCGAAGCCGGGCGGACGTGACGACCTGAGGTAGGTCACTGGGAGGACTTCTCGGCGAACGTGATCTGCACCTCGCGCCGCTCGCCGCCCCGCAGATAGGTCACCTTGGCCGTGTCGCCGACCGTGCGCTCGCGCACCTGGGCCACCAGCGCCAGCGACCCCGTCACGGGCTCGTCGTCGATCGCGATGATCGCGTCCTGGGTCTTGAGGCCGGCCTTGTCGGCGGGCGACCCCGAGACGACGTTGGCGATGACGGCGGCCACGCGCTGCCCGCCGCCGTCCTTGACCATGGCCGGCTTGGACGAGACGCCCATGAACGCGTGCTGCGCCTTGCCGTTCTTGATCAGCTGGTCGGTGATGGAGTTGACCTCGTTGACCGGTATGGCGAAGCCGATGCCGATCGACCCGGCCTGACCGCCCGTGGACGACCCCATCGAGGCGATGGAGGAGTTGATCCCGATGAGCTGGCCGTCGGCGTTGACCAGGGCACCGCCGGAGTTCCCGGGGTTGATGGGGGCCGAGGTCTGGATCGCGTTGGTGACCACCGGGTCGGCGGCCTGCTGCCCGAACAGGCCACCGTCCTGCTGCCCCTGCGAGGACCGGTCTGTCGACACGGGCCGGTTGAGGGCGCTGACGATGCCGGTGGTCACGGTGCCGGACAGGCCGAGCGGGTTGCCGACCGCCATGACGGGCGCACCCACGGCGATCTGGTCGGAGTTGCCGACCGCGATGGGCTTGAGGTCCTTGACGTCGCCCTGCAGCTTGACGACGGCGAGATCGGTGGACGGGTCGAGCCCGACGACCTTGGCCTGGTAGGCGCGCTGGTCGTCCAGGGTCACGACGATCTGGGCGCCCGAGCCGCTCTCGCCGACCACGTGGTTGTTGGTGACGATGTGGCCCTGCTCGTCGAGGATCACGCCGGAGCCCTCGCCGCCGCTGCTGCCGCTCTGCACGGAGATGGACACGACGCTGGGGGAGACGGCCTGGGCGGTGGCCTTCCAGTCGGGTGCGTTGGTGCCACCCTGGTTGAGCGGCGGCTGGGTGTTGCGGGCCGGGTTGGCGGTGGGCGCCGTGCGGGACACGCTCGACGTCGTGGTCTGACCGTCACGGCCCGCGAACAACGCGTAGGTCCCGCCGCTCGCCAGCGCGGCCGCCGCGACGGCTGCCGTCGGCACCTGCCACCACCCGGACCGACGACGCCGAGGGGCGGTCGGTCCCGCGCCACCGCCCTGGCCGTATGCCGCCCCGCCGGCTCCCGGTGCCACCGGCGATCCCGGCGATCCCGGCTGACCGGGCGCGGCGTAGGGGTTCGACGACCCGGGGTCGACGACGCGGGGGATCTCCTGGGTGGAGCTGTGGCGCGGGATCTCCTGCGTGTGCTGCGGGTCGCCCTGCGTGGGGGGCTGAGAGCCCGGCTGGTGCTGGTCGTTCATCGTGACTCCTCGGGGGCCTGAGGTCTCGAAGGATGGCTCATCGACCTAGGCCGATGCTGGTGCGTCGCTGTGGGACTGCTGTGGATCGGTGGGGAGGCGGACGCGGAAGGTCGCGCCGCCACCGGGCGTGGGGACGATCGTGACATCTCCGTGGTGGGCACCGGTGATGGCGGCCACGATCGCGAGTCCGAGCCCGGTGCCACCAGGATGGTCGGTGCGGCCACGGGACGGGTCGTTGCGGAAGAACCGCTCGAACACCTTGCCCGACAGCTCGGGGTCGATCCCCGGTCCGTGGTCACGGATCTCGATGGTGGTCCACCCGTCGCCGTCCTGCCCGCTGCCGTCCAACCCGTCGCCAGCGCCGTGGCCGACGGCCAGCTCGATCGGCGTGCCGGCCGGGGTGTGGTTGATGGCGTTGCCGACCAGGTTGGTGACGAGCTGGCGCAGCTTGGACTCGTCGCCGCGCACGAGGTTGGCGTCGATGGGGCCGTGGAGGCCGACCATCTGGATGTCGCGGTCCGGCGCCAGGGCGCGGGCGTCCTGGGCGGCGTCCGCGAGGACCACCGTCAGGTCGACCGAGGTGAACTCCATCGGGCGCTGCTCGTCGAGGCGGGCCAGCGACAGCAGGTCCTCGACGAGGGCTCCCATGCGGGTGGACTCGTCCTCGATCCGTTGGAACACCTGCCGCACGTGCTCGGGCTGGGTGACCGCGCCCTGACGGTAGAGCTCGGCATACCCCCGCACGGCGGCCAACGGTGTCCGCAGCTCGTGCGAGGCGTCGGCCACGAACTGCCGCATGCGGGTCTCGCTGGCCTCGACGTGCTGGAAGGACCGCTCGATGTGGCTGAGCATGACGTTGAGGGAGTCCGACAGGCTGCCGACCTCGTCGTCCGCGGACCGGGCCGGCACGCGTCGGGCCAGGTCGCCGCCGGCGATGGCCTTGGCGGTGTCCTCGATCTGACGCAGCGGGCGGAAGGCACGGCGGATCGCGAACCAGCCGGCGATCATCAGCGCCGTGACGGCAGCCAGCCCGATGAGCAGCGAGAAGAGCATGACCTGGCTGGTGGTCTTCTCGACGCCGCGCATCGACACGGCGACGGCGTAGGTGCCGGAGTCGCCGTCGAGCTTGTCCGCGACCACGCGCCACCGCTGGTAGCCGTCCTTGGACCGCACCTCGAAGATCTGGTGCGTCCGCACCTCGGGGGCGTCCATCGCGAGGCGAGGGATGTCGGGGTGCTCCTCCTCCGTCTGCGGCTGGAAGACGATCTGGTTGCTCGACCCCTTGGGAAAGAACACGACGGCGTAGTTGGTCGGGAAGTTGTCGAGCTCCTGCTCGTTGGCGATCGCGTCGAGGGCGCTCGCGCTCAGGGGTCCGGCGCTGAGCCGCAGCTCCTGGTCGGCGCGCTGCAGGAGCTGCCGCTCGAGCAGCCAGGTCGTCGCGCTCGTCGTCAGCGTCAGCGCCCCGGCCATGAGCACGACCAGGATCAGGACCAGCCGGTGGGTGAGCGGCATGCGCTGCAGCCACCGGTGGACCGTGAGGCCCGCCGTCGTCCGGCGCACCCGCGGCATCCGACCGGCCGGACGACTCACGAGATCTCGGGAGGCAGGCGCAGGACGTAGCCGACGCCGCGCTTGGTGTGGATCAGCGGCGGCTCGATAGAGTCGACCTTGCGGCGCAGGTAGGAAATGTAGGACTCGACGATCCCGGCCTCGCCGCGGAAATCGTAGTCCCAGACGTGGTCGAGGATCTGCGCCTTGGACAGCACCCGGTTGGGGTTGAGGATCAGGTAGCGCAGGAGCTTGAACTCGGTGGGGGAGCAGTCGATGACCTTGCCGGCGCGACGGACCTCGTGCGAGTCCTCGTTGAGCTCCAGGTCGTGGAACCGAATCGTGCCGTCCTCGGGCTCGTCCTGCCGGGTGCGACGCAGGACGGCGCGGATGCGGGCGACGACCTCCTCGAGGCTGAACGGCTTGGTGATGTAGTCGTCACCGCCGATCGTCAGCCCCTTGACCCGGTCGTCCACCGCGTCGCGCGCGGTGAGGAAGACGATGGGCACGTGGCGGCCGGCCTCGCGCAGCTTGGTCGTGACGGTGAAGCCGCTCATGTCGGGCAGCATCACGTCCAGGACGACCAGGTCGGGCTCGTGCTCCTCCGCCAGGACGAGGGCACCCCCGCCGTCACCGGCGGTGTACACCTCGAATCCCGCGAATCGCAGGCTGGTCGCGAGGAGCTCACGAATGTTGGGCTGGTCCTCGACGACCAGCAGTCTGGCTTCGGGCGTAGTGGTCACGCCGTCGAGTCTGACCGCTCACACTGGAGGTTTCCTGGGAGACTGCTGGACCACCGGGCCGTATGCCGCCCGCCCCGGCCTCGATCGCTGCGACTCCGGACGGGCGTGTGGCGCGATCCCATCGAGGGGTCGCAGATGGGCGCGACACGCCGTGCAACGCCACAGGTGCGTCCCCTCGACCTGGTGGTGAGGCCACACGGCTGGCGGGAGCAGCGTCATACGGCGCTTGTCCACAGGCTGACGCGCTCCCGCTGACTCCGTCCACAGGGGGCGAGGGGGCACATCCGTGATGAGGCCGACGAGTGCATGCTCGCGTCATGGACGAGCTGCCCCGCCACCTGACGTCGGCCGAGGCCCGCCGATCAGGCGTCACGAGAGCGACCCTCACCGCGTCCGGGCTCGTGCGGACCCACCACGGTCTCTGGGTCGCCGACCTCCCCACCACGCTCGACGAGGCGATCGCCCAGGCCGGTGCCGTGATTCGCTGTCCCTGGGCCGTGTGCGGCTGGTCGGCGGTCGAGCTCCTGGGGCTCCCCGACCGGAGGTCGTGGCAGCCGGGGGACCCCGTGCACGTCTGCGTGCCGACCGCCGCGGGGCGCGTGCGGCGTGAGGGGATCGTGTCGCGCAAGGGTCTGGAGCGCCGCAGGGTCGTGGACGTGAGTGGGATCCCCGTGGTCGCCGGGATCTGGGCTGTCGCAGACGTGCTGACGGACCCGCTCGCCACGCACGAGGACCTCGTCCGGCTGTGCGACGGCTACCTCCACCTCGGCGGAACGGCGGGCTCCCTGGTGGCGCCGGCCTCCCTCGATCGGCGAGGAGCGAGCCGCTTGCGTGGGGCCCTGCGCGACACGAGGCACGGCGCGGAGTCCCCGCGCGAGACCGACCTCAGGCTCCTCCTGGCACAGGCTGGTCTGCCGGAGCCGGAGCAGCAGGTCCGGCTGGTGGACGCAGGCGGAGCGACGGTGTGCCGGTTCGACCTCTACTGGGAGGAGTTCGCGCTGGGCGGGGAGTTCGACGGCGACGGTCACCGCACCGAGCGCGGACGCTGGCGGGGTGACCGCAGGGCGGATCGGCGGGCGCTGTTGCTCGGGCATCGCAGGCTGCGCGTGACGTCGGACGACCTGATGCCGGACCGGCGGCACGAGACGGTGGAGGAGTTCCGCACGTCGATGGTCCCTGTCCGCGCCCCGGCGGGGGGACGGCTGGTGCGAACGGTCGACTCCTCGCCGCTGGTGCTGCCGTGGTGACGTCTGACCGCGCGTCGAGGGGACGCAAAGGAGTCCGACACGCCGCGGAACGCGACATCTGCGTCCCTTGGACGGGGACGGGGCCGGGGACGGGGACGGCGGGTGCGGAAGGGTGGCGGGTGCGGACGTGCGGGTGGGGTCAGATGGACGGGTCGGGGCGGACGGGTCACGGCGACGGGTCAGGGGAGGTCGCCGGCGTCGACGATCGTGTAGGCATAGCCCTGCTCGGCGAGGAAGCGCTGGCGGTGCGCCGCGAAGTCGGCGTCGACCGTGTCGCGCGTGACGACCGTGTAGAAGTGCGCCGTGCGCCCGTCGCCCTTGGGACGCAGCAGCCGGCCGAGGCGCTGGGCCTCCTCCTGGCGCGACCCGAACGTGCCCGACACCTGGATCGCGACGGATGCCTCGGGCAGGTCGATCGAGAAGTTCGCGACCTTGGACACCACGAGCAGCGAGATCTCCCCGGTGCGGAAGGCCTGGAACAGCCGCTGCCGCTCCTTGACCGTGGTCGAGCCGGTGATGATGGGGGCGTCCAGGCGAGCGGCGAGCGTCTCGAGCTGGTCGAGGTACTGCCCGATGACCAGCGTGGGCTCGCCCGCGTGCCGCGCCACCAGGCGCTCCACCACCGCGTCCTTGGCCTCGGCGCACGACGACAGGCGGTAGCGCTCGTCCGGCTCCGCCACCGCGTAGGCCATCCGGTCGGCGTCGGGCATGGTGACCCGCACCTCCACGCAGTCGGCCGGGGCGATCCAGCCCTGCGCCTCGATGTCCTTCCACGGGGCGTCGTAGCGCTTGGGGCCGATGAGCGAGAAGACGTCGGACTCACGGCCGTCCTCGCGCACGAGGGTCGCGGTCAGCCCCAGCCGTCGACGCGCCTGCAGGTCGGCCGTCATGCGAAAGATCGGGGCCGGGAGGAGGTGGACCTCGTCATACAGGATCAGTCCCCAGTCCCGGGCGTCGAGCAGCTCGAGGTGGGGAAAGACGCCCTTCCGCTTCGTCGTGAGCACCTGGTAGGTCGCGATCGTGACGGGGCGGATCTCCTTGCGGGCGCCGGAGTACTCGCCGATCTCGTCCTCGGTGAGCGACGTGCGGCGGACCAGCTCGTCCCGCCACTGCCGCGCGGACACCGTGTTGGTCACCAGGATCAGCGTGGTGGCCCGGGCGCGGGCCATGGCACCGGCCCCGACGAGCGTCTTGCCCGCCCCGCACGGGAGGACCACGACCCCGGACCCGCCGTCCCAGAAGCCGTCGACCGCCTGCTGCTGGTAGGGGCGCAGCGCCCAGTCGCTCTCGTCGAGGTCGATCGGGTGCGCCTCGCCGTCGACGTAGCCCGCGAGGTCCTCGGCCGGCCAGCCGACCTTGAGCAGCTCCTGCTTGAGGTGGCCCCGCTCCGAGGGGTGCACCACCACGGTGTCGTCGTCCACGGCGTCACCCAGCAGAGGGCGGATCCGCTTGTGCCGCAGCACCTCCGCGAGGACGGCGCGGTCGGTCGTGCGCATCACCAGGCCGTGGTCGGGGTCCTTGGCGAGCGTCAGCCGGCCGTAGCGGTCCATCGTGTCGGCGACGTCGACGAGCAGGGCCTGGGGGACGGCATACCGGCTGTGGGTGAGGAGGGCGTCGACGACCTGCTCCGCGTCGTGGCCGGCGGCGCGGGCGTTCCACAGGCCGAGGGGCGTGACGCGATAGGTGTGCACGTGCTCGGGGGCGCGCTCGAGCTCGGCGAACGGCGCGATCGCCCTCCGCGCGGCCTCGGCGCCCGCATGGTCGACCTCGAGCAGGAGGGTCTTGTCGCTCTGGACGATCAGGGGACCGTCGGGCATCAGACGGCGGCCGGGGTCGGGGCCGGCGAGGGGGTCATCGACGGCAGGTCCGCCTGCTCGACGAACCACAGGAAGCCCGCGACACCGGCGATCAGCAGAACGACGCCGAGAACCACGTTGAGCACCAGCAGGATCCACCCGATGTTGGCCATCCGGTTGGCGCGCCGCGGATCGTTGCCGTGCTGGGCGAGACCGATGATCCCGAGGATCGCGCTGGGCAGCCCGACGATGAAGGCCGTCGACAGCACCGCGAGCACGCTGACCACCGTGAGGACGATGGCGTTGACCGGGGCGCCGGGGGAGGGAGCGCCGTATGCCGGCTGCCCGTAGGCCGGACGACCGTAGGCGGGCTGTCCGGATCCCTGCTCGTATCCCTGCTGGCCGTATCCCTGCTGGCCGTATCCCTGCTGGCCGGACCCTTGCTGGCCGTAGCCGGGCTGAGCGGGGTGACCACCTTCGCCATACGAGCGTGGTGTCTGGTCGTCGGCGGGTGGCTGCGGGCTCATCGGTGCTCCTCGGTCGGTTGTGACGTCAACCCCACGTGGCGCTGGTTGCTTCCCAGGAGGCTAGCGGGGTGGGGCAGGATGGGGCTCGATGCTCGACGGCGACATGGCGGCGCCGGGCACGAGGACGTCGACGCCGACGCGAAGGAGCGAGATGCGCCAGCCCCAGCACGAGCCGATGACCGGTGCGCCGGACCGCGTGACGATCTACGAGGTGGGTGCGCGCGACGGGTTGCAGAACGAGAAGTCGATCGTCCCCGTCGACATCAAGGCGGAGTTCGTGCGGCGGATGCTCGCCGCCGGGCTCGAGACCGTCGAGATCACGAGCTTCGTGTCGCCGCGGTGGGTGCCACAGCTGGCCGACGCCGCCGACCTCGTGACCGCGCTCGGGGCGGACGCGCTCGGCACCCAGCGGCCCGTCCTGGTGCCCAACGAGCGGGGGCTGGACCGGGCGCTCGACCTGGGGGTGTCGTCGGTGGCGATCTTCGGGTCCGCGACCGAGACCTTCGCGGCCAAGAACCTCAACTCCACGGTGCTGGACCAGTTCACGATGTTCGAGCCCGTCGCCAAGCGCGCCAAGGACGAGGGGCTGTGGCTGCGGGCCTACGTGTCGATGTGCTTCGGCGACCCCTGGGAGGGCGACGTGCCCATCGACCAGGTCGTCGACGTGTGCGCCCGGATGATCGACCTCGGCGCCGACCAGCTCTCGCTCGGCGACACCATCGGCGTGGCCACGACCGGGCACGTGCGGCGGCTCCTCGATGCTCTGGGGGAGCGCGGGATCGGGTCGGATCGGATCGCGGTGCACTTCCACGACACCTATGGCCAGGCGCTCGCGAACTCGCTCGAGGCGATCCGGCTCGGGGTGCGGACGATCGACGCCTCGGCCGGTGGGCTCGGTGGCTGCCCGTATGCCGAGTCCGCGACCGGCAACCTCGCCACCGAGGATCTCGTGTGGGCGCTCCACGGGATGGGCGTCGAGACCGGCGTCGACCTCGAGGCGCTGGTCACCACGTCCGTCTGGATGGCCGAGCAGCTCGGCCGCCCGTCGCCGTCCCGGGTGGTCAAGGCCCTGTGGGGCGGCTGACCCGCCCCACGCCCCTGCACCCCCGGTCCCGGTCTCGGCGAGAGGGCAGGAGTGGTCGCTCGGGGGCCTTGGCCGGAGCTAGCTCTGGGTGGCCAGCTCGATCGTGAGGGCCTCTGCCATGGCTCGGCAGAACGCTCGCGGATCCTGGTCGGCCGGCACCGTCTCGGGGACGATCCGGTGGGCGATCCCGGCCTCGACGAGCTGGGGCGCGGAGATGCGCTGACGCAGGGTCATCTCGGGGGCGTGGTCCGGGGTGCCGTGGACGATGACCGAGGCGCCCTCCGGTGGCAGCGGTGACAGCCAGCCGTGCTCGGCCACCACAACCCGACGCGCGGGCAGCATCGCGAGAGCCCCACCGCCGCAGCCCTGCCCGAGCAGGAGCGCCACGCTGGGCACCGTCAGCTGGGTCATGTCGGCGATGCAGCGGGCGATCTCGCCGGCCAGCGCGCCCTCCTCCGCCGTGACCGACAGGTCGGCGCCGGGGGTGTCGATGACCGAGACGAGGGGGAGCCCCAGCTCCTGGGCGAGGCGCATGCCACGTCGGGCGGAGCGCAGGGCTGCGGGCCCCATCGACTGCTTGGCCTGGTTGCGGCGGTCCTGCCCCACGAGGACGCAGGGGTCCCCGCCGAACGATGCCAGCGCGAGCATGAGCCCGGCGTCGTGCTGCCCCTCGCCGGTCCCGGAGAGCGGGAGGACCTCGTCCGCGGCATACCGGAGAAGCTCTCGGACGCCCGGACGACGAGGTGAGCGGGTGATCTCGACGGACGCCCAGACCTGGCTGGACTCCGTCGGGGCGGGCCAGGCCGGCCCCTCCCCACCAGGATCGTGAGCGTTTCGTCCAAGATTCTTGGAGGATTCGCTCACGATCTCGGGGGCTGCGGGGGCTGCGGGGGCTGCGGGGGCTGCGGGGGCTGCGGGGGCTGCGGGGGCTGCGGGGGCTGCGGGGGTGGTGGCCGCGTCGCGGCGGTGGGGGTGCAGCAGGCGCAGCACCCGTGCGGCGACGGTCGCGAGCTCCTCGGACGGGACGACGGCGTCGATCACGCCCTTGTCGACGAGGTTCTCGGCGAGCTGCACGCCCGCGGGGAACGGTTCACCGTTGAGCGCCTCGTAGACCT
>NZ_AUFG01000039.1 GCF_000426385.1 Arsenicicoccus bolidensis DSM 15745
GGGACGGTCAGGGTCTGCTGCTGGTACTCGGTGGCGGTGGTGCCGTTGCCGCCGAGCCAGAGCTTCCAGGTGCCGGTGTGGGCGGGGCGTCCGGCGTTGTTGGTGATGGGGCCGGTGGTGCCGGTCCAGCCGGTCTGGCCGGACTCGAAGCCGCCGTTGACGACGGCGTTGCTGCCCGGCGTGGGGGTGGGGGTCGGGGTCGGCGTGGGCGTCGGGGTGGGCGTCGTGCTGGAGCACCTGGCCGTGCCGGCGGGCACGTTGATGGCGCTGAACGCCTTCTCCACCGACGCGCAGGCCTGGCTCGAGGCGCCATACAGCTCGATCGCCGACTGGATGGCTCCCTCGCGGGCCGCCGTGTAGCGCGACGCGGAGGTGAGCTTGGTGGACAGCGTGCGGTACCAGATCTTCTCGATCTTGTCGTGGCCCGCGCCCGTCACGGTCGAGGAGTTGCAGGTCGGGCTGTTGTAGGAGACGCCGTTGATGCTCTTGGCGCCCGAGCCCTCCGAGGCGAGGTAGTACCAGTGGTTGAGCGGGCCGGACGTCAGGTGGGGGTCACCCGTGCCCTTGGCCGGCCAGCTGTTCATCGAGGAGTTCCAGCAGTCGTAGCTCTGGCCATCCTTGGACGGCTTGTCCATGTAGCGCAGCGGGGTGCCGTTGCCGTTGAGGTCGATCTGCTCGCCCATGAGGTAGTCAGGGCTGTCGGACGCCAGGTTGGCGTACCACTCCACGCCGGCGCCGAGGATGTCGGAGGACGCCTCGTTGAGGCCACCGGCGTCGCCGTAGTAGACGAGGCCGGCGGTGTTCTGCGTGACGCCGTGCGTCATCTCGTGGGCGGCGACGTCGAGCTCGGTGAGCGGGTTGGCGTTGCCGGCCCCATCGCCGTAGGTCATCTGGCTGCCGTCCCAGAAGGCGTTGGTGTAGTTGCTGTCGTAGTGGACCCGCGAGCGGGCACCACGACCGTCGTTCCAGATGCCGTTGCGGCCCATGGTCGTCTTGAAGTACTCGAAGGTCTTGTCGGCGCCGAACTGCGCGTCGACGGCGGCGCTCTGGCGGTTGCTGTTGGATCCGGTGCCCCAGCGGTCGTCGGCGTCCGTCATCGTCGTGCCGGTCGTCGTCGTGTTGCCCGAGTCCGTCGTGTAGTTGCCCGTCGAGGGGTTGCGCAGCGAGTAGGTGCCGCCGGAGTAGGTCGTCGACAGCGGGACGCCGCCGACGTAGATGCCGGTGCCGCTGCCCTGGTGGATCTCGTCGTACGACCGCAGGCTGGCCCCGGTGTCGGCGTCGACCAGGCTCGCGATGCGCGACGGGGTCTTGTCCTTCTCGACGCCCGTGGTGCGCACCTCGTAGGCGAGGTGCTGCGTGCCGGCGCCGTCGACGTAGAGGACCAGGCCGGTCTGCTTGACGGCCGCACCCGCCAGGCCCTTGTCGCCGTTGTGCTCCTTGGCCGCGGCGAGCGCCCTGGCCTCACCCTGGGCCTTGGACACCTTGGGCGACAGGTCGATCGTGATGGCGCCGTCGAAGGTGCCGTCGTGACCCGTGACCTTGCCGGACGCGTCGCGGTGGATGACCAGGTCGCCGCCGACGACGGGCACCTTCTTGTAGGTGCGGTCGACGCGGACGTGCGAGCTGCCGTCGGCGTCCTTGATGACGTCCTTGACGACGAACGCGTCGTCGGCGGACAGGCCGACGGCCTTGACGAGCGCGGCGGAGTCCGCCTGGGCGGCCTTGACGAGGCCTGCGCGGGTGTCGGCGGCGACGAAGACCGGGGCCTTGTCGTTGCCGCTGCCGCTCTGGTCGGCGGCCTGGGCGCCCGTGACGACCAGGGGCATGGCGGCCGTGGCGCACGCGATCGCGAACGCAGCTCCGATGGTGATTCGCTTCATGAGATGGCTCCTGCGGGTACGCGGCAGCGCCGAGCAGAGCGCTGCCGAGGGGGACCGGAGGTGGGGGACGTGAGCTGTCCTGATGGGCCCGCCGACCGGTGCACGGAATCTCACACACCCTCGTTCGGGTGTAAATACCGGTGAGTCAAGTTGGGCCGAACGGGTGGCGCTTTGACCCACTTCAGGCCGATTACCCGGGAATGTGTGACATGGCGTTACATGTGGTCAGGTCATTACCAGGTCGCGTCCAGGCACCGGCACGCCCGCGCGAGGGCCGTGACGGCGGGCATGAGGAAGGGGCACCCTCGCCGGTCCGGCGAGGATGCCCCTGATGGTCCAGAGGGGGTGCGTTGCGATCTGCCGAGCTCAGTGGGCCTCGACGTTGGAGGTGACCCACTCGACGATCTCGGTGGTGGTGGCCCCAGGGGTGAAGACATAGGCCACGCCCATGTCCTTGAGCGGCTTGATGTCGTCCTCGGGGATGATGCCGCCGCCGAAGACCACGATGTCGGATGCCTCCTTGGCCTGCAGGAGGTCGATCACCTTCTTGAACAAGGTCATGTGGGCGCCGGACAGGACGGACAGACCGACACCGTCGGCATCCTCCTGGATCGCCGCCTCGACGATCTGCTCGGGGGTCTGGTGCAGGCCGGTGTAGACGACCTCCATGCCGGCGTCACGCAGCGCGCGAGCCACCACCTTTGCACCACGGTCGTGGCCGTCAAGACCCGGCTTGGCCACAAGGATTCGCAACCTGGACTCGCTCATGCCGCCAGCCTAGCCCAGGGGGACCCGCTCGGCACCGGCGGGGTGATGCGTGCCACGTGGCTGAGCCTGGACGTGGATCTGCGCAGGTCAGAGGGACCGCTTCACCCGTACGCCCGCATTGCGTAACGAAAACATCACGGGTTAGCCTGACTTGCCCCCTCGCCCGCCGATGTCAGGTAGCCCCGCATGCCCCTCCCCCCTCTGTCCGAGGTTGCGCACGTCCACGGCAGCTCCGGTCGGCACCGCGCGAGCGGCAGCACCCGTCCTCGCCCCCGCCTCGCCATGGCAGGAGCCGTCACGACCCTGACGGCCGTCGCCGTGGCCGTCACCGTCACCACCGTGGGTGGCGACGACGCCCGGACCGGGTCGGCGCAGGCCGCCTCTCGCGTCGCGGCGAGCGTGCCCGCCGCGGCCCCGGTCGCCCTGGCCCCCGCCGCCGTGGCCCCCGCACCGGCCGAGGACACCTCCTCGCTCCTCGCTCGGCGGTCCAGCCGGCTGGACCGCGCCGACCGCTCGGTCCGCACCGTCGCCGTCCCCCGCGCGCTCTACCGCTCCGCCACGACGCCGTCGACGGTGACCGTCCCCGCGGCGATCGCCGCTCCCCCGGCCGCGCCCGCGGCCGCCACCCCGGCCAAACCCGCTCCCCCTGCGTGGGTCGGCCCCATGGGCGGTCCCTACCGCCTGACCTCGCGCTTCGGCCCCCGCTGGGGTGGCGTCCACCACGGCCTGGACTTCGCGGCTCCGATCGGCACCCCCCTGCGCTCCCTGTCCACCGGCGTGATCACCGACGTCAAGACGGGGCACGGTGTCTACGGCACCTACATCGACGTGACGTTCACCGACGGGAGCCTGGCTCGATACGCCCACCTCAGCCGCGCCGACGTCGCGCTGGGCGCCAAGGTCGGTGCCGGCCAGACGATCGGGCTGTCCGGCAACAGCGGCCGCTCCACCGGACCGCACCTGCACCTCGAGATCCACCCGCACGGCGACCCGAACCTCAAGGACGCCGCCGACCCCGAGATCGAGCTCCGCAAGCGCAAGGTCGGCGTCTGACCCCGCGCTCCCAGCGCGAACCCGGCACACCACGCCGCCCCGCCGCGACGGCACGCGGCGTGCACAACTGCTGCATATCTGAGTGGTCGTTCCACGAATTCCGTTGTGCCGCAACAGCCCCATCCGCAGCGTCGGCCCGTTGTGCAGCAGCTGGTTGCGCCGCGGTGGACTACACCCATCCCTCCCAGCAGGGGAACGACCTGATAGCGCGACTGCTCACCGCTCAGGGCTTCGCCCCGCTGGGCTGAGCGAGCGCTGCCGCACGCCCCGGAGGTCTCGGGGTGCCGTCCGCCAAGAGCGCCCGGCCTTGGGGGGCCGTCGAGCGGGTCGTGTCGTGCCCGGGATCGGGTGGCAGACCGTTCGCTAGAGCTTCTCGAGCGGGGCGATCCCGAGCAGGAAGCGCTTGACGCCGGTGTCGCCGCCGAAGTCGACGGTCGCCATGGACTTGGGGCCGACGCCCTCCACGCGCACGACCGAGCCGAGGCCGAACGAGTCGTGGTTGACCCGGTCGCCCGCGGACAGGGACGGCACCGGCCTGGCCGGGCCGCGCGCCTGCCGCATGCCGCCCAGGCGAGCGACCGTCGGCGCCGAGGACCGCCCCATCAGGGCGGACTCGGTGCGCTGCCAGTCCAGCAGCTCGTCGGGGATCTCGTCGAGGAACCGCGAGGCGGGGTTGAACTGCGGCTGCCCCCAGGCGGATCGGACGGCGGCGCGGGACAGGTGCAGCCGCTCGCGGGCCCGCGTGATGCCGACGTAGGCCAGGCGCCGCTCCTCCTCGAGCTCCTTGCTGTCGCCCAGGGCGCGGCTGTGCGGGAAGGTGCCGTCCTCCATGCCGGTGAGGAAGACGACCGGGAACTCCAGGCCCTTGGCGGTGTGCAGGGTCATGAGGGTGACCACGCCGGAGCCGTCGTCCTCGTCCGGGATCTCGTCGGAGTCGGCGACCAGCGACACCTGCTCGAGGAAGTCGTCGAGCCCACCCTCGGGATAGGTCTCGTCGAACTCCCGTGCCACGGCGACGAGCTCGTTGAGGTTCTCGATGCGGGTCTCGTCCTGCGGGTCGTGGCTGGCCTGCAGCTCGGCGAGGTAGCCGGAGCGGTCCACGACCGCCTCGAGCAGCTCGCCGACGCCGCCTCCGGCGTCACGCACCTCGCGCAGCCCCTCGAGCAGCTTGGTGAAGCCCTTGATCGCCGTCACCGACCGGGTGGCGATCGCCGGCGCGTCCTCGGGGTGGCCCAGCGCCGCCACGAAGCTCGTGCGGTCCCGCTCGGCCAGCGCCGCCACGCACGCCTCGGCGCGGTCGCCGATGCCGCGCTTGGGGACGTTGAGGATCCGGCGCAGGTTGACGGTGTCCTCGGGGTTGGCGATCACCCGCAGGTAGGCGAGCGCGTCCTTGACCTCGCGGCGCTCGTAGAAGCGGGTGCCGCCGACCACCTTGTAGGGCAGGCCGACCCGCACGAACACCTCCTCGAGGGCACGGGACTGCGCGTTGGTGCGGTAGAAGACCGCGACGTCGCGCGGCTTGACCCCGTGCTCGTCGCCGAGCCGGTCGATGGACTGCGCGACGAAGGACGCCTCCTCGTGCTCGCTGTCCGCGACGTAGCCCACGATCGGCGCGCCGTCACCCTGGTCGGACCAGAGCGACTTCTTGCGCCGGTCGGGGTTCTTGGCGATGACGGCGTTGGCGGCCTGCAGGATCGTCTGGGTCGAGCGGTAGTTCTGCTCCAGCAGGATCGTGCGCGCCTGCGGGTAGTCCTGCTCGAACTCGACGATGTTGCGGATCGTGGCGCCGCGGAAGGCGTAGATCGACTGGTCCGCGTCGCCCACGACGACGAGCTCGGCCATCGGCAGCTCGCCCTCGACCGTCGGCCCGCCCGCGAGCTGCCGGACCAGCTCGTACTGCGCGTGGTTGGTGTCTTGGTACTCGTCCACCATGATGTGCCGGAACCGGCGGTGGTAGTGCTGCGCGATCTGCGGGAAGGCCTGCAGGATGTTGACCGTCGTCATGATCAGGTCGTCGAAGTCCATCGCGTTGGCCTGGCGCAGCCGGCGCTGGTAGTCGACGTAGGCCTCGCCGAGCAGGCGCTCCTGGTGGGTCGCGCTCTCCCCCAGGCGGTCTCGGTAGGTCTCCTCGTCGACCAGCTCGTTCTTGAGGTTGGACACCTGGTGGCTGAACGACCGCGGCGGGTAGCGCTTGGGGTCGAGGTCCATGTCCCGCAGCACCATCGCCATCAGGCGCTGGGAGTCGGCGGCGTCGTAGATCGAGAAGCTCGAGCTCAGCCCCACCGCCTTGGCCTCGCGGCGCAGGATCTTGACGCACGCCGAGTGGAAGGTCGACACCCACATCGCCTTGGCCCGCGGCCCGACGATGGCCTCGACGCGCTCGCGCATCTCGGCGGCCGCCTTGTTGGTGAAGGTGATCGCCATGATCTCGCCCGGCTGGGTCCCGCGCGCCGCCAGGAGGTAGGCGATGCGCTGCGTGAGGACGCGGGTCTTGCCCGAGCCGGCGCCGGCCACGATGAGCAGCGGCCCGCCCTCGTGGACGACGGCCTCGCGCTGCTGCGGGTTGAGGCCCGCCACGATCTGCTCGGGATCGCGCGAGGCGGCGAACGCGCCCCGTCCGGTGCCCCCGTGGAGGCCGGGCGCGGCGGCATACGACCCGTCGTCGACCGGAGGAGCGTCGGCGTCCGTCGGAGGCGGCACGTCGTCGGACAGCGCCCAGGCGGGCAGGCCGGACTCGTCGACGTCGCCGGAGGCCGCGGCCGGGCGCATCGCGGGGGTGGGAGGGGACATGGGCAGGTCGTCGAAGAGGGATTCCATCGCAGCGACAAGACTACGGCCCACCACTGACAGACCCTCGCCGGACGGGTCTCGGTGACGGGCCGACGCCGCCGAACCACGTAGGCTGTGCGGGTGCTGACCATGCAAGACGCCCTCCGCATCCTGTCCGACTACTGGACCCAGCGGGGCTGCCTCTCCGTGCAGCCCTTCAACACCGAGGTGGGAGCGGGGACGATGAACCCCGCGACCGTCCTGCGGGTCCTCGGACCGGAGCCCTGGGACGTCGCCTACGTCGAGCCCTCCGTGCGGCCCGACGACAGCCGGTATGGCGAGAACCCCAACCGCCTCCAGACGCACACGCAGTTCCAGGTCATCCTCAAGCCCGAGCCCGGCGACCCGCAGGAGCTCTACCTCGGGTCCCTCGAGGCGCTCGGGATCGACCTCGCCGCCCACGACGTGCGCTTCGTCGAGGACAACTGGGCGCAGCCCGCCATCGGCGCGTGGGGCCTCGGCTGGGAGGTGTGGCTGGACGGCATGGAGATCACCCAGTTCACCTACTTCCAGCAGGTGGGCGGGCAGAACCTCGACCCCATCCCCGTCGAGCTGACCTACGGCGTCGAGCGCATCCTCATGGCCGTGCAGGGCGTGACGCACTTCAAGGAGATCGCCTACGCCCGCAAGCCCTCCGGCGAGGTCATCACCTACGGCGAGGCCTTCGGCCAGTCCGAGTACGAGATGAGCCGCTACTACCTCGACGACGCGTCCGTCGAGACCAACCGCGCGCTCTACGACAGCTATGTCGCCGAGGCCACGCGCATGGTCGAGGCCCGCCTCCCGGTCCCCGCGCACTCCTACATCCTCAAGTCCTCGCACGCGTTCAACGTGCTCGACGCCCGCGGCGCCATCTCCACGACCGAGCGGGCGCGCGCCTTCGCCACGATGCGTCGGCTCATGCGCGACACCGCGGCCCTGTGGATCGAGCGTCGCGCCGAGCTGGGCCACCCGCTGATGCGGCCCCTCGAGGCCGCGGCGGACGCGCTGCCCACCGTGGACGAGTCCACGCTGCCGGCCGAGCCGCAGACCCTGGCGTTCGAGATCGGTGTCGAGGAGCTGCCGCCGCACGTCGTGCCCGCGACCATCGAGCAGGTCCGCGCCGCCCTCACCGAGCGCCTCGCGGCGACCCGGCTGGAGCACGGCGCCATACGGGTCGACGGCACCCCCCGGCGCATCGTCGCCGTCATCGAGTCCGTGGCCGCCCGGGAGCCGGACACCGAGCAGGTCCGCAAGGGCCCCAAGTGGCAGGCCGCGTATGACGCCGCGGGCAACCCCACCAAGGCGCTCGAGGGATTCGCCCGGGGCCAGAAGGTCTCGGTCGACCAGGTCCAGCGCCTGGAGGTGCAGGGCGCCGAGCACGCGTGCGTCGTGGTCGAGCAGCCCGGCCGCACCGTCATGGACGTCCTGACCCCGCTGCTCGCCGAGGTCGTGACGGGGCTGCGCGCCGAGAAGAACATGCGCTGGTCCGACCCCTCCCTGTCCTTCTCCCGCGCGATCCGCTGGCTGGTGGCGCTGTGGGGCGAGACCGTCGTGCCCGTCCAGGTGTCCGAGGTCGTCGCCGGGCGCGAGACCTACCTGCAGCGCACGACCGGTGGTGCCGAGCGCCAGGAGCGTCGCGACGGCGTCCTGCTGGGCCACGTCGACGTGCCCTCGTCCGACGAGCTCCTGCCCACCATCGCCCGCGGCGCCATCGTGCTGGACACCCAGGCGCGCCGCGCCGCCGTCGTCGAGCAGGCCGAGGCGCTGGCCACCCGCGCCGGCGGCCGCGTCGACGTAGCCGCCGAGGCGTCCCTGGTCGACCAGATCACCAACCTCGTTGAGGAGCCGCACGGCGTGCTCGGCGACTTCGACGAGCGCTACCTCGACCTGCCGGCGCAGATCCTGACGACGGTCATGCGCAAGCACCAGCGCTACCTGCCCGTGCTGGATGCCTCGGGGGACCTGCTGCCGCACTTCGTCACGATGGCCAACGGCCTGTGCGACGACGCCACCGTCAAGGCCGGCAACGAGTCGGTCATCCGGGCGCGCTACGAGGACGCCCTGTTCTTCTGGAACGCCGACCTGCAGACCGACTCCGTCGAGTCCTTCGTGCCCGGCCTGGACCAGCTGACCTTCGAGGACCGGCTCGGCTCCGTCGGGCAGCGCGCCCGCCGCATCGCCGACGTCGCTGGCGCCCTCGCCGACCAGGTCCGCCTCAGCGCCGCCGACCGCGAGACCCTCACGCGCGCAGGCGCTCTCGCCAAGTACGACCTCGCCACCCAGATGGTCACCGAGATGACCTCCCTGGCCGGCTTCGTCGCCCGCGAGTATGCCGTCCGCACCGGCGAGCCCCAAGCCGTGGCGGACGCGCTCTACGAGACCGAGCAGCCCAAGACCAGCGCCGACGCCCTGCCCGCGTCCGTGCCCGGCGCCCTGCTGGCTCTCGGCGACCGCTTCGACCTGCTTATGGCGATGTTCGCCATCGGCGCCAAGCCCACCGGGTCCTCCGACCCCTTCGGCCTGCGCCGCGCCGCCCTCGGCGTCGTGCGGATCCTGCGCGACCAGGGCCCCGTCGGCCAGGCGCTCGCCGACCTGTCCATCCGCTCCGGGCTCGAGGCCGCCGCGGTCCGGCTGCGGTCCCAGGGCGTCGAGGTGTCCGACGAGTCCGTCGACGCCGCGCTGGAGTTCACGGTCGGGCGCTATGCCCAGCTGCTGCGCGACGAGGGCACCTCGGTGCACCTCATCGACGCCGTCCTGCCCGGTGCCGCCACCCCCGGCGAGGCCACCACGGCGCTCGCCCAGGCCGAGGCGCTGCGCGGCGACGAGGGATTCCGGTCGATCGTGGCGTCCCTGCAGCGCATCGGGCGGATCGTGCCAGACGGCACCGCGACGGCATACGACGCCTCCCGGCTCACCGAGCCGGCCGAGGTCGAGCTGCGCGAGGCCCTCGAGGGCCTGCCCGAGGGGTCGAGCGCCGACCTCGAGACCTTCGCGACGCAGGGCAAGGCGCTGGTCGACCCGGTGGCGCGGTTCTTCGACGACATCCTGGTCATGGCCGAGGACCCCGAGGTGCGGGCCGCCCGGCTGGGGCTGCTGGCCTCGGTCCGCGCCGCGGCGCCGCGCCAGGTCGACTGGTCCGCGCTGTCGACGGCCCTGGCCTGACCTGACCCGCCCCACCCGAACCCCCTGACCCGAGATCGTGAGGGTTTCCTCGAAGAAGTTGGGGGAAACCCTCACGATCTTTTGGGAGGGTGGGCCGTATGCCGCAGCTGATCGCCCCGACCACCCGTCTGCACCGCTCCTGGCTGGCATCGCTCGACGAGTGGGGACCGGGCGTCCACCAGGACGGGGCCTCGCTCCCGGCTGACGTCCCTGCGCTCCGCAGCGCAGCGGGCTTCGCAGACTGGGTGGAGCAGCTGCTGCTGCAGGCCGACCCGACGTCCGAGCGTCCCCACGGCTACGTGCCGGCCACCACCTTGTGGGTCGCGGACGATGACAGCTACCTCGGCGCGATCCAGCTCCGTCACACGCTCAACCCGCACCTGCTCGAGGTCGGCGGCCACGTGGGCTACGGCATACGGCCGTCGGCCCGCGGGCGCGGGCTGGCCACCTGGGCGCTCGGTGAGGTCCTCCCCCGGGCCCGGCGGCTCGACCTCGACAGCATCCTCGTGACCTGCGACGACACCAACCTGGCGTCGGCCGCGGTCATCGAGCGCAACGGCGGCGAGCTGGAGGACGTGCGCGAGCACGCGCCGGGGGCGCGCCAGCGCCGCTACTGGATCGCGCTGTGACGAGGCGCGCGTGCGAACCCCGGCGGATGTTCCTACTTCAGGTAGGAACATCCGCCTGGCATGCGAACCCCGGCTGATGTGCCTACCTGAGGTAGGTCCGGCGGCCTGGGGGACGAAGGCCGGTCGATGCATCCGCCCCCGGTAGGGTTTGGCCATGACGAGCCTGACCGCCTCAGCCCTGATCGTCCCCGAGCCCGGTGACTCCGGCGTGCTCCGCGTCGAGGAGCGCGAGGTCCCCGACCCCGGTCCCGGCCAGGCCCGCGTCACGGTCGCGGCCAGCGGGGTCAACTTCATCGACACCTACCAGCGCGGCGGGGTCTATCCCGTCGAGACGCCGTTCGTGCTCGGCATGGAGGGCGCGGGCACCGTCGAGTCCGTCGGCGAGGGCGTCACCGAGGTCGCGCCCGGCGACCGCGTCGCCTGGGCCATGCAGCTCGGCAGCGCCGCCTCCGTCGCCACCGTCCCCGCCGCCAGCCTCGTCCCGGTGCCCGACGGCGTCGAGCTCGACGTCGCCGCAGCCGCGATGCTGCAGGCGATGACGGCCCACTTCCTGGTCAACGACACCTATCCCTGCACCGCCGAGACGGTCGCGCTGGTCCACGCGGCGGCGGGCGGCGTCGGGCAGCTGCTCGTCCAGCTGCTCAAGGCCAAGGGCGCGACGGTCGTCGCGACCGCCGGCAGCGAGGACAAGCTCGCCATCGCCCGCGACCGCGGCGCCGACCACGTCATCAACTACCGCGAGCACGACACCGCCGACAGCCTCGCGAGCGCCGTCAAGGAGGCGGCCGGGCGTGGTGTCGACGTGGCCTACGACGGCGTCGGGCAGGCGACCTTCGACGCGTCCATGGCGAGCCTGCGGCCCCGGGGCCTGCTCGTGCTCTTCGGCGCCGCCAGCGGCCCGGTCCCCCCGCTCGACCCGCAGCGGCTCAACCAGGGTGGCTCGCTCTACCTCACCCGCCCCACCCTCGCCCACTACATCGCCGGCAGGGACGAGCTGCTCGCCCGGTCGGGCGAGGTCCTCGACCTGATCGCGGACGGCTCCCTCGACATCGCCATCGACTCCCGGCACCCGCTCACCGACGCCCGCGCTGCCTACGACGCCCTCGAGGGCCGGCGCACCTCCGGCAAGGTCCTGCTCGTCCCGTGACCGACATCGAGCCCGCGGCCGCCCGGCCCACGACCCCCGCCGCACCCTCCGCGGCCACCCCACCCACCATCCGGCCCGCCACCGTCGACGACGTCCCCGCCCTGCACCGCCTCGTCCGCGACCTCGCGGCCTACGAGCGGCAGAGCGACGCGGTCACCGCCACGTCCCACGACCTGCAGGCGGCGCTTTTCCCCGACCACGGTGACCCGGCCGTCCACGCCGACGTGGCCGAGGTCGACGGCGAGGTCGTCGGGCTGGCCGTGTGGTTCCTGACCTTCTCGACGTGGACGGGGCGGCACGGCATCTGGCTCGAGGACCTCTTCGTCGAGCCGGAGCACCGCGGAGCCGGCCTCGGGCGCATGCTCCTCGAGGGCCTCGCCGCGCGGGCCGTGGAGCGGGGCTACACCCGGGTCGAGTGGACCGTCCTGGACTGGAACGCCCCTGCCATCCGGTTCTACCGCTCCCTCGGCGCCGAGCCGCTCGAGGAGTGGCGGACGCAACGACTCCACGGGGACGCCCTCGCCAGGGTCGCCCGGCGCGCCGAGCAGCGCGCGTGACCGTCGACCAGCTCCTCCTGTCGATCCCACCGCTCGCGGTCTACCTCGTCGTCGCGCTCGTCATCTCATTGGAGTCCATGGGCGTCCCCCTGCCCGGTGAGGTCACGCTCGTCGCGGCCGCGCTGCTGTCGGCCCACCACGAGCTCGACGTCAGCCCGCTGTGGGTGGCCGTCGCCGGCTCCGCGGGCGCGATCATGGGCGACTCGATCGGCTACGGCATTGGTCACCACTTCGGCCAGCGGCTGCTCGTCTGGTTGCGGCGACGGTTCCCGCGCCACTTCGGCGCCAAGGAGATCGCCTATGCCGAAGCCGTCTTCGCCCGGCACGGCATGTGGGCCGTGTTCTTCGGCCGCTTCGTGGCGCTCCTGCGGATCTTCGCCGGTCCGCTGTCCGGCGTCCTGCGGCTGCCCTACCACCGGTTCCTGCCCGCCAACGCTCTCGGCGGCATCCTCTGGGCGTTCGGCACGACCTACGGCGTCTACCTCCTCGGCACCGTCGCCGAGCACTGGCTCAAGACCTTTGCGTGGGCAGGGCTCGCCGCCTTCCTGGTCGGAGGGCTGCTCGCCTCGACGCTCCTCGGTCGTAGCGTGCGCCGCGCCGTCGACCACTTCTCCGAGCACCATCCGGAGGCCGTGGCCGCCGTGGAGGCCCAGGGCTGAGCCGACGTCAAGGTCAGACCGGCAGAGCACCGAGCGCCGGTATGACGGACGGCCCGGCCTCCAGCGGGGTCACCGCGAGGAGGCCGGGCCGTCGGCATACGGTCCAGGCAGCCAAGAGCAGGGGCTGCGATCAGTGGGGCAGGGTGTAGGCCACGATCAGGTTGACCACCACGAGAGCAGCCGCGGCGTGCAGCAGGGCGGGCTTGGCCTCCCCGCGGCGGCCACGGGCGTGCGAGATCTCGGTCAGCGCCACGACACCGAGCATGACCAGCAGCTTGATGCCGATGAACATGTGGGGCGCGTTGCCCTCCATCTCCTCGAGGACGACGAGCGCCAGGCCGGACAGGAGCTGCAGCCGAGCGCCCCACGCCATGAGCTTGGTGGCGGCGCCGGGCTCGATGCTCTGGACGTAGCCGAAGACGAGCAGCGCGAGCGTGAGGTAGTGCAGGACGAGGAGTGCGAGGGTCATGGCCCGGATTCTACGGTGCCGGCGTCACCCGGCGAGGACGGCCAGCAGCGCGCCGAGCATGAGCGGTGGACCGAGGGCCAGGTGGTCCCGGCGGCCCGCCCGACGCGTCACCAGCAGCGCCGCCGCCACCACCCCACCCAGCGCGAAGCCCGCCCACAGGCCCAGCAGGACCTGCGACCAGCCGAGCTGAGCCAGGACCGCCGCCAGCAGGCCGGCGAGCTTGACGTCCCCGAGGCCCAGCCCCTGGCGCGGCGCGGTCAGCCACAGCAGACCTCCGATGAGGAGGACGACGACGACCGCCATCGCCGAGCGCAGCAGCGCCTCGCCGTCTCGGGTGACCGCGGCAACGGCCGTCAGCGCGACGGCCAGGACGGGATAGAGCGGCAGCTGCAGCGCGTCGGGCAGCCGGTGGACGTCCAGGTCGATCGCCGCCAGCGCCACCATGAGCCAGGCGAGGGGCACCACGACGACCGCGAGCGGGGCCCGGTCGTGGGCGCAGAGCTGCCACCAGGCGAGAGCCGGGAGCGCGACGGACGCGGGCCGCACCCAGCGTGAGGCCCGGGGCCGCCGGACCAGGTCCCTGTCTCGGCGATAGGTCCCCGCCCGCAGCCACGCGTCCAGGCGGTGCCCCACGAGCAGACCCAGGACGGCCACGAGCACGATCCCGCTCCCCTGCATGCCCTCCTCCTCACGGACGTCCTCGTCGAGCCGTCGAGCCGTCGCACGGTCGCCCCGACACGACGACCGGCTCACCTGGCGCGACCACCTGACGATAGGCCAGGTCGGCACCGGCGTGCGTCGCGTCGTCCACAGGCGGTTTCGCCGTTAGGGCGTGGCCGCCGATGCCGTCTCGTTACCCTGGACCGGGCGTTCGTCCTGCCCGCGCCCCTGCCCCCATCCCTGTCGCCCCGCCCCGCCCCGTTGGAGGTTCTCCCCCGTGCCGCTGCCCGCCCGTCGACGCATCATGCTGGTCGAGCTGCCGCCCGCCGGCGGCCTCTTCCAGTTCGCCGTGCAGCTGGGCGAGGGCTTCGCCCGCCGCGGCCAGTCCGTGCGCGTGGTGACCGGCCCCTCCCCCGAGCTCGCGTCGCGCGAGCAGGGCTGCACCGTCGAGGCGATCCTGCCGACCTGGCACCCGACCGCCGGGGCGGACGCCCCCGAGCTGTGGCGCAAGGCCCGCCGCGTCGTCCGGGCCGGTCAGCACCACGCCGCGTGGGTGCGCCTCCTGCTCGAGATCCGTCGCAGCCGGCCCGACGTGGTCCTGTGGTCGGCCTGGCGCTTCCCGGTGGACGGCTGGGGCGTGGTCGCGGCGCGACGCCTCGCCCCCCGGGCCACCCTCGGGATCGTGGCGCACGAGCCGCGTCCGCTCGTCGAGCAGCCCGGCCAGGACGGTCTCTACAACGACAGCGGGCCCACCTACCAGGCCCTGCGCGCCGCCTACGCGACCGTCGACGTCGTCTACGTCCTCGGCGAGAGCGCCCGCCGGGTGGTCCTTGAGACCTGGCCGGTGACCGGCCCGGTCCGCGTGATCCCGCACGGCGACGAGGACGTCTTCCGCACCGACACCCCCACGAGCGCCGCCTCCACGGCCCCCCACCTGGTGTTCTTCGGCACCGTCACCGGCTACAAGGGCCTCGAGGACGTCCTCGAGGTCTGGCCCCGGGTGCGCGAGCAGGTGCCCGACGCGACCTTCACCATCGCCGGGTCGGTCAGCGCCGACGTCGATGCGGACGCCCTGCGCCGCCGGGTCGCCGGCCTGCCCGGCGTGGAGCTGCGCGACGGCTACGTCGCGGTCGAGGACGTCCCGGGGATCCTGGAGCGGGCGCGGGCGGTGGTCCTGCCCTATCGCCGGGCCAGCCAGAGCGGGGTCGCGCACCTCGCCCACACCTTCGCGCGGCCGGCGGTCGCGACGGCGGTGGGCGACATACCGGCCGTGGTCCAGGACGGGCGCACCGGCCTCGTCGTCCCGCCCGCGGACGCCGACCGGCTCGCCGACGGCATCGTCACCCTGCTGCGCGACCCCGGCCTCGCGGCCCGGCTCGGCGACGCCGGCCGGGCGGGCCTGGCCGGCGGCGCCTCGTGGGACGACGTGGCCGCGACCCTGCTCGACGGCCTCCCGGACCCGCGATGAGCGAGCACGTCACCGACGAGCACCACCCGCCGCCCGAGGAGGAGTCCCGCTCCACGCCCGCCCGTCGGGTCGGCGCCAGCACCGTCTGGAACGTCCTGCAGTACGGCGGCAGCAAGCTCGTCACCTTCGTCTCCACCGTCGTCCTGGCCCGTCTGCTAGCCCCGGACGCCTTCGGCCTGGTGGCCCTCGCGCTGCTCGCGATCAACATCTTCGACCGGCTCAAGGACCTCGGCGTCGGCACCGCGCTCGTGCAGCACTCCGGGTCGTGGCGACGCATCGCCCCCACGGGCGCCGCGCTCACGCTGGTCCTGGCGCTGGGCTTCGGGCTGCTCTGTCTCGTCACGGCGCCCTGGCTCGCCGCCCTGCTGGGCAACGACGCCCTCGTCCCGCTCATCCAGGCCCTGTCCGTGTCGATGCTGCTGCAGGGCCTCGCCGTCTTCCCCGACGCCGCGCTGCGCCGCCACCTGGCCTTCAAGGAGCGCACGCTGCCCGAGCTGGGCGGCGCGTTGGTCAAGGCGGCCGTCTCGATCTCCATGGCGCTCGCGGGCGCCGGGGCGTGGAGCCTGGTCTGGGGCCAGGTCGCCGCCACCGCCACGATGGCCGTCCTCTACTGGCTCGTCTACCTGCGGCTGACACGCAGGGCCCGTATGGCGAGCGCGGAGCCCACCGCCTCCCCCCTCACCGAGCCGGCCGACCGCCACCTCGGCTGGGACCGCCCGGTGGCGGGCGAGCTGCTGCGCTTCGGCGGCTCGCTGTCGCTGCTCGCCCTGCTGGCCCTGGTCATCGACAACCTCGACTACTTCAGCATCGGTCGACGCCTCGGCGAGACCGAGCTCGGCTACTACACGATGGCCTTCCGCCTGCCCGAGCTGGTCGTCATCGGGGTGTGCGTTGTCGTCGGCCAGGTGCTGTTCAGCTCGTTCTCACGGCTGCAGGACGACCGCGAGGCGCTGCGCGAGCACTACCTGCGGGCCATCGCCGCCGTCGCCACCCTCACCGTCCCCGCCGGGCTCGGCCTGGCCGCGGCGGCCGGTCCCGTCGTCGAGACGGTCTTCGGCGACCAGTACGTCCTGTCCGAGCCCATCCTGGTCGTGCTCGGCTGCTACTCCGCGGTCTACGCCCTGGGCTTCCACTCCGGCGAGGTCTACAAGGCCACCGGGCACGCCGGTCTGCTCAACACCCTGGCCCTCGCCCAGGTCGCGGTCTTCGCGCCCGTCCTGTGGATCGCGGCCGGACGCTCCACCCTCGCCGTGGCCGTGGCCTTCCTCGCGTGCCACGTGCTGTTCACCCTGCTGCGCTTCGTCGTCACCGACCGCGTCCTCGGCATCCCCGTCGCGTCCCAGCTGCGGGCGGTCGCCCCGGCCACGCTGAGCGCCCTGGTCATGGCGGGAGCCGTCACGCTCGTCGACCGGTTCGTCCCGCTGCAGCAGCCCTTCCTCCTGCTCGTCCTCGAGGTGGTGGTGGGCGCCCTGGTCTACGTCGGTGCCCTCGCCCTCGTCGACCGGCAGGCCCTGCCCCGCGTCACCCGCCTGCTGCGACCCGGAGGTGCCTCGTGAGAGTGCTGCACGTCCTCGACTCCTTCAGCTTCGGCGGGGCGGAGAACCTCGTCGTCGAGCTGGCCCGGCACGTGTCCGCCGACCACGCGGCCGGCCAGGACCTCCACCTGGACCTCGCCGTCGCCAGCCTCGGTCCGGCCGGCCGCGAGGGCAAGGACGCCATGCTCGACCGCTTCCAGGCCCTCGGGCTCGCCCCCACCTATCTCGGGGTGCGGCGCCTGCTGGACCCGATCGGCGTCATCCGGCTGGCCCGGACCCTGCGCGCCAGCAGCGCCGACGTCGTCCACGCCCACCTGGGCTACTCCGCGACCCTCGTGCCGCTGGCCGCCCGCCTCGCCGGGGTCCCCTGCGTCGCGACCCTGCACCTCGTGCCGCAGCTCGGGTCCCGCGCCGACCGGGTCAAGGAGGGTCTGTCGGTCCTCGTCCCGGCCACCCTCGGGCGGCTCGTCCTCGTCTCCCAGGCAGCATATGACGGCTACGCCCGCCACTACGGACCGGCCACCGCCAGCTGGCGGTGCATCCCCAACGGCATCGACGTGGACCGCTACTCCACGGCGCGGCGGCGGCTCCCCCAGGACGTCCCGGTCCCCGACGGCGCGCCCGTCTGGGCGGTCGTGGCGGCCCTGCGCGAGCCCAAGGGGCACGTGCCGCTCGTCGAGGCCTGGGCCAGGGTCGTCGAGCAGCATCCCGACGCCCACCTGCTCGTCGTGGGCGAGGGAACGCACCGACCGGCGATCGAGGCGCGCGTGCGCGAGCTCGGCCTCGAGCGGCGCGTCCACCTCCTGGGGCGGCGCGAGGACGTCCCCGACCTGCTGGCCGGGGTCGACGGGGTCGTGTCCGCCTCGTTCACCGAGGCGCTGCCCACCTCGCTCGTCGAGGCCGCCGCGTGCGGCCTGCCCGTGGTGGCCACCGACGCCGGCGGCACCCGCGACGTCGTGCTCGACGGCGAGACCGGACAGGTGGTCCCCGTCGGCGACGTCCCCGCCCTCGCGCGCGAGCTGTCCCGGCTGTTGTCCGACCCCGGCGCCCGCGCGGCCTACGGCGAGGCCGCGCGGCGTCGCGCCGAGCAGACCTTCTCCATGCAGACCTGGACCCGCGCCCTGCACGACCTCTACGCCGAGCTCATCGACCCGTCCCGCACGGAACCCAAGGAGAACGCATGACCACCGACACCACCCGCAGCCGCGGGCTCGGCCGCCTGCTGCCCGCCCTCGTCGCGGGCCTGCTCGCCGCCCTCGTCGTGGGTGGCTTCCTCCTGTCCCGCCCGGGCACCTACACCTCGACGATGGACGTCGTCGTCGTGCCGCAGAAGGTCGCCAGCGCCAACGACAGCGCCGCGCTCTTCGACAGCCTGAGCCGGGGCCAGGTCATCGCCACCGCGGCCGAGGTCTACTCCCAGAAGCGGTGGCTCCCCGAGGGCTCGAAGGTCGAGGTCACGGCCGGCAACGTCGCGCCGAGCGCCGTCGTCACGGTCCGGGCCGCGGGCAGCGACCCCGGCCAGGTGACCTCCGCGCTCGAGCGGGTCGTCGCGTCGGCCACCCCCGAGATCGGCAAGGTGCTCGCGCCCTACACGGTCACCACCCTCAGCACCGAGCCCTCCACCCCCGAGTCGGGTGGCCTGTCCACCCCGCTCAAGCTCGTGGTCGCCCTGCTGGCCGGCCTGCTCACGGCCATCCTCGCCGCGGGCGCCGGCTCGACGCTCAGCCGTCGCCGGGCCGGCTGACGAGACCTGAACAGACAGACCTCAGACGACAGCCGACAGACGACAGACGACATGACCCCCGCCACCCTCGAGCGCTCCCGCAGCGCGGACGTCGACCAGCCGCGAGCCGCGCTGCCGTCGTCCGCCGCCGCCACGCTGCTGCTCGCGGGGATGGTCGCCGTCGAGTTCTCCGGCGCCTCGGGGGTGCTCGAGGGGCGGGTGCCCGTGTCGCCGTTCCTCGCCCTGCTCGCGCTCGGCCTGCTCGTCGTGGTGGGGCGATGCCTCGTCCAGCGCGTGGCCGTCCCCTGGGCCACGGTGGGCGCGGTCTCGGCATACGTGCTGGCCACGGCCCTGTCCAGCCAGCTGGCCGACCTCGACGGCGTGGCCTTCCTGCGGACCGGCGTCGAGCCGGACTGGGGCTCGGCGGCGGTGCTGGGGGTGCTCAAGGAGCTGGTCTTCGTCGTGGTCGTGTGCCTGCTGGCGAGCGGCCTTCGGCGCTGGTGGCTGGTCGCCGCGGCGATGGTCCTGCCCATGGCGGCGATCTGCCTGCTCGGTGCCCTCAACGAGTGGGTGCTCGGCAACACGGCGACCTTCGGGGGCTTCGAGACCGTCACGACGGCCGAGGGGGTGGGCGTCGTCACCAAGCGGCACGCCGGTCCGCTGCCGGACGCCAACTTCTGGGGGCGCTTCCTGGTCCTCGGCCTCCCGTTCGCGCTGGCGCTGGTCCAGGAGTGCCTGCAGCGAGGGCGCCGGCTGCTCGCGCTCGTGCCCCTCGGCTGCCTCGGCGCGCTGCTCGTCGGCGTCTACCTCACCGGCTCGCGCGGGACCATGCTCGCCGCCCTGGTGGGCGCCGGCCTCTACCTCCTCCTGTGCGGCCTGGACCGCAGGGTCCTCGCCGCCGGCGCCGTGGTCGTGGTGCCGCTGCTGCTCGTCCTGCCCGGCGTCGGGAGCCGGCTGCTCTCGATGCTGGGGGTGGCCGAGTCCGGCCAGCTCGCCGCGGTCGACGGCTCGGTGCGCGAGCGCATCGCCACCCAGACCGTCGCGACCAAGATGATCCAGGACAACCCGCTGACGGGGGTCGGTCCCGGCGGCTACTTCGCGCGCTTCCCCGACTACGCCTCAGCGACCGACCTGCACCTCGAGCGGATCGTCGCCCCGCACAACCTCTACCTCGGGCTGTGGGCCGAGATCGGGCTCGTCGGGCTGCTGGCCTTCCTGTCGATCCTCGCCGTGGCGCTGTGGCAGGCGGGCTGGGTGCTGCGCGCCCTCCCGTCCCTGCCGTCCGCGGACGCCGCGCGCCTGCGGCCCTACGCCGCCGCCTGCGTCGCCGGGCTGCTCGCCTGGTGCGCCGCGAGCGTCTTCCTGCACCTCACCTACGCCCGCATCGTCTATCTCGTGGTGGCGCTCGCCGCCGCCCTCGCCACCCAGGCCCGGGCCCTCGGGGCCCACCGGGTGCCCCGTCCGCACCGGCACCGCACCCCGGCGTATGCCGTCCCCCTGGCCGCTGCCGGGGCCGCCCTCGCCGCGCTGGTGGTGACCTCGCTGCCGCAGCCCGCCCACGCCCACGTCGTCGGCTACCTCGAGCCGCAGTCGTCCAGCGCCTACCTGCTGTCCCTGCGCACCCGCGAGGTCACCGCACCGACCTATGCCGTCCTGACGTCCGTCGCCTCCGGCCGCACCGTCGACGCCCAGGGCGACCCCGCCTCCGGCCTCGTCTCCGTGTCCGCGGAGGCCGAGACGCCGGAGCAGGCCGACCGGCTGGCCCGCGACGCCACCGCCGCCGGGGACGCCGCCGTGCGACGGGCCGGCCTCGACACCCTCTTTCGCACCCGCTGGGGCACCGTCACCACCTGGCGCGAGACCCCGGGCCGGTCGGAGGTGGCCGCCGCCATGACGATCGGGGCGGTCCTCGGTGCGGCCCTCGCCCACGCCCGGACGATCCTGGCGGCGGTGCGTCCTCGGCGACGTCCTGACCACCCTGACCACCCTCAGCGCCCCCGGCACCCCCATCGACCTACGGAGCAGCCATGACCCCGGCACGCGCACCGATGACCGTCGTCCACGTCATCCACTCCCTCGGCGCCGGTGGCGCCGAGAGCGTCCTGGTCGAGCTGGCCCGCACCGCGCGCGAGGCCGGGCTGCGCATCGTCGTCGTCGGCCTGTCCGACGCCGAGGACGACCGCGCGGCGCACCGGCTCGCCGAGGCGGGGGCGACGGTCTACCAGCTCCACGCCGGTCGCTACGACCTCCGGGCGGTGCGCCGGGTCGCCGCGATCGCCCGCCGCGAGGGCGCCGACGTCATCCACACCCACCTCAAGCACGCCGACCTCGTGGGCGGCCTCGCCGCGCGGCTGGTCGGCGTGCCCGCCGTCTCCACCCTGCACGTCATCGAGGCCGACCCCCAGGGCGCGGCCCACCGCGCCCGGGTGCGGGCCGCCGTGGCCGCGCGCGCCACGATGTTCGACCGCGTCGTGGCCCTGTCGGAGGCGCAGCGCGAGTGGTACTCGGCCTTCCGCTCCTCCACCCCCGTCGTGCTCGTGCCCAACGGCGTGCGCGAGCCCTCCCCCTCGGGCACGGGGTCGGCGGTGCGCCGCGAGCTCGGCGTCGACGACGACACCGTCCTCGGCGTGACCGTGTCGCTCATGCGCCCCGAGAAGGGCCACGCGGTCGCGCTGGACGCGGTCCGCCTCCTCCCCGCGGAGCTGCCGTTCGTCCTCGCGCTCGCAGGTGACGGTCCCCTGCTCGACGAGGTCCGCGCCGAGGTCGAGCGCGACCCCTTGCTGCGGGACCGCGTGCGGGTCCTGGGCTTCCGCTCCGACGTGGACGCCCTGCTGCACGCGGCCGACCTCGTCGTCCACCCCAGCCACGAGGACGCCCTGCCTACCTCACTGATCTCGGCGCTCGCGACCAGCACGGCCGTCGTGGCGACGCGGGTCGGCGGCATCCCCGACATCGTGGGCGACGACGCGGGGCTCCTCGTGCCGGTCGGTGACCCCGCCGCCCTCGCCGACGCCATCACCGCGCTGACCCGTGACCCGCACCGCCGCGAGGCGTGCGGCCGGGCCGGACGCGCCCGCCACGACACCACCTTCGCGGCGACGGTCTGGGTGGATCGCCTGCGCTCGCTCTACGCCCAGCTCGTCACCCCGCCCACGGAGTCGCTCCACGACGGCCCCGTGACCTCCGTCGCCGTGGTCAGCGCCGTGGCGCCATACCCCTCCGACAGCGGCAAGGCCATGGTGATCGCCGGGTTCCTGCGGCACCTGCGCTCCCGGCTGCCGGCCGAGGACATCCACTATCTGCACGTCGGCGCGCCACTGCGGCGCACCGCCGAGTTCGAGGGCGTCCAGGTGCACGAGATGGGCCGGCCGAGCCGCACGGACCAGCTGGTGGGGCTCGTGCGCGGCGTGCTCCTGCGCCGGCAGAGCCTGCAGGAGGCCTTCCTCGGCAGCCCGCGGGTCGCCGCCACCGTCCAGCAGACGCTGGTCGACCTCGACCCCGACCTCGAGATCATCGACACCGTCCGCATGGAGCAGCACGTGGCCGGCCGCCGGTTCCGCGGGCGCCGGGTGCTCTACCTCGACGACCTGTTCAGCGTGCGCTACACCCGCATGCTCGAGGTCCTGCGGGACAAGCGGATCGACACGGACTTCGACCCGCTGGGTCAGTTCTCGCACAACGTCCCCAGCCGCCTGCACTGGCTCACCCGCGCGCCCCTCACCCGCGAGGCCCTGCTGCGCTTCGAGCGGGGTCGGGTCGCGCGCTCGGAGCGCCGGGCCGCGCGCGCCAACCCCACGTCCGTGCTGCTCAACGCCGAGGAGGCCCGCCACCTGCGCGCGGAGACCGGCGCAGCGGTGGTGGCGGTGCCCCCGTCGATCCCCGGGCTCGACGAGACGTCGCACCAGCCGGACCGGTGGGACGGCCGGCCCGAGTTCGCCTTCGTCGGGCTGCTGTCGCTCGCGCACAACCACGACGGTCTCGGGTGGTTCCTGCGCGAGGGCATGGACGAGCTGCTCGCCCTCCAGCCCGACGCCCGGCTGCACGTCATCGGCCGCGACGCCGACGAGTCCCTGCTGGCCGACGCCGCCCGGCACGGCGACCGGGTGGTCGCGCACGGCTTCGTCCCCGACCTGGACGAGGCCCTGTCGCGGATGTGCGCCCTGGTCAACCCCTTGCGCTTCGGCTCCGGCATCAAGATCAAGACGCTCGACGGGCTCGCCCGCGGCCTCCCGGTCGTCAGCACCCCGGTGGCCGCGGAGGGGATCGCCACACAGAGCCGCCCGGGCCTGACCGTGGTGCCCGACGCCGTCGAGGCGGCGCGGGCGCTGGCCGCACTCGTCGACCCGGCCGTCCGATCTCGCGAGGCGCAGGGCGCCCACGCGCTCTACGCCGAGCGGTACGCCGACCCCGTGGTGGCCGCGGCCTACGACGAGGTGTTCGGCACCGCGCGGGAGGACTGACCCCGACGGGCCTCGGCGCGCTCGAGCGCCCGGCCCACCTGCTCCAGCAGGGCCTCCACGTGCACCTCCGGGGCGTATGCCGTCCGCGCCGTCGCACGCGCCGACTCCCGGATGTCCGCGGCCTCGGCGGCGTGCGCGGGGTCCAGGCACCAGCGCAGCGTCTCGCCCAGCGCCGCCGCGTCCCCGGCCGGCACGACGAACCCCGTGACGCCCTGCTCGACGTGCTCGCGGACCCCGAGGGTGTCGGTGACCACGGTGAGCTTGCCCAGGGCCATCGCGTCGAGCAGCACCATGATCCCCGGCGCGCAGTCGTCCCGGTGCTCGAGGGCGACGACGACGACGCAGGCGCGGCGCAGGTCCCGGCGGAACGCCGGGGGGTCGACCTCGGTGCGCACGTGCACGTTGGCCGGCACGGGCACGCCCTGCGGCAGCCCGCCCGGCACGGTGGCGATGACGACCTCGGTGCCCTCGGGCAGGTCGGCGGCGCAGCCGAGCAGCGGGCGGTAGTCGCGGGCCGTGCGGCCGCCGCTGAACACCGGGCCGTCGTGGCGGATCTCGGGCTCGGCGCCCGCGGGACCGTCGGAGCGCTGCGGGCTGCTGGTCAGGCCGGGAGCGCCGGCCAGGTCGTCCGGGCCCAGGCCGTGGTGCCACGGGACGCTCACGACCCGGTCCCCCGGGACCCGGTGGATGCGACTGAACTGGTCGCGCCCCTCGCGGGTCAGGGCCACGAAGGTCGTCCGCGGCCCCGCCATCGCCCGCACCCCGGCGCGCGTGACCAGCTCCACGAGGCGGCCCGGACCGAGCTTCCACGAGCAGTCGACGACGAGCACCTCGGGTCCGCGTCGCGTGCGGGCGAGGATCGCGGTCGCGACCTTGTCCACCCGGCTCGTGCCGTCGAGCACCAGGACACCGCTCGTGCGGGCCGCGGCCAGGACGCGCAGGAGGCGGACCGGGTCCCCCGGCCGGTCGTCGGTGAGGCAACGGGTGCGCTCGACCCAGCGGGGGCGGAGGCGATAGTCCATCGTCGTGCTCGTTCTCACGCCCACGAGTGTGCGCTCGTCAGGGAGTCGGTGGCGGCGATTCCGGGAGAATGACGCGCACGAGGGCGGCCGGCGGCGGCATACCTAGCGGTGACCGGCCCGCAGCACCATGAGCAGCTCGAAGCGCACGTCCGGGTCGTCGAGGTCGGCGCCGAAGGCCTCGCGCAGCTGGGTCACCCGGTAGCCCACCGTCTGCGGGTGGATCGTCAGGGCCTCGGCCACGGGCTGGCGCTGCCCCCAGTGGACGAGCCACTGCAGCAGGGTCTCGGCGAGCCGCTCGCGGGTGGCGGGGGCGAAGGCGTCCAGGGGCGCGAGCCGGATCCGCGCCAGGTCCGCGACGACGGCGGGCTCGGCGTGCAGGGCGAGCTGGGCCAGGTGGTCGCCGACGAAGACCGTGTCGGGACGCTCCATCCCCGCCGCCGCGGCCTGCTCGAGGCGGGCGATCGTCAGCACGGTGAGGCGCAACGACTCGGGCGCCTCGTTCCACGGACGGGTCGGCCCCACCACCGCACCCCGGCCGCGCAGCGCCCGCTCCAGGTCGCGCCGCGCACGCTCGGTCGTGGGCGCCGGGACCAGCGCCACGACGTCGTCCTCGCGCTCGACCACCAGGGCGCCGCGGCCGAGGGCGAGACGCAGCCCCTGGGCCTGCTCGCGGCGCAGCGCCACGACCGCCAGCTCCGGTGGCAGCGCCCAGCCCGCCGCGAGCGCCGCCTGGTCGACGCCCGCCGACGAGGCCCGCCCGTGCAGGACCAGCAGGGCGAGCTCGGTGCGCCGGCGCTCCACCTCGCCCAGCTGCTCGTTCTGCTCGTCGGCGTAGCCCTCGACCGAGGCGGCCGACAGCTCGTCGATGTAGGCGAAGATCGACTCGCCGAGGGGCACGATCACGTCCGGGGAGACGCCTGCGTCCACCGCGATCTGGGCCGCGGTGCGGAAGGTCACGCGGGCGCCGGAGCGGTAGGCCGCGAGCAGCGACCCCAGCTGGCGCCCCGAGCGGAACTCGCCGCGACCCAGCCCGGCATACACCCGTCTGGAGTCCGGCTCGAGGGCCGGACGGTCCGTCCCCGGCAGGTCGAGGAAGCGGTCGAGGGCGATGGCGACGCCCTGGTGCAGCCCCTGCCCGAAGCGGCCCTCCATGGGGCGCGCGTAGTCGGGAACGTCACGTGGGACGGCGCGGATGATCTGGTCGACGATCTCGACGACGCGGGGCCGCAGCAGCTCGGACACTTCAGCGGGCAACGACAACCATGGTGGCGCTTCAGCGGGACGGTCGAGGCTCATGGGGCCCGATTCTATCGTCGCGTGATAGTCCCTCGGCGCGATTCGGGCGCGCGCCGACGAGTATGAAAGGCCCTGCGTGGGAAATACTGGAGTATGCCGTCCATGCGTCCGCTCGATCGCCTGGCCAAGGCCGTCAGCCCCGTGCTGTCGCCCCTGGCCAAGCCGTTGACGACCCCGCTCAGCCCCCAGGACTTCCTGTCCCTGATCAATCCCCTGTCGTCGGCCCGCCAGCTCCGCGGTGTCGTCACCTCCGTCGTCCCCGAGACGACCGACACGGCGACCATCCACTTCCGCCCCGGCCACGGCTGGGACCCCCACATGGCCGGCCAGTGGGCCCGCGTCGGCGTCGAGGTCGACGGCGTCCGCCACTGGCGGTCCTACTCGCTGACCACCGCGGCCGGCGAGGACCCGGCCATCACGGTCCACGCCGAGGGCCTCGTCTCGGACTCGCTCGTGCACCGCACCCGCCCCGGCGACGTGCTGCACCTGGACGTCCCCCAGGGAGACTTCGTGCTCCCCGAGCACCCGCGCCCCCTGCTCATGCTCACCGCCGGCAGCGGGCTGACCCCCGTCATGTCGATGATCCGCACGCTGGTCGGTCACCGTGACGACGCCGACGTCGTGCTGGTCCACAGCTCCCGCACGGCGCAGGACGCGCTGTTCGCCGAGGAGCTGGCCGAGCTGTCGACCGCCCACCCCGGCCTGCGGGTCGTCCACTGGTACTCCGGCGAGCGCGGTCGCATCGACCTCACCTCGACCGCCGCGCTCGACGAGCTGTGCCCCGACTGGCGCTCGCGAGCGTCATACGCCTGCGGCCCGCCCGAGATGCTCGACGCGGCCGAGCGCCTGTGGCACGACGCCGACGCCCGGCACTCGCTCGTCATCGAGCGCTTCGCACCCGTCGTCCTCGACGGCCAGGGCGGCGAGGGCGGTGTCGTGACTTTCCTGCGCTCCGACAAGGAGATCGAGGTCGACGGCGACACCACCCTGCTCGAGGCCGCCGAGTCGGCCGGCGTCATGATGCCCAGCGGCTGCCGCATGGGCATCTGCCACACCTGTCTCACCCCGCTGCGGGCCGGCAAGGTGCGCGACCTGCGCACCGGCGAGGTCCACGGCGACGAGGGACAATCCATCCAGACCTGTGTCTCCGCAGCCGCGGGACCCTGCCATCTCGAGATCTGAGGAGGGTCACATGACCACCACGGCCGAGCGCCCCACCGCACCCACCGACGGCGCCACCCCCACCCGCGAGCAGCTGCCCGCGATCCCCACCCGCAACCCCGGCCTGGCCGACAGCGGTCGCCCCGTGCGCCGCCCCGACCACGCCCAGCACCTGACCGACGAGCAGGTCGCCGAGCTCGGGCGCGAGCTCGACCAGATCCGCGCCGACATCGTCGCCTCGCGAGGGGCCGCCGACGCGGCATACATCCGTCGGGTGATCCGCGTGCAGCGCAGCCTCGAGCTCGCCGGCCGCGCCACGCTGGTGCTCGCCGGCAAGCGCAAGTCCGCCTGGGTCGCCGGCGTCGGCCTCATGTCGGTCGCCAAGATCCTCGAAAACATGGAGATCGGCCACAACGTCATCCACGGCCAGTGGGACTGGATGCGCGACCCGGACATCCACTCCTCCACCTGGGAGTGGGACTTCGTGGCCCCGGCCAAGGGCTGGAAGCACACCCACAACGACCTGCACCACACGTGGACCAACGTCGTGGGCAAGGACAACGACGTGGGCTACAACCTCCTGCGGATCAGCTCGGACCAGCCGTGGAAGCCCTACAACGTGCTCAACCCGGTCTACAACGCGATCCTCGCGCCGTTCTTCGAGTGGGGCATCGCGTTCTACGACCTCGAGCTCGTCGACGTGCAGGAGGGCCGCAAGTCCCGCGAGGCGCTCAACGCCGACCTCAAGGCCCTCGGCGTCAAGGCCGTCAAGCAGGCCGGCAAGGACTACGTCGCGACCCCCGCCCTGGCGTCGCTCACCGGGTCCGGCAAAGCCACGCTGGCCGGCACCTTCGCCGCCAACTGCATCCGCAACCTGTGGGCGCACACCGTGATCTTCTGCGGTCACTTCCCCGACGGTGTCGAGTTCTTCACCGAGGAGATGATCGAGGGCGAGACCCGCGGCGACTGGTACATCCGCCAGATGATCGGCTCCTGCAACATCTCCGGCAGCAAGCTCATGCACCTGATGACCGGCAACCTGTCGCACCAGATCGAGCACCACCTGTTCCCGGACCTGCCGAGCAACCGGTATGCCGAGATCGCGGTGCGCGTGCGCGAGATCTGCGACCGCTACGGCCTGCCCTACGTCACGGGTCCGCTGCACCGGCAGATCGGCCAGACCTGGCGCACGGTCTTCCGGATGGCCCTGCCCTGATCCTCGCCCGGTCGCTCGGTTGCACCCTGTTGCTCTGGGCTGACCGAGCAGGCCGTGTGCCGACGCCCGCCGCCCCTCGGGGACCGGCGGGCGTCGCCGTCCCGCCTTCAGACCCGCCCCCGGTAGAGGCATCGACCGGCCGTCGTTCGCCAGGCTGATGCCTTTACCCCCGGCGGGTCCATCGACGTGGCGTGCTAACCCGGGCTGATGTGCCTACCTGAGGGAGGTCTAGAGGAGGTGGCGGTTCATCGCCCAGGCGGTGAGCTCGTGGCGGCTCGACAGCTGCAGCTTGCGCAGCACGCTCGACACGTGCGTCTCGACGGTCTTGACGGAGATGAACAGCTCCTTGGCCACCTCCTTGTACTGGTAGCCCCGCGCGATCAGCCGCATGACCTCGCGCTCGCGCGCCGACAGCCGGTCCAGCTCCTCGTCGACCTCGGCGATCTCACCCGCCGCGGCCCCGAACGCGTCGAGCACGAACCCCGCCAGCCGAGGGCTGAACACCGCGTCCCCGTCGGCCACCCGCCGGATGGCGCTGACCAGGTCGTTGCCGCTGATCGTCTTGGTGACATAGCCACGGGCCCCGGCGCGGATGACGGAGATGACGTCCTCGGCGGCGTCGCTGACCGACAGGGCGAGGAAGCGCACGGGCACCCCGGCCTCGGTCGCCGTGCCGGCGCACCCGAGGATGACGTCCGTGCCGCCGCGCCCGTCGCCGCCGGGCAGGTGCACGTCGAGGAGCACGACGTCGGGGCGCTCGGCCTTGATGACGGCGACGGCCGACCCCACGTCGCCCGCCTCCCCCACCACCGGCAGCGACGTGTCGAGCTCGGTGCGCACGCCCGCCCGGAACATCTTGTGGTCGTCGACGAGGACGAGGCGGATCGGGGTCGTCGGGGGAAGCATCAGGACTCCTCGGTCGTGGGTCGTGGTGGGAGGGTCAGCGAGACCTCGGTGCCGTCCTCGAGGCGGCGGATCCGCGCGGTGCCGCCGTGGCGGTCCATCCGGTCGACGATCGAGCCCCGCACCCCGAGACGGTCGAGCGGCACCTCGCCGAGGTCGAAGCCCGGCCCGTGGTCACGGACGAAGGCCTCGATCCCGAGCGGCCCCGCCTCGACATAGGCCGACACCGGCGCGGCGCCGTGGCGCACGGCATTGTTGATTGCCTCGCCGAGGGCCTTGACCAGCGCCGAGACGTCCGCGTCCAGGCCGACGTCGCCCGTGACGACGAGGTCGATCGGGACGCCGTGCCGGTCCTCGACGTCGTGCGCCACCTCGGCCGCGGCCGCCGAGAGCGTGGTGGGGGTGGAGCTGCCTCCGCCATACAGCCAGGTGCGCAGCTCGCGCTCCTGGGCCCGGGCCAGCCGCTGGACCGCCGTGGGGTCGTCGGCCTTGCGCTGGATGAGGGCGAGGGTCTGCAGGACGGAGTCGTGCAGGTGGGCGGCGATGTCGGCGCGCTCGGTGGCGCGCACCCGCTCCGCCTGCTCGGCCTTGAGCCCGTCCCAGAGCCGGATGGCCCAGGGGGCGAGGATGACGACGAGCCCCAGCAGGACCGCCAGGGCCGACAGGGCCGCGTCGCCGAGCCCGCCGACGCCCTGGGCGCGGCTGGCGAGGACGACGACCCCGGCCAGGGTCAGCAGGACCCCGGTGACGACGCGCGCCAGGCCGGCGCGCGAGTCGGCGGCCGACAGCTGCAGGAAGCGGTCGCGCTCGGTGCGGTCGAGCTGGGTCCAGACGACGATGGCGCCGCTGGCGATGAGGGCGAGCGGCAGGGTCACGCCGAGCCGCAGGTCGACGCCGTGCCGGGTGAGCACGACCGCGAGCCCGCCGACCACCAGGGCCAGCCCCAGCAGGACGTTGACCACGGCCTCGTCGTGCAGCAGCCGCTGGCGCAGGAGGGGCCATCGCGTGGCGCCTCCCCCAGCAGCCGACCCGCCCAACCCCGTGGTTCCTGCCGAGCCCGTCGATCCGGCCGCCCCGGGCACCTGCGGCGCCGTGCGCGTGGTGCCCCCCGGCCCGAGCCGCTGCGGGGTGAGCGCCCAGACGGCGAGGTAGAGGATCACGCCCGTGCCCATCCCGAACGTCGTCAGGAGCACGAGAGCCATCCGGATCACGCCCACCTGGATGCGCAGGTGCTCCGCCAGCCCCGCGCACACGCCCGCGACCCAGCCGCTGTCGACCGGGCGCAGCAGCCGTGGCGCCGGCTGCTGCTGCTCGACGCGCTGGGTCTCGTAGGGGGTGGGCACCTCCCCATCCTCACCCATGGACGCCGCCGGGACGAGGGTCTGACCCGCACGTCAGGGGATCGTCAGGGTGGGGTCAGGGGCGACCCTCATGGCCCACCCCCGCGCCGGGGAGAGAGATTGTCGGTATGACGCAGCAGCCGCCTCCCACGCCACCGGGTCCGCCCGAGGCCACCGAGCACCAGCCGGACGCGCTCGACCGGTTCTTCCGCGGCGTGCGCGGCACCGGCATCCGCCGCCGGCTGTCGCACCGCTGGGTCGCCGGGGTCTGCGGCGGCGTCGCCGACAAGATCGGCATCGACCCGATCGTCGTCCGCATCGTGTGGATCGTGCTGCTGGTCATGGGGGGCATCGCCTTCCCGGCCTACTTCGTCGCCTTCCTGCTGCTCGCGGACACCAAGGGCGAGATCCCGCTCGAGAAGGCCCTGCGCCGCGGGGACGGCAACTCCGTGGTGCTGCTGGTCTTCACCCTGCTGGTCAGCGTGGGTGGTTTCACCGACGCGTTCGGGTTCCACGACGGCTCCCCCGGGGGCAACGTGGGCCGGATCGTCGTCATGGTCTTCTTCGGGGTCGGCGCGTACTACTGGTGGTCCCGTCGCAACCGAGGCCAGCACGGGTCCGTCACGGAGGTCGGCACCGAGCAGGCCGCCCTGGAGCACCCCTCCGCCGAGCAGCCCTCTGCGGACCACCCCTTTGGCGATCGTGTCCCCGACGCCTCACCGAGCACGCTGGCCCTCCCCGCGGTCGAGCCGCTGGACGCGACCCCCCGCGGTGCCCTCGACGCTTCCGTCGGTGCCACCACCACCGCCACCGCCACCGGTGACGGCGTCGGCTCCAGCCCGGCCATGAGCTGGCCCACGACCGCAGGGGCCGTGCCGGAGCACCTCATCTCGGGTGCGACGCGGGTCGTCCCGCCTGCTGCCGCCTACGTCCCGATGCGTCGCCGCCGACCCACCCTCGGCTGGCCGGGCACCGTCGCGGCCGTCGGGCTCGCCGCCGCCGGCATCGGCGCGGTCCTCGCGGCCGACCAGACCGGTCGGATCCACGTCGACCACCCCTACGCGATCGCGGCGGCCACGGCCCTCGGGCTCGTCTCGGCGCTGCTGGTGGTCGTGGGGCTGGCCGGCCGGCGCGGCGGCTTCACCGTCCCGCTCGTCCTCGCCCTGGCCATCATCACCCTGTCCCTCGGTGGCCCCCTGCGCCTCGACGTGGCCGACGGGGCGACGTCCTTCTCGTCCTCGTCGATGGACCAGCACTGGGCGCCGACCACGCTGGACGGCGGCACGTCATACCAGGTGGGCGCCGGCGACAGCGTCCTGGACCTGACCTCCGTGGAGGCCTCCAGCCTCAACGGGCAGGAGGTCAGCGTGCAGGTCGGGGTCGGCGAGATGACCGTCCGCATCCCCCAGGGGATGCCGGTGCGGGTCAAGAGCCACGTCGGGCTCGGCGACGTCGTCCTCCGTCATCCCGACGGGTCCAGGACGGACCTCGGCGAGACGGACACCACCATCGGCACCGGCACACCCGTGCTCGTCCTGCGGGGCCAGGTCGGCCTCGGGGACCTGATCATCGAGGAGGTCGCGCGATGAGTGACCAGCGCTACTACCCCATCGACCCCGACGAGGCGCACCGTCTCGCGGAGCTCGAGGCGACCACGCAGCCGCGCGGCCCCTACGCCCCGGCGATCGTCGTCGGCCTGCTCGGGCTGCTGTGCGCGGCCTCGGTGCTGCTGCGCGAGCTGGCGGTGATGAGCATCGACCTCGTCACCCAGGGCCCGTGGATCGTGGTGGGCGTCGGCGTCCTGCTGCTGCTGGTCGGCGCCGTGGGCATCGCTCGTCGTGGCCGTTGAGGGAGCCGCCTCAGTCCGGCCGGTCGGACGGCAGCAGGTCGGCCAGGTCGGACCAGGCCGGCGCCAGCCGGAGCCCGTGCTCCCGCACGACGTCCGCCGAGACCCACGCCGCGGAGGCCGTCGTGCCATCGCGGTCGTGCACCACGACGTCGTGGCTGCCCACGACCTCGGCGCGATAGACCAGCCGCACGGCCTGGAAGTCCTCCAGGACTCCCTTGGGGGACAAGCCGATCCAGTGGTGGCTGCGGACCGCCACCAGTCGCGGCCGCATGATGTCCTGACCGGTCTCCTCCCAGACCTCGCGCACCACGGCGGCCGCCGGGTCCTCCCCCGGCTCCACGCCGCCGCCGGGCAGCCCCCACGCGCCCGCGGCGTTGGTGCGGTCCGACGCCTCGGTCAGCAGCACCCCGAGGGGACCGACCACGACGGCGTATGCCGCGACCCGCGTGCGCACCAACGGCGGCTCGTCGGGATCCAGCTCGATGCCGGCGTCCATCGGGGTGGTCACCACGGGCAACGGCTCCGGGCCCTCCGGGCGGTGCCGCACCGCGTAGGACAGGACCACGGCGTGCGGGTCCCCCAGCGACCGCTCGGCGGCGAGCGGCGCGCCAGGCTCCCAGCCGTGGCTGCGCAGCAGGTCCTCGGGCGTCACGCCGTGCGGCAGGTCGATCGCCACGCGGCGACGCCCGTCGTGGTCGTAGCCGTCGACCTGCACGGGCGAGTCCAGCACCCGCCCGTGGCGGACCACGCGACCGTACTCGTCCTCGCTCAGCAGACCTGGTTGGTCCCCACTCATGTCCTGCCCCTCCTCGCGAGCCGCCCGGCCCGCGCATACTCCGCCTCCACCATCCCCACCACCGCGGGCCACGACTGCGTGGGCGGCGTCTCCAGGCTCTGCCGCCGAAGTCGTTGCCGGGCAACGGGGTCGAGCACCAGGGTAGCCACGTGAGCGGCCAGCTCCCGGTCGCCCCCCGCGAGCAGCCCCGTCACGCCGTGCTCGACGAACTCCTCCACCCCGCTGCCGCGTCGACCGACGACCGGCAGCCCTGCGGCCCGTGCCTCGAGCGCGGCGATGCCGAAGGCCTCCAGCACCGTCGGCGAGACGTAGGCCGCTGCGCCACGGTAGGACTCGAGGAGCTGGTCGCGAGACACCCTGCCCCGCAGCAGGACCCGGTCGGTCAGGCCGTGGGTGCGCAGGTAGGCCTGCACCAGCCCGCGCTGCGGCCCCTCGCCGAACACCTCGATGCGCCATTCGATCTGGTCGCCGACGAGGTCGTCGACCCGGCGTGCCACCCGCGCGAGGGGGACGGCGCGCTTGCGTCGCGCGAGGCGCATGGCGGTGACGAGCCGGACCGGTCCGGCAACTCCCTCCGGCACCGTGCCGACGACGAGATGCGTTGGCGCCGTGGGCGATCGCCAGCGGCCCAGGTCGATCCCGTTGGGCAGCACGGCGACCCGCGCGTCGGTGGCCAGGCGCTCGAGCGGGCGGGCCGCCATACGACTCACCGCCGACAGCGCGACACCTCGCCCGGCCCACCGACGCACGCGCCCGCTGACGGCGAGCACCCGCTCCATCGCGTCCAGCACGCAGTGCCAGGTGACCGCGGTCGGCAGCCCGGCCGACAGGGCGACGTCGACCGCGTCGCTCGCGAAGGGGCTGACCACTCCCATGTGCACGTGCGCCACGTCGAACCCACCGGCCAGCAGCCGACGCCGCAGCGCCGGTGGCGCCAGGGGGTTGACCGGCAGGTCGCCGGGCAGCCGCAGCGCGAGGTGGTGCACCGGGACGCCGTCGACCAGCTCCACCGCGCCGTGCCGCTCCCCCGCCCGACCGGGCGTGGCCGTGAACACCTCGACCACGTGGCCCGAGCGCCGCAGCCGGTCCGCGAGGTCGTGGACCTGCACCTCGATGCCACCGAGGCGCGGCAGATAGCAGTCCGACAGCAAGGCCACCTTCACGACATCCACCCTGCCATGCGAGAGGATGACCACGATGGCTCACACACTGCTCGCGTTCCACGCCCACCCCGACGACGAGGCCCTGCTCACCTCCGGCACCCTGGCCAGGGCCGCCGCCGAGGGGCACCGGGTCATCGTGGTGACCGCCACCGACGGTGACCTCGGCCTGACCTCCAGCACGTATGCCGGCTCCGCCGCCCGCTCGCTCGGCGAGCGGCGTCTCGGCGAGCTGATGCGATCGTGCGCCGCGCTCGGCGTGGCGCGGGTCGAGTGGCTGGGCTACGCCGACAGCGGGTCGGGCGCCGAGCTCTACCCCGACCCCGAGGGCATGACGCGCTTCGTGCGCGCCGACGTCGACGAGGCCGCCGAGCGCCTGGCGCAGATCCTGCGCGAGGAGTCCGTCGACGTGCTGCTGACCTACGACCGCAACGGCGGCTACGGTCACCGCGACCACGTGCAGGTGCACCACGTCGGGGCGCGTGCGGCCGAGCTCGCCGGCACGCCCCGCGTGCTGCAGGCCACGGTCCCGCGCGACGCGATCTGCCGGGCGCTGGACCTCGCCGCGCTCGTCTACCCCTTCCCGGCCGAGTTCGACCGCGCCTCCTTCGACCGGGCCTACTCCGCCCGCGCCGAGATCACCCACCACATCGACGTCCATCGCCACATCGCGGCCAAGCGCGCCTCGATGCGCGCCCACGCCTCGCAGGCCGCGGCGGACGACGGCGACCGCACGCTGGCGGCCTTCCTGCGGATCCCCCGACCGCTCTACGACCTGGTCTTCGGCCGGGAGTGGTTCGTCGACGCGTCGCGGCCGCCCGGCGGACCGGTGGCCCACGACATCTTCGACGGGCTGGGCTGAGCATGACTCCGGGGGGAGAGCAGCGGCGGGCGGCCGAGGCGAGCGACACGGGACCAGCAGCCGCAGACGCAGACCAGACGACAGGGGCGAGCGCGACGCCGGCGACCCGAGCCAGGGGCGACCAGCGTCGATCGTGGTGGCGCACCGCCCTCCAGGCCGTCCTCGGCACGGCGCTGGCCGTCGCGCTGCTGGTGTGGGGACTGCCGTACTTCGCCGAGACCTCGTGGTCCGCCCTGCTGGCGCACCTCGACGCGCTGAGCTGGGGCAACACCATCGGCCTCTTCGTGCTCATGGTCGTGGCGCTGTGGTGCTACACGTTCACGCTGACCGGGTCGCTGGCCGGGCTCACCCACCCGCAGGCCCTCATGGTCAACGTCGCGGGCTCCGCGGCGGGCAACCTGCTGCCCGGCGGCGGCGCGATGGGGGCGGCGGCGACATACGGCATGTATCGCTCCTGGGGCTTCACCCCCCGCGACATCTCCACCTCCCTCATCGTCAGCGGTGTCTGGAACGTCCTCGGCCGCATGGCCCTGCCCGTCCTCGGCATCTCCGTGCTGCTCATCGCCGGCGAGCCGATGCCGCCCGGGGTCGCGCGCGGCGGTGCCGTCGGCGCGCTCCTCGGCCTCGGGCTGCTCGGCTGGTTCGTCGCCGTCATCGCCTCCGAGCGCGTCGCCACCACCACGGGTCACGTCCTCGACCGGCTGATCGGGCCGCTCGTCCGTCGCCTCAGCCGCCGCTCCGACGGCCACGGGGTCGACGGCCTGGTCGCCGACCTGCGCTCCCGGATCGGCCACGTCGTCGAGTCGGGGTGGTTGCCGATGACCTTCGGGCTGGTCGGCTTCTTCGGCTTCCAGTACCTCCTGTTCATCATGTGCCTGCGCGCCACCGGGGTGGAGCTCTCGCTGGCCCACTTCTTCGCGGCGTTCGCGGTCGGACGCCTGCTGACGGCCGTCGGGGTGACCCCGGGTGGCGTCGGCGTGACCGAGGCGGGCACCGCGATCGCGCTCGTCGGCTTCGGGGCCGCGCACGCACCGGCCGCCGCGGGCATCGTCCTGTTCACGCTCTACACGCACCTGCTCGAGCTGCCGCTCGGCGCCCTGGGCGCGCTGATCTGGTGGCTGACCAAGGGCCGGTATGCCGACCGCCGCCCCGCCACCACCTGATCCGCCACCCCGGCGCCACCGACGCCACCAGGCGACCCCACCTGCCCCGGCAGGTCACTTCCCGTCGCCTGAGCACCGCAACCAGGCCTCCGGGCGGCCCAACCTGAGCCCGGAGGTCACTTCCGGTTGCCTGAGCACCCCAAGGCGACCCCCAGGCG
>NZ_AUFG01000040.1 GCF_000426385.1 Arsenicicoccus bolidensis DSM 15745
GGATCAGGCCGAGCAGGATGTGCTCCGTCCCGATGTAGTTGTGGTTGAGCATGCGCGCTTCTTCTTGCGCGAGCACCACGACTCGTCGGGCCCGGTCGGTGAACCGTTCGAACATCTGGGTTGTCTCCTCGCTATCGAGATGCCTCGATGCTATCTGCGCCTCCCGACAGACCGTGCGTGATGGGACGCACCGCCGGGCACGTCCCGCCGTGCGGCGCGGGACTTGACGGTGTCAACGCCACCGACGTGCGTGGTGTTCCGTGCTCGGCGGCTGGTGTGTTCGCCCTCAGCGGACGGGATCGGTGCCGTGGGCGACCTGGCCGTATGCCGGACGCCCGGCCTCACGGCTGGGGAGCCGCGACCAGGCGCGCCAGCCCCACACCGCGAGGCCGACCATGAGCAGGCTCTGCACCGCGCCGGGGGCGGCCTGGGAGGCGATGGCGGAGGTGGTGTAGCCCCCGCCGTCGGTGATGCGCGTGGCGGCGACCGCCAGCACGACGACCAGCACCAGCTGCGCGGCGCCGGCGGCTCCGAGCAGCGCGAAGCCCGCCCGCCAGCGCTCGGCGAGGGCGGCCAGCCCGACGAGGGTGGCCGTGGAGGTGAGGGTCGTGCAGACGACGGCCAGGAACATGCCCGGCCCCGCATCGAGGGTGACCGTCTCGACGAGGCCGGGCATCACGACGAGGACGACCAGGGCGACGACCGCGACCGCGACCAGACGCGTGCGGGTCCGTCGGTCGGGCGTCTCGGGCAGGACACCCCGTCCGGACGCCGTCCGGGCGTCGGCGCCCCACTGGCGCGTCCCGTGCACGGCGATGGCGCCCAGCCCGAGGGTGAGGAGCGCGAGCGGCAGGGTGTGCCGCACGTCCCGGGCGAGGTCGAAGGAGGACCCGAGCCCGGCGAGGATGCGGACCAGCGCGACGACGGCGACCAGCCCGAGGGCCCACCAGCCGGACTCGCGCCGGAGCACGAGGAGCCCGACCGCGAGGAGCATCAGCACCCCGGTGAACAGGCCGGTGATCTCTGCCAGCAGCATGGACCGACCCTAGCGGGCGGTGGATCGAGCCGGGGCGCGCCGCGCCCTCAGTCGCGGATCGGGGTGGCCTGCTGGTGGCGCAGCTGCCAACCGTGCTCGGTCTGCAGCCACACCGAGGAGCGCCAGGACGCGCGGGACGACCGGTGCGCGCGGTAGGTCACGAGGACCACCCCGGGCGCCAGCAGCTCCGCCTCGAGCCGGTCGACGGTCAGCGAGCTCGTCGAGTCCTCGACCGGGGCCTGGAGCGCGGTGCGGCGGTCGTAGACCTGGCCGCTGGCGGCGTACTCCGCGTAGTAGTCGTGCAGGAGCGGCTGGACGCCGTCGACGTCCCCGCGCATGTTGGGGTCCAGGAGCTTCATCTCGAGCTCGACCACCTGCTCGAGGTCGGAAGTCTGGTCGGAGGCCTGACCGTCGGCTCGGCCGTCGGGGTGGGTCGGGACGGACATGGAACTCCTCACGGCGCGAGGGGGCGCCGGGCCGAGCGGGTCGCGCGGGCGCGACGGGGACAGGTGGAGCAGGTGCTCGCTCCCGGGAGAGCGTAGATGAAGCAGCAGGAGGCTCGCAGCCAGTCCCGGGGGCCGTCGCCCGCGCGGGCGAGCAGCGGGCTGCCCGCAGCGGCGGCGGCACGCTCCGTCGCGACGTGCCACAGGTCGTCGACCATCCCCAGCCGCTGACGGCTCGACATCTTGACGCCGGGCGCGGCGTACGAGCCGGCCACGGGCTCGGCGTGGCGCCGGTAGGACTCCTCGGCCCGCCGGAGGCGCACCGGCTGCGAGGCCACCGTCTGGTGCCCGGCCGTCGCGGAGAGGCGGACACGAGCGGGATAGCCCTGCGTCGGGTGCGGCTCGATCACCACCGCTCCCGGGGAGACGTCGAGCACCCAGGGCCCGACCGCGGCGGCGTAGGCCGCGGGGTAGGCGAGGGCGTCGAGGTACCACCCGAGGACGAACGTGGCGGCCACGTGCGGCGGCTGCCGATGGCCGTAGGCCCGCGCCCAGCCGCCGTCCACCCGCTCGCGCCACGAGTCCAGCGCGTCCAGCCCGGCCTCGGAGCCGGCCGCCACCTCGCTCGTGTCGACCCGGGGGCCGGACGACGCATCGCCCGGCCCGACCACGAGGTCGAGCCAGGCGATGCGGGACGAGACGAGGTCGCAGGCGAGCTCCAACTCACCGCCGGCCAGCGGATAGCCCATCGGTGTCAACGCTGTCGCGAGCTGTCGAGTGCTGTCGCGAGCTGTCGGATGACGCGTGTCTGCGATCAGTTCGCGGCGTCGTAGGCCTTCTGCAGCTCGGACGAGACGCGGCCGCGGTCGGAGACCTGGAAGCCGTTCTGCCGGCCCCACTCGCGCACGTCGTTGAGGTTGTTGCGGCCACCACCGGAGGACGGCTTGCGACCCGTGGTCTTGCGACCGCCGGAGCGGCGCGCGTGCCCGACCCAGGTGGCGAGGTCGTCGCGCAGCTTGCGGGCGTTGTCCTCGGACAGGTCGATCTCGTAGGTGACGCCGTCCAGGGCGAAGGTCACGGTCTCGGCCGCGGCACCGCCGTCGATGTCGTCCTCGAGAATGACCTGGATGCGCTGAGCCATGTCGGAGCTCCTTCGTCGTGGGAGGGAATAAGAAATAGATCCGCCCATAAAGATAGAGGAGATTACCGATCGCCGTCAAAAGCGACGATGAATGGCGCGCGCGCCCTAAGCCCTTCCGTCGCGGTCCTCCACGGAATTGCGCGCCGACATCTCCTGCTCCCTTTCCCACTGAGCGTGAGCAATTCGCTCTCGACGGTCACCCTCGAGGATGTTCTTCATCACGTGCCAGAAGATGAAGAGCACCCCCACGGTGGGCGCCAGCGCGATGAAGACCTTCCAGAGCATGTCCATCAGAAACCTCTCGTCGATCAGGGTGTCGTGCGGCGTCGCTCAGGCCTGCGGCTTGAGGTGCGGAAAGAGAATGGTCTCGCGGATTCCCGTGCCGGTGAGGAGCATGATGAGCCGGTCGACGCCCATGCCGGTGCCGCCCATCGGGGGTGCGCCGTACTCCAGGGCCCGCAGGAAGTCCTCGTCGAGCTCCATCGCCTCGTCGTCCCCGCGCGCGGCCAGCGCGGCCTGGGCCGTGAGCCGCTCGCGCTGCACCACGGGGTCCACCAGCTCGGAGTAGGACGGGGCGAGCTCGACGCCGCCCACGATGAGGTCCCAGGCCTCGACCAGGCCGGGCTCGGTGCGGTGGGCCCGGGCCAGCGGCCGCACCGACTCGGGGTAGTCGCACACGAACGTCGGCTGCAGGAGCGTGTGCTCGACGAGCTGCTCGAACAGCTCGAGGATGATCTCGCCCGCCCCCCAGGCGGGCTTGAGGGCGATGTCGCGGGCGGCGGCCAGGCGGCGCAGCCGCTCGGCGTTGTCCGGCGTCTCGTCGGGGAGGATCTCCTCGCCCAGCGTCTGCCCGACGCCCTCGCAGATCGGCAACCAGCGCCACTCGCCGGACACGTCGATCTCGCGGCCGCGATAGTCCCTCAGCGAGGTGCCGCGGCCGGTCGCCTCGGCGGCGTCCAGGATGATCGTGCGGGTGCGGTCGGCGGCGGTGAACTGGTCGCCATAGGCCTCGTAGAACTCGAGCTCGGTGAACTCCGGGGAGTGGGTCGAGTCGACCCCTTCGTTGCGAAAGACCTTGCCGATCTCGTAGACGCGGTCGACGCCCCCGACGACGGCGCGCTTGAGCCACAGCTCGGTGTAGGCGCGCAGATTCATATCGATGTCGAACGCATTGAGGTGGGTGGTGAACGGAGAAGCCGCACCACCGTGACTGAGGTTGAGGATCGGGGTCTCGACCTCGACGAATCCGAAACCGTCCAGGGTGCTGCGGATCGAGCGCAGCACCGTCGCGCGCAGACGCACCATGTCGCGCGCCTCCTGACGGACGATCAGGTCGGCATACCGCTGCCGGACCCGGGTCTCCTCGGACAGGTCCTTGTGCAGGGTCGGCAGGGGCCGCAGCGCCTTGGAGGCCATGACCCAGGTGGTCGCCATGACCGAGACCTCGCCGCGACGGCTGCGCACCACGTGGCCCGTGACGCTGACGTGGTCGCCGAGGTCGACGTCGGCCTTCCACGCGTCGAGCTGGTCCTGGCCGACCTCCGCGAGGCTGAGCATGACCTGCAGCCGGGTGCCCTGGCCCTCCTGGAGGGTCGCGAAGCAGAGCTTGCCGGTGTTGCGCTGGAAGACGATGCGTCCCGTCACCGAGACGACGAACTCCTCGCCGGTCGGCTCGTCGCCGGCCTCGAGGGGCTCGCCGAGGGCGGCGGCCTCGGCCAGGGAGTGGGTGCGCGGCACGGTGACGGCGTATGGCGCCATGCCCCGCTCCAGCAGCCGCTCGCGCTTGTCGCGGCGGACCCGCATCTGCTCGGGCACGTCACTCTCGGGGGCGGCGGCGTCGGGCTGGTGGGGCGGCTGCTCGGGCGCGGAACTCATGCCCCCAGCGTAGTCGCGCGGGCCTGGACTCCCTGCCTGTCGTCCTGCGCGCCGCCTTGGGTCCGGGGGCGGTCACCGGGGACACTGTCCGGGACGAAAGGACCCCCGTATGCCGTCTCGCCCCGCCACCCGTCGCCCGCGCACCGTCGTCCTCCCCCTGACTGCCGGCGTCGGCGTGCTGCTGTCCGGCTGCACGGCCCTGTCCAGCGGCTACGCGCCCCCGGTCACCGTGACGGTGACGCCGACGGTGACGGTGACCGGCGCTGCGGCGGCCCCCAAGCCCGCGGCGACGCCGACCCCCAGCGCGACGGCGACCCGCGCGGCCGGGGTGACCAGCCAGGTCCGCGGTCGCGCCTTCGACCTGGGCAAGATCACCGCGGTCGCGATGAACGGCCAGACACCGGTGCTGACCTTCGACCGCTGGACGGTGCGCGGCCGGTCCGACGGCTCGGTGGGTCGTCAGGGCGTGGACCTGACGCCGCACTCCGGCTCGTTGTACAGCAACCGCAACGCCATCTCGTTCCGCATCCCCGTCGACCCGGCGGCGACCGTCGTCCGCCTGACCTGCACCAGCGAAGGCGCCCCCGCGCAGTCGGCGCCGAGCACCGTCCAGGCGCTCTCGGAGCTGCCCGGAGACCAGGCCATCGTCAAGCTCACGCTGGACGACCAGGGCTGGGCCACCAAGGTCGAGAGCGACCCCGTCTGCGGCTGACGCGAGACGGGTTCCCACCGTCCCAGCCCTCGCCAGCCCTTGGTCTTGGCCGAAGCCCAGACCTGGGCCTAGAGCTGGTCCTCGGACGGTCCGGGCGGGTCCTCGTCGAGCCGGCACCAGGACTGGCCGACGAGGCCGGCGGCCACGAGCAGCACCCCGCAGGCCGCGACGGCGAGGGCGGCCGCGGCGTCGGAGCCGAGGCCCTGCAGCGCCAGCGCGGCGCGTCCGACGAGGGCGTGCGCGACGCTCCACCCGGCCACGACAGCCCCGGTGAGCGCGGCGGCCTGGCAGAGCACCAGCACCCGGAACCCACGGAGCCCGTCGTGCGGCCCCGAGGCCCGGCGTCCGCGCACCGTGCGGCGGACCGACCAGGCTCCGGCCAGGACCAGGGCGGCGACGAGCAGCAGCGGCAGCGTCGCGAGGTAGCCGACGGGAGGCAGCGCGCGACCGCCCTCGCTCCACCACGACAGTGCGGCGTAGCCGAGGGCGAGCACCAGGACCGCGGCCAGGGCGCAGACGCCGGCGCTCAGCCCGCGGCCGCCCCTCAGCACGACGGCTCCCCGGGGCCGCCACGGTGCTGCCGTCGACCGGTCGGCCACTCGGGCCCCGGCCGTATGCCGTCCGCCCGGTGCTCGTCCGCGAGCTCGCGCACGAGGCGGCGGCCGCCGTCAGGCAGGGTCAGCTGGGCGTCGGGGTCGACGTCGGCCCAGGGCACCAGCACGAACCCGCGCTCGTGGGCGCGGGGGTGCGGGAGAGTCAGCTCGGGGTCGTCGCTGCGGGCCTCGCCGTAGGCGATCAGGTCGAGGTCCAGGGTGCGGGCACCCCAGCGGACCTCCCGGGTGCGGCCGTGCTCGGCCTCGATGCGGTGCAGGCGCTCGAGGAGGGCTCGGGCCGAGAGGCGGCTGCGTCCCACGACGACGGCGTTGAGGTAGGCGGGCTGGTCGGGGCCGCCGACCGGGTCGGTCTCGACGAGGGCGGACCGTCCGGTGACGCGCAGGCCACGGGTGCGGGTCAGGCGGTCGACGGCGGAGGCCAGGGTGGCCGCGGGGTCCTCGAGGTTGGCGCCGAGGGCGATGACCACCGCGACGTCACGTCGGGAGGTCACCGACACGGCGACGTCGCCGAAGGGCACCGCGATGGGCGCGCTGGGCTTGTGCACCGTCACGTCGACGGACTCCAGGAGCAGGTGGTCCTCGAGCAGGCGGGCGCCGATGCGCCCCGCCAGGGTCTCGACCAGGTCGTGCGGCTCCCCCGTCACGAGCTCGTGCACGGTCGCGGCGACCTCGGCATAGCTCACGGTCGCCGCCAGGTCGTCCGTGGCGGCGGCGCGTCCGAGGTCGAGGTGCAGGACGAGGTCGACGACGAACTCCTGCCCGAGGACGCGCTCCTCGGGCAGGACGCCGTGCCTGCCCCGGGCGCGCACGCCGGTGAGCGTGATGCGGTCGGTCATGCGGGGCCTCCGGGCGGGCGTGCGGACAAGGATGACGAGGTCGAGGACGGGCCGGGGGCCGGCACGGAGGTGGGGCGCCGCGACGCGGCGTCCGCCGAGGCGGGGGCGGGCGGCATACCGGCCTGCCAGGCGGCGAGGACCCGCAGGGCGTCGGCGCTGGCGCGCACGTCGTGGACGCGGACGCCCCACACGCCGGCCTGGGCGCACAGCAGCGTGGTCGCGGCGGTCGCGGCGTCGCGCTCGAGGGGCGGGCGGGGCACGAGATCCTGTGCGAGATGGCGGGATCCGCCGAGCGAACCGCCAGCGCCGATCGGGCCGCACGGGTCGCCGGCGCTGATCGGGTCGGCAGGCTCCGCGAGCAGGGACCCCAGGAAGGCCTTGCGCGAGGTGCCGACGAGGATCGGGCGGCCGAGCACCATGAGCTCGTCGAGCCGGCGCAGCAGCGTCCAGTTGTGCTCGGCGGTCTTGGAGAAGCCGATGCCGGGGTCGAGGACGACCTGCTCGTCGCGGACGCCCGCCTCGCGGAGCTCGGCCAGCCGCTCCCCCAGCTCGTCGCGCACGTCCGTCACCACGTCCTCGTAGGCGAGGTGGTCCCGCTGCTGCATGGCCGAGCCGTAGGCCCGCCAGTGCTGCACGACCATCGTGACGCCGGTGCGGGCCACGACCTCCCGGATGGCCGGGTCGCCGAGACCACCGCTGACGTCGTTGACAATCGCCGCGCCCGCCTCGACCGCCGCCTCGGCGACCTCCGCGCGCATCGTGTCGATCGACACCGTGACGCCGTGGGCCACCAGGTCGCGCACGACGGGCACGACCCGGTCGAGCTCCTCGGTGACGAGCGGCCGCGTCGCACCCGGCCGGGTGGACTCGCCACCCACGTCGACGATCCCGGCTCCCTGCCGGGCCAGCTCGAGGCCGTGCTCCACGGCGCACCGGGCGTCCAGCCACCGCCCGCCGTCGCTGAACGAGTCGGGCGTGACGTTGAGGACGCCCATCAGCACCGGCCGGCCCGGGCCGTGCTCATGGGGCAGGTCGATCACCCGCGGCCACCGAGCGCGAGCTGCATGGCCTCGGCCCGGGTGGCCGGGTCGTGCAGCTGCCCGCGCACCGCCGAGGTGATGGTGCGGGAGCCCGGCTTGCGGACCCCCCGCATGGACATGCACAGGTGCTCGCACTCGATCACGACGATCACGCCGCCCGGCCGCAGGTGCTCGACCAGCGCGTCCGCCACCTGCGTGGTGAGACGCTCCTGCACCTGCGGGCGGCGGGCATAGACGTCGACGAGGCGCGCGAGCTTGGACAGCCCGGTGACCCGCCCGTCCTTGCCGGGGATGTAGCCGACGTGCGCGACGCCGTGGAACGGGACGAGGTGGTGCTCGCAGGTCGAGTAGACCTCGATGTCGCGCACCATGATCAGCTCGCTGTGGCCGATCTCGAAGACGGCGTCGAGGACCGAGCCCGGGTCCTGGTGCAGGCCGGCGAACATCTCGTCGTAGGCCCGCGCCACCCGCGCCGGGGTGTCGCGCAGACCGTCCCGCTCCGGGTCCTCGCCGATGGCGAGGAGGAGCTCCCTCACGGCCGCCTCGGCCCGCTCCCGGTCGATGGACATGTCAGTGCCCGGGGTCGACCCGGTCGTCGCCGGGGAGCTCGATCACCTGGGTGGGCGGGTACTCGCGCTCGGGGTCGGGGTTGTCCCCGACCTGCTGCTCGACCTGGGCCTCGACCGCCTCGACGGCGCGGGGCTCGCCGGACTGCAGCGCCATCTCCTCGGCCGGGGTCAGCACCGGAGGACGGTCGCTGACGTGCCGGTCCTCGCTGGACAGCCAGACCGGGCGCTCGGGGCGCTTGACGACGTCAGCGAAGATCACGGCCAGCTCCTCGCGGCCGAGCGTCTCCTTCTCGAGGAGCTCGAGGACCAGGCGGTCGAGCACGTCGCGGTTCTCGCCGAGGGCGTGCCAGGCCTCGTCGTGGGCGTACTCGATGAGGCGGCGGACCTCCTCGTCGACGATGCCCGCGACCTTCTCGGAGTAGTCGCGCTGGTGACCGTAGTCGCGGCCGAGGAAGACCTCGCCCTGCTCCTGGCCGAGCTTGATCGCGCCGACCCGCTCGGACATGCCGAACTGCGTGACCATCTTGCGGGCCATGCTCGTGGCCTTCTCGATGTCGTTGGAGGCACCCGTGGTGGGGTCGTGGAAGATCATCTCCTCCGCGACGCGACCGCCCAGGGCGTAGGCCAGCTGGTCGAGGATCTCGTTGCGGGTCGTGGAGTACTTGTCGTCGTTGGGCAGGACCATCGTGTAGCCGAGGGCCCGGCCGCGCGGCAGGATCGTGATCTTGCTGACCGGGTCGGTGTGCCGCATCGACGCCGCCACGAGCGCGTGACCGCCCTCGTGGTAGGCCGTGATCTTCTTCTCCTTGGCCGACATGATGCGGGTGCGCTTCTGCGGGCCGGCGATCACGCGGTCGATCGCCTCGTCGACGATGGCGTTGGTGATCTGCAGGAGGTTGGAGCGGGCCGTCAGCAGCGCCGCCTCGTTGAGCACGTTCGCGAGGTCGGCGCCCGTCATACCAGGGGTGCGGCGGGCCACGGCCATCAGGTCGACGTCGTCGGCCAGCGGCTTGGACTTGGCGTGCACCTGCAGGATGTGGTGGCGGCCGAGCATGTCCGGGGCCTCGACGGCGATCTGCCGGTCGAAGCGGCCCGGGCGCAGCAGCGCCGGGTCGAGGATATCGGGGCGGTTGGTCGCCGCGATGAGGATGACATTGGTCTTGACGTCGAAGCCGTCCATCTCGACGAGCAGCTGGTTGAGCGTCTGCTCGCGCTCGTCGTGGCCGCCGCCGAGCCCCGCGCCGCGGTGGCGACCCACGGCGTCGATCTCGTCGACGAAGATGATGGCCGGCGCGCTGGCCTTGGCCTGCTCGAACAGGTCACGCACGCGGGAGGCACCGACGCCGACGAACATCTCGACGAAGTCCGAGCCGGAGATCGAGAAGAACGGGACGCCCGCCTCGCCCGCGACGGCGCGGGCCAGCAGGGTCTTGCCCGTGCCGGGCTGGCCGTAGAGCAGGACGCCCTTGGGGATCTTGGCCCCGACGGCCGCGAACTTCTCGGGCTCGACCAGGAACTCCTTGATCTCCTCGAGCTCCTCGACCGCCTCGTCCGCGCCGGCGACGTCGTTGAAGGTCACCTGCGGCATGTCCTTGGTGGCCAGCTTGGCCTTGGACTTGCCGAACTGCATGACCTTGGAGCCGCCGCCCTGCATCGAGCTCATGATGAACCACGCGAAGGCGCCGAAGAGCAGCAGGGGCAGCAGGTAGCCGAGCAGCGCCAGGAACGGCGAGTCCGTCGGCGGCTCCTCGTCGTAGCCCGCCGAGGGCTTGTGCGCGTCGAGGAGCTTGACCAGCTCGGGGCCGCGCGGCTCGATGTAGTGGGCCCGGACGTGCTTGGCGTCCTTGACCTTGCCGCCGGTGTACTCGCTGCCGTCCTTGAGGGTCAGGTCGATGCGGTTGCCGTCGACCAGCTTGGCCGACTCCACCTTGTCCTGCTGGATCAGCTGGACCGCGGCCGACGTGTCGACCTCGCGGAAGTCGGACTGCTGCCCGACCGACAACCAGGCTGCCAGCAGCAGGCTGACGACGACCGCCCACATCCAGGGGCTTCGTGCGATGCGCTTCGCGTTCATGTACGTGCGGGGTGCGACCCCGTCCCTTCCTGATCAAGCGGTTCGGCCAAGGCCGAGGAGTTGAGAGACCGTTGCCGGCACCGAGGGGGACAACGAGCGAGCGGGCTGACGTGTTCCGGCCGGTCCGAGCGCCTGCGAGGGCCTGCGGTGGGCCCGGCGCGCGGCATACGGTCGGCGCCGGCGCCCGTCAGCTGTAGACGTGCGGGGCCAGCAGCCCGATCTCGCGCAGGTTGCGGTACTGCTGGTCGTAGTCGAGGCCGTAGCCGACGACGAACTCGTCGGGGATGTCGAAGCCGACGTAGCGGACGTCGATCGGGACCTTGACCACGTCGGGCTTGCGCAGCAGCGTCATGATCTCCAGCGACGCCGGCTTGCGGGACTCCAGGTTGGAGCGGGTCCACGACAGGGTGAGCCCCGAGTCGATGATGTCCTCGACGATGAGGACGTGCCGGTCGGTGATGTCGGTGTCGAGGTCCTTGAGGATCCGCACGACGCCGGAGCTCTTGGTGCCCGAGCCGTAGGACGAGATGGCCATCCAGTCCATCTCGACGCTGCCCGGCAGGTGACGCATGAGGTCGGCCATGACCATCACGGCGCCCTTGAGGACCCCGACGAGCAGGACGTCCTTGCCCTGGTAGTCCCGCCAGATCTCCGCGGCGATCTCGGCCAGCCGCTCCTGGATCTGCTCCTCGGTGTAGAGCACCTCGGCGAGGTCGTCGCCCATGTCGCTCGCTTGCACTGCGTCTCCTCGGTCCGGCTCGGTGCGCGTGGTGTGTCCGTCTGGTCGTCCTCGCGGCCCTGACGACGTTCATTCAACCCGATCGAGGGGCCCGATCACGATCCGACCGGCCCGGCCAGGGGTCCTGGTCGCGGCCAGGTGCCCCGGCAAGGACACCGGGCCCTGCCCCCGCCAGTGTGTCAGGAGCCGGTCCGTCGCGAGGACGTGCGCGGCCGTGAGCGCACCGGAGGGCGCTCCCGCAGCGAGCGCGGCCAGGCGCAGCACACGGGTGCGGACGGCCGCCGGCAGGGTCGCGAGGTCGTGGGCCGGCAGGCCCGTGAGGGCGGGAGGGGGTTGCGGATGGCCGGGGTCCGTCGCGGACTCCACATGCGCAGGCGGCTCGGGTCGGTCGAGGGTCGTGGGCGGCGCGGTGTGCTCGGGGTGCTCGGCCAGCCAGTCCGCGGCCAGGGCGTCCAGCGCGTCGGCGTCGGCCCGCAGCCGGTCGGCCGACCGGGCCAGAGCGGCTCGTATGCCGGGGCCCAGCGCCTCCTCCAGCACCGTCATCGCGCCGCGGGCCCGCACACGGGCGTAGGCCGGGTCGGTGTTGTGCGGGTCGTGCCAGGGCTCGAGGTGGTCGTGCGCGCAGACGGCCGCCGTGTCCGCGCGGGTCACCGCGAGGAAGGGGCGGGCGAGCAGGCCACGGCGCGCCGGCATACCGGCGAGGGAGCGGGCCCCGGACCCGCGGGCGAGCCCGAGGAGCACCTGCTCCGCCTGGTCGTCGCGGGTGTGCGCGAGCAGCACGGCCACCGCGCCGAGGCGCTCGGCCTCGGCGCGCAGCGCGGTGTGGCGGGCGTCGCGCGCCGCGTCCTCGGGCCCGCCGGGGTGGCGCGGGTCGACCGTGACGCGGCGGACCACGACGGGGTCCAGACCCAGCCCGCGACACTGGTCGGCGGCGCGGGCCGCCACGTCGGCGGACCCTGCCTGCAGCCCGTGGTCGACGACGACGGCGCCCGCGGGACGGCCGGTCTTGTCGACCTCGAACGCCACCACGCTCGCCAGCGCCAGGGAGTCGGTCCCGCCGCTGCACCCCACGAGCACCGGCCCGTCGGGGAGCTCGTCCAGCAGCCGCCGCGCCGCGAGACGGCAGGCGGCGACGGAGGCGGGCGGGGACGACATACGGCTGCGTGGAAAGCTCAGTGGGGGGCTCGGTGGTGGGCTCGGTGGTGGGCTCAGCCGTGGACGCGGGCGAGCCACAGGCGGTGGTCGCCGATCTCGGCCGGGGACGGCAGCGTCTCGGGCGACTCCCACACGGCGTTGAAGCCGTCCATGCCGACCTCGTCGACGACGCCGTGGACGAAGACGGCGCCGTCGGAGTACTGCCGCATCTTGGCCTCGAGGCCGAGCAGCCGCCGGATGATCCGGTCGAGCGAGGAACGACCGCCGCGACGCTCGTCGAACCGCGCACGGATGACGTCGACGGTGGGGATGACGGCCGGGCCCACGTCGTCCATGATCACGTCGGCGTGCCCCTCGAGCAGGCTCATGATGGCCGTCAGGCGGGCGATCTCCTCACGCTGCTGGGGCGTCGTGACCAGGTCGGACAGCCCGTTGCCGCCCTCGCGCACCGCGTCGGGCAGGTTGCGCACGACCACCGACAGGCGCGAGGCCAGCTGGTCGGGGTCGGGCACCAGGTCGACGCTCAGCGCCCGCGTGCGCTCGAGCATGTGCTCGCGCAGCCACGGCACGGCGGTGAACTGCACCCGGTGGGTCTCCTCGTGCAGGCACACCCACTGGCGGAAGTCGGCCGGGTCGAGGTCGAGCTCGCGCTCCACCTCGACGACGTTGGGGGCCACGAGCAGCAGCTGGGGGGTGCCGCCGGGGGCCAGGTCGTACTGCCCGAGGACCTTGCTCGCGAGGAAGGCCATCAGCGCGCCGGTCTCGCCGCCCGTCACCTTGCCGCCGACGGCCGCGGCGGCGGGACCGACCGGGCTGGTGCGCGAGGCGAGGAGCTTGTCCTGGACGGGGGCGATCATCCCGCGCATCGAGCGGACGTTGGCGTCGATCCATCCGCCACGATCCACCACGCGGGCGGGCTCGGCGCTGGCGGGGGCGTGCATGCGGGCGGTGTCGGCGACGTGCTGGGCCGAGCGCACGGCGGCGTCGCGCAGGGCACGCACCGCCTCGGCGGCCTCGGCCGGCGTCACCTGGGGGCCGCGCGGCACGAGGCGGCGGCCGGTGGCGGCGGCGAAGTCCCAGTCGACGAGCTCGGTGGTGTCGGGACGCTGGTCGTGCCTGGTGTCCTGGCTCATGACGTGGTCAACCTCTCGGGGTCGCGATCCGTTCCCGTCGGAGGACGAGCCGGTATGCCGGACCGCCCGCCTCGGCGCCCGCCGTCCCGGCTCGGCGCCCCCGTCTCGTGCGGCGTCCCCCGCCTCGCGTGGCGTCCCCCGTCTCGCGTCGCCGCGCCCGTCTCGTGTGGCGTCCTCCGTCTCACGTCGCCGCGCCCGTCTCGTGCTGCAACCCGAGACGGGCGCGGAGGGCCGAGACGGAGGACGGCAGCGCAGACGGGGAGCGCGCGGTCACCGGCACCCACAGCTCGCCAGGCGTGCGACCAGCGCATCGAGCGCCGCGCGCGCCCCCTCGGTGCCGGACGAGGAGGGGATGCCGTCGGCCAGCACGGCGAAGGCGAGCAGCCGGCCGTCCGCGTCCACGACCGTGCCGCCGAGCGAGCTGATGCCGGTGAGCGTGCCGGTCTTGGCCCGCACGAGGCCGGCACCTGACGCCGCCGGCCCCGAGACGTAGCGCCCCGCCAGCGTGCCGGACAGCCCGGCCACCGGCAGGTCCTCGACCACGCGGGCCATGCCCGGGTCACGCCCCGAGGTGCCGGCCACGATCACGTCCCCCACGAGGCGGGCGGGCACCTCCGTGCCCTTGGACAAGCCGCTGGTGTCGACCAGGCGGACGCCGGTCACGTCGTGCCCGCGGCGCGCGAGCTCGGCCTGCACCCACCGCGCCACCTCGGCGAACCCGCCACCCGCGCCGGCTCGCACCGCCGCCTGACGGGCCAGCGACTCGGTGACGGCGTTGTCGCTGCGGGCCAGCGCGACGGCCATCACGTCCGCGACGGGCGCCGACGACACGGCCGCCAGCGGGCGGCTGCCGCCGGGGGCCGCGGCGCGGACCAGGTCACCGCGCACGCTGATGCCGGTCCGGCCCAGCTCGGAGCGAAGGACCTCGGCCACCTCGCCCGCGGGGTCGGCCGGACCAGGGCCACCGGGAGCCACGAGGCCGTCCGCGAGGCCGAGCATCGCCACCTTGCCGACGATCGCCTCCGGGTAGTACGCGCGGTCCCAGGTCGGCGCGTAGTCCTCCCCGTCGGCATAGGTCGTGTCGAGGCCCAGCGTGACGGTCGTGCGTCCGGCCGAGCGCAGCGCCGCCGCGGTCTGCGCCGCGAGCGTCCCCACCCCGGCGTGCCCCTCGACCTCGCCGGGGCGCGACGGGCCGCGCGCCAGCATCATGTCGCCGCCCGCGCGCAGCACCACCCGCCCGTCCGGCGCGAGGACGGTCGTCGTCCGCAGCCGGGTCTCCGGGCCGAGGGAGGGCACGACGGCGGCCGCCGTCAGGAGCTTGGTCGTCGAGGCGGGGGTGCGCGGCTGGTCGGCGGCCACGTCGAGCAGGTGCGCGCCCGTCATACCGTCCCGGACCGTCAGTCCGACGGACCGTCCCAGCCGGGGGTCCGCGAGCGCCGGGGCGAGCGCCGAGCGCAGCGCCGCGGCGGCAGGCTGCGGCGCGCCCGACGAGGCCGCGGACCTGGCCACCGGGGGGATGGGAGTCGGCACGACCACGCGGGACGCCTGGCTGCCGTCGGTCGCCGTCGTCGAGGGGACGCCGGGGGCAGGTGACGCCAGGGGCGAGGGGTCGCGGTCGATCGTGAGGATGCCGGGGACCTTGTCGTGCGCGTCCAGGACGCCATATGTGGCAACGGCCACACCGAGCGTGGCGACGCACGCGATTACGGTCATCCGACGCACGGCCGCCCCCTGACTGTGGGTAGGTTGGTGGCCAACGATTCGATCGACCGTTTCGCAGCCTAGGCCAGGGCGCCGGGCTGCACCGATAGCCACGCAAAGGGGCCACCAGTGGAGCTGGACGTCACCATCGAGATCCCGTCGGGTCACCGCAACAAGTACGAGGTCGACCACGAGTCCGGCCGGATCCGCCTGGACCGCATGCTGTTCACGTCCACCCGCTACCCCGCCGACTACGGCTACGTCGAGGACAGCCTCGGCGAGGACGGCGACCCGCTCGACGCGCTGGTGCTGCTCGACGAGCCGACCTTCCCCGGCTGCCTGGTCCGGGCCCGCCCCATCGGCCTGTTCCACATGCGCGACGAGGCCGGCGGCGACGACAAGCTGCTGTGCATCCCGGCCGGCGACCCGCGCCAGGAGCACATCACCGAGCTCGACCACATCTCCGACTTCGACCGCCTGGAGATCCAGCACTTCTTCGAGACCTACAAGGACCTCGAGCCCGGCAAGTCCGTCGAGGGCGCCTTCTGGGCCGGTCGCGAGCGCGCCGAGGAGATCGTCGTCGAGGCCATCCAGCGCGCCAAGGACAACAACGTCACGACCCTGCGCTGGCCCGCCCCGCACCAGTCGCACTGACGGCTCGTCCGGCCCACTCGGTCAGACCCCGTTTGCCGAGAGCGGCGGCCCCTCCACCAGGAGGAGCCGCCGCTCTCGTGCGTGGGGGCACGCGTCAGCGCACGCGACCGCCGTAGGGCAGCAGGTCGGACCAGTACATCGACTCGACCCGGACCTGGGCCCCGGTGTGCGGGGCGTTGACCATCTTGCCGTTGCCGATGTACATGCCCACGTGGTGGATCGAGGCCGCGTCCTTGCCGAAGAACACGAGGTCGCCGGGCTGGAGCTGGGACAGCGGCAGCCGCTGGGTCTGCGCCCACTGCGAGCCGGAGTAGTGGTCCAGGCGCGAGCCGGCCGCACCCCAGGCGCCCTGCACGAGGCCGGAGCAGTCCCAGCGGTCCGGGCCGGCCCCACCCCAGAGGTACCAGTCGCCCACCTGCGACATGGCGAAGTCGATGGCCTTCTTGGCGCGGGGGTTGGGCGCCCCGACGGAGACGGCGCTGCCGGGGACGTAGCCCGGCACGCGGCGGGAGGCACGGGTCGCGGAGCGCTCCGCCGCCTCGGCTGCGGCGCGGGCCCGGTCGGCGGCCTTGCGGGCCCGGCTCGCCTCGGCCGCCAGCTCCTGGGCGCGAGCCCGGGCCGCGCGAGCCTTGCGGCGGCTGGCGGCGACCGTGGCGGCGTGATCGGTGGCGCCGGCGCCGGTCCCGGCGGCGGTGCGGTCGGCGGCGGCCTCTTGGGCGTCGGCCTCGCGGGCCGCACGGTCGGCGGCGGCCTGGGTCGTGTCGCGGGTCTGCTCCGCCGTGCTGCGGTCGGCAGCGGCACGCAGGGCCGCCGCACGCTCCTTGGCGGCGGTCGCGGCGGCGGCCTCGGCCGCCGCCGCGTCGGCGGACAGGCTCTCGGAGTCGCGCTGCGCGGCCTCGGCGAGGGCAGCGGCCTCGCGGGCGGCGGCGGCGCGCTGGTCCGCCTCGAGGCGCAGGCCCTCCTGGCGGCGGCGCTCCAGGTCGACGGAGGTCTGGTTGAGCCGGGCGAGCGTCGCGAGCGCCTGGTCCTGGGCGGCCTGGGTGGCCTGGGCGGCGGCGACGGCCGCCTGCTCGGCGGCCCCTGCGCGGGTGCGGGCGGCGAGCGCCGCCGTCTCGTCGGCCTTGCGCTGGTCCTGGGCCCGCTGGGCGGCACGACGCAGCTCGGTCGCCCGCGTGAGGTCGCCCGTGGCCTGGCGCACGACGCCGGTCTGCAGCTCGCCGAGCGTGGCGAGGCCGGAGGCACGGTCGAGGACGGCCTGCGGGCCGCCGGGGCTCACGAGCGCCTCGAGACCGTGCAGGTCGTGGCCCGACTCGTAGGTCTCCGCCGCCACGCGACCGAGGTTGACCTTGGCCGTGGCGAGGGCACGCTCGGCGGCGCGCGCCTTGGCGTCCGCGTCCGCGAAGGCCTTGGTGGACGCGTCCAGGCGCACCTTGGCGCCGTTGTACTGCTCGGCGGCCAGCGCGGCCTCGCGCCGGGCCAGCTCGAGGCGGTCGGCCGCGGCGGCATACTGCGCCTGGGCGGTGGCGACCTGGGCCTCCTGGTCGGCGGCGGCCCGGTTGGCCGCGGCCACGTCCTGCTCGGACGGCAGCGACTGCGTGCTGCCGGTGGGGGACGGGGCCGGGTCGGCCGAGGCGGGCGCGACCAGGCCGAGGGTGAGCAGGGCGACCGTCACGCTGACGGACGCGGCGCGTGCGCCGGCCCGTGGGCCGCGACGGACGCGTGGCGTGGACTGCACTGATGTCCCCTCTGGAGCTGTGACCGATCGTGCGCGACGCCCCCCGGGCGACGCGATGGAGAGGGGCCGACCGCGGCTGGCGCGTCGACCCTATGGGTCAAGAGTACGGAGCGAGAGACCGTAGCGGTACGCGGTCCTCGACATCGGGGTGGCCTCACGCTGTGTGACAAGGGACGCAGGAGTGAACATCAGGTGATGCCGGGGAATGACAGGACCGTGTTTCCGCAGGTCACAGCGAGATAACGGGATGCCGCGCAGCGACATAACGAAACGATAACGGACAGGACCGAACGGGTGAAACCCCGGCACGACATACCCCAACGATCCGCACCTATCGCAACTCAGAGTGACGGATGAGCACCGTGCCAGGATGGTCGGGTGACCCCGGCCCACCCCACCCCCCGACGTGCGGGGATGGGGCTCACCCTCGTGCTCGCCGGGCTGTCGATGTTCGGCCCGTTCAGCATCGACACCGCGTTCCCGGCGTTCCAGCAGATGGGGGCCGAGCTCGAGGTGGGCAGCACGGCCATGCAGCAGGTGGTCAGCGTCTACCTGCTGGCCTTCGCGATCATGAGCCTGGTGCACGGCCCGCTGTCGGACGCCGTGGGCCGTCGCCCGGTCATGGTCGCGGGCATCGCCGTCTTCGTGCTGGCGTCCGTCGGGTGCGCCCTGTCCACCAGCCTCCCCGTCCTGCTGGTCTGCCGCGCCCTGCAGGGGTTCTCGGCCGGAGCGGGCCAGATCGTGAGCCGGGCGGTGGTCCGGGACCTGTTCGACGGGCCCGAGGCCCAGCGGCTGATGAGCCACGTGGCGATGATCTTCGGCGTCGCCCCGGCGATCGCCCCGATCATCGGCGGCGCGCTGCTCGGCCTCGGCCGGTGGCCGCTGGTCTTCTGGTTCCTCGCCGCCTTCGGCCTGCTCATGGCCGGCGCGGTGCTGCTGGTGCTGCCCGAGACCCACCCGCCCAAGGCCCGTACTCCCCTGCGCCTCGGCGCGGCCGTCGGCAGCCTGGTGCGGATCGCCCGCGGGGCGGCCTTCTGGCGGATCGCGCTGGCCTGCACCCTGACCTTCGCCGGCCAGTTCCTCTACATCGCCGGCGCGCCGATCTTCGTGGTGGACCTGCTCGGGCTGGGTAGCGGGGACTTCTGGCTCTTCTTCGTCCCGATGATCGGGTGCATGGTGACCGGCGCCTTCGTCAGCGGACGCCTCGCGGGTCGGATCACCGGACGGACCCAGGTCATGGTCGGTATGACGATCGCCCTGGCCTCGGGCGTGCTCACCGTGGTCCTGGCGGCGACGCCATACCCGACCCGTCTGCCCTGGCCCGTGGTCGGCCCCTCGCTGATGGCGCTGGGCGTGGCCATGGCCTTCCCGGTGCTGCAGCTCGCCGTGCTGGACCTCCACCCGGACGCCCGGGGCTCGGCGGCGTCCGCGTCGTCGTTCATACAGCTGGCGTTCAACGCCGCCCTGGCCGGCCTGGTCGTGCCGGTCGCCACCGCGTCGCTGCTGAGCCTCGCCCTGACCAGCCTGCTGCTGCTCGTGCTGGGCACCGGGGTGCTGGGCCTGCACCTGCTGGCCACCCGGCCCCGGGCCGGGCGCGCGCTGCGCACGACCCGGGGTCCCGAGCCGCTGGAGCCGACCGACCGGATGTGAGGCTCAGCCCTTGGCGCCGGCGTCCTTGAGCAGGAAGGTGAGGGTCCTCGGCAGGGCCTCGCGCCAGGCCGTGTAGGTGTGCCCGGCGTTGTCCACGACCATCGGGGTGATGCCGGGCAGGCCCTTGGTGGCGCCGAGGAACTGCTGCGTCAGCTGCCAGCTCTGGGCGTCGGCCGGCGAGGACATCGCCAGCAGCCGGGTGCGGGCCGGCGGGCGGTTGCGCAGCAGCCACGCCACGTCCGAGCGCTGCCGGAGCGCAGGGTCGCGCTGGAGGACGCTCGCGAGGGTGCCGGTCGAGCTGTCCACGGTCGGCGTGAAGTAGCCCTGCAGGGACGCCCCGGAGCCGAACGTCTGCGGCTCGGCGGCGTGGAGCTTGGCCGCGCAGTAGCCGCCGAGCGACCACCCCAGCACCGACCAGCGGGGGCCGGGCTGGACGACGCCCAGCGTGTGCTGCGCCCAGGCGGGCACGTCCCTGGCGAGCCAGGTGTAGGCCTGCGGACCCCCCGGGTAGTCCGTGCACTCCGTGTCCTGCGGGAGCTTGATGTTGACCTCGGGCATGACCGCGACGAACGGCGGGATCTGCTTGGAGCGGATCAGCGGGGCGGCCTTCTGGGCGAACTGCAGGGAGGTCGCCACGTTGTCGACGGGGCCGTAGGCGCCGCCCAGCACGAACACGACGGGCAGGCCCTTGGCGTTGGCGGCGTGCTCGTGGCCCGGGGGCATCCAGACGACGACCTTGGCGGTCGTCCCGGACTGCACGCCGGACACGACGTAGTCGCGGTAGAGCCCGTCGCCCTTGGGCGGCTGGACCTTGCGGGGAGCCCAGCCACGCACCCGGATCTGCTTCAGCTCGTCCGTGGTCATGGCCCCGCCCGAGGCGGGCTGCGCCACGGCGGCGAACGGGTTGTCGTCCTCGGACGCCGCGGCGAGCGAGGACCAGGTGGGGAAGAAGCCGAAGTCCCGGTTGACGACCAGGACGAGCCCCGCGATGGCGAGCACCTGGGACAGCACGATCGACACCGCCACCCCGGCCGAGGCCGCCACGCGGCGCCCCGTCCCCCGCCCTGCCGAGCGGCGGTACCAGCACCGCGACCACCAGTGGGACTGCCAGCGCCAGGCCGATCGTGGCCGCGATGACAAGCCGCGACGTCGGACCCATGTCCCGCCTCCTTCTTGTCTGCTACGCACCGTAGACGCCGACCACGGCCCAGAGGTTGACCATCGATCGGGTGACCGCCCCGTTCACCCGAACAGGTCGCTCTCAGGCGAGCGCGCCCGGGTCTGGTGCCACCTCGCGCAGGCCGGAGGTCGCCGCCGCGATCCGGCGCTCGGTCAGCCCGGGCTCGTGCCGTCCCTCCGCGAGCAGCCGACGGTCGTGCAACGAGCCGAGCAGGCTCTCGCACACCTCCCACGCGTCGCGGCGGGCGAGCAGCGACTCGACGGTCTCGGTGGCCCGGAGGTCGGCGGGGGCCGCGTCGAGATAGGCCCGGACGACCTGCTCGACCCGGCCCCGCCCCAGCCGCACCTGCACGCCCTCGCTCGCGAGCCGCCCCCCGAGGTAGCCGAGATCGCGGGCGGGGTCGTCGATCTCGGCCCACTCCCAGTCGACCAGCCGCGGCTCGCCGTGCTCGACGAGGACGTTGGCCGCGACGAGGTCGCCGTGCACCAGCGCGAACCGGCGGACCGGCTCGAACCACGGCTCGCGCTCGGCCAGGTAGGCGCGCACGCCCGGCAGCAGCGCCAGCACGTCGGGATCGGCCACCACCTGCGGCTGGTGCTCGAGCCACCACCCCAGCCCGGCCTCGAAGGCGCCGACGATGCTGACGGTGCTGCGCTGCGGGTCACCGACCGGTCCGCAGCGCGGGTAGGCCCGGTCGTGCAGGCGCGCGATGGCCTGCGCGAGCCTGGTCAGCAGCTCGTCGTCCCAGTCGTCGGCGTCGGTGAGCACCTCGCCGGGCACCAGCCCGACGACCATGGCCGGCATGCCGAGCCGGTCACCGCTCTCGTCCAGGGCCACCGGCTCGGGGCCCACCCCGTCCGGCAGGAGCTGCAGCACCGTGAACTCGTCACGCATGGCGCGCGGCAGGTCCTCGGTGGGGCGACGCACCACCCGCACCACGACGTCGGTGCCCCGGGTGGCGACGTGCCAGGCGGCATACGACTCTCCCTCCCCCAGCAGGCTCACCCACTCGGGGGCGTGGGGCAGGCCGCACCAGGCCCACTCGCGGTCGAGGGCGGCACGCAGGGCGGTCTCGTCGATCACCGCTCCAGGCTAGGCGGCTCGCCCGTGGTGGGCGGTCCTTGCCAGCCGGTCGCTCCGCGCACCGCACGCGCCCGCGAGGGGCGACGGGCGAGGGGCAGGGCGAGGGGACGCGAATGTCGCTCCCGACGGCGTGTCGTGGACCTTCGCGTCCCCTCGCTGCCGATCGATGCCTGTCGGCGACTGTCGGCGACTGTCGATGCTGGTCGATGCCACCGATGACCCTCGGAGAGCGGCTCAGGCGCGGGACTCCGCGCTGTCGCCCGTCTCGGAGCTGCCGTCTATCAGGGGGACGTCGAGGCGCTCGGCCAGCTCGGCGAAGGTGATGCCGTGGGTCTCGCGCACGACCACGCCACGCTCCTCGAGCAGGAACACGGCCTGGCTGGTGTAGACGCGCCGGACGCACGCCAGCCCCGTCACGGGATAGGTCAGCTCGGGGACGATCTTGGCCGAGCCGTCCTTGGCGAAGAGCGACATCATGACCCAGGTCTGCTTGGCACCGATGGCGAGGTCCATCGCGCCACCGACGGCGGGGATGGCGTCCTTGGCGCCGGTGTGCCAGTTGGCGAGGTCGCCCCCGGCCGAGACCTGGAAGGCCCCCATGACGCAGACGTCCAGGTGACCGCCGCGCATCATCGCGAAGCTGTCGGCGTGGTGGAAGTAGGACGCCCCGGGCAGCTCGGTGACGGCGATCTTGCCGGCGTTGATGAGGTCGACGTCGACGTCCTCGCCGTGCGCCTGCGGGCCCATGCCGAGCATGCCGTTCTCGGTGTGCAGCGTGATCTGCTGCTCCTCGCGCAGGTAGTCGCTGATCAGCGTCGGCTGCCCGATCCCGAGGTTGACGAAGGACCCCGGCTCGATGTCGTGGGCGGCCAGCGCGGCGAGCTCCTGCTTGCTCAGCTCGGCGTCCGTGCTCGCGCTCGCGGTCGCGGTCGCGGTCGCGGTCGCGGTCGTGCGCGTCGGATCCGTCGTCGGCTCGGTCATCGCGGGCCCTCCTTGTCGCTGCTGGCGGTGCGCACCTCGACGACGGTGTCGACGAAGATGCCGGGGGTCACGACGACCTCCGGGTCGATCTCCCCTGTGGGGACGAGCTGCTCGACCTGCACCACGCTGCGGGTGACCGCGGTGCACATGGCCGGCCCGAAGTTGCGGGCGGTCTTGCGATAGACGAGGTTGCCCATCGCGTCGCTGCGCAGCGCCTTGACCAGCGCCACGTCGCCGGTGATCGGCGCCTCGAGGACATACCCGCGGCCGTCGATCACCCGCGTCTCCTTGCCCTCGGCGAGCAGGGTGCCGTATGCCGTGGGCGTGAAGAAGCCACCGATCCCGGCGCCCCCCGCGCGGATCCGCTCCGCGAGGGTGCCCTGCGGCACGACCTCGAGCTCGAGCCGCCCGGCGCGATAGGCCTCGTCGAAGTGCCACGAGTCGCTCTGGCGCGGGAACGAGCAGATCATCTTGGCGACCTGGCCGTTCTTGATCAGGGCGGCCAGGCCCTCGTCGCCATTGCCGGCGTTGTTGTTGACGACGGTGAGGCCGCTGGCCCCGCTGCGGATCAGCGCCTCGATCAGCTCGACCGGCTGCCCGGCGATGCCGAAGCCCCCGATCAGCACGGTGTCACCGTCCTCGACGATGCTGACCGCCTCGTCGACGTCCGCGGCCACGTGCAGCCCGCTCATCGTGCTCCCTCCCTCGTGCCGGTGGTGCCGGCGCTGGCGACGTTCTCGACGACGACGGCGAGCCCCTGGCCGACGCCGATGCAGATCCCGGCCAGGCCGTAGCGCCCACCGGTCGCGGCCAGGCGACGAGCCACCGTGCCGAGCACGCGCAACCCCGATGCGCCGAGGGGGTGGCCGATGGCGATCGCCCCGCCCCAGCGGTTGACGACGTCCACGTCGAGGCCGTCGCGCTCCCACGCGTCCAGGCAGGCCAGGGACTGGGCGGCGAAGGCCTCGTTGAGCTCGACCGCGTCGATGTCGCTCCAGGTCAGGCCCGCGCGGCGCAGCGCCTGCTCCGCCGCCGCGACGGGCGCGTAGCCGAAGTACTGCGGCTCGTTCGCGGCCTCGCCGCGGGAGACGATCTGCGCCAGGGGGTCGCGCCCCAGCAGCTCGGCCGCCCGTTCGGAGCCCACGAACGCGGCGGCCGCCCCGTCGTTGAGGGGCGAGGCGTTGCCCGCGGTGACCGTGCCGCCCTCCGTGCGAAAGACGGTCTTGAGCCCGGCCAGGGTCTCGGGGGTCGAGCCCGGGCGGATGCCCTCGTCCCGCTCGAGGTCCGTCCCGGGCACGGTGACCACGTGGTCGGCATACCGGCCCTCGTCCCAGGCCGCAGCGGCGAGCCGGTGCGACTCGGCGGCGAAGGCGTCCTGCCGCTCGCGCGAGACCCCGTGGAGCTCGGCGAGCTGCTCCGTCGCCTCCCCGAGGCTGACGGTCCACCGGCCAGGCATGCGGGGGTTGACCAGGCGCCACCCGAGAGCGGTGCTCTCGGCGGTGAGGTTGTGGGCGGGGTAGGGCTTGCTGGTCTTGGGCAGCACCCATGGGGCGCGGCTCATCGACTCCACGCCGCCGACGAGGACCAGGTCGGCGTCGCCCGCCATCACCTGCCGCGAGGCGACCATGGCGGCGTCGAGCGACGACCCGCAGAGCCGGTTGACCGTGCTGCCGGGGATCGAGACGGGCAGGCCGGCGAGCAGCGTGGCCATGCGGGCGACGTTGCGGTTCTCCTCGCCGGCGCCGTTGGCGTTGCCGAAGGTCACGGCGTCGATGCGCTCGGGGTCGAGCCCGGGCGAGCGGTCGACCAGGGCGCGCACGACGTGGGCCGCGAGGTCGTCGGGCCGGGTGCCGGCCAGGGCCCCGCCGAACCGCCCGAAGGGCGTCCGGACGGCGTCGTAGAGATAGGTGTCGGTGGTCATGATCGTTCTCCTTCGAACGTCGTCGGTGTCAGCGGCAGAAGGCGAGAAGGGCCTCGGCGGTGCCGGTCGGGTCCTCCACCGGGGCCTGGTGCCCGACCTCGGGCAGGATCACGGCGCGGCCGTCGGCCACCCCGGAGGCGACCTGCTCCGCGGCCGCGGGCGGAACGACCTGGTCGGCGGCCCCGTTGAGCACCAGCACCGGGTCGGTCACCTCGCCCAGCCGGTCGCTCAGGTCGTATGCCGCGAGCGCCTCGCAGCACGCCGCATAGCCCTCGTCGTCGACCTCGTGCGCGAGGTCGTGCAGCAGGCCCCCCGCGACCTGCGCCTCACGATCGGCGAAGCCGGGCGCGAACCACCGCGCCGCCGAGCCCTCGACGAGCGCCGGCGTCCCCTGGGCGCGGACCGTGACCGCTCGCTGCGTCCACGCCTCGGGGGTGCCGAGCACCGCGGCGGAGCACACCAGGGCGACGGCGGCGAACGCGCCCGGGTGGTCGGCGGCGGCCTGCAGGCCGGTCGCCCCGCCGAGGCTCACGCCCGCGTAGTACGCCGGCAGGCCGGGGGTGCCGCGACGGGCGGCCAGCTCGACCACGGCGCTCGCGAGGTCGGCGACCGTGAACGACCCGGCCGAGCCGTCGTGGTGCGTCCGGCCGTGACCGGGCAGGTCCCACCCGAGGACGTGGTAGCGGTCACCCAGCAAGGGAAGGACGGGGGCCCACAGCCGCTCGACGGCCACGCCGAGGGAGGAGCCGAGGACGAGCAGGGGCTTGGGCTGCCCGGCGGCACCGGACGAGGACAGCGGGACGACGGTGACGGGCACGCGCACGGCGGGGCTCCTGGTGGTCGGGGTGGCACCAGCCTAGGCCGTGTTCGCAGGATGCACGCCCGTTCGCTATGCGAACCGCGTCAGGCGCTGATGCAGCTCCTATCGCGTCCGGCGGCCTTGGCGGCATACAGGGAGGCGTCGGCGCGCCCGATGACGTCCTCGGCGGTGTCCCCGGCCCGCAGGCTCGTGATCCCCGCCGAGAAGGTCTGGCCGCGCGGCGTCGCGCGGCGCATCCGCTGCAGGACCGCGCGGGTCTCGGCCACGGTGCCCTCGGGCATGATGACGACGAACTCCTCACCGCCGTAGCGGAAGAGCATGTCTCCCGGGCCGATCACCGACGCCCAGGACAGGCCGGCGGCCCGGAGCAGGCGGTCGCCCTGGAGGTGCCCGTGGGTGTCGTTGAAGCTCTTGAAGTGGTCCAGGTCGAGCAGGGCCACGGTGAGGCCGGCGAGACGCCCCTGCTCCACCTGCCCAATGCTGTCGTGCAGCAGCCGCATCCCCGCCCGCCGGTTGGGGAGCTGGGTGAGCTCGTCGGTGCGCGCGGTCTGCTCGAGCTCGTTGGCCTGCCTCTCGAGGCGGCGCACGAGGATCAGGACGCGTACGCAGACGAGGACGACCATCACCGCGGTGCCCACGAGCGACAGCACGACCGACGAGGGCGTCGACGGGGCGCGGCCGACCATGGTCTGCACCGCGATGGTCATCATCGGCGCCACCAGGGCCCCCACCATCATCAGCACCCCGGAGCGCGACACCCGCGAGCTGGGCTCGCGCACCGGGCGGCCGGACAGGACGGCGGCGGCGGCGAGGAGCACGGACTGCACCATCCACAGCGCCGGGGGCCAGTACCACGTGTCCGTGAGGCCCACCACGAAGTAGCCGAACCAGATGTCGGCGACGACGTCGACCATGGCCGACAGCGCCAGCGCGCGCGTGCACCACTCGTGCGCGGACCGGGCGCTCAGCACCGCCACGGCGCCGGCGATCGCGAGCACATCGCACAGCGGGTAGGAGCTCACCAGCAGGGATCGCAGGTCGCTGCCCCCCGGGGCGAGCAGGATCTGCTGGCCGATGAGCAGCCACCACACGACCGACAGGCTCACGGCGCACAGCACCACGTCGAGGACGACCGCCGCTCCGGCGACGATTCCCTCCCGGCGCGCCATGCCCACGAGGGCGGCGAACAGGCACAGGTAGGACAGGATCCCGACGAGCGAGGTGGAGGACCAGCTGTCCAGGCTGACGGACCGGACGGCCTGGACGGCGACCACGACGTCGCCCACCAGCCACAGCAGCATCGCCGCGAGCAGCAGTCGCCGCTCGCCCCGGAATGCCGGTCGGGTGCGCGCGACCCCGTAGGCGAACACGGCCGTGGACAGCACCCGCGAACCGACGTAGGCGGCCCCCTGGGCCTCCGGGGTCCCGACGACCCAGTAGATCCCCTGCGCGACGACGAGCACGAGGGCCAGCAGGCCCAGGGCGAGCGCGTCCTGCCGTCGCCGGCGCAGGCTCCCGGCGCGCTCGTAGGAGCTGGGGCCGACCTCGACGCGGGCGCTCACGCGATCACCATCGTGCGGGCGCGGCCCGCCTCCTTGGCGGCGTAGAGCGAGACGTCGGTGCGCGCGAGAAGCGTCTCGGACGAGTCGCCGTCGGACCAGGCGGCCAGCCCCGCGGAGAAGGTCTGGTCGTCCGGGGTCGCCGCGCGCATCCGGGCGAGGATCTTTTCGGCGTCGGCGACGGACCGGTTGGGCAGGATCACGACGAACTCCTCGCCGCCATAGCGATAGATCGACCCGTCGTCGTCCAGCACCTGGATCCAGGCGCGGGCGGACGCCCGCAGGATGCGGTCACCCTGCAGGTGGCCATGGGCATCGTTGAAGCTCTTGAAATTGTCCAGGTCGAGCATCCCCACGGTGAGGCGGGCGCCCACCCCGGTCATGGCGGCGGCGATCGCCTCGTCCATCAGGCGCAGTCCGGCCCGCCGGTTGGCCAGGCCCGTCAGCTCGTCGGTGCGGGCGGTCCGGGCCAGCTGGTCGGACTGTTTCTCGATCCTGCGCACGAGCACCAGCACCCGGGTGGCGGCGATGAGCAGCAGCAGCAGGGTCCCCGCGAGGGTCGCGAGCACGGCCGAGGCATGCGTGTGCCGCCCGAGCGCGGACAGGACGGCCAGCACGGTGGCGGGTCCGACGAGGGCCGACACGACGAGCAGCACCCCAGCGACCGAGACCCGCGAGGCCAGCTCCCGGCCTGGTCGCCGACCGAGGACCGACGCCGTCGCGAGCAGGGTGCTCTGCACCATCCACAGCGCGTACACCCAGCGGTTGTTGGGCATCTCGCCGCTGACGTAGAGGCCGAAGCCGACGTCCGCGACGGCCCCCACCAGCATCCCCAGCACGAGCAGCCGATAGGAGATGGCATGGGCCGAGCGGGAGCTGAGCAGCACCGCGGCCGCCGCCACGATCAGGCTGTCCCCGAGCGGATAGGCGGCGGCGAGCAGGGTCGTCGAGCGGGCCTGGTCGGGGTGCGAGAAGAGCTCTTGGCCGACGAGCAGCCACCAGCAGATCGCCAGGCTCACCACGCACGCCATCGAGTCCAGCCACAGCGCCGACCCCCGCACGAAGCCGTCCTTGCAGGCGAGGCGCACCACGCCGGCGCACATGAGCACGAAACCAGCCATGTCGAAGACCCCGGCGGGCGTCCAGTCGCCATACTCACCGAGGACGGCGATGCGCACGGCCACGGCCACCTCGGCCAGGGCCCAGACGACCATGCCGGCCAGCATCAGCCCCCAGTCCCGCCGGAATCCCGGACGGGCACGGGCGACGCCCCAGGCGAAGGTCACCACCGCGGCGACCCGCATGACGATGAAGGACACGCTCGCGACCCTTTCGTCGGAGGTCCAGTAGACGAGCTGCAGCAGCACGAACAGAGATCCGAGGACGACGAGGACCCGGTCGTCCTGTCGGAACGACCGGGACTCGGGGTCGCCGTCAGTGGTGGGCCCTGGCGGGTTGCCGGCCATGGGCTCGCGCATGCCGCTCATCCTAGGTAGCCCACCGTGATCGCGCAGGCACGCTGAGGTGATTCACAGCAAAGAAGCGGTCACTGCGGTGAGGTGCGGCACAACAGCGAGGCCCCCGACCGGAGTCGGGGGCCTAGTCTGAGCCGCTTGTCGGAATCGAACCGACGACCTATTCATTACGAGTGAATCGCTCTGGCCGACTGAGCTAAAGCGGCAGGAACGTCAGCGGGCCGACGCTCGGCGCCCCACTATACAGGCCGGGCAGGCGCCGACCGAATCCGTCGAGCCAGCTCAGCACTTCGCGCCGTCGGCCGGCACCTTGCCCTTGACGAGGTAGTCGTCGACGAGACGGTCGAGGCAGTTGTTGCCCTGCTGGTATGCCGTGTGGCCGTCGCCGTCCCGCGTCACCAGCACGCCCTTGTCGAGCTCCTTGGCGAGCGCCACGGAGTTCTCGTACGGCGTGGCGGGGTCGCGCGTCGTCCCGAGGACGAGGATGGGACCGGATCCGTTGGCGCTGATGGGGGCGGCCTTGCCGGTGGCCGGCACCGGCCAGACGCCGCACACCGCATCGCCCCACGCCATGAAGCGGCCCCAGGTCGGCGCGACGGCAAGGAAATCCTTCTCGTCCGCGGCGTACCGTGCCGCGTCCCCCGGCACGGGACGGTCCAGGCAGTTGACGGCGTTGATGGCCTGCAGCATGTTGCCGTTGTAGCTGCCGTCCGCCTGACGGTCGGCGTACTGCGTCGCGAGGCGCATGAGCCCGGAGCCGTCACCGCCCTTGGCCGCGCGCAGCGCACCGTCGAGCTCCGGCCACAGCTGGTCGGAGTACATCGGCAGCGCCAGGCCCATCGAGGCCCACCCCTCGGTCAAGGTGCCGGTGCCGACGCCGGGCGCGGGCAGCGGCTTGGCATCGATCTGCTTGAGCAGGTCGGCGAGACCCTTCATCACCTCGTCCACCGAGCCGCCGACCGGACAGCTGCCGGTGTCGACACAGTGCTGCGCGTAGGCCCGGGTGGCGCGCTCGAACCCGGTGGCCTGCCCCAGGGCGGATTGCTTGCCGTCCTGCGCGGGGTCGATGACGCCGTCGAGCACCATCTGCCCCACGTGCTGGGGGAAGAGCCCGGCATACGTGGCGCCGAGGAAGGTCCCGTAGGACGCCCCGAAGTAGTTGAGCCGCTGGTCGCCGAGGGTGGCCCGCAGCACGTCCATGTCCTTGGCCGCCTCGACGGTGGACACGTGGGCGAGCAGATCGCCCGTGCGCTGCTTGCAGGCCTCGCCGAAGGCCTTGTTGGCGGCCATGAGCTGGCCCTGCTCGGCGGGGGTGTCCGGGGTCGGGTCGCCGCCGAGCAGGTCGTCCATCTGCCGGGGGTCCAGGCAGGTGACCGGCTGGGACTTGGCGACGCCGCGCGGGTCGAAGCCCACGACGTCGAAGCGTCGCTGGACGTTGCCGGCCAGCGTCGGGGCGAACCAGTCGACCATGTCGACCCCGGAGGCGCCAGGGCCCCCCGGGTTGAGCACGAGGGACCCGGTGCGCGAGCTCGACGAGGACTTCTGCCGCTTGAGCGCGAGCCGCAGCGTCGCGCCGTCGGGCTTGTCGTAGTCCACGGGCACGGTCAGCCAGCTGCACTCGAACCGGCCGCACAGCTCCCACGTCAGCTGCTGGCCGTAGTACTTCGCGAGGTCAGGGGCGTGCGAGGCGGTGGCCGTGCTCGTGGCGCTCGACCCGCTCGACCCGGTCGCGGAGGAACCGCTCGGGCTCGCGCTGCTCGGGCTGGTGGTTGCGCTCGTGCCCCCGGTCCCCGGGATGGCGCAGGCCCCGAGCAGCAGGGAGGCCGCCGCGATGGACGTGGCGGAGCGTGCGGTGCGCGACCGGCGCAGCGAGGTCATGCGGGGCCTTTCGGGGACGAGGACGTATGCCGGGAGAGGGCCGGCGTCGTCGAGGCCCCCTGTCTCTCCCCCACGGTAGCCGTCTCGCCTGGGAGGGACGGAACTGTCAGCGCGGCAGTCTCAAGGACAGACACATGGCCTCGAGCGCGAGCAGCGGCGCCACGTTGCGGTCGATCCGCTCCCTCGCTGTGCCGATCGCGTCGATCGCGTGCAGGAGGCCTTCGGGTGTGAAGGCCTGCGCCACCTGCGAGACCAACGGCCCCAGCTCGGTGTTGACCAGGGGGACTGGCGTGCCGAGCCGCAGCACCAGCGCGTCGCGATAGACGCTCATCAGGTCGACGAGCGAGCGGTCCACGACGTCGCGGGCGAAGCGGGTGGCCCGCTGCTTCTGCTCGCGCTCGAGGGCGGCCACCGCGGAGCGCACGTGCGGGGGCTGGGTGCGCGAGGCGGGGTCGGCCCCGAGCCGCTCGAGCAGCTGGCGGCGCTCGGCGGCGTCGCGGTCGGCGCTGGAGGCCCCCGACTCCTCGTCCGCGATCGAGGCGAGGTCCGCCGCCGCATCGATGGCGTCACCCACCCGGCGGATCCGCCCCGCGATGGAGACGGTCGTGTGCCGGCGCTCGCGGGCGCCGTCGTCGGTGGCGAGCCGCTTGGCGATCCCGATGTGGCTCTGGGCCGCGCGGGCGGCATACGCGGCCATGGCCGGGTCGATGCCGTCGCGGCGCACGAGCAGCTCCGCCACGGCATCGACGGGAGGGGTCCGCAGGCGCACGTGCCGCGATCGCGAGCGCACCGTGATGATCACGTCGTCGAGCGACGGCGCGCACAGCAGCCAGACGGTGCGCGACACCGGCTCCTCGATGACCTTGAGCAGCGCGTTGGCGGCCTGCTCGGTCAGGCGGTCGGCGTCCTCGATCACGATGACGCGGTAGCGGCCGACGGAGGGGCGGGTCGACCCGAGCCGCACCAGCTCGCGCGCCTGCTCGACGCCGATGGACAGTCCCGAGGTCGCGACCAGGGAGACGTCGGCGTGGGTGCCGTCCATGGCGGTGCGGCACTCCAGGCAGGACCCGCAGCCGCCCTCGGGGCACTGCAGGGCAGCGGCGAAGCTGCGGGCGGCCACCGAGCGGCCCGACCCGGGCGGGCCGGTGAGCAGCCAGGCGTGGGTCATGGCGTCGGGGTCGGCCACCGCCCGGCTGAGGGTGGTCACCGCCTCGGGCTGCCCGACGGTCTGCTCCCAGACGCCGGGGGCGGTCACGAGAGCACCTCCGCCAGGCGACCGCGCACGAGGGCGTGGATCTCGGCGGGTGCCAGGGTGGCGTCCACGACGAGGTAGCGCCCGGGCTCCGCGGCGGCGAGGTCCAGGAACCCGGACCGCACCCGGTGGTGGAAGTCGTCGGGCTCGGACTCGAGCCGGTCGTGCTCGTCGCCCCGCCGCTCGCGACCGGTGCCCGCCTCGACGTCGAGCAGCACGGTGAGGTCGGGCAGCAGCCCCTCGACCGCCCACAGCGACAGCTGCCGCACCTCCTCGCCCGCCAGGTCGCGCCCCGCGCCCTGGTAGGCCACCGACGAGTCGAGGTAGCGGTCGGTCACCACGACCTCGCCGCGGGCGAGGGCGGGCCGCACCACCGCGTGCACGTGGTGGGCCCGGTCGGCGGCGAAGAGCAGCGCCTCGGCCCGCGGCGACACGTCGTCCCCGTGGAGGAGCAGCCGCCGGATCTCGGCGCCGAGCTCGGAGCCCCCGGGCTCGCGCGTCAGCAGGACCGTGCGCCCCTGGGCCTCCAGCCACTCCTGCAGCAGCCGAGCCTGCGTCGACTTGCCCGCACCGTCGCCGCCCTCGAGGGCCACGAACACCCCGCGCCCACCCTGTCCCATCGTCACGTGCTCGAGCCTAGAGCAGGGCGCCGACAGGGGGTCTGCCCGGCGCCCGGCTCGGTGACGCTGCGTGCCCGAGCGGCACCTCGCGGACACGGTCCGCCCCCTCCGGCGTCGCTTCCCGGTCACGGGGCAACAACGGTCGTCTCCCGGCCATACCCTGGACCCGTGACGCAGGGGGACCAGGGGCAGACGAGGGGCGGGCGCGCCGAGGCCGACACGCTGGCTGCGGTCGCCCGCCTCGCCGAGGCCCTGCCCGCCGACGCCCGGCGCGAGCAGCTCGTGCAGGCGCTCCGACATCACCTGCCCCGCGTCATCGGCGCTGAGCGGATCGAGCTGGGGCTGGTCACCGGGTCCGACGGCCACGTCGAGTGCCACGTCTTCGCCGGCACCCTGCCGGGCGAGCCAACCGTCCACCAGCGCCCCGTGACCACCGGCTGCTTCGTCCGCGTCCTGCGGTCGCGGACCCAGCTGATCCCCGACCTGCGGGAGGCGGACGACCCCGAGCTGCAGCCACTCGTCGAGGCGAGGCTGCGCCAGCGTCTGGTCCTCGCCGTGCACGCCGGCACAGCCACGATCGGCGTGCTGGCGGTGACCAGCGCTTCCGCCATACGACCCGAGACGATCCAGGCAGCCACACTGGTGGCGGCCGTCCTCTCCGCCCGGGGCACCCAGCTCTCGGGCCTGGCGGCCCCGGACTCCCTGCTCACGCTCGAGGCGCAGCTGGCCGACCTGCGATCGACCAACCAGACCCTCCAGCGCACCGACGCCCTGACCCGGCTGCCCAACCGCGCGGCCGCCTTCGAGGCGATCGGCCGGGCCCGCGCGGGCGAGCCGGCGGACGGCGCCTTCGCCTACATCGACGTCGACCATCTCAAGATGACCAACGACCGGCTCGGCCACGGGTCCGGCGACGAGGTGCTCCGCGGGGTGGCCGACCGTCTGCTCCGGCTGAGCGGGCCGACGCCGGTCGCCGTCTTCCGCGTCGGCGGGGACGAGTTCGGGGCGCTGAGCCGGGGCACGGTCCAGGAGCTGCGAGCCGCGCTCGAGGAGCTGTCCGTCGACCTGGCCCGCGACCCGCTGCGCATCGACGGGCGCGAGGTGCCCGTCGCGTTCTCCGCCGGCGTCTATGCCATCTCCGGTCACGACCAGGGCATCGAGGAGATCGTCTCCCGCGCCGAGTCCGCGGCCCACGAGGCCAAGCGCAGCGGTCGCGGACGGGTCCTCGTCCACGTGCCCGGCGACCCGGGACGCGCCGACACCCACCACGAGCGGCTGCAGATGGACGAGGTGCGTTCCGCGGTGCTCACCGGGCGTCTGTCGATGGTGGCCCAGCCCATCCGCAGCGTCGTGCAGGGCGTCGAGGCCCCCATGGACGCCGAGGTCCTCGTCCGGCTGGCCGACGAGGCCGGACGCACCCTGCTGCCCGACGACTTCGTGGCCCTGGCCGAGCAATATGACGTCGTCAACGCCCTCGACCGCGCCGTCCTGTCCCGCGTGGTCGAGACCCTCGCCGACGGGGCCCCGCAGCGTCGCGTCTCCTGCAACGTCAGCCCGCACAGCCTGCTCGACCCCACCTTCGTCGACTGGGCCGACGACCTGATCCGCGGCAGCGGCCAGGGCCGCCGTCTGGTGCTCGAGCTGACCGAGCGGCTGCCCATCGGCACGGTCGAGGAGGTGCGGTCCGGCATGGTCCACCTCGGCGACGCCGGCGTGCGCTTCGCCCTCGACGACTTCGGGGCGGGCACGACCAGCTATGGCAACCTGCGCGTCCTGCCCATCGACGTCCTCAAGATCGACGGCGTGCTCGTGCGCGGGTGCCTCACCAGCACCGTCGACCACGCGATGCTGCGCTCGGCCGTCGAGGTGGCCGACGCGCTCGGCATACGGTCCGTCGCCGAGGGGGTGGAGACCGCCGAGCAGCTGTCCGCCGTCGTCGAGCTGGGGGCGCACGCCGTGCAGGGCTACTACTTCGGCCAGCCCCTCCCCTGGCCGGCGGTCTGAGGCAGGCGGCCTGAGGCAGGCGGCCGACCGCCAGGCGAGATCGGCCAGGTGGCACGGCGATTGACCCCCGCCGGCGGGGGCGCATGTGGTTGTCTTGTGGACAAACCCCCCACCTCCCCCCTTCCCTCACAGGAGCCTCCCCCATGGCCACACGTCACCCCTCCGACTCGGACGAGTCCCGCACGACCGACGAGGAGCGCCCGGTCGGCGCCCGCACGCACGACGACCCCGACGGGCACGGCAAGCCCGACGAGATGGACGACCTGCCCGGCGCCAACTGGAAGTACGCCTTCAAGCGCACGACCAAGGAGTTCACCCGGGACCAGTGCACCGACCTCGCGGCCGCCCTGACCTACTACGCCGTGCTGTCGCTGTTCCCGGCCGTCCTGGCGCTGATCTCCCTGCTCGGCCTCTTCGGCCAGGATCCGGGCACCGTCGACAAGATGCTGGACGGCGTCCGCCAGCTCTCGCCGCAGGCCGTCGACACCGTCGGCCCGATCATCAAGGAGATCTCCGGCTCCCAGGCGTCCGGCGTCGCCCTGGTCGTCGGTCTGCTCACCGCGCTGTGGTCGGCCTCCGGCTACATCGGCGCCTTCGGCCGCGCGATGAACCGCATCTACGACGTGCAGGAAGGGCGCCCCTTCCTCAAGCTGCGACCGCTGCAGCTGCTCATCACCCTGATCACGCTGACCCTGGTCGCCCTCGCCGGCATCATGCTGGTCGTCAGCGGCGGCATCGCGCAGTGGGTCGGCGGACTCATCGGCCTCGGCGACACCGCCGTGACGGTGTGGAACATCGCGAAGTGGCCCGTCATCGGCCTGATCGTCATCCTGGTCATCGCGCTGCTCTACTACGCGACCCCCAACGTCAAGCAGCCGAAGTTCAAGTGGTTCAGCCCCGGCGCGGCCCTGGCCTTCGTCACCTGGATCCTGGCGTCCGTCGCCTTCGGCTTCTACGTGTCCAACTTCGGGTCCTACAACAAGACCTACGGCTCGATCGCGGGTGTGGTCGTCTTCCTCCTGTGGCTGTGGATCACCAACCTGGCGCTGCTCTTCGGTGCGGAGTTCGACTCCGAGGTCGAGCGCTCCCGGCAGCTCGCCGCGGGCATGCCCGCCGAGGACCAGGTGCTCCTGCCGCCACGCGACGACAAGGGGATCAAGAAGCAGGAGAAGACCCTCGACGAGCTCAAGCTCGAGGCGTCCGACCTGCGCCGCGAGGGCCGGCGCGACTGACCCGCGCCTCCCCTCTCTGACGAAGATCGTGAGTGCTTGGTCCAAGATTCTTGGACCAGACACTCACGATCTTGCTTGTGGGGCCGTATGACGCCCCGCCGAACCGCCCGGAACGACATGAATCGAGTCCCCAGCTCACTTCAGGTCGCCCACGACCCCCCACGGGGTCCCCAGACGACACGACTCGAGCCCGCAGCTCAGTTCAGGTCGCCTGCGACGCGCCAGACGGCCCCCAGACGACACGAC